>NZYO01000031.1 GCA_002702235.1 Gammaproteobacteria bacterium
AACAAACTTGGAATATCGTCAATTTTTAAAGAAGGCAATGAAAAAGCAATGAGTATAGTTAATGGAACCATAAATAGTTTAGATGACGCTTTAATTATGAGAGCAAATAATAGAAAATATATATCTAGAGGAGCTCAAGTGGTTTTAAATAAAACATTCTATAAAAATAATATATCACACGACATAAGCATAAGTTCAAGATTACATTATGATGAAATGGACAGATTCCAATGGGAAGACAAGTATAAAATAGAAAATAAAATAATGAGATTAACCTCAAAGGGAATTGAAGGCACAAATAGCAATAGAATTCAGCACTCCAATGCGGTCGCAAACTATATCAACTACAAGATTAGGGGACAAAAATACTCATTAACATTTGGCCTGAGAAATGAAAACATAGTTGGAAAAAGGGAAGACTATGGAAAATCTGATATAGAAAGGTTAGGGTTGGATCTGAACACAAGAAAAAACAGCATAAGTGTAATTATTCCAGGTTTAGGTTTTATGTATGGTATTAATAATTCTTCAAAAGCATTTTTAGGGATTCATAAAGGTTTTTCTCCTCCTGGAGATAAACCTGAAACAAAGCCTGAAGAAAGTATAAACTATGAACTTGGATATAGAAAATATACAAAAACCACTCAAACAGAAATTATAGCATATTTAAGTGATTACTCTAATTTGTTAGGAGCAGACTTAGCCGCAACAGGCGGGACCGGAACCAACGAACTTTTTAATGCTGGAGAAGCATTGGTGAAAGGAATTGAGTTTTCAACAAGCATAAATACAATTAACCTCTCTTCCAAATTTAAATTACCAATCTACTTTAACTACACCTTTACAGATGCAAAATTCAGTGATGACTTTGAGAGTGCTTTCGATCCATGGGGTGGAGATATAAGAACCGGTTATTATTTACCATATATTTCAAAACACCTGATTGGAATAGGAGCTGAATTTAAAAGCAATTCATTTATGGTTAATCTGGATTATTCATATAAAAGTAACTTCAGAACAAGTCCAGGATTAGAAATGAAAAACTCAAATGACATTATTGAAAGTTTTGGAGTTTTAAACACTGCATTAAATTATAATTTTAATGAAAATGTTATACTTAAACTCTCAGTAAGCAATTTATTAAACAAGGTTTATGCGGTAGCAAGCAGACCCGCAGGACTTAGACCAGGGCAACCTAGAGTCATAAAACTTGGAATTAAACTGGATCTTTAAAAAAGTTTTTACAGACTGGATCAAAATAAATTAAATCCTTTTCGGGGAAATTAACATATACATTAGAGTCCTCTTTAATTGGACTTTTAGAAAAAAAGTGCCATATCTCATTATTAATCCTTCCCTTGACTTTGTACTCTTTCCCTTGAAAAAAACACTTTTCTACCTTGACCCTATATTTTGATCTTTTGTCAGAGATATTGACTTTTTCTGGTCTTATATAATACGTTTCATTTTTGTGAAAAAGCTTGTTCATTTCCCCAAGTACCTCAGCACAATAACAATTAGCAGGTTCGCAATACATTTTTACTGGATCATCATACTGCTGTAGGATACCTGCCTTAAAAATTAGAATTCTATCAGATATATTTAAGGCATCATTAATATCATGTGTTACTAAAATTGTTGTGGTATTTGTTTCTTTTACAATTTTAAAAATCTCTTCTTTCATTGACTCTTTAATTGTAGAGTCTAAGTTGCTAAAAGGCTCATCGAGCAATAATAACTCAGGCTCACGAATTAATGCACGAGCTATACAAGCTCTTTGCTGCTCCCCACCTGATATTTCATGAGGAAACCTTTCAACTAAAAATTGTAATCCTGTTAGTTTTAATATATACTCAATTTTTGAATGATATTTTTTTTCAAGATTAAAAACAATATTATCAAATAGATTCAAATGAGGAAATAAAGGATAGTCCTGAAAGACAAAACCAATTTTTCTTTTTTGTGGCCTCACAAATGTTTTTTCGTTGTTTAAAAAATTTGAATTTAATGAAATCGATCCAGCATTTATCCCTTCAAGTCCAGCAAGACACTTTAAAAAAGTGGTTTTTCCTGAACCACTTTCGCCCAAAAAAGATATTAACTCTCCCTTCTTAACCGAAAAGGTGAGATCTTTAATAATAGGGTAACTACTATTATAAAATTTTGCTAAATTTTTTACTTCAAGATACATTTAATTGTTTATCGATAAATTTTTTCAAAATTAATAACATCACGCTGGACAATACTATAATTATAAGAGAATAAATACTAGACAAAGGGAGCATTTCTTCAACTGCGAATAAATATGTTTGAGTAGCTAAGGTTTCAAAATTAAATGGACTTAAAATTAATGTAATTGGAAGCTCTTTCAACACATCAATAAAAACCAAAATAAAAGCACTGATTAAAGCATATTTATTTACAGGCAAGTGAATCTGTTTTAGTAGTTTAAAAGGACCAAGGCCTAGATTTTTACCAGTATCATCAAAACTTTCAGGTTGCTTTTCAATACTAGATTTTATAGGTGATTTTCCAACAGCAAGAAACCTAATTATGTAAGCATAAAAAAGAATTAAAAAAGATCCTACAAGAGAATTAGAACTAAATAGCAAAATTAACCCCAAACCAATTACTGCTCCAGGAAGAGCATAACCAAGAGAAACTAAGTTATTAATAAAAGATAGAGATTTGATCTTAGAAATTCTATTTACAAAAAGTAAGAATAAAGCAATAGCAATAATAAATATTGCTGAAAAAGTCGAAACAAATATTGAGTTGCCTATTAAGTCAAATAATTTTGGGAAGTTAGTTTCACTAAAAGTATGGAAAGTATTATTTATTATAAACAATACAGGCAAAATAAATCCAAACAGAAAAGGTATAATACACATAAAATAAGCAAGTAATGGTTTGGATGTTTTTTTTAGTTTTCTGCTAAAAACATCTGAATTTTTAGAATAATAAAACTGTGAATTTTTCAATGATTTTTTTTCTAAATAGAATAATAAAAGAACAAATATTAGAAGAATGCAAGCTAATTGAATTGCTCCGTTTATATCTCCAAGAGAAAACCACGATCTAAAGATACCAGAGGTAAAGGTGTTTACGCCAAAATACTTTACTGCCCCATATTCATTTAAGACCTCCATTATAACTAAAAACAATCCCGATATTATTGCAGGTCTTGACAATGGTAATATTACCTTATAAAATGTTTGGAGCGTAGATAAGCCTAAATTTTTTGAAACATTAATATAATTTGATCCAATAAGACTAAAAGAAATCCTTGACGCAGTGTAAACATAAGGGTATAAAGACAAACCCAATAAGATACCAAGTGTTTCAATTTGCAAATAATCAACATTAAAAAAATCTGATGGCAGAAAAGAGTAGTTGCGTAAAAATGTTTGAAAAGGTCCTGTATAATTTAAAATATCTATATAGGTANATGCCATAATATAAGCAGGTATGGCCAAAGGAAGATANAGNGCTATATCAAAAAATTTNCTNCCNTAGAAATTATAATTACTAATNACCCATGCNGGAAATATCCCNATAACTAAGNCAGTAATGGANGTTAATAANATTAGATAAAAAGTATTTAAACTATAATCAAATAAAACAGTATTGAATAAATAATTTAANGTAGTCTGATCACCGCTAAAAAANTTTANTAATAAAACTAATACCGGNAATAAAATTAAAATAGAGAATATAAAACTTGAAAAAANCCATCTTTTATTCTCTAGAAGATATTTGTTTTTCTTTACTTCCAACCTGTTGAATCAAATATTTTAATAGCCTCTTCTCTAAACTCACCAAGTTTATTTAAGTTAAGCATATCTACTTTAAATTCCCCCCAATTTTTTACAATTTCNGAAGGTTCAACTTTAGTGTTTACAGGATATTCATAGCTATTATTAACATAAACTTTTTGAGCATCAACACTTNTTAAATATTCTATAAGTTTAATTGCGTTTGATTTATTAGGCGCGTTTTTTGTTAGCCCAATAGCAGAAACATTAATATGACTGCCTCTCTCGTTTTCCCCTTGATTTGGGAAAAAAACTTCCACGGAATTACCTGCACTTACATCCTGGTCTTTATCTGAAGAAAGAAGAATTCCTATATAATAAGAGTTCACTATAGCAACGTCTCCTTGACCTGCAGCTATAGCTCTAACTTGATCTCTATCGCTGCCTTTTGGGTCCCTTGCAAAATTTTTAACAACACCTTCTGACCANTCTNTAGCTTTTTCAGANCCTAAATTTGCAACTAAAGATGACATTAAGGCTTGATTATATGCATTGGATGAGGACCTAGCTAATAACCTGTTTTTCCATTTTGGATTAATTAAATCTTCATAAGTGCTTAAATCAGATTTTTGAACTCTTTCCTTGCTATAAACTAAAATTCTAGCTCTATAAGTTATTGGAGTCCAATAACCATCGGGGTCTTTAAGCTCTGGCTTTATGTTTTCATTAATCACATTAGAGGAGAACTTTTGCAATAGTCCTAATTCTCTGGCTTTATATAGTTTACCAGCATCAACTGTAATAAATAAATCTGCTGGTGAATTTTCTCCTTCGTTTTTTAACCTTTCAATTAACTCATCTGCGCTAGCTTTTACAACATTAACTTTAATACCAGTAAGTTTCTCAAAATTTTTATACTGCACCTCATCAACAGGATAGTGTCTTTTACTATATAGGTTTACTTCTTGTAATTCTTTATTAGATGAGCATGCGGAAATTACTATTAAAATAGCCAGAAATAGTTTTTTCATAATTTTCTTATTTAGATTAATTCCAAACTGCAAGTAAGCTAAATATTTTGGAAAATCAAACAAAGACCTAATGATAAAGGTTAAAAAAATATTTATACTTAATTTTACAATAATATGAGTAAAAGAACCGAAACCGATTCAATTGGTAACATACAAGTTGATTCAGATAAATATTGGGGGGCACAAACTCAAAGATCATTACAAAACTTTGATATTGGGTTTGAGAAAATGCCATGGGAAATAATTGAAAGCTTTGCTGTTCTCAAAATGGCAGCAGCTGAAACAAACCATGAACTAGGAGTTTTAGATAAAAAGAAAATGGAAGTTATAGTTGGGGTGTGTGGAGAAATAATTGATGGAAAACTAATGGATCATTTTCCTTTATCTGTATGGCAAACAGGAAGTGGAACTCAATCCAATATGAATGTGAACGAGGTTATAGCAAACCGTGCTCACGTAGTAATGGGAGGAAAACTTTCTGACAAAACAAAAAAAATACACCCAAACGATGATGTAAATAAATCACAATCATCAAATGATACATTTCCAACTGCGATGAATATGTCAGCTTATCATTTAATAAACAGCTATACGATTCCATCTATTGAAAGTCTAGCCAATGAAATAAAAAACAAATCAAACGAATTCAAGGATGTGGTTAAAATCGGAAGAACTCATTTTATGGATGCCACACCTTTAACTCTTGGAATGGAGTTTAGTGGGTATTTTACTCAACTTGAAAATTCTATTAAAACCATGAAGGAGTCTCTAAATCACCTCTCAGAATTAGCTCTAGGAGGAACTGCAGTCGGAACTGGCCTTAATACCCCAAAAGGGTATTCAAAACTTGTTGCAGAGAAAATTTCAGAAATTACAGGCTACAATTTTAAGACTGCAAAAAATAAATTTGAAGCTCTAGCAGCAAATGATGCAATGGTTAAAGCTTCTGCTTCTCTAAAAGGTTGCGCTGTAGCTTTAATGAAAATTGCAAATGATATAAGAATGTTATCATCAGGCCCAAGAAGTGGTATAGGAGAAATTAATTTACCTGCAAATGAGCCGGGTTCATCTATTATGCCAGGAAAAGTTAATCCAACTCAGTGTGAAGCTACAACAATGGTTTGCTCACAAGTAATGGGAAATGATGTTGCTGTTTCAATAGGAGGAATGAGTGGTCATTTCGAGCTTAATGTTTTTAANCCNATGATTGCACATAATGTCTTAAACTCAGCAAGGCTATTAGGAGATGTTGCTAATTCATTTAATAAAAATTGTNTTGTAGGCATAAAAGCAAATAATCCGGTAATTCAAGATAAACTNGACAAATCCTTAATGTTAGTTACGGCCCTAAATACTCATATCGGTTATGATAACGCTGCTAAGATTGCTAAAAAAGCTCATAAAGAAGGATTNACTCTTAAAGAAGCTGCATTAAGTTTAAAACTAGTTTCAGAAAAAGATTTTGACAAATGGGTAGACCCAAAAAAGATGCTTGGGAAATAGATGATAATTTATAAGAACTCAGAGGAAATAGAGCATGTTAGAGAAAGTGCTCTTTTAGTATCTAAAACTCTTGGCGAATTAAAAAAATATATTTTCCCGGGGGCAATTCCTCTTGATCTTGACAAAATTGCTGAAACTTATATAAGAGATCATGGCGGAGAACCTGGCTTTCTAGGAATGTATGGTTTTCCTAACTCATTATGCATATCAATTAACGAGCAAGTAGTTCATGGAATTCCTAATAATACTCCTTTACAAAATGGAGACATTATATCTATAGATTGTGGGGTTTTAAAAAACAATTACTATGGTGATCATGCATATACATTTACAGTAGGTGAGGTAGAGAAAAAAGTAAAAAAGCTTTTAGAGGTAACTAAAGAATCTTTATATAGAGGTATAGAAAAATTAAAAGTAGGAAATAGAATAGGAGATATAAGTTCTGAAATACAACAATACACAGAAAGTCATGGATATGGAGTTGTAAGAGAATTAGTGGGTCATGGGCTTGGGAAAAACTTACACGAAGAACCTGATATACCTAATTTCGGGACAGAGAACACTGGCCCAAAAATTGAAAATGGATTAGTAGTTGCTATTGAACCTATGATTAATCTTGGCGGCAAAGATGTGGAGCAAGCAAGCGACGGCTGGACAATAATAACGAAGGACAGACAACCTTCTGCTCATTTTGAGCATAACATAGCAGTTATTGATGGTAAACCAAATATATTATCAACATTTGATTTTATTGAAAAGGGCTAATTTGTCCTAGCATATCATCTAAATATTTTCTATCATTTGAAAGTCTAGGTATTTTGTTTTGGCCTCCTAATTTTTTTTTGCTTTTTAACCAATAGTCAAAAAAACCTTCTTTAACAAAATGAACCTCTGGCTTTTTAATTGCAATATCTTTATACCTTTTTGCATCATAGTCCGAGTTAATTTTTCTTAGTTCCTGATCTAATACATTTATAAACTCTGTTTTATTTTTTGGTTCTTTTATAAACTCTATAATCCACTCATGAGCTCCTCTTTTTTTTCCAGTTATAAAAACAGGTGCAGCTGAATAATTATAAAAAGAGGCTGAGAATATTTTACATGCATTTGATAATGCTGTATCCGTATTTTGAACAATTACCTCTTCTCCAAATGCATTAATAAAATGCTTTGTTCTGCCAGTAATTAAAATTTTAAAAGGATTTAAGGACATAAACTTAACAGTGTCTCCTATTCTATAGCGCCAAAGTCCTGAATATGTTGATATAATTAATGCATAATCTTTATTTAACTCTATATTAGAAAGGTCTTTTACTTCTTTAGATTTAACGTCTTCAAATTCATAAAATATTCCATGATTAGTCAATAATAACATTTCGCTAGAATCAGGATTATCTTGAAATGCAAAAAATCCTTCAGAAGCATTATATGTTTCGAAGTAATTCATTTGGTTAGAGGGAATTAATTCTTTGAACAAATTCTTATACGGCATAAAAGATACTGCTCCATGAATAAAAAGCTCAAGGTTAGGCCATACCTCTAAAATATTTTTTTTTCCAGTAACTTTTAATACCTCTCTAATTAATACTATTGTCCAGGTAGGTACGCCTGAAAGATTAGTTATATTTTGTTTCGAGGTAATTTCTGCCATAGATTTTATTTTTTTTTCCCACTCTGGCATAAGAGCTATATCTATATTTGGAGTTCTTAAATACGAAGCCCATGATGGTAAATTCTTCAATAAGATTGCTGAAATATCTCCTATAAAAATTTGCTGACTTTTATCAAAAGGGGTCAACTGTCTGCTTCCACCAAGAGCTAAAGCTAACCCATCAAATAACTTTGATTTTGGATTGTTTTTTAGATAAACCGAAAGCAAATCTCTGCCTGCTTTCATATGGTTTAGGTCTAAAGATTGTTGAGAAACAGGAATAAACTTACTTACGTCGTTGGTCGTTCCAGATGATTTTGCAAACCACTTAATTTTGTCAGGCCAAATAACATTATCATTTCCATTTAGAGTTTTTTTTATTTTATTAAAAAAATCTTCGTAATCAACTATTGGAACAATAGAAGAATATTCTTTGTAAGAATGGATTCTACTAAAATTAAATTCTTCACCATAATTTGTGTCCCTTCCTTTTTTTAATAGGGATTTAAGAATTTCTCTTTGATCCTTAATAGGACTCTGAATAAATGCATTGATTGATTTTTCTCTTAGCTTAAAAAACAAACGAGCAAAAAAAGTTAATGCGCCCATTATCTATATCTTTCTTTTAAGCTCAAATTTCTGGCCTAAATATAATTTTCTTACTTGCTCATCTGCAGCAAGCTCCTCTGATGTTCCCGATTTAAGTAATTTGCCCTCAAACATTAAGTATGATCTATCGGTTATAGAAAGAGTTTCGTCAACATTATGGTCAGTAATTAATATTCCTATGTTTTTCTTTTTTAAGGAATAGACAATAGACTGAATTTCTTCAACAGCAATTGGATCAACACCCGCAAATGGCTCATCCAATAAAATAAATTTTGGCTCTGTCGCTAACGCTCTCGCAATTTCTGTTCTTCTTCTTTCACCTCCCGAAAGGACCATTCCCATGCTATTTTGAACATCTTCAAGACCAAATTCTGATAAAAGTTTTTCTGTTTTTTCTTCTTGCTCTTGCTTACTCATTTTGGTTCCCTCTAATACTGCTAAAATATTATCTCTAACAGAAAGGTTTCTAAAAACAGATGCTTCTTGTGCTAAGTAACCTATTCCTTTTCTTGCCCTTTGGTACATAGGTAGTTTAGTGACGTTTTCACCACCTATAAAAACTAATCCTGAATCTGGTTTAATAAGGCCTACTATAGAATAAAACGTTGTTGTTTTTCCTGCTCCGTTAGGACCAAGAAGGCCAACAATTTCTCCTTGTTTTACTTCAACAGAAACATTATCTACAACTCTTTTTGAGCCATACTTTTTTAATAATGAATCTGCAGACAATGACATTTTTTTATTCATGCAACAAAAATATATATAATTAGTTTATATTATTAATTTTAAGGCTAAACCGAGTTATAATGTTAAGAAGAGATAAAGTAAGACTAGTCTTTTTATTAAAAAACTTTCTGAGAGGAATAGTTTTTTTTGCTATCGCTCTAGCTTTCTACAAAATTACTTTTAGTTATCTGGACCTTTCGTCTTTAAAAGATAAAGTAGCATTTGATTTCCCTGCTTTTTTTGTATTTCTGCTGTTTTTTATGTCAGAATTAATTTTAGGTTTAATTCCCCCTGAACTATTTATGATTTGGGCTATAACCTCGAGGCCATTAAGCTCTTATCTTTTTTATGTAGTAATGTTTTCTATTCTTTCTTATATAGCAGGTTTTGTTGCATTCAATTTTGGTAAATACTTACATCATACGTGGTTATATGATTTTATGAAAAAAAATGTGATTGGAAAATACGAAAGAAAAATCAGCACCTTTGGGTGGCTATTCATTGTAGTTGCGGCAATAACACCTTTGCCTTTCTCTGCAACTTGTGCAGTAGTTGGAGCAGTGGGCTTTGACCGAAAAAGATATTTACTTTATTCTCTTGCTAGATTTATTAGATATGCGATTTATGGATTTTTTATTTGGTTAGCTCATCCTTTTTAAAAACTTCTAATTTCTTCAATTTTATTGACAACATAATCAACCTCCTCTACAGAATTGTATTTACTAAAAGAGAAACGAACATTTACATATCCCTTTTCCTTTTTAATTTCTTTCAAAACATGAGAGCCTGAATCGGATCCACTTGTACAGGCNCTTCCAGCTGATGCNGCAATATTATTAATNTCCAAATTAAATAAAAACATCTGCTGATCTTCAATTTTNGGNATGCTNACATTTAATACGGTATACAAACTTTNATTAATGTTATCAGACANNCCGTTAAATTTAACGCCGCTAATTTTTTTAGTTAANGNNTCNATCATATGCTTTTTNAGNTTNATAATTTTATCCNTATGAGNTNTCATGTTTTCATANGCTAANGTTAAGGCTTCNGACANACCTACTATACCATAAACATTCTCCGTTCCACCCCTCATGTTTCTTTCTTGAGCTCCCCCATGGATAAAGGGTGAAATTTTATGCTTGTTATTAAGATAAAGGAAGCCAATGCCTTTTGGACCGTGAAATTTATGAGCAG
>NZYO01000003.1 GCA_002702235.1 Gammaproteobacteria bacterium
TTTCAAAATTAATTGAGATTTTAATTCTATTATTGTTTTCGTGTGATAGAAATAGATAAACAAGGAAGAATAAAATTATCTATGAAAGCTGTCGATAATTAATGGATAAATCGCTAATAAAAAATAAGCTTACTAATGAAGAAATAGAAATTTGCATTAACAAAGGAACAGAACCTGCTTTTACTGGAAAATATAATAACTTTTATGAGCAAGGAACTTTTATTTGCAAATGTTGTGATCAAAAATTATTCACCTCACTAAGTAAATTTAACTCTGGATCTGGATGGCCCAGTTTCTCAATACCTTTTAGCAATAAATCAGTTACACATTCCGAGGATAATTCATACGGTATGAAGAGAATTGAGGTTAATTGCTCAAATTGCGGATCTCATCTTGGGCATGTATTTGATGACGGACCAAATAATTCATTAAGATATTGTATTAATTCCTTGAGCCTCAATTTTATCCCAGAATAAACTGATTAATTTAATACTTTAATATTCTCCAAGATTTAAGTAATATATAGGCGAGATATGTTTTTTATAGGAGAATGTCATGAAAGTAACATGGGATGAAAATGTTTGTATCCATGCAGGCAAATGCGTGCAAGGTGCGCCAAATGTCTTTAAAATAGAAGACGGACAGTTCGTAATTGATACTTCAGCAGATTCTGAAGATAATATTAAATCTGTCGTAGCACAATGCCCTTCTGGAGCATTAAAAGTAGAAGAGTAATAAAATAAAAAAAATTGGAGGATGACTGAACAATGATTGGCGATAAATTAGCAAGCGCAATGCAACTCTACGGCAACCCAAGTTGTATTGACACAGCAAAATGTTTACAGACTGCTGGTGAAAAAGGGGTTGATATTGAGGCGATGTTAATAAACAGTGGAGATGAAGTTAAAGCTGATTCACCTTTATCAAGTGCGCCGTTATTAAAAGATCAAAATAATACTGTTTATGGAACATACGCAATAATGTCATATCTTGATGATAAAGGTTTTGGCCCATCACTAGTTCCTAGAAATGGTGTTATAAGAGCAGTTATGTATCAGTATGCTCATATTGCTACTGATCATGTCCAACCTCAAGCTGCTGCAAGTCTTAAAGGCTCTGCAGATGAGTCAATTCTTAATACTGCATTTGACCTACTTGAAAATTTATTAACAAATCCACCAGACCCAAAGCTTGGAAAAGGTGTATTTATTTGTGGTGAGTTTAGTTTAGCCGACATTCATTGGATGAGCTGTGTTAACGTTTTGGAGGCAACTGGCAATGGTGGTTTAGTTTCTTCTAGAGCAAAAACTTCTGAATGGTGTGCTGCTGTAAAAGACCATGATTCAACTAGTAAAGAGGCGGTAAAACCTTATACATTTTTACCTACAAAAGAGGAAATGGATAGCAATACTCTTAGAAATGTAGGCATCAATGTTGTTTAGCTTGTAAGTAATCAAAAAAAATGTTCTCATTTTAGTGTTTTAAACACAAGGAATTGTATTAATTTTATGTTTGGTTTATTTGGAAAAAAAGGTCCCTCTAAAGTGATAATAAATTCAGGTGAATATGAAATCACTGTTCAACCTGATGAAAACTTACTTGCCGCTGCTCTTAAAGCTGGCGTTAGTTTTCCCCANGATTGTAGAGTTGGAAGTTGCGGATCATGTACTTGTACACTTAAAAAAGGAAAAATTAAACAACTAACNGACTTNTCTTACGTCTTAACNGGAGATCAGTTAAAGTCAGGAAAAATTCTTGCATGNCAAAGCAGACTNAAATCAGATATCGANATTGATGTAGAAATTGATGAGAATTCAAGTGTAGTTCCAACGCAGAATTATGTTGGTAAGGTNAANGAAGTTAATCATTTAACNCATGATATTGTTGAATTAATTTTAGAATTCAGTGATCTTAAACATGAAGCNATGGCNGGNCAGTATGCTGAACTAATTGTTAGTAAGGTAGGTGGTGGAAGATCGTATTCTTTTGCTAGAGCACCTCAAAATGAATCCAAGAATCAATTATCTTTCTATATAAGAAAAGTTCCTGATGGAAAATTCACTGGATGGCTTTTTGATGAAGACGTTATAGGTCAAGAGGTTGAAGTTAACACACCGTTCGGGCAGTTCCATTATAGGCATAAGGACTCACCAATGGTTTGTATTGCTGGTGGTAGCGGCATGAGTGCAGTTAAAGCAATTTTAGAACAAGCTGCTATAGATCAAGTAGAGCGAGATGCAATATTTTTGTTTGGAGCACGAACACAAAATGATTTGTACAGTCAAAAAGAAATGGATGATATTAAATCAAAATGGAATCCAAAATATAACTTTGAATATTCTTCCGTTTTAAATATGGAGCCTGAGGATTCTAACTGGGAAGGTCCAAGAGGAATGGTGACTGACTACTTAAAATCTCATTATATAGATGATAAAAAATTAGATATNAAANCCTGTCAGGGTTTTTTATGCGGCCCNCCTCCTATGATCGATGCTGCTATAGCTGTTTTGACAAATGAAGGAATGTCAGAAAATGAAATCTTTTATGACAAGTTTGAAGATTCTGGATCATCAAAGTAAGTAAATTCATATATTTATTTGATTAAAAGTAAAAATTAATATAAATTATAAAAAATAATTAGAATAAATCGATTAGAGGAGAATNTTATGAGGGAATATATTGCTGCTATTGTTATGATCGCTTGGACCGCTTTAGCAATATATTTGATGAATATGTTTGGATTCCAGAATCATGCGCATGACGTTTTATGGTCAATTGGTGCTGCGATAGCAATTATTATTGTAATCTTAGTAAATGTATATATATATTTTGTTATCTGNAAAGAAACACCATGGACATGGTTTAAGGAGTAGTTTATTTATCATTTTTNAGTAAAANTTTTGACTTTATTAGGCCTTTGCTTAATCTAGAAGTGATAATATCATCTTTTTTTACACTTGAACTTTTCGTTATAACATTACCATTTGAGTCATAAGTTAAAGAATATCCTCGCTCTAAAACATTCTCAGGATTCACACTTTTTGCAGTATTTGTTAAAAAAACCAATTCTTGNCTTACTGATTCCATGATTTTTTCTTTAGATTGCTCTAAAATAAATCGTTTATTTTCTACTAATTCCAAAGTTCTTTTAATTTTTTCATAAGGATTATTATTTTTTAAAATATAAAATAACTCTTTTAAATTAGCATTATAGTTTGTTTTGATATTAGTTATATTATTTACATAATTTTTCTTATGAAAATAAATTTTTTGGCTAAGTTCTTTTAGCTTATTTTTAGGGCTATTTATTTCTATNTCTTGATTTACATGAATTAAGATATTTCTAAACTTATCTANTTTACTTTTAAAATCTTTTTTTAAATATACTTTTGTGTTTTCAATTTCCTCTTTAACNTCAANTATATTTGGTGTTATAAATTCNGCTGCTTCAGATGGAGTAGCGGCTCGAAAATCTGAAACTAGGTCNCATATNGTTGTNTCNGTTTCATGTCCGATTGCTGTTACTACAGGTTTTTTTGAATTAAAAATTTCGTTTGCTAGTTTTTCATTATTGTAACCAATTAAATCATCAAGCGATCCACCACCTCTAGCTATAATGATAATTTCATAATCATCTAGTTTTTCTAACAATTTTAGTTGTTTAATTATTGTGTCAGCACATTTATTGCCTTGAACAGCGCAATTAAAAATCCCAATATTTCTTACAGGAAACCTTCTACTGATTATTTTTAAAATATCTTTATATACAGAGCCAGATAAAGAAGTAATTATTGCAATTCCAGTTGGATATCTTGGAAATACTTTTTTTACTTTATTATCAAGTAAACCTCGAGCAATGAGTTTGTTCTTAGTATCTTCAAAAATTTTATGAAAATTTCCAGAGCCAATATCATAAATGTCATATATATCCAATGATATAGAAGATCTTGGCGGGTAAAAATTAACTTTACATTTAATAATTATCTCTGATCCTATATCAGGAATTTTATTTTGTACTGAAACTTTTGATTTCCATAAAGTACAATTAATAGATGAATTTTTATCCTTTAATGTAATGTATACATGGCCAGATTGAGCTTTATTCATTTCAAAAAGTTCACCACTTACATAAATTAATTCAGGATATTGTTTATCTATCTGCCTGTATATCAGGCTTGAAAGTTCAGAAATTGTTAGTATTTCCTCTTGTGGTATGTGACTACTCATTCCACAAGTTTAGATTATTATTTACTTTTTACAAAAAATTAATATAATGCCTTTTAAAAGAGGTATTTATGCTAAAAATTACTCAAGAAGCGTTAACATTTGATGACGTTCTTCTTGTGCCAGATAGATCAAGCGTTTTACCGAAATCAGCAATCTTAAAGTCTTATTTAACTAAAAATATCCCAATAAATATTCCTGTGCTTTCTGCAGCCATGGACACAGTTACAGAGGCAAATCTAGCTATAGCATTAGCACAAGAAGGCGGAATAGGAGTTATACACAAAAACCTAGACCCTACAATGCAGGCCGAGGAAGTAAAAAAAGTTAAAAAATACGAATCTGGTATTATAACTGAGCCAGTTGTAACGTCACCCTTAGCAAGCATTAATCAAGTTCTAGATTTAACCAAAAAACATAATATTTCTGGGGTACCAATTGTAAGTGGGAAGGAACTTAAAGGAATTGTAACTGCAAGAGATCTTCGTTTTGTAACAAAAACTAATAATAAAATATCCTCCATTATGACACCTAAAGAACGTTTAGTGACTGTCAAAGAAGGCGCCTCTAAAGAAGAGATAAAAAAACTTCTACATAAACATAGAATAGAAAAAATTTTAGTCGTAAATGACAAGTTTCACTTGAAGGGATTAATTACTGTAAAAGATATACAAAAATCTACTGATTATCCAAATGCTTGTAAGGACAAGTTTGGAAGACTAAGGGTTGGTGCTGCAATTGGAGTAAATAAAGACGCCTTAAATAGAGCAGACATTCTTATAAAATCTGAAGTAGACTTTTTAGTAGTTGACACTGCGCATGGACATTCAGAGATGGTGATATCAACAGTTAAAGCTTTAAAAAAGAAACACCCTAAGACAGATGTCATAGCTGGAAATATTGCAACCAAAAAAGCAGCTTTAGATTTAAAAAAAGCTGGAGTTGATGCGGTAAAAGTTGGAATTGGACCAGGATCAATCTGTACAACGAGAATAGTTTCTGGTGTTGGTGTTCCTCAGATAACTGCTATAGACGAAGTATCAAGAGCATTAAAGAGATCAAATGTAAAAGTAATTGCTGATGGTGGAATTAGATTTTCTGGGGATATTTCAAAAGCAATCGTAGCTGGGGCAGACACAGTTATGCTTGGAGGTTTATTTGCAGGAACACAGGAGTCACCTGGTGAGATAGAGCTTTATCAAGGTAGAACATATAAAAATTATCGTGGAATGGGGTCGATTGCAGCTATGAAAGATGGTTCTAAAGATAGATATTTTCAAGATGATAATGATGAAAAAGATAAGCTTGTTCCAGAGGGAATTGAAGGAAGGGTGCCCTATAAAGGGCCATTAAGTAGTATTTTATATCAATTAGTTGGCGGCTTAAGATCAAGTATGGGCTACATTGGATGTAAAAATATTAATGAAATGCATAATAAAGCTAAATTTGTGAGAGTAACAGATGCTGGGGTAAATGAGAGTCACGTTCATGACGTCAGTATTACAAAAGAGCCTCCTAACTATCAAAAAAGTTAAATAATGAAAAATGAAAAAGTATTAATTGTTGATTTTGGTTCACAATACACACAATTAATTGCGAGAAGAGTAAGAGAAAATAAGGTTTACTCAGAAATAATTACATATTCAAAAAATTTAAATCTTGATCTCACAACAGTCAAAGGGATTATATTGTCTGGCGGGCCATCCTCGGTTAAAGATACATTTGATAAAAAATTTTTAAACGTACTTATTAATTCAAATATTCCTATGCTATGTATTTGTTATGGAATGCAAGCTGTAGCAAAATTTTATCAGTCCTCAGTGAAAAGTAAAAAAATTAGAGAGTATGGTAAAGCTGATCTTAGGATACTTAAAGAGAGTAATATATTTAGAGGGTGTAATAATAATTTTCAAGTTTGGATGTCGCATGGAGATAGTGTCATAGATGTTAATTCACACTTTGATGTTATAGCATCATCTGGGAATAATAATATTTCGGCAATAAAGCACAAGACTAAAGAGCTTTACGGGCTTCAATTTCATCCAGAAGTTACTCATACCAAGGATAAAGGAAAAATTATAAAAAACTTTTTAATTAATATTTGTAAATTTAGAAAAACATGGAACTCAAAAAATATAATCTCAGACACTATTAGTGAAATTAAAAGCCAAATAGGTAAAGATCGAGTAATTCTTGGTTTATCAGGTGGAGTAGANTCTTCTGTTGCTGCTGCNTTAATTAATAAAGCAATAGGAAAAAATCTTATTTGTATTTTTATTAACAATGGTCTTTTGAGGCAAAATGAAGAAAATGAAGTTAAGCAAGCTTTTAAAAAATTTAAAAATCTTAATATAAAATATATTAATGCTGAATCACTTTTTTTAAGACGTCTAAAAGGAGTTACAAATCCTGAGGAAAAAAGAAAAATTGTTGGTAAAACATTTGTAGATGTTTTTCAAAAAGAAGCTAAGAAAATAAAAAATGCTAAATGGCTAGGTCAAGGAACCATTTATCCTGATATTATAGAATCAGCAGGCACATCAGCAAACGCGCATTTAATCAAATCTCATCACAACGTAGGCGGATTACCTAAATCGTTAAAACTTAAACTGATAGAGCCTTTGAAAAGTCTCTTTAAAGATGAGGTAAGAATAATCGGTAATGAATTAGGGCTTAATAAGTCTTTAATTATGCGACATCCTTTCCCAGGCCCTGGACTCTCTGTAAGAATAATGGGTGAAGTTAAAAAACAATATGCGGATATTCTTCGAAAGGCAGACCAAATATTTATAAATCGTCTTAAAGAAAGCAATCAATACTATAAGATATCGCAAGCCTTTGCAGTTTTTTTACCAATTAAAACTGTGGGCGTAACTGGAGATGGAAGGTCTTATGAATATGTAATTTCTCTTAGAGCAGTAGAAACTTTAGATTTTATGACTGCTAATCCTGTTCATTTCGATAACGACTTTTTAAGCCTCATATCAACAGAAATTATAAATGCTATTCCTGANGTTGCNAGAGTATGCTANGACATTTCATCAAAGCCTCCCGCAACAATAGAGTGGGAGTAAGATGTTTGATAGAGATTCTATTTCAGTATATGGCTTAGCCTTAGGTTTAATTTCATTTATATTTTTTATTACTAATGAGCCGCCTAGTGATTTAAATTATAAAGCTTGGATAACAGCAGGCGTTGCAATATTGATGACAATTTGGTGGGTAACGGAAGCTATACCGATTTACATAACTGGTTTAATTCCAATTATAGTTTTTCCATTATTTAATATTTTTGAGATTCAAGATATTTCAAATTCATATGCACATCCTCTAGTTCTTCTTTTCTTAGGAGGATTTATAATTGCTTCAGCAATGGAATCCTGTGGTCTCCATAAAAGAATTGCATTAAATATTTTATCTTTATCTGGTACTAGCCCAAGTAAGATCATTGCTGGTTTCATGATTACTACAGCTTCCATAAGTATGTGGGTAAGCAACACTGCATCTACAATCATGATGCTTCCTATAGCTACTTCTGTAATAACTATATTTGTTAACCAAAATAGAACGGAAGGCAGAGATTTTACCATACCTCTTTTACTAGCCATCGCTTATTCTGCATCACTTGGAGGTATTGCAACTTTAATAGGAACTCCTACAAACATAATGTTGGCAAGTATATTAAGTGATAATTACAAATTTAATATTAGTTTTTTTGATTGGCTTAAGATTGGTTTACCTATTACGATTATTTTATTACCTTTAGTATGGTTCATACTAACACGAGTTGTATTTACAGTTTCTAAAAGTAAATCAAATGCATTAGAGCTTACAATTAAAAAACTTAAAGAAGAAATTGGTAAGCCAACCTATGCAGAAAGAATAGTCGGAATAGTATTTTTTTTTACTGCTATTTTGTGGATACTTAGAAAATTTATAAATAATTATTTTAATATTAATATAAATGATACTTCAATTGGATTGTTTGGTGCTTTGTTATTATTTATTATTCCAATAAGCAAAGGGAAAAGGGCTTGTGATTGGAGTACAGCAAATAAAATCCCGTGGGGTGTTCTTTTACTAGTTGGTGGTGGTATAGCGTTATCCAAAGCATTTACATCTTCAGGTTTAGCTGACTGGATTGGCACATTTTCTTTTTATTTTGATGGTTTAAATATTTTTTTGTTAATGCTAATTTTTGTCACACTAATTATTTTCTTAACAGAATTAAATTCTAATACAGCTACAATTGCTACTTTCACTCCAATTTTGATTGCCTTTTCGTTAGCCATAAATATTAACCCGTTATTTATTGCCATTCCATCAACAATAGCAGCAAGTTGTGCTTTTATGTTGCCTGTAGCCACACCACCAAATGCGGTCATATTTGGTAGTGGAAAAATATCGATAAAAAATATGATAAAAGCTGGCTTTATTTTAAATATAATAGGAGTATTCCTTGTAACAAGCATCTCCTATTTGCTTATTAAATATCTATGGGGTTATGAAATTCATTCAATTCCAAATTTCTTTATGAATTAATATTTTGTGTAATTAAATAAGCTATATTTGTTCTTCAATAACCATTATGATTAATTTTATGATTATTTATAAATATTTTTTTGCTACTTTTTTGTTCTTTTTTATATCATCTCATGCATTATCTGAAGATAATTATGGAGGTGTGAACAACAATATAAATCAAACAGAAATCGATTGGTTGCTAGATAGATCAAATTTACAAAAATCNAGAGGCGGTACAACAAGAGGTAAGCCNGCAATACTAGATCCAGTTCCATCAAAGTACTTTAATAAACTCCAGAAAAGTAAAAATAAAAAGGATCAGGATCGTTTAGCAATTTTATCTATGACTGGTGAATATAAAGTCAGTTTTGAGTTCAATGAGTTATATGGTAGCAAACCCAATTATGCTCTTGATAATCCTTATAAATCATGGGGAACGGAAGTAATTATCATAGTCGAAAACAAAGAAAATTTTATTTCCTTACAACATATCATGGTCATGTACATGCAAAATAAAGAAGGTAAGGTTTTAGGNCCTTATATTCAAAAGCATTGGAGGCAAGATTGGACTTATGAAGACACTGAAATATTAAATTTTCAAGGTAATAGAGTGTGGCAAATAAATAAAATTGCAAAAGAGCCGGGCAGCTGGAGTCAAACGGTATTCCAAGTAGATGATACGCCGCGATATGAATCTTACGGTACCTGGGTTCATAGTGATGGAGCATCTAGGTGGGTAAGCAAGAGCACTCCTAGACCATTNCCCNGAAGAGAGTTNTCTGTAAGAAATGATTACGATATTCTTCTAGGTTTAAATAAAATATTGGTAATGCCATGGGGATGGGTAATGGAAGAAATGAATGAAAAAATAAAAAATAAAAATATTTATTTAGGATCAGAGTATGGAGTAGCTAGGTACCAAAAAATTAAAGATTATCAATTTAAACCAGCTTACGATTATTGGAAGAATACAAAAACATATTGGCAAGAAGTTCGTAAGATCTGGAGGAATGTGATAACTAAAAATAACATTTTTTGTCTAAATGAAAAAATTGACTCTAAGCCAACATACATCCATTTTTTTTCACAAGCCGAAACTTATTCAAACCATAAAGANATTCAAAAATCACGCCAAGAAATTAAAGATATAACTGAACAGTTTCTTGATAGAGATTGTAATATTAAAAAACTCTAATTTAGTTGAATTTTAAGTACATATAGATATTATTAATAGATATAAAAATAAAAAGGGAGTTGTAATATGAAGCAGCCTATTGAAATAAATGGTTTGAAACTTGAAATTAACATTGAAGAGCAAGGTAAAGGCGATCAAACTCTTTTAATGGTGCATGGCATTCCTACAAATGCGAGGCTATGGAGACATGTCCAAGATCACTTAAAAGATAAATATAGAACTTTAGCTATGGATATGGTCGGTTACGGTCAATCAAGCATGCCTTTAGATGATTTTGAACATACGCTTACCAACCAAGCTGAAGCTATTAAAGGTGTAATAGAGGGTTTAGGATTAAAAGGTAAAGTTATACTAGTAGCTCACGATCATGGCGGAGGTGCTGCCCAAATATTTGCTTCTAAATACTGTGATTATATTTCACGTCTCATTTTAATTAATCCTGTGGCTTATGATTATTGGCCTGTCCTTGAAGTGGAAGCATTTAACGGTCTGGTAGGGGCTTCTGATGAAGTTTTAGCTCAGCAAATGCCGCTTGCAGTAGCGCAATTCGCGCAGCTTATGAGAACCGGAAGCCATGACAAAATTGCCTTTACTGATAAAAACGTAAAAGAAAACTATTTATGTCATTGGGGAAGAGATGGTCTTACTGGTTTTAAATCTTTAATTAAAATATGTTCACAACCAAGTAATACTGAAACTCTTGGAGTCGATCACTCTAAAATCACCTGCCCAACTGCTGTGTTCTGGGCACTGCATGATGCTTGGATGCCAACTGAATCAGGAAAGCGTTTAAAAAAAGATATCTCTGGTCCAGTTCGTTTCCAAATCATTGAAAGAGCTGGTCACTGGGTTCAGGAAGATAGACCAGACGTTGTTGCTGATTATATAGATGATTTTGTAACTGAGTGGGACGGGGTAAAGATTTAATTTTTTCTGGTAAAGCTCTTGAATTATCATAAATTTTTTATGCGTAGATGCTTAGATCTTGCGTCAATATCTTATGAAAACGAAGAAGTACCAATTGGTGCTGTCTTAACTTTAAAAAATAAAATTATCTCAGAATCTCACAACAGCGTTATTAGTGATCTTGATCCTACTTCNCATGCAGAAATTAAAGTTATTAGAGATGCCGCTAAAAAGCTTGGTAATTACAGACTTAACGATACGACTTTATACACTTCTTTAGAGCCATGTATAATGTGTCTTGGAGCAATAACTGAGGCTCGCATAAAAGAAGTTTATTATGCTGCTGAATCTGATGAAAATTTTTCTTTAGAAGAAAAAATCNCAACCATTAAAAAAGTTTTTCCTNTAGATCATATACCTAAGGTTAAAAAAGGATTTTATAAAGATGAATCAAGTCGTCTTTTAAAAGAATTTTTTATAGAAAGACGCAATAACACTTCTGTCTTTAAGTCTTAAAATCTCTAAGTAAGCTTGAATTCTTTTTACGTATATTACAGGTTCATAACCTCTAGCATAACCATGTTTTAAGCTTTGATAATATTTCTTTTTTGACAATAAAGGCAAATATTTACTTACATTACTCCAGTTATTAGGATTCCCCCCAAACCTTTGTGTTAATTTTCTAGCATCTTCTAAATGACCGAGACCAACATTATATGCAGCAATTGTCATCCATAATCTATCAGGACCTTTTATTGAACTTGGTAATCTGCCATAAATATTTTTAAGATACTTTGATGCACCATGCACACTTTGTTCAGGATCTAATCTATTTTTTATTCCAATAAAATTCATTGTATCAAACGTTATCATCATNAATCCTTTAACTTGTGTTGGCGAAATAGCCTTATGATTCCAATGTGATTCTTGGTAAGAAATAGCTGCAAGTAAATACCATGTAAGAAAATTATCTTGTGAATATTTTTTAAATAAGTCTATATATTTAGGCAATCTAGTACTTATACGGTTGTTAAAAATTTTCTTTTCAACATCATTTAAAAAAGTTTTTTTACCTAAATATAAATACTGATCTTTATTAATTAAGCATGAGTTATTGAACTTCAAATAATTTAATGATGCACTAGAATGAATAAAGTTTGAATGAGTAAATCCTAATGTTAGGAGGGAAGAGGTCCCTAGGAGTAGTAAGAAAATACCTAATCTAATATTAAGTTTGTCTTTCCAAGTAACCATTCAGTAAAAAGTAGTTTACTTGGAAGAACATTATATAATTATAAAGATACTATATCAATAAGATTATAATTATATATTAATATATATAAGTTATTAATTTTATACACTTGTGTGCTACTTAATATTAGTGTAACTTTACACTTCATAAGAGATGTAATTTTATTGTATAAAATTATTAGAAAACCAAGTATATAAAAGGTTTCGAGACAATAGATTTCGGGGAAANAATAATAAAAATGGATACGATTCCAGCATTATTGCATTCAAACAGTAANACATATTCAGACAGCCCAGCNTTAAGACATAAAGAGCTTGGTATTTGGAATACCCACTCATGGTCCAAATATTATAATGAGGTTTTAACATTCATAAAAGCATTTCAGTCAATTGGAGTGGATTCAAATTCAACTGTAGCAATATATGGAAATAACATTCCTCAACTTATATTTTCGATTGTAGCTGCTCAGTCCATTGGTGCAAAAGTTGCTCCAATCCATCCTGAATCTTCTGGCAAAGAAGTACAGGATATTATAAATAAATCTAGTGCTAATTTTGTCGTTGCAGAAGATCAACAACATATAGATACATTTCTTGAAGTAGAAAAATCTTGTAAGAATGTCCAAAAAGTTGTTTACATTGATGATCGAGGAATAAAAAATTATAGTAATGAAAATTTAGTTCATATTGATAGCATATTAAAAGACGAATTATCTGATCAAGAGTTTACTAATTTAATTAAAAATATTAATGGTAATAGTATTGCTTTTTCAATGTATGAAGAAAAAGATGGTGAAGTTTACGATCTTACACATTCAGGCTTAATCTCACTTGCTGAAAAAATTAATNAAAATAATAATATTACTTCCAAAGATACTGTTCTATCCTATTTACCTTTATCTATTACTTCAAATTTACTTTTTACATTTATGCTCTCCATGCAATCTGGACTATGTCTCAGTATGCCTGAAAGTAACCAGACAGTTGAAAAAGATTTACAGGAAATTGGACCAAGTATTTTATATGCACCGGCTTTTATATATAAACATATTATTACATCTATAAGTTTTAGAATTGAATCCGCGAAAGAAAAAAATTATCAACGATATATGAACCATACCTCATCCTTAATGGATTGTTATAACAAAGTTTCAAATAATGAAGGTGGGGTAATGACTAAATTAAAAATGATGTACCTAATGTTAATTACTTTTTCACCTGCAAAAAATGTTTTTGGTTTATCAAATGTAAAACATGCTTTTGTAAGTGATGGCGTGTTATCAAAAAATACGTTTGATTTTTTTAATTCTATTGGAGTAAAAGTTCAACAATCATTTGGCCAAGCAGCAAATTCAGGTTGCCTATCTCTTCAATCACCTGACAACGTCTCTTCAAGTAATTGTGGAAAACCTATTGAAGGTGTTGATATTAAAGTTGGTGATGATGGAGAGATTATCTATAAATCACCATACGCTGCAAGTTCATCTGGTAAGTCATTTGCAAACGAATGGGTAAACTCAGGTTTTGTGGGCGAGCTTGAAAATGATGGAAGTTTAAAAATCCTAGGAAGAAAAAATTATTTGCAAAAATCAAAAAACGGAAAAAGCTACTCACCAGAGTTTATTGAAAACCTAATTACATGTTCACCATTTGTAAAAAGTTCAATGGTTATTTCAGATAATAACAGTCAATTATCGTGCTTAATCTCTATTGACCCAAACTCAGTAAATTCATGGGCTGATAGAAATAATTTAAGGTTTACCGGATATACAGAACTTGCCTCAAAAGAAGAAGTGTACGGATTAATAAAAGAACACATAAATAAAGTAAATGAAGCATTAGACTCAGAGCTTAAAATAAAAACATATGCTCTCTTACATAGAACTTTTATGTTAGGCGAAGTGTCTAAAACCATGGATTTGATGCGTGAGAATATTACATCAAATTTAGGTGATTTGATTGCATCACTTGATAAAAATAGTAACTCCTGTTCTTTAAAGGATGTTGATAATAATGCTTATGAAATTAACATAGCGAAGGTTTAAAATAATGAGTAGTCCAATTTTAGAAATTAAAAATGTTACCCTTACCTTTGGTGGTGTAAATGCGATTACAGACATCAGTTTTAATGTTATGGAAGGTGAAATCTGTGCAGTAATTGGCCCTAATGGAGCTGGTAAAAGCTCAATGTTAAATGTGATTAACGGTATTTATTTACCGCAAGAGGGAAGCGTCACATATAATGGAAACGTCATTACTAAAATAAAACCTCGAGATGCAGCGATTTCTGGCATGGCTAGGACTTTTCAAAATATTGCTCTTTTTCAGGGTATGACTGTATTAGATAATATTATGACCGGCAGAAATTTATTTATGAAATCAACTTGGCTTGAACAAGGATTAAATATTGGTAGGGCAAAAAAAGAAGAAGTTGAAAATAGGATTGAAGTTGAGAAAGTTATTAAATTTCTTCAGATAGAAGCGATAAGAAAAACTCCAGTTGCAAAATTACCTTATGGATTGCAAAAAAGAGTTGAACTAGCTAGAGCCTTAGTTGCGGAACCAAAAGTTTTACTTTTGGATGAACCGATGGCTGGCATGAACCTAGAAGAGAAACAAGATATGTCTTGTTTTATCCTAGAAATAAATAAAGAATTTGGAGTTACTACTGTAATTATTGAACATGACGTTGGAGTNGTGATGGACATTTCAGATCATGTGGTTGTNNTNGANTATGGTAAAAAAATAGGCGATGGAACTCCAGATGAGGTAATGAATAATCAAGATGTTATTGATGCATATTTAGGAGTAAGTCATTAATTAAGGTGATATAGATTATGGATTGGGTATATTTAATAGAAGTTTTAGTTGGTGGTTTAATGTCAGGAGTTATGTACTCTTTAGTTGCTATCGGTTTTGTTTTAATCTACAAGTCCTCTGGTATTTTCAACTTTGCTCAGGGAACNATGTTACTTTTTGCATCTTTAACNTTTGTAAAAATGACAGAGAATAATGTTGATTTTTGGACTGCAATTATTGTTGCTTTAGGAATAATGGTTGTCTTCGGTNTTCTAACTGAAAAATTTGTAATCAGACCTTTAGCTAACCAAGATTTATTAGCTTTATTTATGGCNACTGTAGGCTTAGCNACTTTTCAAGAAGGATTCTCACAATTCATATGGGACTCAGACGTTCATGGNTTACAACTTGGAAAATTTTTAGATTTAGCTTTACTAGATCCAGTCCCAATATTTGTCGCAGACCATATACCTTGGCTTGATATTTTAATACCTAAGTTCGATATTTTTGCTTCGATAGTAGCGGGAACTTTAATTGTATCTTTAGCATTCTTTTTTCAAAAAACAAGAACTGGTTTATCACTTAGAGCGGTTTCAGATGATCACATGGCCGCCATGGCGGTTGGGATTCCTCTACAGAAAGTTTGGGCAGTAGTATGGGCTGTAACAGGAATGATAGCATTGGTTGCTGGGCTACTTTGGGCCGAAAGAATTAGTGTGTCGTTTACTTTAATAGAAGCGGTTATGAAAGGACTTCCTGTTATATTAATTGGAGGACTGACTTCTATTCCAGGNGCAATTATAGGTGGTTTAGTTATTGGTGTAGGCGAAAANCTNGGTGAAATTTATNTAGCNGATTTAATNGGTGGTCAAGGAATAGAGCTNTGGTTTGCATACTTTATTGCGTTAATGTTCTTATTATATAAACCATCTGGAATGTTTGGTGAGAAGACTATTGAAAGGGTTTAAAGATGATATATAGAGAAACTGGAAATTTTGTAACAAACTATTTAAAAGATAGACAAATAGTAAACTTATCTTTTGATAAATATTTTTTAATTGTTTTTCTTTTAATAATGCTTTTCTACGTGCCTACAATGTCAGAATACGCTCTTAGTGCACATATCATTCCAATTTTAGCTGTAGGTCTTGCAACTCTTGGATTAAACATACTGACTGGTCTTACTGGTCAATTATCACTTGGTACTGCTGGTTTTATGTCTGTAGGGGCGTTTGCGACCTATAATTTACTTTTAAGAATACCAGAAGATTTAATGAGCCTTCCATTTGCTTTATTAATAGGAGGAATTTTTTCTGGTTTAGTTGGAGTAATATTTGGATTACCTGCTGCAAAAATTAAAGGTTTTTATTTNTTAGTTTCNACATTAGCTGCACAATATTTTGTATGGTGGTTTTTTAACTCTTATGCTTGGTTTTTAAATTATGAGAGCTCTGGTGTCGTNGCATTACCNCCNAGNATGTATGATTATTGGGGATTAGGAAGCTTTTTAGGAATAGATATGCANGGTTACGGCCCACGGTATGTTCTAGCTTTTTTAATATGCTTAGGTTTAACATATTTTGCATTTAATTTGATGAGAAGCAATACTGGTAGAAGCTTTATGTCAGTGAGGGATAGAGATATTGCAGCTGGCGTTATTGGTATTCCAGTAGTAAAAACTAAAATGTTAGCTTTCTTTATAAGTTGTTTTTATTGTGGTGTTGCTGGTGGCCTGTATTGTTTCGCATACATTGGAAACGTAGATTTAATGATCTTTGAAATTGATAGATCATTCACAATTTTATTCATGGTGATTATTGGAGGGTTGGGATCTATTACTGGTTCTTGGCTCGGTGCGATATTTGTATATGAATTTCCAATTATATTTACATGGCTTGGTGACTCCTTATTTGGGGGAGCTTTTGATACAGCTGTTGTAGAAAATGTATCAAATATGATTTATGGAGTATTTATAATTGCGTTGTTAATTAGAGAGCCAGGTGGATTTGCTGCGCTTTGGGAAAATACAAAACAAAAATTACGTATGTGGCCGTACCCACATTAATAAAGAGGAAATTTTATATGTCAAAATCACTACTTTCTGTTAACAATATTGAGGTTGTCTACAACCATGTAATCTTAGCCTTAAAAGGTGTAACACTTGATGTAGGTGANGGTAAGGTTNTTTCACTATTAGGTGCAAATGGCGCAGGAAAGACAACTACTTTAAAAGCATGCTCGAGTTTACTTCATGCTGAAAGAGGAGAAATAACAAAAGGATCAATAACCTATGAAGGGAATAATATTAATGATGTAGACCCTTATCAATTAGTTAAGTCGGGCGTTGTTCAAGTGTTAGAGGGAAGACATTGTTTTTCACATTTAACTGTTGAAGAAAATATTATGACAGGATCATTTATTAAAGATAATCCAAAACAAGCTAAAGAAGATTTAGAAAGGGTATATGAACATTTCCCAAGAATTAAAATTAGAAGAAAAAGTCAGGCTGGATTTACATCAGGTGGTGAGCANCAAATGATAGCAATGGGAAGAGCCTTAATGGGTAGACCAAAACTAATCTTACTTGACGAACCATCAATGGGTCTAGCACCACAGTTAGTCGAAGAAATTTTTGAAATTGTTAAAGCCCTTAATAAAGAAGGTGTAAGCTTTNTAGTTGCCGAACAAAATGCTATGGTAGCTTTAAAATACGCAGATGAAGGCTANATAATCGAGAATGGTAGGGTAATTTTAAAAGGAAGCTCTAAAGAGCTTTTAGANAGACCTGATGTTAAAGAATTATATCTTGGAACTGGTGATAAAGGTAGAACAAGCTTCAGGGATATNAAATATTATCACAGAAGAAAACCGTCTTTTACATAACTTCAAATATCAATTTTAGTTTTTGANACCANTAANCCATCAAGGTCAGCATACAAATAATGACCTGGTATGAAAGAGGTATTAAAGAAATTTAGTTCTATATTTACTTCACCAACATCTTTTTTCTCGCTTTTTTGAGGATTGGTTGATAACGCCAAAACACCAATATCAATGTCTTTGATTATATCGGAATCTCTTATACATCCATTAACAATAACTCCACTCCAATTATTTTTAAAGGCTTTTTCTGCAAGCATGTCACCTAAAAGAGCGCAATTCATGGAAGCTTTACCATCTATTACCATGATTTTNCCAGTACCNTCTAANTCAACTGATTTTTTNACAAATGAATTATCTTCAAANCAACTTACAGTAAAAATTTCCCCANAAAANACTTCCTTTTTGCCATAAAAGTTAAATTTCTGNTTTAATATCTGTATATCTTTTTCAGGNTTATCATCTAAAATGTCTGCTGTTTTAAACATATGATTTTATTNAAAAAGTTGTTAAAATCTCGTAATTTTATTATTAATTGCTNACTAAATTACTNTAGAATTTTATCTCTATTTTTATTTAGCTTGCTGACTTAATTGATGATAATATACGCAACTTAGTCATTTTACAATAATTGGGAGATAGTGGTGGATAGAAAAGATCAAATTAAAAAACTTCAAAAAGAATGGGATTCTAACTCTAGATGGAAAAATGTACGAAGAGATTACTCAGCNGAAGACGTAGTAAGATTAAGAGGCTCATTTATTCCTGAATACAGNTTAGCAACAAAAGGCGCAAATAAACTTTGGGATTTAGTGAATGGTAAAGCAAAAAAAGGCTATGTGAATTCTTTAGGAGCNTTAACTGCAGGTCAGGCTCTTCAACAAGTTAAAGCTGGTATTGAAGCAATATATCTTTCAGGATGGCAGGTAGCTGCTGACGCAAATACATCTGAAACAATGTATCCAGATCAATCACTATATGCATATGACTCTGTTCCAACAGTTGTAAGAAGAATAAATAATTCGTTCAAAAGAGCAGATGAAATTCAATGGGCAAAAGGAGTTAATGAAGGCGATAAAGATTTTATTGACTTTTTTGCACCTATTGTTGCAGATGCAGAAGCAGGTTTTGGTGGAGTTCTTAATGCTTTTGAATTAATGAAAAATATGATAGTTAATGGTGCTTCTGGAGTTCANTTCGAGGATCAATTAGCNGCTGTNAAAAAATGTGGACATATGGGNGGAAAGGTCTTAGTTCCAACNCAAGAAGCTGTTCAAAANCTTGTTGCAGCAAGATTAGCNTCTGATGTTATGAATGTTCCAACAGTATTGCTTGCAAGAACGGATGCTGAAGCAGCAAACTTAATCACTTCTGATTATGATGAAAATGATAAGCCTTTCCTAACAGGGGAAAGAACATCTGAAGGTTTTTATAGGGTAAAAAATGGAATAGATCAAGCCATATCTAGAGGGTTAGCTTATGCTCCGTATGCAGATTTAATTTGGTGCGAAACTGGTACTCCAGATTTGGAATTTGCAAAAACCTTTGCAGAGGGAGTAAGATCAAAATACCCTGATCAATTATTAGCTTATAATTGCTCGCCGTCATTTAATTGGAAGAAAAATCTTGACGATGCAACTATCGCTAAATTCCAAAGAGAACTTAGTGCCATGGGATATAAATATCAGTTCATTACTTTGGCTGGAATTCACAGTATGTGGTACAACATGTTTGATTTAGCTCATGATTATTCAGGAGAAGAGGGAATGAAACATTATGTAGAGAAGATTCAAGAACCAGAATTTAAAGCAAATGAAAAAGGATATACTTTTGTAAGTCATCAACAAGAAGTTGGCGCTGGTTACTTTGATGATGTTACTACGGTTATTCAAGGTGGACAGTCCTCTGT
>NZYO01000004.1 GCA_002702235.1 Gammaproteobacteria bacterium
TAAGAAATAAAAAAACAAAATTTATAGAAATCAAAATTTCTGAAAATAAAGAACTTGCTAACTTAAAAATTAATCCAAGACTTGAGGGTATATCTTTTAAAGAAATAAAAAAAGGTATGAGAGAATATGGAATTATCGAAGGTTTAATAGTTTCAACAATTAATAAAAATAGTATTGCGTTTAGGAATGGAATAAGAAAAAATGACATAATTCTTTCAATAAATAACATTGCAGTTAAATCAATAAAAGATGTCCATGAATTATCTAGAAAAAATAAAGATCAAATTGTATTAAATGTAAGACGAGGAAATAGAAGCGCTTTTATTCTTCTGAGATAAATTTAACCACCAGTTATAGTTGGGAAAAATGCTATTTCGTCTCCATCTTCTACTAACATTTCCATTTTATGATGTGTAAAGTTTTTAGCAGCATAAATTGGATATGAAAATTTGCCCAAGTCCAAATAATCATATAGATCTCTTATAGATTTTCCGCTCTCAAAATCTAAAAGCTCTTCAGTCTTTTGCAGATCTTCAGACAACCGTGCTAAGTAAATAATTTTTATTTTAATCATACTTGGAATGGTATTCTCACTTTGTTAAGCTATCATGTATTATGAATAAAAAGTTTACACACTTCAACCAAGATGGTGAAGCACATATGGTGAGTATAAAAGACAAGGAAGATACAAACCGTATAGCAATTGCGTCGGGATCAATTACTATGAGTGTTGAAACTATAAAAATGATCAAAATGGGCTCTCATAAAAAAGGAGATGTAATTAATGTTGCAAGAATTGCAGCTATAATGGCAGTAAAAAATACGCCTTCCATTATCCCCTTATGTCATAACATTAATGTTACTTCTGTTGATATAGATTTTGAGATACAAGAGAGTGCTTGTGAAGTAAACTGCATAGCAAAAATTGAAACTTTTGGAAAAACTGGTGCTGAAATTGAAGCTATCCACGGCGTATCAACTGGTCTAATAACTATATATGATATGTGTAAATCAGTTGACAGAAGTATGATAATTAACAAAATTAGATTAGATTTCAAAGAAGGTGGTAAGTCAGGAAAATGGGAAAGGTAGGTTTAATCTCTTTATTCTTGCTATTAAATACTTATATCTCTCCTTTATATAGTGCTAACAACCCTAGTGTAACTTTTACAAAAGAAAATGATGGCACACATACTTTTTTAATAGATTTTAAATTTTCTTATCATGGAAATATTGATAATGCCTTAAAAAAACTTACAAATTTCGAAAATCTAAAAGATCTTAATCCCACAATTAAAGATAGCTACGTTGAAAAATCATCACTTGATGTGTATTTTGTAAGATCTAAGTTTAGAGACTGTGTCCTTTTTATTTGCAGAAATATATCAATGCTCGAAAAAGTAACTTATTCATGTAGTACTTCTATTAAATGTAAAATATATAGTGCAGTTGTGTCTGAAGATAATAATGATATTAAATCAGGAAAAACATCATGGGATTTATTTTATCTTGATAATAAAACGGAAATTACATACTCATCAAAGATCAATATTTTTATAGATGCTCCAGATTTTTTGGGTGAAAAATTTATAGTAAATTCTTTTATAAGTAATCTAAATTATCTTTCTAAAGCCATAAATAAATAATGCATATTTTCCCGTCAAAAAAACTTATAAACTGGCAGGTAAAACATGGAAGAAATAACTTACCATGGCAAGGTAAAGGATGTTATGAAACTTGGATCTCAGAAATTATGTTACAACAAACCCAAGTTAAAACAGTTATTCCATATTACCAAAAATTTTTAAAACATTACCCAACGATAGAAAAATTATCGAAAGCTCAAATCAATAAAGTAATGAGTTTATGGGCAGGTCTTGGATATTATAGAAGAGCTTCTTACATTTATGAAGCGAGTAAAATGATTGCAAGAGAATATCAAAATGTATTTCCTACTAATTATGAACATATCATAAAGCTTCCTGGTATTGGAAGATCTACTGCAGGAGCTATATTATCCTTATCTTTGAACAAAAAATTTCCAATACTTGATGGAAACGTTAAAAGAGTTATAAAGAGATTTTTTAATTTAAAAGACAATATTAAAGAGAAAGATTTGTGGGAAATATCTTCAAATATTCTTCCTGAATCAAACTTTAGAAAATTTAACCAAGCTTTAATGGATTTAGGCTCTGGTATATGTGGTAAAAAACCACAATGTGATAAATGCCCAATTCGTAAAGATTGCTCTTATCAGTACCTTGAAGAAAAAAAAGCTAAAAATAATAAAGATTTTAAAGAAAAGAAGCTGTATATGTTATATGTCACACAACAAAATAGATCAAAAAAAGTTCTCATGTATAAAAATAAGAAAAGTAATATCTGGAAAAATCTATTTTTATTTCCAACCTTCAATAAGCTTTCTGATCTTAAAAATTTTATAAAAGAAGAATTGAAGTTGGACTATAATAATAAATCTCGACTTACTATTTCACACAGACTTTCACATATTAAAATGAATATTTCTTTTTATGAAGTTTGTGTTAAAGAAACAAATTATCTACAATATCAGTGGTTGAGTTACAAAAAAGATATGGCNGTACCTAAGCCAGTTCAAGATTTTTTAAATAAACAATATAGAGAGATGAAATGAGAGAAGTGAATTGTGTTAAATTAAAAAAAACAGCANANGGCCTTGANAGAGTACCCTATCCAGGCGAATTAGGAGCAAAAATATTTGATAATGTATCAAANGAAGCTTGGGATTTATGGCTTAAACATCAAACAATGTTAATTAACGAATACAGATTAACACCAATNGAGCCNAAAGCGAGAAAGTTTTTAGAAGAAGAAATGGAAAAATTCTTTTTTGGGGAAGGGTCTGAGGTTCCAAAAGAATTTGTACCTAAGTAATTTTGCTTTGATTTAAACTTATTAAACTTAAAAGTATATGTGGAACAGTTAAGCAGAATANTCCAATAAAAATATATTTTATNGTTAAAACCTCAATTGACATATCAAATGCTTCTANCATATATACTCCNAATACAAACGATATTATTAAAGATATTANAGCCATAGNAANNGTTAATGTTAAAAGATGATATTTTTTAAAAATNTTATCTNNACTGTAGTANGAATCTATAACATGCCTGGNTGAATGNACAAANCAAAAATAAAATACAAAAGATATTAAAGGTGGCAAAAAGGCTAAAACAAGTAAGTATCCTATAATTTGCATGAGGTAAAGACCTTTATAAATAAAATAAAAATATAGTATATAGAAAAACAATAATAATAATGAAATTTCATTGCCTATCTCTATTGAAGGTAAATTGGTTCCAATAAGAATAGAAAATAATTTTAGAACTTCATTAGTATAAAACAAAAAAGGAAAAATAATTGGTATAGAACCTATCATAAAGATCTTTATGAAACTTCTTTTTAAATTATTATAAATTACTTCTTCGTATCCAAAATGATATAAAGATATACCTAAAAAAATAATGAGCGAAGCTAAAGGAAAAATATTCCAAAAAGCTAAGGAAATTAAAATTGTAATAATATAAATACTTGTGAATTTAGAGAGCCAATTTGATGACTTTTTTTCATAAAGTTTTTTAGCAATTGAGTAATCATAAAATCCATGAGGAATACCAAACATAACGACGAAAAAAAATAGAATAAATATTTGCACTTCGTAAGAAATTAACAATAAACCAAATAATGAGTAGAGAATTAATAAAATACTTACTACAATGGTAAATATAAGATGTCTTAATTTAATATTACTAATATCATTCATTTCTCAAAACTTTAAGCAAGTGTTTAATAAAAATTAATTTTGGTAAACTAAATATTATTTTAAAAATATCTGTAATTGTTGGAATATCTGAAAGAAATTTTATTACGGTATTTCGATTAATTTTTTCAAACATTCTAAAAGTTATGATCTTTCCTTTTTTTGCATCATTTTCTATTATTGATAAATAAATCTTATCCATGAATAGTAAATATTTTGAGTGAGGCTTATATCTAAAATTGTAGTTTTTAGTATCAATATTTTTAACTAAATAATCAATTTGTTTTTGTATATTAAGAAAAGTATATCCAGTACTAGGCCTTGTAACACCTGAGTATGAACCTATTTTTGTAATATATCTTCCAGACTGAAACTTATTATGTAAGCTCATTGGGATTTTCCCAGCTTCTTTTGAAATAATATTATAAGAATTTATTTTATATTCGTCTTTAATGAACTGTTTAATGTAATCTTCACTAAGTTTTTCAAGATTTTCTTTTTTAGAAAAATATGTTGATTCTATTAATGAAGATGTATTTGTGAATGGAAGAAAGTACATAAAATGAAATTCATCCTTTTTTTGATCAGTAAAATCCATTAAATGGGGTATTTTAAAGATAGAATCTAAGTTTTCATGCTCTATGTATAATCCTTTAAAAACTTGCCAAATGCTTGAATTCAAGTTTACTGGTGAGCTGTCAAATACATGATTGCAATGAAGTTTAAAGTTTGAAGAACTCACTTCAACACCATCTTTCATATCTTTTAATTGCAACTCTTTAACGTCATACAAAATGTTAATGTTATTCGAATTTGTTATTTTATTTTTAGTATATTCTTCAAAATCTTTTGATTTTAATGCTTGGTAAGGATAATTTTTACAATCTACAACTGCCCTTTGTTTTTCATAAGATACTGAAAAAGAATCCCAGCTTTTTTTAATTATTTTTTCGTATGGATGATTATAAGTTTTCCAAAATGACCAATTTTTATTTGTTACAACATTATTACTATTTTTTTCCAGCACACATACTTTATATTTTGTATCTGCTAATCTATAAGCGAGGGATAATCCTGCACAACCAGCGCCTATAATGATAAAATCAAATGTTTCTGTTTGCATGAGGAAGATCCTTGATATATAAATGATTTAAAGGTTTGTGATTATTTTTTTTAAATGAATATATATGTAATATAGCAAACTCAAGGGAGGTTTTAATAATGATTAAAAATTTTTCATACATATTAATGTATAATTTTTTATCTGAGTAAATATGATTTTTCCTTAAAACTTTTTTTCCAATAGCTTGGTATAATCTTAAAGCTATTAAGATAACAAACCTTGATCTTAAAGGGATAAATCTTAAACCATGTAAAGCACTTTCATAATAATGGGACGCAAGGAGCTCTAAATTCTGCACGTTATTTTTTATTACTCTAAATTTACTTTTAGACTCATCAACTATGTCTTTGGCCTTTATATCTTGATCAGGTATATAAACACGTCCGATTAAAGCGTCTGCTTTTATATCTCTTATGATATTGGTAAGCTGCATTGCGATGCCGAGATCGATAGCAAAATAATTTGCTTCGTTTTCTTTTAGCTTCATAATTTTACACATCATTAAACCTACTGTACCAGCAACTCGATAACAATAGATTATTAGATTTGCATGATTTTGAATATGATCAAAATTAATGTCTGAACTGATACCATTTTGTAATTGAGAAATAACCTGCTCTTCAATACCATAAGATTTTAATTTTTCCTCTAAATCTGATAATGAATTATATGAAAAATTCGTATCAGGAGTATCCACTAAATCATCATTTATTCTGCAGAAAGAGTATAAATTTATAACTTTCTCAAAAGTTTCCTTATTAAAAAATAAACTTGCTAAGTAAAAAGTTTTAGCATGTTCTTTAAAAATATTAATTTTTTCTAGATTATGCATATTTTTTCATTATCACTTTTTCTGTGACTTTTGCAGACGATATAACGCCAGGAACACCAGCCCCAGGATGTGTATTAGAGCCTACAAAAAAAAGATTATTAATCTCTCTTGAATTGTTTGCGAATCTAAAATAGGCAGATTGTCTAAAAATAGGCTCAATCCCAAAACCGTTTCCTTTGAAAGAGTTCAAATCATTTTCAAAGTATTCAGGTGTTATATAAAATTTTTCTACAATTTCATTTTTTAAGTTTGGAAGTAAATTTTTGTCCATAATATCTACGAGGAGATTTGAATAGTCCTCCTCAATTTCCTCCCAATTTATACCACTATAATTATTCGGCACTGGGGCTAATACATAAAAAGTATCGTGACCATTTTGAATCATTGTTGAATCAGTAGCTGAGGGTCTATGCAAATAAAGACTTGGGTCATTTATAAGTATTTTTTTGTTGAAAATATCATTTAGAAGATCCTTATGTCTTTTGCTAAAAAAAATTGTGTGATGCTGAACGTCTGAATAAATTTTTTTAGTCGCAAAATACATCACAAATAAGCTCATCGAATGCCTTAATGCATACTTATTTGAAATTTTCTTTGGCTTTATTCCAAGAAGATTTTTATAAGTATAGCTTGCATCTGAGTTACAAATACATATATCAGTTTTTATATTATTATTTTCAGTTGAAACTTCCTTTACCTGACCATCCTTATGATCAATTTTTTTTACTTCAGTTCCTTTAATTATATTTACACCAAGTTCTGTTAAAAGTTTTTCCATTCCATTAACAATAGAGCCTGTTCCACCTTTCGCGTAATAAACACCATATTTCCACTCTAAATATTGAATTAAGAGGTATATTGACGTTGTTGAGTAAGGATTTCCACCAACTAAAAGAGAATGCATACTTAAAGCTTTTTGTAGATTGGTATGATCTACATGAGAAGCAACACTTTTAAAAACTGTTTGGTCAAATCTAATTTTAATTAAATCAGGTAAAAACTTAATCATTCCTAATAAACTTTCAAAAGGGTAATCCGATAATTCAATAAAAGCTTTATTAAATATTTTTTTTGATTTTTTTAGTAATTTTACATAACCACTCGCATTTTTAATTCCATAGCTATTTTTTATATTTTTTATTGTCCTATAAATATTATCTCCATAATCCAGGTGAGAATGGTCATCAAATACAAATCTATACCATGGTTTTACCGGCATTAATTCAAAGTAGTCTTTATGGTCTTTTGCATGAGCAGCAAATAATTCATTTATCAAGTAAGGAGCTGTAATAACTGTAGGTCCNGCATCAAAACTGTAACCNTTATGATTGAAAGTACGAGCTCTTCCGCCAAGGTCATNATGTTTTTCNATTAATGTTACATCCTCAGAATGTTTCCTCATNCTAAGAGCCATGGCTAAACCACCAAAACCAGAACCTATAATTACTATCTTTTTATTCATTTTTTAAGTCTAAAAAAAAACCCACTATAAAGTATAGTGGGTTTTTATTATTTATTAAATCTAACTAGTAGTTATGCAGAATCGCTTACAGCAGCTGCCCAGATNAATAATCCGAACGCTATTTTGTTNACAAAGTCTGCAACGTTGTATACTAAGTTTAATGTGTCAGGATNNGCTCCACCACCTAGGTATCCTAAGAAATAACCTATTGGATAGATTGCCCAACCGATTGTTANAATTAATCNACAAGTTGAGAATGCCATCTGACATGCAGCATTTCCACTNTTAGCATTTGTTTTACCAGCTTCACCTGCAAANANTTCATANAAGATGTATATCCAACCGATCATCCCGATAATGAAACCTGTCATATGGCTCATAATTCCTGCTTCACCAGCGAAACCACCAAATAACATTACAAGCGTACCTATTAGTAAACGCCAGAATACTCCAACTGAAACTGCAGTTACAGCTGCAAGTATTAAGTAGAANTCTACCATTTGTAGTGGTACTGTTAATAGCCAGTCAATATATCTAAATACGGTTGGAGAATCGCCAGAAGCAACCCAAACGTCTCTCATATAGAAATAGTGAACAGCCGCGATCAAAGTTACTAAAGCAGCAACTGATAAAGATGTTTTCCATTTAGCTGAAACTTTATCTCTCTCTAAAATGAAAAATACTGTTGAAGCTACCATTGCAATAGAAATAATCCAAAATGATACGCCAACACCATCACTCATTTGAAGATCAGCACCGTGGCCACCTGCTAACGCAAGACCTGGTACTAAAAGCACACCTAATGAAAGTAGTATTTTTTTAATCATAATACGTCCTCGAGGTTGTTGTTGTTAATATTACATAATTACGTAATGTAACGGACTATTTTAAAGGAATTTTATTTAATTCAAATAAGTTTTTTTAAAAAAAAAATNCTAATTTTTCTNATTATAAACTATTGATTTTCAACAAGAAAATTTAAATTAATATATTAAAATATATTAATAAAATTAATATATTAAGAGTAAATGTGACGAATTTTGAAACTTTAGTGTATACTCCATATTTTTAAAAAACGATTGNAATTTAAAAAAAATCAAACAAATAAAAATTTTATCTGTTTTTTTCTTGGCCAGGTAGCTCAGTTGGTAGAGCAGTGGACTGAAAATCCTCGTGTCGGCAGTTCAATTCTGCCCCTGGCCACCATATATTTAAGTAGTTCGTTTTTCATAATCTTTAAAATGATAAAACATTTCACCATTGATTGCATAACCTTTCCAAAACAAAATTAAATCGCTATTTTTTAGACGATGTTTTTCAATAAACCAGCCGTGGCGTTTACCATTTTTAAAACTGCCTTTATAAAGATTTTTATTATTNTCAATTTCGATACCCTTACCGTGAGGTTGGCCTTTACTATTTCTTTCCCCTAAATAAAGAAAATGTGTAGGTGGTAAATCTATATACTTTAAGTCTAATTCCATATTATTCAAANTGCTGTTTTATACCATTTTTAATAATTTCTAATCGAGTGATTCCTAACTTTGTAAGATCTTTATAAAACCAGTTAAACGATTTTTCATCAAAATTATTTTTTACATACTGATATACCTCATCNTCCTTNTNAGGNCCTAATTTTATTGCTAATCCAATCATATCTATAANATNGTTNTAANGTGATACATANNACCTCGGGTANTCTTGAAGCTTTATGTCCATTGCCGCGAAAGCGTAGTTTAAATAATTATTTAATACGTTTTTGTATCGCCCAGTACAATCTTGATATTTCTCACCAACTAAACACATAATTTTTCTAGGAGCACGCACACACGCGGAGCAAGTTGTACCAAATGGCATTTCTAATTCATCAATTATTACCCACCATCCTTGTTTATGTTTTCCATTTATCTCTATGATGCCGTCGTTATCTAGATCAACAAATAATTTTCTAAAACCAAGATCAGTCCAAAGCATTGAATCCTGATCCTTGTCATACATAACTTTAAATTCTGGTGAAAATATATAGTTAAAAAATACATCTCCTCTTGCCCAGATCTCTGCGATGATTTCTGGATTTTTATCATTATTTAAATCCTGACAATGTAATGTAATATGATGTCCTTTTAAATACGCCATTGGCATATTATCTTTTAATATCAAAACGTAATTTTTCTCAGTTTGATAATATTGATGATAACCTCCGTATTGAGCTACAGATGGATTTCTATTAAACATTTTTGTAAATTCAATACCTTCCGACTTATTGTTTAAATGATTGACATGAGCAATGAAATATTTGCCTTCACAAAAAGCTTCATCGTTTTTACCTCTACTAATTGTTGAGGTGCCAAAATAATCGTAAATATCTTTAGCAAATACTTGCGAAGTGAATGAAAGTAGACAAATTATCAAAATTTTAGTTTTCATACTTTTTTTATTTCCTATCGTCAATAAATTTAATATTCTTTTGATATATCAGTTTCGATTACATAACAAGGATTATATTTGTTACCACA
>NZYO01000005.1 GCA_002702235.1 Gammaproteobacteria bacterium
GTGCGATTGCAAGGTTGGAAGTTGTGGCACATGTAGAGCCGTGCTTAAAGAGGGCAAAGTAAAAGAATTAACTGATTTTGCTTACACTCTTGATGGTGAAATGTTAGACAATGGCTATATTCTTGCTTGCCAATCACAGCTAAAAAGCGATATCGTTGTTGAAGTAGATTTTAATCAAGAAAAGTTAAAATAGTTTTAATAGTCTCGACTAAACTCAACTTTCATTCCCGATTGTTCCGTATTGACTAATTTTCCTTTAGAGTAACTAAGATTCCCAGATACAATTGTTGAATCTATTTTAGTCCTGTATTCTGTTTCGCTCATAGGTGACCATCCACATTTATGAAGTACTTCAGCTGGATCTTTTTTTGCATCTTGAAACTCAAAAATTGTTATATCCGCCCAATAACCTTCTCTTATATAACCACGATCGATAACACCATAACACTTAGCGGGACCATGACATACTTTTTCAATGATTTTCTCTAATGTAAACACTCCATCATGATGAAGTTCTAACAATGATCTCAGCGCATATTGAATATATGGAATGCCATTTGTAATTTTAGCGTAGGGTCCTTTTTTTTCAGATAATTCATGTGGTGCGTGATCAGTAGCAATTGCATCAATGATATTTGAATTAACAGCATCTCTTAAACATTCCATATCCTTTTTATATTTAATCGACGGATTACATTTAATTAAACTGCCATAATGTTTGTAATCGGCATCATGAAAGAGTAAGTGATGAATGCAAGCTTCTGCGGTAATTTTCTTTTGATCAATTTCAGCGTTAGAAAATAGCTTTAATTCATCATGTGTAGTGATGTGTAAAACATGTAGCCTTGACCCAAAAGATTTTGCAAGATCTGTTGCTAGAGAGGATGATTTTATACAAGCTTCTCTACTACCTATTTCTGCATGAAATTCAATTGGTATATCTTCACCATATTTTTCCTGATATTTTTTAAGATTTTCATTAATCATTGGAGTATCCTCACAATGAGTAGCGATTAAGGCAGGGGAATGTATAAAAATCTCTTCTAAAGTTTTTAAATTATCTACCAACATATTTCCTGTGGACGCACCCATAAATATTTTTACACCACACGCATCTTTCCTTAAATTCTTTATTTCTTCAACATTGTCATTTGTTGCGCCAAGATAAAAAGCGTAATTACATATTGAAGATTGTTCAGCTATGCTGAACTTCTGATCCATCTGCGAGTTCTTTACTATTGGTGGGTTATTATTTGGCATATCAAAAAACGAGGTAACACCTCCAACTACAGCTGCTGTGGCTTCACTTTTAATACTGCCTTTATTAAGGTTTCCGGGCTCCCTGAAATGAACTTGATCATCAATCATGCCAGGCATTACATATTTTCCTGATGCATCTATTACGATATCAGCGCTTAGGGATGATAAATCGTTATCTATCTTATTAATTTTACCATCTTTAACGAAAATATCTTGCTCGAGAATTTGGTTTTCGTTAATTACTGTACCGTTTAATATAAGTATGGTTTTCATAATGTATTTAGATATATAATTCAGTGTATAATATTTTGAAAATATATGAAAATAAAATTATATAATTCTTTATCAAATAAAAAAGAAGACTTTTCGCCTCTTGTAAAAGATGAAGTGAAAATGTATGTATGTGGGCCTACTGTTTATAATGATCCACACATAGGTAATGCACGTCCCGCAGTGGTATTTGATATTTTATATAGATTGCTACTTAATCAATATAAGAATGTAGTTTATGTAAGAAATATTACAGACATAGACGACAAAATTATTGATGCAGCCAATAAACGAAAGGTCACTATAGAGGAAATATCAGATCAATACACTGAATCATATCATGATGATATGAAGTATCTTAATAACCTATCACCAACTAAAGAGCCAAAAGCCACTGATTATATTGATGAAATGGTTTTAATAATTCAGAAATTAATATCAAAAGGTTTTGCTTATGAAAAAGAGAAACATGTTTTATTCAATGTAAAAAAATATGATCTCTATGGAAAATTGTCTGGTAGAAATCTTGAAGATATGATTGCTGGTGCACGAGTAGAGGTTGCGCCTTACAAAGAAAACGAACATGATTTTGTTTTATGGAAACCCTCAGATCTTGATTCACCAGGATGGGAAAGCCCATGGGGAACTGGAAGACCAGGCTGGCATATTGAGTGTGTGGCAATGATAAATAAAATTTTAGGACCTGTAATAGATATTCATGGTGGAGGACAGGACTTAATATTTCCGCATCATGAAAATGAGATTGCACAAAGTTGCTGTGCTAACGACAACGAGACCTTTGTAAGGTTCTGGATGCATAACGGTTATTTAAAAATGGAAGGTGAAAAAATGTCAAAATCACTTGGTAATATAGTTACCGTTAAGGAACTTTCAAAGGATTATAAAGGCGAAGTTATAAGATTGGCGTTACTTCTTACACATTATAGAAAGCCGATAAACTTCAGTAAAACCTTACTAGACCAAGCTAAAAAGATTTTAGATAAGTTATATAAAGTTAAAGAAGAGGTTTATCATATAAAAGATAAACAAGAACATATAAATGATGAAGTCATAGAGGCGCTTAACGATGATCTGAATACATCGCTTGCAATTACAAAAATGCTTAGCATTCAAGACAAAAAGGAATTAGTAGATACTGCATTATTTCTTGGTTTTCTAGATGCTGATCCAAAAGAGTGGTTTTCAAGTACAGCTAAAAGTAAAATTCTAGAAAAAGATGTCTTAATTATGATTAAACAAAGAGATAGTTATAGAAAAAATGGGGAATTTGATAAAGCTGACTTAGTAAGAGATGAATTACTTCAACACGGCATTATTCTAAAAGATTCTAATGGAGCTACAGAGTGGAAGTACAAATAAATGAGTGATGATTTCTTTTCAAATAGGGTAAGCGTTCAACAAGTTGAAGAAAGTAATGAACTTGCGCCAAAATTTGATAACGAAGGCTTAATTCCTGTAATAACAATGGATAGTAAAACAAGTGATATTTTAATGCTTGGATATCAAAATGCTGAAGCATTATCATTATCCATAAAAACAGGTTTTGCTCATTATTGGAGCAGAAGTAGAAAATGCTTATGGAAAAAAGGTGATACAAGTGGACTCTATCAAAGAATAGATGAAATATTAATTGATGATGACCAAGATGCAGTATTGATGAAAGTTTCTGTCGACGGCACTGGAGCAAGTTGTCACGTAGGATATAAATCATGTTTTTACAGAAAAATAAAACATGATAAAAATAAAAACACAACATCGTTGAAGTTTGTTGAGAAAAGTAAAACTTTTGATCCCAACGAGGTATATGGAGACGTGCCAAATCCAACTAAACTTTAATATTGATAAAACTTAAAAATACATCTCCTATTTTTTTTTATTTTACTGTTTTTCTTGGTGCTTTCTGTGATAATTTAATGAGAATCTCGGTGATATTATTTATCACATATTATGATGCAAATAACTTTTTTCTAAACAAAGCTCAATTAATCTCATTAGCAAGCATCATTTTTATAGCACCTTATTTTCTTTTTTCTGGCTTGGCTGGAGAATTAGCAGATAAATATCAAAAAGCTCTAATAATAAAATACCTAAAATTTTTTGAAATAATGATTGTTATTTTTTTCCTATACTCTCTAAATAATCAAAACATAAATTTAATTTTTTTAAGTTTACTATTTATGGGATTCCAATCATGTTTTTTTGGACCTATAAAGTTTTCTTACGTTAAAGAAATTACTATAGGGTCAAAGTTAATGAGAGCAAATTCATATTTAGAAATATTTACATTCCTTGGTATTATTTCAGGAATTATTCTGGGAACACTTTTTACAAATAATGAATATTTTATAAAATTACTTTTGGCTTTTTCTATTTTAGGTTTTATGATTTCTTTATTTCTTCAAAACTCATTAATTGAAAATAACTCACTGTTAATTTCTAAAAATATTTTTGCATCAACATTTAGAATATTAAAAATCTCTCAGTCTTCTATTTTTTTGAAAAGTATTCTAGTAATAAGCTGGTTTTGGTTTTTTTCCGCATTATTAATAAACCTGATTCCCTTAATATCAACAGAATTTTTTAATACCTTAGANTTAAATATATTAATNTCATATTTACTAACTTTTGTAGGAATAATTATTGGTGCATTTTACTCGTCAATATNCTTTTCAAAAAAAAGGNCCGATAGTTCAATTTTTATATCATTATTTATAATTTCTATAATTTCGGNAGGTTTAGCATTTTCTGTTGNATTNAAAATNTATTTATTATATTCGGTTTTCTTACTTTTCATATCTTCTATAGCNGTGTTTATTATTATTCCCATGTTTTNTAAACTTCAAGAACATTCACATGATATAAATAGAGCAAGAGTNATAGCTTGTAATAATGTTTTTAATTCTTTTTTCATTATCTTATCTGGGGTGTTTACGATTATTATTTTCTCTTTTTTTGAAAAATCTAATNATATACTGTATGTTTTTAGTTTAATTAATTTATTGTACTTATATTTTCTAANAAAACTTTATGAAAAATAGAATAAATAATACACTTTTTAATAATTTNTTAATAATGACTAGAAAAAAGTTATTTAAGACAGTTATAGAAGATANCTTTGGGTATAAATTCTCNTATTTAAAATTATTTTTTTATTCAATAATTTTTGGAGATGCCTTAAAAAATAGAATTCAAATGCACACTAAAGTCGGTATTCTACTTCCTAATACTTGTTTTACAGTATGCACATTTTATGCTTTACAGTATTTAAAGAAAATCTGTTGTATGCTTAACTATACTTCAGGTTTTTCTAACATAGCTTCATGTATTAAAACTTCAGAGATCAATTCAATAGTTACTTCAAGACAATTTTTATCAAAAGTAAGCTTGGAAGATGAAATTGCTAGTCTTCATTCAGAAAAAGATATAATTTACTTAGAGGATATTTTAAGAGATAAAAAAATTGTTTCTTCTTTTCTTAACACTTTAAAATTATTTTTGTCTTTAAATACTTCTAGCAAATTGACAGATGATAAATTTAATAAACCAGCAGTTATATTATATACTTCTGGCTCTGAGGGTATACCAAAGGGTGTGAAACTTTCTCATTGTAATTTTCTTGCAAATATATCTCAGGTTTCAAGAACACTAAACTTTCATAATTCTGACAAGATCTTTAGTTGTCTGCCGTTCTTTCATTCATTTGGATTAGGCATAGGCATGCTTTTACCTATTAATATTGGTATAAGGGCTTACATATTCCCAAGTCCCTTAAAATTTAAAGAAATTCCTGATGAGATAAAAAAATCTAAATCTACTATTCTTTTTTCTACAAACACATTTTTAAAAAATTATGAGAGGTACGCTCAAAGAATGCACTTTCAATTAATCAGGATGATTATAGTTGGTGCTGAAAAATTACAATCTTCAACGTATGAGTTATATAAAAAAAAATATAATATAAATATTCTTGAAGGTTACGGTGTTACTGAAGCATCACCTGCAGTATCTGTAAATACATTTGATTATAATCTTAAGGGATCAGTTGGTAAGTTACTTCCTGACATAGAGTATCGCTTAAAAAATAATGATCAATATAAGGAAGGGGGAGAACTTTGTCTTAAAGGCCCAAACATAATGTTAGGTTATGAAAATAAAGACGATAAAAGTCTTGGCTTGAATAATGAATGGTATGAAACCGGAGACATAGTAAATTTTAAAGATGGGTATCTTCACATATTAGGAAGAGCAAAAAGATTCAGTAAAATTGCGGGGGAAATGGTATCACTTTCTTACGTAGAAAGTTTTGCAAACGATCTTTGGACTAACAATATTAATGTAGCCTGTTCTATTACGGATTCAAATAAGGGTGAAACTATTGTAATAGTAACAGATAAAAAAGATGCAACTCTTGATGATCTTAAAAAATATATGATTGATAATAAAAGTGGTAATCTTTGTCTTCCAAAGAAACTGATAAAATTAGAGCAAATTCCTCTTCTAGGTTCAGGTAAAGTAGATTATAAAAAAGTAAATGAAAATATTGTTAATTAGAAAAATTAATTTTTCTTTTTGATTTTATATTGCAAAGTAATTCATAGGGTATAGTATTAATATTACTGGAAATATCTTCAACAGAAATATTATCACCCCAAATCTCAAGTTCATCACCTATTTTAAGTTGATTATTGCCAGAACTTATTGTGGTAATATCCATTGATATTCTTCCAACAATAGAAAACTTTTTTCCTTTAAAGAATACTTTTCCGTTATTGCTAAAAGATCTAGGAAGGCCATCTCCATAACCAATAGATAAAGCAGCTATGTATTCGCTTTTTTTACACTTATATGTGCTTCCATATCCTATTTCATCACCTTTTTTACATTTTCTTGTTGCTATAACTTTTGCAGTGACTTTCATGACTGGTTTTAATCCAGTGATTTTTTTATGAGTTAGATTTATTCCGTATAATAATAAACCAGGCCTTACCCAGTCACTGTGGCTATNATCATATTTTAAAATCCCAGCTGAATTAGAAAGACTCTTTTCCATTTTCTCTGTACTTAANATTGAATTAAACAATCTTAATTGCTTATTTGTTTTCTTATCGAACTTTTCGTCAGCATCAGAAAAATGAGTCATAAGATTTATTTTTTCAGATNCACCATATANTTTTTTGAATATATTATTNGCTTCCTTTACATCAAACCCAAGTCTATTCATNCCTGTATTAAACTTAATCCAAATATTTTCGAACGATNTTTTTTTAAGNCTTGCTACTTCTCTTAACTGATATTCATTATGAATAACGGGCTCTATTTTATTTTTTTTACAAAAATTAAGTTCCTTTATATTTTCAAAACCTTGCAAACAAATTATTCTTTTTTTAATATAGTTTTTTCTAAGGATTTTAGCTTCGCTTATTTCAGCAACTGCGAATGCATCAGANCCAGATAAAGATTTGGCAACTTTTAAAATGTTATGACCATAAGCATTGGTTTTGATTACGGACATTATTTTTGAGTTACTTGCAATTTTTTTTACGATACCAAAATTTTTTTTTAATCTTGCGAGATCTAAGTAAATTATTGCACTCATATTAATTATCTACATTGTGTAGCTATCAGGAATATAATTTTCAAATCTTGTACATTCCCCTAGGAATGTAAGATTTGTTTTAAAGATTGGCCCATTTCTTTGCTTTGCAACAATTATTTCAGCTTTTCCTTTATCTGGTGATTCTTCGTTATACACTTCATCCCGATATATAAAAGAAATCAAATCAGCGTCCTGTTCAATAGCGCCAGACTCTCTCAAATCAGACATAATTGGTCTTTTATCTGTTCTCTGCTCTAAACTTCTATTTAATTGCGATAATGCAACAACGGGAACATTTAATTCTCTCGCAAGAGCTTTGAGAGATCTAGATATTTCAGAAATTTCTGTGGCTCTGTTTTCAGTTGAACCACTTACTTGCATAAGCTGTAAATAATCGATAATAATCATGTCTAGGCCATTTTCTCTCATTAATCTTCTTGACCTAGCCCTGATATCATTTGGGTTAAGCGCTGGAGTATCGTCAATGAAAATTTTTGCTTTTGACAAAAGTGATACAGCTTGTGTAACTCTCGGCCAATCGTCATCAGATAATTTTCCTGTCCTAATTTTGAGTTGGTTAATTCTTCCAATAGAAGAGATAAATCTCGATGACAACTGATTACCACCCATTTCCATGCTAAATATTGCAACTGAGGCATCACATTTCAAAGAAGCATATTCAGCAAGATTCATTGCAAAAGTAGTTTTTCCCATTGATGGCCTACCAGCAACAATAATTAAGTCACCGCCGTGCAGTCCAGTTGTTTTTTCATCAAATTCTTTAAAACCTGTTGCTATTCCAGTAACAGGGTTATCGTTTGTAGAGAGTTCTTCAATAGTTTGATAGGAATCTTTTACAAGTTTATTGATTTGTTGAAAACCAGTTTTTAACCTTAGGTTGTCATCAGCAATATTAAAAATCTTCTTTTCAGCCTCATCCAGCAAAGTTTTGCTATCTCTCAGACCATTATAAGAATCTTCAATGATACCTCTACCTATCTGTATTAACTGCCTTAAGATTGATTGCTCTCTCACAATATCCGCATAGGCTTTAATGTTTGCAGCAGTAGGAGTTTTTTTGACAACATTAGTTAAATATAATGAGATATCCTTATCGCTAATGTTTCTATATTTTTTGCTTATGGTGACTATATCAAAAGGGACGTTTTCTTCAGATAGTTCGTAAATGCAAGAAAATGTATTTTTATTCTCTTCAAAATAAAAATCTTGAGGAGTCAAAATATCAGCTATTTGTTCCCATGATTGATTATCAAGAATTAATCCGCCAATAACTGCTTCTTCAGCCTCTATGGAACTGGGAAGTTTGTTTAAGATATCGATTTTATTGTTTTTATCCATAATTTACATAAGTAAATCTAGATAATATCAGTTTTACTTATTTGGTTCGACAATTAGATTTACAGTGGCCTCTGTATCAATGCCTAGATGAATATTTATTTGATACTCTCCAATAGACTTTATTGATCCTTCAGGCATGCGTATTTCCTTTCTTTCAACAGAATGCCCTTTTTCTTCAAGGAGCTTCATAATATCTATATTTGAAATAGAGCCAAAAAGTTGTCCTTCCTCATTAGCTTCAGAAGTGATGTTTATTGTAACTCCGTCCAAAATATCTTTTCGGGCAGTGGCTTCAGCAATTATTTTATTTTGCTCTTCAATAAGCTTGTCTTTAATTGTTTCAAATTCCTTTAAATTCTCTTCAGTAGCATACTTTGCTTTTCCTTTAGGAACTAAATAATTTCTAGCGTAGCCCGACTTTACTTGCACTAAATCGCCAAGCTGTCCGAGATTTTCAATTTTTTCTAATAGAATTATTTTCATTATACTAATTGTGGTTATCTGAATATGGTAGAAGAGCTAAAAATCTTGCAGTTTTGACAGCTTTTGTAATCTTTCTTTGAACTTTTGCACTAACACCAGTTATTCTAGCTGGTAAAATTTTACCAGTTTCAGTTATATAATCTTTGAGTAAGTGTAAATCTTTATAATCAATATCTGATATTTCCTCAAGCTGCGATTTACTAATTCTTTGTTTTTTAAAATATTTAGACATTTTTAATCCTCAATAGTAATTTTCAGCGCTTTTTTCAACATTTTCTTTATTTGTGAGCATTGCAGATTCTGAAGTAACTGCATTCTCTTTCTTTAAAATTAAATTTCTTAAAATTGCGTCATTAAATTTAAAAATTGAGCTAATTTCATCAATAGCTTTTTGATTGCACTCAACATTCATTAAAACATAGTGAGCCTTTAGAACTTTATTTATGGGGTAAGTCAACATTCTTCTGCCCCAATCTTCTTCTCTATGGATAGCACCACCCTCAGAGGTGATAATACCCTTGTATTTCTCTATCATAGCTGGAACTTGATCGCTTTGATCAGGATGAACTAAGAACACAATTTCATAATGTCTCATATTTTTTCCTTTTGGTTACTGTCTCTTGTCTTTAACAAGTAGAGCAAGGATGTACATTCTATAAAAAACAAAAGAAGTTTTCAATCTGATTTTTTGGCGCTTGTAACATAAAGAAAAATGCTTGCTGCTACAGACATATTAAAACTCTCAGTATTTCCAGTCATTTTGATTGATATTAAATCATCACATTTTTTTTGTATATTTTTAGACAATCCTTTATTTTCCCCACCAATGACTATCGCTAAGGGATAATTAAAAATATAATTGTCAATGTAGTTTTTGCAATTTCCTGATGTACCATACACCCAAATATTATTTTTCTTGAAAGTATCAAGAACTCTCGACAAATTGCTTACAATATATATATTNATATACTCTGTTGCCCCAGCNGATACTTTTTTAACAGTTTCATTGATTTGNGGTGCATTGTTTTTATCTACTATTATGCCATTTATACTGAATCCTTCTGCAGTTCTAATACATGCTCCTAAGTTCCTTGGATCGTCTACTTTATCAATNACTAAAAAAACTTCTTTATTTTTGGAATNTTTTAGCTGCATTTTTAGATCTTCTTCTGATAAATACTTTTTCTTCTTGGCGATAATCATAATACCTTGGTGAGTTTCAACCTTTGATAAGAGAAAAAAAGAATCATCATTAACATAATTAGTTTTGATATTATTCTTATTAGCNATATCAAGAATTTTGCTATATTTATCTGATTTAGACTTTTTTATAAAGACTTCTTTAATATCATTAGGCCTACTTATAAAGATATTTTTACAGGAGTGAAAGCCAACAGTTATTTCATCTTTGCTTGATATTTTTTTCATTTTACAATGGTGAAGTCGATTTTTTTTTCATTCGGAAGCGATTTTATTAATTTGACTTGTAACGCAGTACCGATTTTAAATTTTTTACCAGTTTTTTCTCCAATTAATAAATTATTTCTTTCATCGTGAATAAAGTATTCGTTTCCTAGTGTCGAAATATGAATTAATCCACTAATACCATTTTCAATTGTATTAATAAANAAACCAAAATTTACAACTGAAACAACAATAGCGTCAAAGATCTTACCCTCTAAATTTTTGGCAATATGACAAATTAAAAAATTAATTATTTCCCTTTCAGAATTCTCTGCAATTTTTTCACTCTCAGAGTTTTTTTCTCCAATAATTTTCAAAGTTTTTTTAGCAAAAGAAGTNTTCTTTTTATCAATAATTTTTTTTATTATCCTATGGATAACTAAGTCAGGGTAACGTCTAATTGGAGATGTAAAGTGGCAATATTCTTTCAAAGCAAGTCCATAATGTCCTAAATTATTCGGTGAATATTCAGCATGACTCATGGTCCTTAACAGTAATGGAGTGATAAAGTTTAGCTCTTGATTCTTTTTTGCCTGTAAAGTAATCTTATTAAAATCTTTTTGTTTTAAATCACCATCTTTAGATAGTCTATAGCCAAGGTCTTTAAGTAAATTTGCAGTTTCTTCAACTTTTTCCCGAGGAGGCTTTTCATGCACCCTGTATAAGCACGGAAAATTATTTTTCTTGATAAATTTTGATGCAGCGACATTTGCTANAATCATACATTCTTCAACAATTTTATGTGAAAAAAGTCTTTCTCTTAATTTTACTTCTTTAATCTGATTATCCTCGTNAAAAGTAAAGTAGCTTTCGTTGGTGATAAATTCTATTGCGTCCCTTTTCTTTCTTTTTTTNATAAATATCTTAGCTATTTTATTCAAACTTAAAATATTCTTTTTTATTTCGTCGCTTAATTCTTCNTATTTATCAGTATTCTCGAGAAAATTTTGTACCATCGAGTAAGTACATCTTAAGTGAGATGAAATTATTGACTTCAGGAANGAATATTTTATTAAACTCCCATCACTACCAATTTTCAATTTACATGTAATTGTATACCTATTTTCTTTTTCTTTAAGGGAACATACCCCATTTGATATTTCTTTTGGNAACATNGGAATTACATAATTAGGAAAATATATTGAAGTTCCTCTTCTTAATGCCTCTTCATCAAGTGCACTCTCAATATTTATATATTCTGAAACATCTGCTATTGCAACATATAAGTTATAATAGTTTTCTTTTTCCTCACAAAATAGCGCATCATCAAAATCTTTAGCGTCTTTACCATCAATTGTAATAAAGGCTTTCTTAGTAAAGTCTTTTCGGTTATTAAATTTAATTTGTGTACCGCTTATTTTAGANGTTTCTTTGAGAGATTCTTGAGGCCATCCTTCTTTAATATTATATTTTTTGAGAATACTCTGGATTTCTTTTTTATAATTTATTTGGTCTGAGTTCATTAAATTAAGTTTTAAGACTTATTTTTTCAAGTCTTTAACATTAAATGTTGAAACATCTTCCTCACGAAGATCTTGTGTAATTTTCATAGAGCAAAAATTAGGTCCACACATCGAGCAAAACTTTGAGTCTTTAGCGGATTCTTGGGGTAAATCTTGATCATGGTATTCTCTTGCTTTTTCAGGATCTAAGCCTAAATTAAATTGATCTAGCCATCTAAACTCAAATCTTGCTTTAGACAGCGCATTATCTCTTAGTTGAGCACAGAAATGTCCTTTTGCCAGATCAGCAGCATGAGCAGCTATCTTGTATGCAATTATTCCCTCCCTTACATCTTGTTTGTTTGGTAAACCAAGATGCTCTTTAGGTGTTACATAACATAACATTGCGGTCCCGTACCAGCCGATCATCGCAGCGCCAATTGCAGAAGTAATATGATCATAACCAGGTGCAATATCAGTTGTAAGTGGACCAAGAGTATAAAAAGGTGCCTCATAACATTCGCTTAGCTCTTTATCCATGTTTTCTTTTATAAGATTCATTGGAACATGTCCTGGCCCTTCAATCATAACTTGAACATTTTTACTCCAAGCGATTTTTGTTAATTCTCCTAAAGTTTTTAACTCAGAAAATTGTGCTTTATCATTAGCATCAGCAATCGAACCCGGCCTTAGCCCATCACCTAATGAAAAAGTTATATCGTAATTTTTCATGATTTCACAAATTTCATCAAAATTTGTGTATAAAAAATTTTCTTTATTATATATTTTGGACCACTGAGCTAAAATGGAGCCACCTCTAGAAACTATTCCCGTGGTTCTATTCTTTGTAAGACCTATGTANTCTTTCAAGACACCAGCATGAATAGTAAAGTAATCAACACCTTGTTCTGCCTGCTCAACCAAGGTCTCTTTATAGATTTCCCAATTTAAATTTTTTACCCTTCCCTTAACCTTTTCTAATGCTTGATAAATTGGAACAGTCCCAACAGGAATTGGAGAATTTCTAATAATCCACTCGCGTGTTTCATGAATATTTTTGCCTGTAGATAAATCCATAAGGGTATCGCTTCCCCATTTTGTTGCCCATATCATTTTTTCAACTTCTTCTTCTATAGTTGAGGATATCGTAGAGTTTCCAATATTAGTGTTCACTTTTACTAAAAAGTTTCTTCCTATAATCATAGGTTCGCTTTCCGGATGATTATGGTTGACTGGTATTACTGCCCTTCCATTAGCAACCTCATTTCTTACGAACTCGGGGGTAATCATATTTTTATTTTTAAAATAGTTCCCATAGTTATTTGGCAATATTTTTTTGTATGCTTCATTGTTTATAATGGTTTCAAACAACATATTTTCTCTAGAAGCTATGTACTCCATTTCTGCAGTAATTATGCCTAACTTCGCTAATTCCATTTGCGTGAGATTCTTGTTGTATTTCTTTTCTCTTTCCTTAATCCATTCCAAACGGAATTTGGGGATACCTTTATTAACATCGATTTCATAAGACTTATCGGTATATGGACCACCAGTGTCATAAATTGGAATAGGCGGGTTGTACTCAGATAAATTCCCATTTTTAGTTGGATGCTGATTCACAAGCATGTGACCAACTGAAATATTTTTATTAAATTCAGACTCAACATAAACCTTTGAAAATGCTGGGTTTTGTAGACTTAACTCTCCTTTTATTTTCTCGTCAAATTTTAGTGGATCTCTTGAAGACATTGTTATAGTATCCTNAGCCTGTTTAATTAATTTCAGATGAAATATTAATTTAAAGCATATATATATAAAGTATCGAAGTAACGTAAAGTTTGCAACTTATATAATGGCTAAGAATATTTATACACTATGATTAACAGACATGAAGCTTCTTTAAATATGCTAGAGGGACAGTTAAAGCCTAATGGCATCACATGTACTAAGGTTATACAAACGGTCTTAGAAATAGACCGCTCTTTATTTATACCAGAAAAATATCATAATATCGCCTTCTCTGATGTTGATATTCCCTTGTATGACACCTACTCAATTCCTAAACCACTTTTAGCGTCCAAGCTCTTACAAGAAATGGACTTAAAAAAAAGTGATAAAGTCCTAGAAGTTGGCACTGGATCAGGCTACTTAACAGCATGTATTGCTAAAAATGTAAAAGAAGTTGTAACAATTGATATAAACGAGGGTTTAATTAATAAAGCAAAATCTCTTCATGCAAATTTATCATTCCATAACATNNCATATAAGTGTGTAGATGTTTTTTCAAGCTTGGAATTCATTGAGAAATTTGACAAAATTTTAATTGATGCTAGTTGCAATGACAAAGTTTTAAAGTTAAAGGAATTGTTAAATATTAATGGTTTAATGGTTTATTTTTATGGCCTACCCCCNATTAGTAATTTAATNGTTTCAAAAAAGGTAAGCGAAAATCAATTTATNGATAGCAANCCNTTTGAGTGTTTNAGAGAACCACTAACTGATAATGGTTACGTAAAAAAATTGGATTTTTAAAATGAAAGAATTAAGTGCAAATGAATTAAAAGATTTAATGTCCACANTGAAAGATTTAGTCCTAATTGATGTTAGAGAAGACTGGGANGTCAAAGTAGCTAATATNGATAATTCTTTACATATTCCTATTTCTGATATTCAACATAGAATGGACGATTTTGAAGCAAACCAACCCCTAGCTTTCATTTGTCATCATGGTATTAGAAGTAGAATGGTTGGAAATTATTTTGAAGAAAATAGNTTTACAAATATTTTTAATCTGAAAAATGGCATAGATGGTTGGTCTAAAGAAGTAGATAAAAACGTTCCAACATATTAGAATATACTTATTATGAAATTATTTAAAATTTTAGTNATTGTTTTTACCTTTTTGTTCTCACAAAAATCTTTTTCTGTGGATTTAATACAAATTTATGAGGTAGCCAAAAGAAATGACCCAATATTACTTGAATCTGAGGCAAGACATAAATCCATAATGCAATCTTACCCAATAGCAAGGTCTGCTTTACTGCCTAAATTAGATTTTAATGCTAGTTCAAAAAGAACGCGAGAAGCAATATCTGGTTCCGTCTATGGAAGGTCAAGCAGTACTTCTCAATATACAACGGATCAACATAGCTTTGATTTTGCCCAGCCTGTTTATAGAAAAGATCTGTATACATTANTAAAAAAATCTAAGTTAGAAGTTGCTCAGTCTCTGGCTGAAAGAGATTTGGCAAGACAAGAACTTATTATAAGGGTGACTGAAGCATACTTTGATATTTTAAAATCAAAAGATCAGCTAGCCTTCGCTGAATCTGAATTAAACTATACATCTGCAACTCTCAGAGGAGCCAAAGAGAAATTTAAACTAGGAATTATAAGTGAATTAGAGCTTAAAGATATTCAATCTTATTATGAAGTNTCAAAGTCAAATCTATTTTCAGCAAAAAACAATTTAGATGTTGCTAAAGANTCGATTTATTTAATCACAGGAAATAGATTTGAAATATATNACTCATTAAATAAGCTTTTCAAACCAAGCCTATCTGATATAAAAAATTTAATAGAGTGGGAANAGCTTGCTGGAAAATATAATTTATCGTTAATAGCTCAAAAAAGCTTAGTTGAGGTTAAAGAAAAAGGACTTGAATACGANAAATCAAAGCATTATCCAACAATTGATTTAGTTGCGAGTGCATCGAAAACATATAAAGGCGGGGGCTCTTCTGGGAAGTATGATTCCAATAATGATTATATTGGTCTGCAATTAAATGTACCCATATTTTATGGTGGCGAAACAAGATACAAAACAAAACAGGCTAAATACTTATATGATGCTGAATNACAAAAATTATCTTATATGAAAAAAAACTTATCTAATGAAGTTCGTAAAGCATATTTAAATGTACTCAATTCCGAAAAGAAAATTCACGCTATGCATAAAGTATTGAAAGCTAAAGAGATGCAAGTTGAAATGAGTCAAGAATCCCTCAAATTAGATTTAGAAACATCAAGAAATCTACTTAATTCTATTAAGGACATGTACGAAGCAAAAAATAATTATTTGATTGCAAAATATGATTTTATTTTAAGTAAGTTAAACCTTAAAAAAACTGCAGGTCTTTTATCTGTAGATGATCTTAGGTATGTAAATAGCTGGCTAAACTAGTCACTTAAATGTATTTATTTATATACAATTTAATTTTTTTTATTTTGAGCCCATTTTTAATATTCACAGGTTTAATAAAATCTTTTTACTCAACTTTATATAAAAAAAAATTTCTTGATTACGTAGGAATTTCTAANACTTCAAAAATAGCGTCAACATGCGTTCATTGTTCGTCTTTAGGTGAAATAAATGGAGCAGTAAACCTACTNCAGGAAATTAATAAGAAAGCTAACTTAATCATTTCAGTAGGCACCATCTCTGGCTATAAAAGAGCAAAAGAATTATTTAAAGATAACAANATTATTTTTTTACCTATTGATCTAAGTTTTATTATTAATNTTTGGCTAAAAAGAAATAATATTAAAAGTTTAATTATTTATGAAACAGAAATTTGGCCAAATCTGTATAAAACCTGCAAAAATCAAAACGTTAAGGTTTGTCTAGTTAATGCTAGAATTTCAAAAAATAATCTGCACAAATTTTTCTATTCAAGTTTAGTCCAGCATGCGCTAAACAAATGTGATTTCATATTATGTAAATCAAATTATGAAAAAGAAAAATTTGATTCTTTAAANATTTTACCAAAAATATTAAACCTGGGAAANTTGAAGTATGATTATTTTGAAAGAAATAAGACAACAATAAAAAGAAATCATTATTCAAAAAAAATAATATTATTTGCATCCTTATACAAAAATGAACATAAAATTTTATTTAATGTATTAAACAAAATATATAGAAAAGGATTTATCGCAGTAATTGCCCCAAGACACATTAGTCAAGCAGAAAAGATATATAATTTTCTTACTCTTAATGACTTTAATGTTGGACTATATTCAGAAACAGGAGATTCTTTTGAAGATTATGAAATCATTATAATTGATTCATTTGGTAAGCTAAAAAACTTTTACAATTTATCTTCATTAACATTTGTTGGAGGGTCGTTAACAAAAAGAGGGGTGCAAAATATTCTTGAGCCTATTTCTTTTGAAAATCCTGTAATAATTGGACCTAATATAGAAAATTTNCATGAAGAAATTATGAATTTAAAAAATGATAATGGTATTTTATATGGTAANAATATAGTTGAAATTGAAAATTATTTTGAAACCGCTCTGAATGATATTGAAAGCTTCAAAAAAATAGGTGTAAATGGAAAAAAAAGTATTGAAGGTTTTNCAGGAGTAACTAAAGAATATATAGATTTTTTAACTCAAAATAATCTCATCCTTTAACTCACTTATAGACTTTATTAACTTTTTGTTTTCTTGCTCTTTTCTAATNGATTTTATTANTCTATCTAGGGGNTTAATTAAAAGTNTTTTTCTTTTTGTAAAAAANGAATTATCAAAGTCTATAATGTANATTGATAAGCTTTCATCTATAAGAATATTATTGATGTTTAAGTCAGAATGAAAAATATTATTTTGTATTAAATTTCTTAGAACACTTATAATGTTTGAAATCATCTGGTTATTAATTTTTTTAGATATAATTATCTTTTTAAGATTTACGGCATTTAAAACTTCTTCAGTAATAATTTTTCCAGTGTAGTAAAATCCACTTATAGATAACTCTATAGAAACGGGTCTTGGTACTGGCAGCTCAAGTTCATGCATTCTTTTTAACATTAAAAATTCCTTGAATGGCCTAGTCCTCTTTAAACCTAGATATAAATATTTATTCTTTGTAAAATATCTTATTAACCCACCACGGTTATACTCTTTTAGCACCAGCTTATTATTATTACAATCTATGAAATATACTTCACCTCTTCCTATTTTTTTGGTGTTAAATTGGTATGCATAATTAGCAGAGTGGACGTTGAATATATTATCATCAACATGGAATGTAATTTCTTCATTAAATTTTGTGTATACTCTATCAAACATTTATAATTAAGAAAAAATGGAACACAACCATAAAAAAATTAGAAATATATGTGTAATTAGATTGTCTTCATTAGGCGACATATGTCATATGTTACCATTTATTAAAAATATAAAAAATAAATATCCTGAAAGTACTCTTTATTGGATTATAGGAAAAACTGAGTATGAATTAGTGCGAAATATACCTAACGTTAAATTTATAGTTTTCGACAAATCAAAAATAAATTCATATTTTCAANTATATACTGAGCTAAAAAAAATTAATTTTGATTACTTATATTTGCTTCAAGTCTCTTTAAGAGCNTGTTTAATATCNNTTCTTGTNAATAAAAAAANAACAATAGGTTTTAATAGATCTAAGTCTACAAGATTTTATAGTTTTTTTATTGATTATNTTTCCAAAGATGACAATAAAAACCATGTTGTTGATACCTTTTTAAATCTCCTATCAATTGANTCTAAAGATATCAAATTTAAATACGAGTGGAATTTAAATATAANTAAAGATCAATATAACGAGAAAATAAAACAATTTGATATTAAAAAAACTTATTTTTTGATCAATCCATCATCAAGAAGTGTAGATAGAAATTGGCAATCAGCAAAATATGCCAATATTGCTGATCATGTCATTAAAAAATATAAAGTAAATTGTATTTTTGTAGGTGATAGTAGCCATAGTACTGGACTATTCATTGAAGATATTTTGAGTAAAATGAGTTCAAAAGCTTTAAATCTAGCAGGCAAAACAAAACTTTTTGATCTAGCAGCTTTAATATCTAATTCTAAATTTTTAATTTCACCTGATAGCGGTCCTATCCATATCGCTACTTGTACTAATACAAAAGTTATTGGGCTGTATGCTGTTACAAATACTGTAAGAGCAGGACCATATAACTCAANAGACTACTGCATAGACAAATATAATCTAGCACTAAAACTATTTTATAAAATGAATCATGAAGATGCTAAGTGGAGACACAAAAATAAAAAAAAAGGAGTAATGGATCTGATATCATTGGAAGAAGTTAAATTTTCTATCAATAAATTATTACGAGACTTAAAATGATTTTAGTAACAGGTGGAGCTGGATTTATTGGCTACAATATTGTAAGGCGATTAAATTTAATGGGTCATCAAAATATTGTTATATCTGATGAATTGAACTTTAAAGCTGCAGAAATTAATCTCAAAAAATTGAAGTTTATTGATTATATAAAGCCTAAAGATGTATTTTCGTATGAGAATTTGCAGGATCTAAGTGTTATTTTTCATCAAGGAGCATGCTCAGATACCATGGAGTATGATAAGCAAAAAATGATGGAAAAAAACTATGAATATTCAAAGAAGATATTTGAGCTAGCAAAATTACAAAATGCAAGGTTTGTGTATGCATCAAGTGCCTCTGTATATGGATTATCTCAAGATTCCAAAGAAATAAGTTCGAATGAGTCTCCGCTAAATGTTTATGCTGAATCTAAGCTCGCTTTTGATAACTTCATCAGAAATGAAGATTATCCTGCAGTGGGGCTTAGATATTTTAACGTGTACGGTCCCGGTGAGGAAAACAAAGGAAAGATGGCATCAATGCCTTATAAAATGATTAATCAATATCTAGCAGATAAGGAGATCTCTTTATTTAAAGGTTTTAATGGTTATGCAGATGGCGGTCAAAAAAGAGACTTTATAAGCGTAGAGGATGTTGTATCAATAAATATGTTTTTTATGGAAAATAATATTTCTGGTATTTTTAATGTTGGTACTGGTGTTGCTAGATCCTTTAATGATATTGCCTTGAATATAATTGGATCAAACAATAAAAATGAATTTTCAAAAGTAATTAAATACTTTGATATGCCTGAATTTTTAAAAGACAAGTATCAAAATTTTACTCAAGCAAATATTAATTCGCTTAGAGCAAGTGGTTACAATTATGACTTTTTTACACTTGAAGAGGGAGTAAAAAACTACTTAAGATATGTTATGACCTCATCTTCATGAATATTATTCATACAGTCATAATGATTGTATTTACAGGTTTTTTGAAAACAAGGACTGCATTTAATATCTTTATAAATCACTTGAGAATTAGTTGATAACGGAGGTGTAAAAAGGGGAGACGTTGATCCAAATAGTGCAATAACTTTTGTTTTGGTCGCGGCTGCCACGTGCATTATACCAGAGTCATTAGAAATACAATATGTTGAAAGATGTAAAATATCAACGAGATCATCAAGTGAGGTCTGCCCGCATAGGTTAATGAAATTTTTTCTATTTTTTGATATTTGTTCACCTATCATCTCTTCTTTTGAAGAGCCAAGAATTAAAAATTGTGTATTATCCATCGTTTCTATTTTATCTGCTAATTTAATAAATTTTTTTACTGGCCACATCTTTGATATTCCAAAAGCTGCGCCTGGAGCAATAGAAATAATTTTGTTGTTTATATTTATCTTATGTTTAGCAATTATAGATTGAAGATTACTTTCATTTTTATTTAACTGAGGGTAAAGTTGCTCTTGAATTTCTGGATCTTTATTTTTAAACATTGAAGAGTATCTTAGTGCTGATATTCTTCTTTCCTCTTTTTTAAAACTTACAATATTGTTAATGAGGAAAAATCTAAGTTCTCCGAGTTCTCCTGTCCTAATTGGAATTTTTGAAATAAAAGGTATTAAGCTTGATTTAAACGACCTACTTAAAATTATACTCTCATCATATCTACTTTGAAGATTAAGGCCTTTTTTAATAATATTTATTAATGGAAAACGCTTATGTTTAGAGTAAGATTCAATTACGTTATTAACTTCAGGCATCCTCTTAACAATTGGAGAAAAATTTTTACTTACTAGTAAATCAATTTTTGATAAGGGCTCTTCTTTGTGAATTTTTTTAATAAGACATTGAGTCATAATGATATCACCAAGCCAATTTTGAGGAATGATCAAATATCTTTTATTATTCATAAATTTATTTTTTCATTTTATTTATAATATTTGAAGAGGACTTCCCTTTGACATAAGGCACAATACTTACACTACCACCAGTTTTCTTCATGTGCTCGTATCCTACTACTTTATTTCTTCTGTAGTCTCCACCTTTAAAAATAATATTTGGATTTATCAACTTAATTAATTTGATCGGAGTATCTTCTGTAAATTTAATGACCATGTCAATACAATTTAAAGCACTTAATACTTTCATTCTTTCGTTAACTTTATTAATAGGTCTATCTTTTCCTTTTAATCTTTTNACTGATTTATCATCATTCACTCCAACTATTAGGTAGTCAACTTGNGACTTAGCATAATTTAAATATTCCGTATGTCCACTATGTAATAAATCAAAGCACCCATTGGTGAATCCAATCTTTAAATTTTTACTTTTCAATTCTTTTAGTAATTTTATGACTTGATTATGAGAATTAAAGATTTTTTTGTTTACTTTTTTTTTTGATAATAAGCTTTCAAGGGTCTGCTTGTCTATAGACGATGAACCAAGTTTTGATATTACTTCACCAGCCGCAATATTTGAAATTTNTGAAGCACTTTTTAAACTTATTCCTGATGAGCTACAAGCGGTTAGGATAGAAATAACAGTATCTCCGGCTCCTGTCACGTCGTAAACTTCTTTTTTAATAGCTTGTATATGATGAGCAGGTGCACCTTTCTCGACTAAGATCATACCATCGCTTCCAAGTGTGATTAATAANTTTTTAATTTTATACTTTTTTTGAATTACACGAGCTTTTTTAATAATATCTTTTTCATTTAAGCATTTNCCAACAACTGCTTCGAATTCCTTTCTATTTGGCGTGACTATAAAAGAATTTTTATATACTTCAAAACTATCACTTTTTGGATCTATGAATACGTTTACTTTATTTTTATTTGCTTCTTTAATAAGGTTTTGTATATCCTGAAGAGCACCTTTTTGATAATCCGACATTATTATTGCATCAGATCTCTTTATGAATCTTTTTGCAATGCTATATATTTTTGTAGTTTTAATATTTGATACACAAAAATCGTTATCAATTCTTAAAAGCTGTTGGTTATGAGATAGAACTCTAGTTTTGGTGATTGTTGTTTTAAGAATATCGTCAAAAATAAAATTAATTTTGTATTTTTTTAAAAGCTGTTTGAGTAATTTTGAATTCTGATCTTTACCAATAAGAGAAATCAAGTTTACTTTACACCCTAATTTAGAGAGATTTACGGCAACATTTGCAGCTCCACCTGGCTTATATATTTCATNGTTTACTTTAACTACTGGTACAGGCGCTTCAGGAGAAATTCTATCAGATGATCCAATGATGTATTTATCAAGCATGGCATCACCAATTACAGTGATTTCAAGATTATCTTTTAAATAAAAATCTTTTATCATTTTTTATAAAGACCTTTAATNGCTTTGATTTTTCTTAATTCTATTGCTTGATTTAATAGTTTATCATTCTTAGAAAAATTATCCCTACTATTTAGCTTGTGCCATAAGTGGTAGACGCCAGTTGCAAAAGTCCCCTCTTTTCTNCTGACTCCATTATTTATAAGTCTAACNACTAAATCTGAATCCTCTCTTCCCCAACCTATAAANGATTCATCAAATCCATTAATTTTNAGTAAATCGTCTTTCCAAACAGCCAAGTTACAAGTTTTTGCACCTTGCCATTTCATTTTTTTTGTTTTCCTAAATAAACTACTTTTTAGCCTTATTAAAGGCAACAGTCTATTAATATTTCCAGTAAGTCTGTACTTAATCAGTTTTGTTATAGTTAGATCAGTAATATCAACTGACCCGTCAAGAAAGTCTTGAGAAAGTTTTCTTGAAATTTTAACCCTGTTTCCTCTACAGAAAAAATTTTTTTCAGCAAGCTTNCGATGAAAACTAATAAACTCTTTATTTGGAACACAATCNCCGTCTAGAAAAATTATGTAATCTCCATTACTTTTTTTAATAGCCTTATTTCTAATTTTTGCAGCTCTAAAGCCTTTGTCTTCATGCCAAACATATTTGATTTCTGGGTTATGTAAGATTTTTTTAAACTTTTTGATAAATTTTTTCGTATTATCAAAGTTTTTTTNACTTGAGCCGTCATCTGCAATAATAATTTCGAATTCTGAATCTGATTGAATAGTGAGAGACTCAATTACTTTTTTTAATTTCTTATGACTGTTATATGTTGTAACTATTACCGTTATGAGCATTAATNTTCGTCGTNTACCAAAACATAAACTGTTGAGCAATAGGGNCATTGAATAGTTTTATCAAGCGACTTTTCAATTGGNAAATAGACTTTTGGATGACTGCTTACCTTATCTCCCATACAACATAATGGCAGGCTTGAGTAGTGTATTTTAATTACATTNTGGTTAGAGTTATTCTCTGGAGTCATTTATTTTATGGGNTTTAACCACTTGTTATACTTTTTTTCTTCACCATTTACTACTTTAAAGTAAAGCTTTTGAAGCTCCTTTGTGATATTTCCCATTTCTCCATTTCCAATTNTTTTATCGTCAAGCTCTCTAATNGGAGTTACCTCAGCTGCAGTGCCAGTAAAGAATGCNTCTTCGGCAATATAAATTTCATCTTTTGTAATTGGCTTAGTNATAATTTCAATGCCAAGATCATGTGCAAATTCAATAACACTTCTTCTTGTAATACCATCAAGAGCAGACGTAAGCTCAGGTGTAACAATTTTCCCTTCAGTAACTATAAATATATTTTCACCACTGCCTTCAGCAACAAAACCATTTGTATCTAAGAGCAGTGCTTCATCATAGCCTCCATTTAAAGCTTCTTGTAAAGCTAACATTGAATTTATATAGTTTCCATTTGCTTTTGCCTTACACATTGAAGAATTTACAAAGTGTTTATTGTATGAGGAAGTTTTCACCCTAATACCTTTCTGTAAATTCTCTTTTGAGAAATATGAGCCCCATTCCCAAGCGGCTACTATAAGGTGCTCTTTTAAACCATCAGCCCTTAAACCCATCCCCTCAGCGCCATAGAAGCACATTGGCCTTATATATCCAGAGGTAAGTTTATTTTCTNTTACAACTTCAATTTGTGCATCTACAATTTCATCGAAAGAATAAGGAATTTTCATTCCAAGGATTTTGGCAGAATTTATTAATCTTTGGGTATGTTCTTCGATTCTAAAAATACAAGTCCCATTTTTAGTATCGTAAGCTCTCACTCCCTCAAAAACACCCATTCCATAATGCAATGTGTGGGTTAANACATGAACNGTAGCGTCCCTCCATGGAACTAATTTACCATCAAACCATATAAATCCATCTCTATCAGCTGTTGACATATTAAAAACCCGTTGAAATTGCAAATGAGAAGTATTATTATTTTCTTCTCGGTNTATTTGCCATTATATTAATTTTTTCAAAAAAATTATATTTATTTATAAAGGAATATTAACATGACTAANAAAATAAATAGCATAAAACTNCTAACTTTATTGTTNTTAAGNACAATTATTTGTGCTGAATTATTTGCGTCAGAAGTAAATGTTTATTCAGGAAGAAAAGAAAAGCTAATNAAGCCACTTTTGGATGAATTTTCAAAAGAAACTGGCGTANAAGTAAATCTTGTAACTGCAAAATCTTCTGCTTTACTTAAAAGATTAGAATTAGAAGCTCAAAGTAGTCCAGCTGATATCTTTATTACTGTCGATGTAGGAAGATTACATCACGCAAAAAAAATTGGCCTATTTCAAAAAATTGATAAAGAATCTTTGGTAAANGTCAAAGAAGCATATTTAGATAAAGANGGATATTGGGTCGGCTTATCAAAAAGAGTTAGAACAATAGTGGTAGACAAAAAAATAACTGAATCAGAAATAAAGTCTTTCAAAGATCTTACATCTNGCAAATTTCAAAATGAAATATGCATAAGATCATCTAATAATATATACAATCAATCAATGGTGGCATCATTTATATATCATTTTGGAGAAAAGAAAACTGAAAAATTAATGAAAAAATTTGTTAATAACTTTGCAAGAAAGCCTTCGGGTAATGATAGAGCACAAATTTATTCTATTTTAAAAGGAGAATGTAGTATTGCCGTTGTAAATCATTACTATTATGCGAGATTGGTAAAAAGTAATGAAGAGAAGGATAAAGATATCCCAAATAAAACTAAAATAATATTTTTAGATCAAAATGATATAGGGTCTCATGTAAATCTAAGTGGTGTTGGCATAATCAAATCAAGTAAAAACATAAAAAATGCAAACTTACTAATTTCTTTTTTATTACAAAAAGAATCTCAAGCATGGTATGCAAAAGTTAATAATGAGTATCCAGTTATTGAAGCGGCAGAAAATAATAAAATATTAGATTCATGGGGTGACGTAAAGATGGATATCGAAAGTGTTTCAAGTCTTGGTGAATTAAATGCAGCAGCAATCAAACTTATGGATAGAGTAGGATGGCAATAATATCAGAAAAAACATTTAGTTTAATCATATACGGGTAAAGTTAATATTAAGTCTTTAACTAAAATAATCGAACTTTTATTTATTGTTCCAATAATCATTTTATTAGGATCTCTTCTTTTGCCATTTAATGATAACTGGACTCATTTAACTGATAATGTATTAAATTTATATTTAACAAATTCAGCCATTATAGGCATATCCGTTGCAATCATAACTCTGCTTATTGGCGTTACCACAGCTTGGGTCACATGTTTTTTTAATTTCCCTTTTAGAAAAACATTAAGTGTAATTTTAATTCTACCTTTGGCCATGCCAGCGTACATTTCAGCAATTACATATGTTGGAATTTTTGAAGACTCAAATATCATTGATATAAGAAATATTTATGGAGCAATTTTTCTAATATCTTTTGTGTTATATCCATATGTATATTTATTAGCCAGATCATCTTTTCTCGAGCAATCAAAGGAAGTATTTGAAAATTCAGAAATGCTTAGTGCAACTTATTTTAAAATCTTTACAAAAATATCATTACCGCTTGCAAGACCATCAATTGCTTTAGGTGTAACTTTAGCGACGCTTGACGCACTTGCTGATTACGGTACCGTAGAGTTCTTAGGAGTTCCGACATTTACAACAGGTATATTCCGAGTCTGGTTTGGAATGGAAGATACAATATCAGCTGCACAAATGGCGTCAGTTTTTTTAACTATTTTATTTGTAATTATTATTTTTGAAAAAAATCTCAGAAGTAAAATAAGTTATTCAGAATCAATAAAGCACTCGAAACCATTTGAAAGAATAGAAATTAAAAATTTATCTAAATTATTATGTATTCTGATTTGCTTAATACCTGCATTAATTGGTTTTTTGATTCCTTTCTCTCAAATTAGTATCTGGGCTTTTTTCATATCAGATTATGGTTGGGGAGATGAATTTTTTAAAATAGCTTTTCAAACATTAGCTCTTGCTTCTCTTGGTGCATTCATAATTATTTTTACGTCAATCATTATTTCGTTCACAAAAAGAATGCGACCAGATAGATTTATTTCTCGAGGGACAGAGATTGTCGCAATGGGATATGCCATACCTGGACCGGTGATTGCTATTGCTGTACTAGTTCCTTTGACTTTTATTGACAACTCATTTGGTGACCTAAGTTTATATTTTTTTGAAGTGCATACCGGACAGATTCTATCTGGAACATTGTTTACTATAATTTTTGCATACGCTATTCGTTTCTCAGCTATTGGAATTAGAACGATTGATAATGGTTTGAAAAGAATTAGTAAGACAGTAGATGAATCCGCAACAATGTTAAATATTACTGAGAGAAAATTAATAAAAGATGTACATATGCCTATGATGAAAAGCAGTATATTAACTGGTTTTTTGATAATTTTTGTAGATATTATGAAAGAACTTCCTCTCACTTCTATTCTTAGACCCTTTAATTTTAATACTTTATCTGTTAAAGCATTTGAGCTTGCATCAGATGAAATGATTGTAGACGCATCCAACTTATGTTTTGCAATAGTATTATTTGGTGTTTTACCAGTTATTCTAATAATGAGGAATATTTATGGTAATAGAAATCATGTATAATTAAATAATGAGCAAAAAGCTTTTAGTTTCAGATCTGTCATTAGAATATAAAGGTAAAAAAGGTTTATCCACTTTAAAAAATATCACTTTTGATCTTAATGTTGAAGAGATAGGTTGCATTTTAGGACCGAGTGGTTGCGGTAAGACCTCTTTGCTAAGAGCTATTGCCGGGCTTGAAGATATATCTGAGGGAAGAATTATTGTGGATGGTAGATGTATTAGTACACCAACCTCTAGGGTACCTTCAAATGAAAGGTCCATCGGAATGGTTTTTCAAGATTATGCATTATTTCCTAACCTTAACGTAGAAAAAAATATAGCTTTTAGTTTTAATAACAAAAATCAACCAGACAGCCAAAAGAAAATAAAGGAGTTGCTTGATTTAATTGGTCTCTCAGGGCAAAACAAAAAATTTCCTCACGAATTATCAGGTGGTGAGCAACAAAGAGTTGCTTTAGCTAGAGCCATTGCTAATGAGCCAAACATATTATTATTAGACGAGCCTTTTTCTAGCATTGATACTGAAATAAAAGAAAATTTAATCAGAGATATAAAAAATTTATTGGATCATCTTTCAATTACAACATTAATGGTGACACATGATCAATATGAGGCTTTTTCTTTAGCAGACACAATTGCTGTTATGAACGAAGGTAAATTTCATCAAATTGGCTCCCCGTATGATATTTATCATGAGCCGTTAGATAGATTTGTTGCAGATTTTATAGGTATGGGTACTTTTCTTCCTGCGACAGTTAACAGTCATGGAGTTGAAACACCGTTAGGCACTTTTCCTATCTTTAAAAAAGATATAATTAATTTGAATAAAAATCAGCTTGAAATTTTTGTGAGACCTGACGATGTTGTTCATAATGATCAAAGCAACCTCAAAGCAATAGTTAAAGAAAAGCATTTTAGAGGTGCTGACTTTTTGTATCACTTAATGTTTAAAGATCAGTATGAGCTTTTGTGTTATGCTCCCAGTCATCATAATCACGCAATTGGTGAATCAATAGGTATTGAAGTTCATATGAAACATGCAGTGCTATTTGAGAAAGAATTAATTTAAGATGAGTACAAAGTTTTCAAAAAAAATCGTTAGCGGTTATGAAAGGGCCCCATCGAGAGCAATGTTAAGAGGGGTGGGCTTCAAAGACAAAGATTTTTTTATACCGCAAGTTGGCATTGCTTCCACATGGAGTCAAGTTACTCCTTGTAACATGCATATTGATAAACTTGCGCTTAAAGTCAGCAAGTCTCTTTCTAAACATAATGTTAAGCCAGTTATATTTAATAGCATCACAATTTCTGATGGAATTTCTATGGGTACTGAGGGCATGAAATATTCTTTGGTTTCAAGAGAAGTTATTGCTGATTCTATTGAGACTGTTGTTGGGTGCGAGGGTTTTGATGGATTAATTACAATTGGTGGTTGTGACAAAAATATGCCTGGATGCTTGATTGCAATGTCAAGATTAAATAGACCTTCTGTCTTTATTTATGGTGGAACGATAATGCCAGGAAAACACAACAATAAAAATATTGATATTGTCTCTGTTTTTGAAGCTGTTGGAGAATTTTCAAAAGGACGTATTTCAAAAAAAGAACTAACTAATATTGAGACGAAAGCAATTCCAGGCCCAGGTTCTTGTGGAGGTATGTATACAGCAAATACAATGGCATCGGCTATCGAAGCCCTCGGGATGAGCTTACCTGGAAGTTCTTCGCAAGCAGCTATTTCTAAACAAAAAATGCTAGATTGTGAGAACGCAAGCAAGGCTTTAGCAAATTTAATCAAAAAAGATATTAAGCCTTCAGATATTATGACTAAAAAAGCATTTTATAACGCAATTACAATTGTAATTGCTCTTGGTGGTTCAACTAATGCGGTTTTACATATAATAGCTATGGCGAAAGCCATGCATATTAATATTAATCTTGATGACTTTTCTAAAATAGGAAAAAAAGTTCCGGTTCTTGCCGATTTAAGGCCCAGTGGAAAATATATGATGTCAGAATTAGTGAATATAGGTGGTATTCAACCTCTTATGAAGTATTTACTTAAACACGGGCTATTATATGGTGATTGCTTAACGGTAACAGGTAAAACTTTGGAGCAAAATCTTAGGAATGTGAAACCATATAAAAAAGGTCAAAAGATCATTAAACCCATAGACAACCCTGTAAAGAAAGATAGCCATTTAGTTATCTTATATGGAAATCTTGCAAGAGATGGGGCAGTTGCAAAAATTTCTGGAAAAGAGGGTTTAAGTTTTACAGGTAAGGCAATATGTTTTGATTCAGAAGAATCTGCAATGCGCTCCATACTGAATGGAAAAGTAAAAAAAGGTCATGTAGTTATTATCAGATTTGAAGGACCAAAAGGAGGGCCTGGCATGAGAGAGATGTTGGGACCTACAAGTGCAATTATGGGTGCCGGATTAGGTAAAGATGTCGCTTTAATTACTGACGGGAGGTTTTCTGGTGGCAGTCATGGTTTTGTAATTGGTCACGTTTCTCCTGAAGCCGCTGAAGGGGGCGAAATTGCCATTGTTAGAAATGGTGACTCTATTACAATTGATGCAAAATCAAAAAAAATCTCTTTACATCTGACAGCGAAAGAAATCAAACATAGAAAAAGTAAATTACCTGCTCATAAGTCCAAATACAAAAAAGGGGTTTTAGCAAAATATGCAAAATCTGTAAGCTCTGCATCTGAAGGTGCAATAACTGATTAAGTCATCAATAGTCTTATTACTTTAAAAAAGCATTGAGTTAATGTTATATTATAACAGTTAGTTGTTTTATTATTTCTATGGAGTTGATTTAATGAATAAATTACCTGTCACAGTTCTTTCTGGTTTCTTAGGTGCTGGAAAAACTACCGTATTAACAAATATTTTAAATAATCGAGAAGATAAAAAAGTCGCTGTAATTGTAAATGACATGAGTGAAATCAATATTGACAGTTCAATGGTGCAAAATGAAGTTTCTTTAAGCCATAAAGAAGAAAAATTAGTAGAAATGAGTAATGGTTGTATTTGTTGTACCCTTAGGGAGGATTTGCTTATTGAAGTAACAAAGTTAGCCAAAGACGGCAGATTTGATTACTTAGTAATAGAATCGACCGGCATTTCTGAGCCTTTGCCTGTTGCAGAAACATTTACCTTCGCTGATGAGGACGGCGTTTCTCTATCAGATGTTGCAAAATTAGATACAATGGTAACTGTTGTTGACGCAGTAAACTTTCTTAAAGATTATGAAGAGGCAAAATATTTAAAAGAAACAGGAGAATCTTTGGGGGAAGAAGACGAAAGAAGTGTAGCAGACCTTCTTGTAGAACAAGTTGAATTTGCTGATGTTATACTTATAAGTAAAACAGACTTGGTTGAAAAATCAATTTTAGAAAAGTTAATTGCCATTATTAAAACTTTAAACACTCGTGCTAAAATTATTCCTATTTCAAATGGCAATATTGAAACTAAAAAAATATTAAATACTGGGCTTTTTAATTTTGAACAAGCACAGCTTGCCCCAGGCTGGCTAAAAGAAATGCGTGGGGAACATATTCCTGAAACTGAAGAATATGGTATCACTAGCTTTGTTTATCAAGCCAGAAAACCTTTTTATCCAAAAAAGTTTTTTGAGTTTTTACATAGAAAAGATCATTCAGGTAAACTTATTCGCTCGAAAGGTTATTTTTGGCTTGCTACTCGCCCACAATTCGCAGGTCAATGGAGTCAGGCTGGCGGCGTTGCACATTATGGGTTCGCAGGTATGTGGTGGAAAGCCGTACCTAAAGAAAACTGGCCTGATGACCAAGACTATTTAAACTCAATCAAAGAAAATTGGGTTGAACCATTCGGAGATATGAGACAGGAATTAGTTTTTATTGGCCAAGGCATAGATAAAGATGAAGTCACTCGAGCATTAGACGAGTGCCTTTTAACAGATGATGATTTATTAAAAGGTAAAAACCATTGGGCTTCGTTTGATGATCCTTTTCCTAATGATTGGCAAGAGACTCCATGAGTAAGTACATGAACAACTCAAATTGTAAAGTTTTAACAAGCTTTCAAAGACGAAGTTATATAGGGAATGAATCACACGAATTATCTGAAATTTATAATGATGAAATTAATATTTCTATTTGGCAAAGAAAGATAGATGATCATCTTTTGAAAGTAGCCAGTGAAATTATTGAAGCTGACCCTAGATTACAAATATCAAAACTTATTAAACCTGAGGAAGTGGAAGAAACATTATTTTCAAAACTAGGCTTAGGAGATGATATTTTATATTTTTCAGAGGATATTAGAGAATTAGTTAATATGTTTTGTTATTTATTTAATTTAAAAAGAGTAGGTTTTAGACTATCAGTATTAGATCGTGCAATGTGCCCACGCTTTCATGTTGATATGGTCCCATGTAGATTAATTACAACCTATCAGGGAATTGCTACTGAATGGATTGAACACTGCCAAGTGAATCGAAGTAAATTAGGTGCTGCAAGTCATGGTAAAACTGATGATGAGTCAGGAGTTTACTCAAAGAATTCTGATATTCAAAAACTTAAAGTAGGGCATGTAGCTTTGTTAAAAGGCGAGGGATGGAATAATAACACCGGTGGTGGCTTAGTTCATAGATCACCAGACGTGAAGAATGATAAAGATAGGCGCCTATTATTAACATTAGATTTTGGAGACTGAATTTAACTTGCCTTAAAACTAAATCTTCCAGTCATAATCCATCTTAATATAATATATGTTGGAAAAGTTAAAAGTGCAGCCATAGATAAAGTGTTTGACGAAATTTCAGTATACATAGCCATTAATTTAAATAGGGAGCGTCCCTTAATATAAATGTAAATAATATTAATTGGATGCATTAAAAAAAATAGAAGTGTAATCGCATACAAAAATCTATTAATTTGTTGAGAAATACCGGCCATATAAATATTTTAGCAAAGAATAAGTTTTAAATAAAATTTCAGGAAATAGTAAATACTTTATTTTTCAATAAGTTCTACTAAAATCTTTTCCATATTTTCATAAAACCAATGGTGACCCCCGTTTTCAATTGGAATAAACTTGGCATTTTTATAGAAGTCTGTGTAAAAGTTAGCCATTTCCACGGGAACAGTTGGATCATCTTTACCATGCCAAATATTTATTTGGCCATTATAATATTTGTTTTTATATTCCCAACCAAATAGAAATAAATGTATATCTTGCATAATTCCCTCTACACCGCTTTCAAATGCCGAAAAATTTGACTTGATAAGAGAATCCCTAATTTTAATATTTTTAAGTGCTTTCTTATCGTTTCTTGATGAGTGAAAACAAAGAATTTTTAAGAATATTCTTTTAAATCTTTTTCCATATTTAAAAATAACTTTTAACATACAACTTGCTAGGAATTTATTTTTTTTAAATAAAACTAATATTAACTTTTGTGGTGTACCCATTTTTTTAAGATTTTTTTTATCAATTGGACCTAATGCACTTATTAGGTTTAAAGACAAAAAATTTTCAGGAATTGAGTTTGCTAATGCAAATGCATAAGGCCCACCCCCAGATACTCCAATTAAATGACATGAACTTATATTTTGTTTTGCCATTAGCTCTTTAATATCTTCTGAGTAATCTGAAAGCCGATTAAAAATTTTATAAGACGATTTGCCAATACCTGGTCGACTAGGAGCAATCAAACTAAAATTAAATTTTTTAGCAAGTTCATGAAAGTTTTCGAACATGAATTTAGAAGCGGGTGTGCCATGCAGACATAAAATAGGCGTTCCATTTTCTGCGCCATATAAATCAAATGATAATTTCCTGCCATCCTTAAGTGTTAGTGAGTGAGTTTTCAAATTTTTTATATTAAAAGCCGGCTCTTTTCAGATATTCTTTAGCTTTAACAGGGTCTTTTTCTACTATTTTTCCTTCTTCATACATTAACGCTAATGTAGTGAGTGAACCTGTAAGTCCTTGGTCTGCTGCTTTCGAAAACCATTTTACAGCTAACTCGCCATTTTGTTCCGTACAATCACCTTCCATGTACATGAACCCTAAGCCATGTTGTGCAAGTGGATGCCCACTTTCAGCCGCTTTTTTCATCCACTTGAAAGCCAACAATGGATTTTCTTTATTACCTAAACCATTCTGGTACATTATTGCGCATCTGTGCTGAGCTTCTAAATTACCTTCTTCAGCCAATGGACTAAGAAGTTGCATAGCTCTTGTGAAATGTTTTGCTTCAAATGCTTGCAGCCCACTCGCTAAATCAACATCAATTCTTTTCATATTTTCAAAACCGTTTAAATTATTTATAGTATTATGAAGATAAATTAATGAAAAGAAAATATACACAATGGAGATATTTTGAAAAGTTTAAGAGGTGCAATCCAGAAAGTAGCAACAGGACCGGAGTATAGTAAAGATATATCATTAGATGAAAGTTACGATGCAATGATGAATATTCTCAATCAGGATGTTGACCCAGTTCAGGCTGCAATTTATTTAATCTCTTTAAGAATGAAAAGAGAGACTATTGAAGAGAACTCAGGCTCTCTAAAAGCGTTAATTGATAATTCAGATATTTTAACCACAAATGTAAGTGATCTTGTTGATTTGGCAGAGCCATACAATGGATTTTTAAGAAATACTCCAATTTCACCATTTGTTCCAGCAGTATTAGCTTCATGTGGACTTCCATGTTACTCGCATGGCTTAGCTAAAGTTGGACCAAAATTTGGTTTGACTCATCATTTAGTTTTAAAAGAGTTTGGGTTTGATGTTACTAAAAGCCTTAATGACGCAGCTGCGCAAATTAATGACCCGGACATTGGTTGGTCTTATATTGATCAAAGTATTTTTTGTAACCCGCTGCATAATTTAGTGGACTTAAGAACAAGAATGGTTAAGAGAACTGTGATAACTACTATAGAAGTCTTAGTTGGTCCATTAAGAGGCTTAAATAAAACTCATCTTTATACCGGGTATGTACATACAGCATATCCGCCAATTTACTTACACTTAGCAAAAGTATCTGGTTACGACTCAGCCACACTCGTAAAAGGAGTTGAGGGCGGTGTTTCACCTGCATTGAGACAAGATTCTAAAATTTTTCATTACAATGGTAGTGAAGAACTACAACCAAAGTTCAACCCAAGTGATATTTCCATTAGTCAAAATATGAGAGCTGTACCTCTTCCAGATTTGGCTAAAAGCAAATCAGGCCTAGATGAAATTTCTGCAGATATAGACGTAAAAGAATTTGCATCAAAAACAGCTGAAATTGGAGAGGAAGCATTATCTGGCAAAGACTCACCAGCTCTCGACTCAATTATTTATACTTCATCAATTATTTATAGTTTAATTAAAAATAAGTCTTTATTCGAATCATCAGATATAATTCGAAAATCAATTAAAAAAGGCACAGCAAAAAGTTTTTTCAAAAACGCAATTTGATATATAATAATTTTTTTTTAGGAAAATATAATGGACGACACATATAGAAAAGCTATAACAGAAATGGAAAATCAAGGCATTCAAGACGAATATGTTCTTGGCTGGCAAGGTGGATATTTAGGGCATCCAGAAAGAGAAGAAACTAGGGTGACTGATGCGTATGAAGCAGGTTATAAAGATGGACAAGAAAAAAACCTAGCAAACATTTCTGATTGGAAAAAATAATTATTTGTAGAACGATCTCACCACTCTGTGCATAGAAGTCATCATTTTAGGAACCTCCAGATCTATTACATACATCCTTATCCAGTTGTTATCTAGTGAGCCCATCAGAGGCATCAATGCATTACCTAGCATGATTTTTGATTTATATGATGGTCCTTCGACGTATTCGTATTCTGTATACTCTGATAGTCTTTGATTCAAGTCCTTGTAAAATTCTTTATAAATTTCGTCATTTTTTATTTCTAGTTCTCTTACATTCTCTATTAATGTTAACTCAATTTTTTTCGCTACATCTTTAAGAATATTTTCTCTATTAGGCTCTTCTCGAATTAGAAGTTCATTAAATAAAATGTATATTTGAAAAAAAGATAACTCGCATAAAATTTTAAGTCTACTCTCCCATGTTTCTCCTTCGAACCCTTCATTCTCAAGGTTTAAAAGAGTTTTTTTTGAAATTTTCCATATATTCACGGCTACAACACCAGCAACTTGGCTTATTTTTCTCTCTTTATCCTTTTGGTTCCAGCCCGTGTGAATTCTTTGTATACTCATCATATCATTATAACTTAATACAATATTTTTGATGAAAGAAATTAAAGAGAACTCATTTATTTTTGAATGTCATGAAGTTATTCAAAAAAGTATGTGTGAGCAAATAATAAATAGATTTGAGGAAGATAAGGATGGGCAGTACAGAGGGAAAATCGGTCAAACTGTCAAAAGTGATGAGTCAATTAAAAAATCTACGGATATTTTTATAAGTGGTAAAGATCATTGGAAAGACGTAGATCAATTGTTGTTTAACTCTTTGGCATCTGCTTTAAGTAAGATAAGAAAAAAATATGAATTCTTTAATGGCCCTTTTAAAGATTGCGGCTATGGAATTCAAAAAACATCCATCAATGAATATTATAGTTGGCATATAGACGGTGGAAGCCATGAGTTTAGCAAGAGACAACTTGTTGCTATTTGGTATCTAAATGATTTAGAAAGTAATGAGGGAGGAGAAACGGAATTTGAATACCAAAAAATTCAAATTCGACCAGAAGCAGGAAAATTGATTTTGTTTCCTCCTTTTTGGACTCATAGACATCAAGGTGCGCCAGTAAAAATAGGTACAAAGTACATTGCTACAACTTGGATTGTGTTTGCCTGAGTTACTCTTTTAAAAAAATTGTATCTTCCATATTGCCAGTTGTATCTATATCGATCGTTTTAACGTCTGGCATTTGGTTTAAAATATATGCAGCCATAAGAATTGCTGTTTCTTTTTTACCTAAATGAACTGAAGTAAAAAGTCTGTCAGCAACGATCTGACATCTTTGAACTTGATTTGGATTATCTACCCAGGATTTACTCATTTTCCAACCTTTATTCATATCGGCATCAAGCTTATTGAAGTAATCTTGTGCATCTGAAACAATTTTACTGCTAATTTTAAGAGGGTAAGAGTTTTCCCCTAATATGATTTTTACTTCAAACATTTAAGAGAAACGAGAATTATTTTTTTGAACCTTTTTCTTCGTGGGCGTCATCTACGATTTCCATCGCTAGATTCATATACTCAGACCTATGTTTTGCTAAATCTGATTCATCACTTTCAGGTGCAAAGTAGTCTTTAGGGTCAATACCCTCTCTGTCAAGTTCGATGAATTTTTTCTGCATCTCAAGTAATTTTTTTATCTTATCTTGTTTATCCATTTCCGTACTCGCCTAAAAAAAAGTTATTCTACACTGTTTCATTATCTATTTACAATCCAAACTATTGAATATATAGGAATGGATATAGTCAATAACCACCCTTTCTTCTACTTTCGGGAAGGCCTGAGATTCTTCCACCCTGTTTACTTGGGTCCCCTGGGAATAAATCGTATAAAACTTTTGCATCAATTTTCTCTCCCCATTTTTTTTCGAAAAATTTTACAAGCTTTCTAGTATTTGGTTGATTGCCAGCATTATTGAAAAATTCATCTCTTAAGTGATTTATAACGTCCCAATGACGTTCAGTAAGCTCTATTTTTTCTTGTTCAGCCAAGTATTTACAAAGATCTTCGTTCCAATCTTCAGCATTTTCAAGATATCCCATTGGACTGGTTTCAATAACTTTTCCATTAAACTCTATACTCATGATATATATTCCCCGATTAGTTCTTTACTGCTACAGGAGCAATACTTTTGTAAGGTAAAAAGATACCACAACCAAATAATTTTCCAATACCAAATCCATTTTCCAATATAGCGATAGATTGCTCTGGTTCAAGCTCTGTAATGAGTAAAGTAGTGGTTTTGAAAGTTTTTTCTGGAGTGACTACCAAATGCTTTTTTCCGCACATCATTTTTTTAATCTTAAAGCAAAGTTTGTCGTTACAATATTTATATAGTCTGTTCTGTATACTTTCCTCAGCTTCATTTTCGTCAATAATTAGATAACGACAAAATAAAGTATCATAAGGCATCAAATCTTTGATGTGAAACTTATCAAGATATACATCATATTCACCAACTTTAAGATAAGAATTATCTAAAACTCTAAAATTATCGGCAAATTGCCTAGGCATTCTTAAAATGAATTTTGTTCTCTTAGATAGATATATTTCATTATCCGGTCTTTGCCATCCAGCACCTGACATCGCACCATGAATAGAATTAATAGATAAATTTTCTATCTCGGAAATGTTAGGTATTTTTTTATTTAAAGCTTGAAGTAAGTCATAAGCATGGTCAGCAGCAATTCTGGAACATTTTACATTAAAAATCACGTCAACGTATTCACTTACAATTTGACTATCTTCTTGAATATTTTCTTCTTCCCAATACATTTAATACTTCCCAATAAATAAATTTTCAAGATCTTGTTCATAGTTATCTGGAGTATCGTCAAATGGTGGTTTCAGATCTATAGACAAAAACATTTCACCATCCTCAATTTTTATTTTAATAAATTTTTTCAAATCATTATAAGACTGTATTTCATGTTGTGAGATTAAAATTTCGCTAATTGATATCATTTAAGCTCATCTCCAAATCTTAATCTTAACAAAAAGCGTTTATTATTTTCTAAATCTTCATAACTAGATCTTGCATGCAATACATTGTTAGCAATAATTCCTTGATTTTTTTTTAACTTAATTTTAAAAATTAATGGATTGTTTAAATCTAAAAAATTATCAATAAATTTTTTTATTTTTGGTAACTGTTCAGAACTTTTCCATTCTATATTTTTTTCACGCATCGTGTATCTCATTGTTAAATTGTTTGCTTTATCAACATTAAAGACGAAAGAGCTAAAATTCCTATTGATCTCTAAATTTTTATTTGATGGTATTTTAAAAACATCTTTTTGGGTTAGGTAACCAATAAAATTTTTTGATTCTTTCATCAGCGCCTTGTAAAGAATTCTATGATCTAAGAAATAATTTTCACCTCCGTGTATTGCAGGGTTTTTACAATATAAGATAAATGCTCTAACTTCTTCTTTTTCAGAATTATAATATCCGTCTGTGTGCCAATTAAGTTTTTTATTTGTATAGGGGATATATTCACCTTGTCTTTTGTCTTTAATTGCAGTGATATTTGAGACACCATTTTTATCTGAGTAAGGATTTTGAATTATTTTTTCTAGTCCAAGATTGTTGGCGAATTTAAGTAGGTTTGAATTAGTACAATCGTTTAATTCAAATAAAGTAAAATTATACTTCTTAATATTTGAACTAATTTTTTTCCTATCTTTTATGGTGATATTTCCAATATCTGGGATTTTTACATTATATAAATCCTGAAAGAAACTAAGATTTTCACTATCTTTTTTGTTAATTGGTATTGAATTCATGGAATAACGATACTTGAAAAAGTATTATGTATCAAAGGTATACAGATACCCCATTTGGGGGGGTTAATTACTCCCCATAAAGCATGTTTAATATATGGCATATTTGAATAAAATATATAAAATAATTCTAATATTTAGATGATTCATGGAGAATGAAATGGCTGATAAAAGACATCCTACACCAATGCTAGACGAATTAGAACATGGCCCATGGCCAAGTTTTATTTCTGGAATTAAAAGATTAAGAGATAGTCACGATGACAAAAGAATCTCAGGTATGGCAAACGACCTATTGGGTCAGCTGGAACATTCTTATGAAACACGTAAGGGTTATTGGAAAGGTGGAACAGTAAGTGTATTCGGTTATGGAAGTGGAATTATTCCAAGGTTTTCTGAAGTAGGATCTTCTTTCCCAGAATCAAAAGAATTTCATACTTTAAGAGTTCAACCTCCTGCAGGAAATTATTATACAACTGACATGCTAAGACAACTTGGCAAAAGTTGGGAAAAACATGGATCAGGTTTAAGTACTTTCCACGGCCAGACTGGTAATATTATGTTTATTGGTGCTACCACAGAGAATACTCAACATTTTTTTGATGAAATTAATGATTATGGTTGGGATCTTGGCGGAGCCGGCCCTTGTGTTCGAACTGGAATGTGTTGCGTTGGAGCTGCAAGATGTGAGCAATCAAATCTAGATGAAATAAAAATCCATAGAACTCTCCTTAACAACTTTACCGATGATGTTCATCGTCCAGCCTTACCTTATAAATTTAAATTCAAAGTTTCAGGATGCCCAAACGACTGTGTTAACTCTATTGAAAGAGCCGACTTTTCGATTATAGGTACTTGGAAAGATGACATGAAAGTTGACCAAGATAAAGTTAAGGAGTTTGTAGCAAAAAAAGGACGTAAATATGTAATTGATAACGTAATTACACGCTGTCCTACTAATTCACTTTCACTAGAAGATAATGATGAGCTTACAGTTGAAAATAAAAACTGCGTAAGATGTATGCACTGTTTAAATGTAATGCCTGAAGCTCTCAGTCCTGGTGATGAAAAGGGTGCAACCATTTTGATGGGTGGAAAGAGAACTTTAAAAATCGGTGACTTGATGGGAACAGTAGTTGTTCCATTTATGAAACTTGATACTGAAGAGGATTATGAAAAGCTCACTGAGTTAGCTGAAGAAACAATAGATTTTTGGGCTGAAAACGGATTAGAGCATGAAAGATGTGGAGAAATGATCGAAAGAATTGGATTAGTGAACTTCCTTGAAGGAATTGGATTAGAAGTCGATCCAAACATGGTTAACGATCCAACTACAAGCTCTTACGTAAGAATGGATGGATGGGACGAAGAAGCTGAAAAATGGTTTAGAGACAGAGCGCAAGCCTCATAAATTTTCTAAAGGAGTATATTTAATGGACCAGCAAGCACAAAAACAAAGATCACCAATAGAAACAGGATGTCCAGATGCATTTCAATATATGCATCCTGTTATGAGAAAAAATTACGGTAACTGGGCTTATCATGAAGACCCAAGACCTGGTGTTTTAAAGCACGTTGCACATAGTGGTGAGGCTATTTGGACTGTTCGTGCAGGTACTCAAAGAATTTTAGATGTATTTACTTTAAATTTACTCTGCGATATCGGTGATAAGTTTGCAGATGGATATGTAAGGTTTACTATAAGAAGTAATATTGAATATATGGTTGACCAAGAGTCTAAGGTTGGACCACTAATAGTGGAATTGGAAAAAAATGGTTTTGTAGTTGGCGGAACTAAAAACTCAGTTGCTATGATTTCTCACACCCAAGGTTGGCTGCATTGTGATATTCCTGGAACAGATGCTTCGGGTGTTGTTAAAGCTATGATGGATGAGCTGATCGAGGAGTTTAAAGGCTGGAATATGCCAAACAGAGTCCATATGACAACATCTTGTTGTCAAATTAATTGTGGTGGTCAAGGCGATATCGCTATCAATGTTCAGCATACGAAGCCACCAAAAATTAATCATGAGCTTGTATCTAATGTGTGCGAAAGACCGTCTGTTGTTGCAAGATGTCCAGTAGCAGCTATTCGCCCAGCTCAGGTAAATGGAAAACCTTCGCTAGAGGTTGATGAGAAAAAATGTATCTGTTGCGGAGCATGTTATCCTCCTTGCCCTCCAATGCAAATCAATGATGCCGAACATACAAAACTTTCAATCTGGGTCGGTGGTAATCATTCAAATGCGAGAGGAAAGCCAACATTTCAAAAATTAGTTGCAGCTGGAATACCAAATAATCCACCAAGATGGCCTGAAGCCACTGCTATTGTTAAAAAAATTCTGCGTGCATATAGAGATGATGCAAAAGATTGGGAAAGAATTAATGATTGGGTTGCAAGAATTGGATGGCCTAGATTTTTTGAACTAACTGGATTGCCATTTACTAAGTTCCATATTAATAACTGGAAAGGTGCCAGAAATAGTTTGAATGCATCGACACATATTAGGTTCTAAGTTTTCATAGTTAGCAATAATGAAGATCGGAATATTAATAAACGAGGGGCCCTATCAACATCAAGCATCTGATACTGCTCTTCAGTTCACTAAGTCTGCTATAAAAAAAGGTCACGAAATATTTAGAGTTTTCTTCTATAACGATGGTGTAAATAATGCAACAAGACTTGCTATACCTCCCCAAGATGATCGTAATCTAACTAAAGAGTGGTCTGACTTAGCCTCAGAACACAATATAGATTTAGTTGTTTGCGTTGCAGCGGCACAAAGAAGAGGTCTTATTGATGCTGATGAGGCAAAAAGAAATGGAAAGGACGCAGATAATATCGCGGAAGGATTTAGAATATCAGGACTAGGACAACTCGTTGAAGCTGGAATTCAAGCTGATAGATTAATTACTTTTGGAGATTGATGATGAGTGATGAAGCAAAAGTAAAAAAATTCATGTATGTTAACCGAAAATCTCCGTATGGAACAATTTATGCACTTGAGTCTCTCGAGGTGGTGCTAATTACTGCTGCTTTTGATCAAGACGTAAGTCTTGCATTTTTAGATGATGGAGTATTTCAGCTTACAAAAAACCAGAATACAGATGGAATAGGTATGAAGAACTTTTCACCTACATTTTCTGCATTAGGTGACTATGATATTAAAAAGATCTACATTGAAAAAGAATCTTTAGACGAAAGAGGTCTTTCAGTTGACGATTTACAGGATTTAACTTGGGAAGATGAAGATAACGATTACGAAGAAAAAAGCTCAATTCATGTAGTCAACAAACAAGAGCTTTCTCAAATTATGAATGAACAAGACGTTATGCTTAGTTTTTAGGAAATTTTTATGAATAATATGCTACATACAATTAACAAGTCACCTTTTGAAAACAACACTCTAAGTTCTTGTTTCTCACTAATTACAAAAGATAGCAGTGTTATTTTAATAGAAGATGCTGTAGTGGCTTCCATGCAAAATACAAAATTTTCAGATTTAGTTTCTAAAGCGTCCAAGGATAACAAAGTTTATGTTCTTGAGCCTGATTTATTGGCAAGAGGACTTGATAAAAGCAAAATTATTGATGGTGTAACTCCGGTTGGATATGATGATTTTGTTGATTTAACGGTTGAACATGATTCTGTTCAATCATGGTTATAACTTAAATAGGAGGTAATACTCATGGCATTAGAAGTTGGTGGTAAGTCTTTTGAGACTGATGAGGAAGGTTATTTAGCTAATCTAAATGATTGGAATCCTGATTTAGCAAACGCTATGGCTGAGGTTGATGGAGCAGCATTGGATGAAAATCATTGGGAAGTTATCAACTTTCTTAGAGAATACTATGAAGAATATCAAATAGCTCCAGCTGTAAGGGTTCTTACAAAGGCTATTGGTAAAAAATTAGGTAAGGATAAAGGAAACAGTAAATATTTATATGAGCTTTTCCCTTATGGCCCAGCTAAACAAGCATGTAAATACGCTGGTCTTCCAAAGCCTACAGGTTGCGTGTAAGCATCTTAATTTTTTTAGATGGAATCCGTAACCTTTCTAAGTGGTTTTATGGCCGCGATATTTTACTTTGCGGCCAGTGTTCTTTTGTATGGCTTATTTTATAAAATTTTTCAATATACAAAAACTCCTGCTCCTTTGAAAATTCCTACCATGCCTGCTCCTTTAACTAGAACAGGTGTTGGATTTAGAATTTTCAAAGAAGTAGTTATTTTTGAAAGTTTATTTAAGTCAAACAAAGCAACTTGGTTGTTTGGATGGCTTTTTCACTTTGGTCTTTTTTTAGACATGCTGAGACACTTGCGATACTTTATAGATCCAATTTGGGGTTGGGTAGCTTTTATTCAGCCGTTTGGTAAGTACGGGTCCATATTAATGGTTGTTGGGTTGCTAGGGCTTTTGGGTCGAAGAATTTTTGTAGATAGAGTTAGATATATATCCTCACCCTCAGACCATTTGATGCTTGTATTACTTTTGGCAATATCTTCTACAGGCATAGCTATGAGTTTCTACTTAGGCGCTGATGTAATTAGTGTTAAGTCCTTTTTTATAGGACTATTCACATTTGATATTCAATATATTCCACCTGATCCTATTCTTATATCGCATTTGATTATGGTTGCTTTCTTAATGATAATTTTTCCATATAGTAAATTACTTCATGCCCCGGGGTTATTTTTCAGCCCTTCGCGAAATCAAGTAGATAATGCTAGAGAGAAAAGACACATATCGAAATGGGCTGCAGACTTGGAAAAATAAATGTACAGTTTTAAAAGAAAAAATATAATTTAGAATAAGTTATGGCAGAAAATAAATTTGATACACCAGAGTATAGAGAATACAGGATCATTCCTAAATTAAAAGATGGAGTGATGAAGCACAGCAAACCTTTTGTTTCTAAAGAGCAATTTCAAACACCTCTTGGTTATCCTGGAGAACTGGTGGATAACTGGCAAGAAAAAGCTATTAACAAAATGGGTGAATTACAGAGTAAGTATAGATCTCTTCAAGTTTATCTTGACTCGTGTGTTAAATGCGGAGCTTGTACAGATAAGTGTCATTATTATTTAGGTACAACGGATCCAAAAAATATGCCCGTTGCAAGACAAGATCTATATAGACAAGTTTATAGAAGATACTTTACTCTTGCTGGAAAACTTTTTCCAAAACTTGTGGGTGCAAAAGATTTAACAAAAGAAGTATTAGACGATTGGTACTCATATTTTCATCAATGCTCTCAATGCAGAAGATGTTCTGTGTATTGCCCATATGGAATAGATACTGCAGAAATTTCTATGGCCGCTAGAGAAGTACTTGACACCGTTGGCGTGGGACAAAAATATTGTAACGAAATCATTGGTAAGGTTCATAAAATTGGAAATAATCTTGGGCTGCCTGGCCCAGCACTTGAAGACACTTTGGAAGGCTTAGAAGAAGATGTAGAGGAAGAAACAGGCGTAAAGGTTAAATTTCCTCTGGACCAAGAAGGCGCAGATGTTTTATTAGTTACTCCGTCTGCAGATTTTTTTGCTGAACCACACGTTGATGGATTAATTGGTTATGCTAAAGTTCTTCATGAAGCTGGAATTTCTTGGACATTAAGCTCTCACGCAAGTGAAGCTGCTAACTTTGGAATGTTTATAGGTAGCTATGACAACATGAGAAAGTTAGCATTAAGAATTAGAGAAGCCGCAATTAAACTAAAAGTAAAAAGAATAGTTTTTGGCGAATGTGGTCATGCTTGGAGAGTCGCTTATAGTTTTCTTAATACTCTTGCTGGTCCTTGGGATTTTTTAGATCAAAATTATCCAGTTCCTCAACATATTTGTGAAGTCACATACAATTTAATACAAGAAAATAAGCTTAAGTTTGACAAGACTAAAAATGATGACATGACATTAACCTATCATGATTCATGTAACGTAGCCCGAGCATCAAGAATGGGCGATGTTAAAGGCGGGCAATTTTTAATTCCTAGAGAAATTATTAAAGCCACATGTAATAATTTTCACGATATGTCTGAAAATACTATCAAAGAAGGCACCTATTGTTGCGGCGGAGGCGGAGGCCTATTAACTGATGACTTAATGGAATTAAGAGTTAAAGGAGCTTTGCCTAGAATGGAGGCTTTAGATGAGGTGGTAAGTAAGAAAGGAGTAACTCATATGGCTGCAATATGCGCTATATGTAAGAGCCAATTTGCGAAAGTACTGCCATATTACGGTTTTTCGATGGATCAGATAGTGAGTGTCCATCAATTAGTTAGCAATGCAATTATTTTAACAGGTGGTACAGATAATGAAGACTCCCCTAAAGAGGATATAGAGGAAGCAGCGTAATTTTAATAAAATTTAGATAAATATGGAGAATTAATGTGAGTAGTCCAAAAGAAATAGTTGAGAAAAAGCTTACCTTCAGAAGTTTTGAAGATGGCGATTATAAATGGAAGAATTTTTCAGACCAAATTTTTGAGGGCGATCATTCACATAAATGTCCTACTTATGTTCATAGAACACCTCCATGCCAAGGAAGCTGTCCTTCAGGTGAAGACATTAGAGGCTGGTTAGATATAGTCAGAGGTATTGAGAAGCCGCCAGCAGACATCTCCATGCAGGAGTATGCTTTCCGAAGATCAACTACAGCAAATCCATTTCCATCTATGATGGGAAGAGTTTGCCCTGCACCCTGCCAAACAGGTTGCAATAGAAATGATGTTGAAGAATTTGTAGGTATTAATGCCGTTGAGCAGTACATTGGTGACACTGCTATCAAAGAGGGCTTTAGTTTTGAAAGTACAGATAAGTTAAGTGGCTATAAAGTTGCAATTATAGGTGGAGGACCAGCTGGTATGTCTGCTGCTTACCAACTTCGTAAAAAAGGACATGCATCAACAATTTTTGAGGCTCACGATAAACTTGGCGGAATGATGAGGTATGGGATCCCAAGTTATAGAACACCAGATCAATTTCTAGACCCTGAAGTAAAAAGAATTTTAGATATGGGACACATTGAAGTTAAGTTAAATACAACTGTAGGTAAAGATATTAGTCTAAGTGAAATTGAAAACGAATATGATGCTGTTTTGTGGGCAATTGGATGTTGGACTGGAAGGCCACTACCTATCCCAAATAGTGATGCACCTAATTGCATTTCTGCAATTCAGTATTTAGAAGCCATTAGGCAAGAAAGACTTCACGTTACAACCAAAAAAGTTGTGTGCGTTGGAGGCGGCGATACATCTATCGATGTAGTTTCTTCATCTAGACGTCTTGGCACGTTAAAAAATGATCTCGAAGATAACATTAAACCTGAAAATATATTAAAAGATAACTCATCCCAAGACTCTAGTTTAGCTAGTGATCGAGTATTAAATGAGGTAACTTTAACAACTTTATTTCCAAAAAATGAAATGACAGCAACCGAAGAGGAAGTACGTGATGCTGAAAAGGAAGGAGTTAAAATTTTTGACAGTGTAATGCCTTTAGAAGTTATCCTTGATGACTCCGGAAGGGCAAAAGGTTTAAAAATGGCTAAATGTACTATGGACGGCAACAAGCCAGTTCCTGTAGAAGGTTCAGAATTTGAAATTGAAGCAGATTTAATAGTTGCAGCTATCGGCCAAAGCGGTGTTTTAGACGGATTAGAAGAATTAAATAATGGAAAAAATCTCATCGACGCAGATTCCCACTACGCAGTTCCTGGCAAAGAAAAACATTTTGTTGCTGGAGACATTATAAGACCTCATCTTCTAACTACAGCGATTGGTCAGGGTGCTGTAGCATCAGATACTATTGACAAGTTTTTAAATTCTGTCGAGTTAAGAAAAAGACCAAAAGTTGATGTCCATCATTTTGATCTTATTCGTAAGTTAAATGAATCCGGACTGTCACCTGAGTCTTATGAAGGTGGAGAATATAGGGGAACAGATAATTTAGATTTCTCTGTACATAACTACGAAGATAGATCAAGCCAAGAAGTTATTACAACTGAGAGAATGTTTTTAGGTCATTTCCCTTATACTCCAAGAAACCATCGTGAAGAGGTAGGACCTGAAGCAAATGCGATCTTAGGTAACTTTGAAGAGAGGGTAAAAAATTATACTGAAGAAGATGCAATTGCTGAAGCTGGCAGATGTATGAGTTGTGGAATGTGTTTTGAATGTGACAATTGCGTTATTTATTGTCCTCAAGACGCAGTCTTTAGGGTTAAAAAAGATAAAAGCACAACAGGAAGATATGTTGATACGGACTATCAAAAATGTATTGGATGCCACATATGTTCTGATGTTTGCCCTACAGGCTATATAGATATGGCTCTTGGGGACCACTAGATATATAATTCCATTAGCTTAAAAGTCGAGGAGAAACTTTTGTGTTTAAAGTTGGGATTGTTACATATTTAATTACTATATTTATATTACTCTTCAGTTTCAAAGCTGTCTCTCATAATGATAATGATCATGGAATATCTGCAGCATCGGGAGATAAATGCGTAGAACCGCTTGAAATCATTAGAGCAAAACATCATATACTTTTGAATGCGCATAGTCATGAAACTGTCGTAAAAGGTATCAGGACAACTCAACATAGTTTAAAGAATTGTATAAACTGTCATATTCAACCAACTGCAGACGGCACTTTTCCTGAAAAAAATTCTGAAGAACATTTCTGCTCAGGATGCCATATATCTGCAGCTGTAAATTTCACATGTTTTGATTGTCATGCCTCGAAACCATTAGCTAAAACATCTAATGCCTCAAGGAACAAGAATGAATAAAAAATATAATTTTGATCTAAGTAAAAGAAAGTTTTTAAAAGAATCTGCTGGTATTGGATTTTTAACTATAGCACCGGGTATTTTTCTGCAAAACTTTGCAAATGCTCGGGATCCAAACTTACCTGCTGATTCTTCAAAAAGATGGGGAATGTTGATCAATACAAACCTATGTGATGAAGGTTGTAATGCGTGTGTAGATGCTTGTAATGATGAGCATGGCATTGAAGATTTTGGAAGACCACATTCTGATGTTCAGTGGATAAGAAAATTAAATTTAGTCGATGAATTAACCGGTGCAAATAAGAGTATTCCAATGATGTGTCAACATTGCGAACATCCGCCGTGTGTAGATGTATGTCCAACTGGTGCATCTTTCATAAGGGCAGACGGTATTGTTTTAGTTAATAGTCATACTTGCATTGGTTGTCGCTATTGTATGATGGCTTGTCCATACAAAGCTCGTTCTTTCGTTCACGAAAACCTTTCTAATCAACTGCCTGATGTTCCAAGGGGTAAAGGATGCGTTGAAAGTTGTACAATGTGCGTTCATAGAGTTGATAGAGGCGAACAAGAAACTGCATGTTCTGAGGCGTGTAAAAAAGACGGAGCTAAAGCTATAATTTTTGGCGATTTGAATAATCCAGAAAGTGAAATATCTAGGGAATTAAATAAATACGGTGGCAAAGCAATTCGAGCTGATTTAGGATTAAATACTGCTGTAAGATACCAAGGAATTTAAATATGCAGGATATAACAGAATACAAAATTATAGAATTTTCTAAAGCTATTTTAATTTATGGAATAATATCTGCTATTTTAATCGGCTTAGGAGTTTATTCATTTTTCACTCTAGAGCATGAGGGCCATTGGCTAACTGGCATGAATAATCAGGTTGTTTGGGGAGTCCCCCATATGTTTGCAATTTTTTTAATCATTGCAGCCTCTGGAGTTTTAAACATCGCATCAATCTCTTCAGTATTTAATATTAAAATTTATAAGCCACTTGCTAGACTTTCAGCATTACTTGCAATCGCTTTACTAACTGGCGGGTTAATTGTGTTAGTGCTTGATTTAGGGCGACCGGAGAGGTTAATTGTTGCGATGACAACTTTTAACTTTAAATCTATTTTTGCATGGAACATATTTTTGTACAGCGGTTTCGTGGTAATTGCAGCTTTATATTTATGGATGATGTTTGAAGCTAGATATAACAAATTCTCGCAAAAAGTTGGAACATTTGCATTTATCTGGCGTGTTATTTTAACAACAGGTACGGGCTCGATTTTTGGTTTTTTGGTTGCCAAAGAGGCTTATAATGGAGCTATTTTAGCACCTTTATTTATAGCATTATCATTATTGTTAGGTACTGCTATATTTTATAAAGTGTTATTCTGGATGAATAAAGGATTAAATATTCCTTTAGGATCTGAAATTATTTTAAGGTTTAGAAAACTTCTTATTTATTTTACTTTTGCCGTTTTTTATCTAACGATTCTTTCTCATTTAACCAACTTATATGCAACAAAGCATCACGAATACGAGTTTTTCTTACTTTTTTCTGGGAATATTTACACTATTCTCTTTTGGATTGGTCAAATTCTAATAGGCACGTTCATACCATTACTAATTTTATATAGCAAAAATTTTTCTACAACAAAAATGGGATTATTAATCTCTAGCGCATTAATTATTTTAGGTGGGTTTTTTCAACTTTATGTAATTATTATCTCAGGGCAAGCTTTTCCACTAGACTTATTTCCAGGATACACTGAGAGTAGCTCTTTTCAAGACGGAATTATTTCACCATATACACCCAGTATGTATGAATTTATGCTTGGATTAGGAGGGATTGGGATATCTGCTCTTATATATATATTTGCAATAATGATCTTAGACTTTACACCAAAAAGCTTAGATAACGACGCGTTAAAAAATTAAACTTTGAATAACATATATATATCTGCAGCTCAAAAATCCTCAGGAAAGACTATTTTAAGCATAGGATTAGCAAAAATTTTCGCAGAAAAGAAAATACCAATTAGAACTTTTAAAAAAGGTCCAGATTTTATTGATCCTAGCTGGCTTAAATTTGCATCATCAAAAAACTCATACAATTTAGATTTCAATACTCAAAGTAAACTTGAAATAAAAAATTTTTATAATCAAAAAAAACTTAAATTTAACATTATTGAAGGTAATAAAGGGCTCTATGATGGGGTCGATATTAGAGGGTCTGATAGTAATGCGGAAATGGCAAAGCTTTTAGATGCTCCTGTAATATTAATCCTCAACTGCGAAGGAATTACTCGCGGCATTGCGCCTTTGATTCAAGGATATATAAACTTTGATTTGAAATGTAATATTAGTGGCGTAATTCTTAATAACGTTGCATCATCACGACACGAGTCTAAGCTTGTCAAATCTATAAATCATTATACAAATTTAGATACTTTAGGTAGTATCAGAAAAACAAAAGACTTGATTAGTGAAAGACACTTAGGTTTAATACCATCATTTGAAAATAAAACAAGCCAAGATATTGTTCAAAAGATTTCACATTTGATAAGCGAAAGTGTTGATACAAAAAAAATACTTAAAAAATTCTCTACACCAGAAAAAGAACCCTCAATAAAATTGTCAAAAAAAAATAAAAAAGAAAAAGTTTTTTTGAAAAATACAGAAAGAAAATTAAATCTTGGNNTTATAAAAGATAATGCATTTGGTTTTTATTANGACGACGATATTGAAAATTTTGAGANATATGGTTTTAAAATTNAAATCATTAATTCTNTAAAAGATAAAAAACTTCCNAATATTGANGCACTATTTATTGGNGGAGGATTTCCAGAAATTTTCTTAAATAAACTNGAAAAAAATACTTCATTTATTAAATCAATTAAAAATTNTATAAATAAAGGNATGCCTTGTTATGCTGAGTGNGGTGGNTTAATGTATTTAACCAAAGAAATANAATATAAGAAAAATAAAGGTAAGATGGTTGGTATCATAGATGCTAGATGTGAAGTTCAAGATAAACCAGTTGGCCGAGGCTTAGTTGAACTTAAACCAGTATCACANCCATGGATATCTAAAAAAATTAAAAAAATAAGATGTCATGANTTTCACCANTCAAATTTAAAATTCTCTANNAGAAATTCTCGNTTTGTCTATAGTATTGAAAGGGGGTATGGTATTGACAGTAAAAATGACGGNCTGTTGTACAAAAACTTAATTTCTTCTTTTTCCCATTTGAGACACACCGAAAGTTTTCCTTGGATTAAGTATTTTCGTGATTTTGTTGTAAAATGTTTAAATGATTAATATATCTGAAAATGCAGCTGAAAAAATCAAACTATCACTTAAAGACCAAGGCAGTGATATCAAACTTAGAGTAGCGGTAATGCGGAAGGATAACGAATATCATTATGCAATGGGTTTAGAAGATAATGTCACAGAAAATGATAAATCATTTAGTGTAAGTGGAATTAACATTGTTATATCTTCAGTATCTGAGCCATTAGCAAAAGATATGACTATAGATTACGTCACTATGGATGATGGCAATGAATCATTTATTTTTATCAATCCAAACGACCCAAACCATGTTGAACCAAAAGAAAAATAAAGTTTCTGAGAAAGACTTTTTAGAGTCACTNAAAGACTGGGCTACTAGCATAATGTCAGGAGATCTATCAGCTAGAATTGAAATTTTNAAANATAGCCATAATAAAGATATAGCNGAAAATTTAAATGCTGTTACAGATATGTTTGAGGCCCAATTAATTAAAAATAACGANCAACTTGAAAGATTCACAGAGTACGAAAAAGAAAAAAATAAAATTTTGATAATAGAAGAAAGATTTAAAATTGCATCAGAGCTTCATGATTCACTTGCTCAGACTTTGGCAAGTTTAAAGATTCAGGCTAGAGTTTTAGATGAGTCTATTCATCAGGGCGACGATTCACAAATGTGGAACGAGCTCGAAAAATTGGAAGATAGTATTCACAAAGCTAACGCAGAAATAAGAGAATTGATAAAGCAATTTAGAACTGGACCTAAAGCTACCAAAAATTTTATTACAGAGCTTGAAAATCTTATAGATTCTTTTAAAAAAGAAAATAGTTCTATTAAAATTTTTCTTCAGATAGAAGATAAAAAAGTTAATTTGTCAGATGATCAGTCNAGAAACACCTTAAAGATANTACAAGAGGCAATTACTAATGTTGTAAAACANTCTCAAGCAAAAATTGTAAGATTATTTNTTTCAAAAGAAAAAGATAATACAGTTAACGTTCTTGTTGAAGATGATGGAATTGGTATTGCAAAATCTTGCTTTATAGGTCATGAGGAAGAGGTATCAGGCGAGCATTTTGGTATCAGTGTTATGAAGGACAGAGCAAATCAAATGAATGCAAGATTAGATATTGAAAGCGAGCCAGGTGAGGGCGTTCGCATAAAGTTAAATATACCCCTAAATTAATTATGTCGTTTAATATTATTATTATAGATGATCACACGCTTTTTAGAGAGGGCCTCCAATCTCTTTTAAAAACCCACCACATAAATGTATTAGCATCGGTGAACAACGGTAAAGATGGAATCAATGAAGTATTTAGTAAAGAACCTGATATAGTTCTACTCGATCTAAGAATGCCAGATTTATCTGGCATAGATGTTCTTAAGAAGATTAGAACAAAAAATACAGACACACCAATTGCAATGCTCACAACTAGTGATGATGAAAAAGATTTAATTGAAGCTCTCAAAAATGGAGCGAGTGGTTATTTGCTTAAAGATATGGAGCCTGATGATTTAGTCGCGGCGTTAAAAGAAATTATTAAAGGTGAAACAATTGTAGCACCCAATCTTACTCAAATACTTGCTAGAGTAGTCCAGGGTGATGATCCTGATAAGGATTTAAATAACCCACTAAAAGATTTAACACCAAGAGAGGCTGAGATATTGGAGCTTCTTGCCGAAGGACAGAGTAACAAGCTCATTGCTAAAAACCTTGGCATATCTGATGGAACAGTAAAACTTCATGTTAAATCTATATTAAGAAAGTTAGATATTCATTCGCGTGTTGAGGCAGCTGTAATAGCTGTTGAACAAGGATTAAAAAAGAAAAATTAGAAAATTATTATGCAGGGTTGGAAAAAAAATAGACTAGTTTTAGCAGTTATAATTATTGCTTCTTCTTTTATTGCAAATATTGATGATATGACTCAAGGGCAGAAAGCTTCCATAATTGGGTTATTATTAGTCTTATTTTATATATATGTAAAATATATTAATAGATATAACAAAAAATGAATAAATCAATTATATCCGCTGAAAGTTTAAATAATGAAATCTTAAATAATAGTGGGTGTATTATTTTCGACTTAAGATTTAATCTAATTAAAAAAGATGAGGGTTATAATAAATACTTAAAAGAACATATTCCAGGGGCTTTTTATGTGAATTTGGAAGATGACTTATCGGATATCACTTTAGATGAAGGCGGAAGACATCCTCTTCCAAATATATCGGAGTACACTAATCTTCTTAATAAGTACGGAATTAATAAAGATTCTAAAGTTATAATTTATGACGATAAACATAATGCCATGAGTGGAAGATTTTGGTGGATGCTCAGAAATGTAGGAGTAAAAAATACTTTATTACTTGAGGGAGGTTTTGAAAATTGGAAGAAAAATAATTTCAAAATAGAATCTGGAGAATGTAAACCAAGCCTTAAAGGTAATAATTCATTTACGTATGATAGAAATCAAATCTGCGATATAGAGGAACTAAAATCACTTATATCTAATAAAGACATAATACTCATAGATGCTAGAGAGCCTGATAGATTTAAAGGTATAAGCGAACCAATTGATAAAAAAGCTGGCCATATACCTTCTGCTGTAAATTATTTCTTCCTTAATCATCAGGACCCCGATGGGTTCTACTTAAAAAATAATAAAATTAAAGAAAAAGTTACCAATACCTTGGGAGATTTAAATAAGACAATTATTCATATGTGTGGATCAGGTGTTACTGCTTGCAGTAATTTTATGATTTTTACAGAGATTTTACCTCACCATGAGCAAAAATTATTTGTTGGTTCATGGAGTAACTGGATAGAGGACGACTCAAATAAAGTAATAAAAAATAATGATTAAATTAAAACTAAACAAAAATATGAATTTCAATGCAATTACAGACTCCAGTCATATAATTAGCATTGATGCTTCTAAAGAAAACGGTGGTAAAAACAAAGGCCCTAGGCCAACCGAATTATTATTAGTTGGAATGGCAGGCTGCACAGCTTTTGACTTAAAGTCATATTTTGATAAGAAAAAAATAAAATTTAAAAAATTTCATATATGCATATCCGCTCAAAGAAAAAAGAAAATGCCAACAGTTTTTAAAAAAATATTTATTGAATATAAAATTCAAACAGATAGAAAAAATAAATCTAAAATTCAAAGTAAAATAAAATATTCGCTAAATAAGCAATGCTCATGTTGTGTAATGTTAGGTAAAAGTGCAAAAGTTGAATATAAATTGAGTATCATAAAGTGAGTAAAAAAATTATCAATTTTGATAGGGAGTTTGTTTGGCATCCATATGCTTCTAGTGAGGATAAGAACCCTTTATATAACGTTGTAAAAGCAAAGGGATGCAAGATATATCTAGATTCTGGAAAAGCACTTATAGACGGGATGTCATCTTGGTGGTGTGTCATTCATGGATATAATAATCCAAAGATTAATGATGCAATGATTAAACAAATTAAGAAATTTTCTCATGTTATGTTTGGAGGTTTTACTCATGAGCCTGCTGTTACTTTAGCTAAAAAATTAATAGAAATTACCCCTAAGAAACTAAAAAAAGTCTTTTTCTCTGATTCAGGATCAGTATCAATTGAGGTTGCAATGAAATTTGCGATCCAATATTGGTATGCAAAGGGCTCTCCATCGAAAAAAAAATTTCTTACTGTAAGGAATGGCTATCATGGCGATACCTTCTCTGCGATGTCAGTAAGTGATCCAGAAAATGGAATGCATAAAATATTTAATGAATCACTTATAAAGCAATTTTATGTTTCTAAGCCTGAGTCCTCATCAAACCCTGTAACTAAAAGTTACAGTTTAAAAGAAATGGAAAGTACGCTAATTAAAAATAGAAAGCAAATTGCAGCAATCATTCTTGAGCCTATCTTACAGGGCGCGGGTGGCATGCGAATATACAAATCCGAATACCTGAAAAAAATAAAAAAACTTTGTAAAAAATATGACGTTCTACTTATTCTTGATGAGATCGCAACAGGATTTGGTAGAACAGGAAAATTGTTTGCATTTGAGCACGCAAAAGTAACTCCTGATATTTTGTGCTTAGGAAAAGCTTTGACAGGGGGATACATTGGTCTAGCAGCCACAATTGTGTCTAAAGATATTGCAAAAACTATTTCTAACAACGAGCCTAAATTATTCATGCATGGTCCTACGTTTATGGCAAATCCACTGGCTTGTGCAGCTTCTCTTGCCAGTATTAACTACTTATCACAATACGATTGGAAAAAAAGGGTAAAAAATATTGAAAATACTATTAAAAAATATTTTGAAAAAATTAAATTAAACTCAGAGGTTAAAGACATTAGAATTATTGGTGCACTGGGCATTATTGAAATGAAGAGTATAGTTAATGTGGGATCGTTTCAAACTAAAGCTGTAGAAAACGGTATATGGATTAGACCATTCAAAAACTTAATTTATATAATGCCACCCTATACCATTAAAAAGTCAGAATTAAATTTTTTGTTAAATAGTTTGGAAAAAACAATTAATTTAGAATACTCAAATTAGATAAGAAGTTTTTTTCATAATTTCTGAAACTAATTCCATGATTTTTTTTGTTTGTTTGCTTACTTCCTGAGCTCCTTGCTCATTTGCTTTTAAACCATGCATTTCTTCTTCGCTTTTCATCTTTTCAAGTATCGTAATAGTTTTTTTATCTTCGACTGGGATCTTTTTTAAATGATTATCTAAATGCTCAGATACTTGTTTCTCTGTTTCCTCAATAAACCCCAAGCTTCTGTTGTATTTTCCTTTACTGGATATAATACCAATTGCTATAGACCCTAAGAACCAAATCGGATTTAAAATACTTGTATTTCCATTGAGCTCTGAAATTCTTTTTTCACACCACTCTAAATGATTTTTTTCCTCGGATGCAGTATGCAATAACGATCTCCTATTTTCTTTGTTTTTTTCAAATATTGAATGACCTATATATAGTCCCTGAGCTGCCACTTCCCCTGAATGATTTACTCGCATAAGAGATACTATTTCTTTTTTTTGTGATTCTGACAAATTTGTTTCAGCAATATCTTTCGCTGGATAATCTTTACCAGTACTTTTAATATCGTAATCATTGAGGATTTCATTTATATCACTCAGAAAATTATCAAATTTTGATAGTTTTATCATAATAGCTTAATTTTATGAAAAGTAATTTTCAAAATCATGTGTACTTTATTTATAAATAAACTAATTTTAGTTTTATGCGAAAGATTTTTAAAATTTTTATTTCTAAAGGTCTCCATAATATTTTGAAAATTTACATTTGCAGGGCAGGTCTTTTGACATGACAAGCATAAAACGCAATTATTAATGTGAGTAAGTGATCTAATGTTTACCTCTAAATCGCCATTATTTAGCGCCGATATTAACGATATTCTTCCTCTTGGTGATTCAGACTCATTCTTAGTAACTGCATAGGTTGGGCAATGCTCTAGACACATTCCACAATAGACGCATTTTTCCGAATATAAAGAATTTAATTTTTCAAAGTACATAGCTTGACATTACAATTAATATATTATAAAATTCTAATATATTAATTTCCTCCTCCTCCAACCACCTTACCCTTATTGGTGGCATTCTTTAAGCGCGAATTATCGCGCTTTTTTTTTATCCGTATTTCTTATGATATGACCTTTTTTTGCCTGCTCTTTGTGTAACTACACCAATAATATGAGTCTTATAGTCTTTATCTTTGATAATTTCAATTGAAAACTCAGGATTTAGTGGTTTAAGCTCAATATTTTCATCAAGAATATGAATTTCTCTTAATATTATAGTGTCTTTCTTTTCAAATAGTACGAAGTCTCCAGTTTTAGGGCTTATGCTTGGATCAATGATTATTATACAGCCATTTTCAAATTCTGGCTCCATACTTGAATCTTGAACCCGTAAAGCAAAAGGCTCTTTTGCCGCGCAATTCTCACTATTTTCAATATAACTATTTTCCATCAATATTCCCTAATTAATCCTTATTTTAAGCCTTTTATACCAAGAAATGAAATATCCCCATATTATGCACAAGTTTTACTCAAAAAAAACTCGCACTTAACCACAGGATATTGTGGATAGACTTATTGCCAAACACATTTTATAGTGTATTATAAAAGTTTACATATAAAAAAAATAAGATAATGGAAGAGATTAAAAAAGACAATATTGGACTTTCTGAATTAGATTTAGGACAAAAATCCATTCAAACTAATCTTGCGGAAGCCGAGATTAACCTACTTGAGCCAGGAAAATACAGGGTTGTTCGAAGAAATGGAAGTGTCACTAATTATGATTCGGAGAAAATTAAAATTGCTATGACCAAGGCATTTCTTGCAGTTGAAGGATCTCAGGCAGCTGCTTCATCAAGAATTCACAATATCACAGAAGAATTAACACAGGTTGTGCATGAAAAGTTGATAAGAAGACTTCCAGAGGGAGGAATCTTTCATATCGAAGATATTCAAGACCAAGTTGAATTATCATTAATGCGCTCTGGCGAACACAAAGTGGCTAGATCCTATGTTTTATATCGTGAGGAAAGATCCAAAGAAAGAAAACATGATAATGAGCTTAATATCCCCAATAATCAAAACGCTCAATCCGATAAACAATCTAGCATCAATGTTAAAGATAAAAGTGGTGATTTAAGCCCAATTAATTTTTTAAGATTAGAAGAAGTTGTAAATGAGGCGTGTGAAAATATCTCTGATGTTGAGCCTCAGTTAATCATTAACGAGCTGAAGAAAAATATATATGATGGCGTTTCTTCTGAAGATTTAGCAACGGCTTTAATTATGTCATCTAGAGTGTTAATTGAGAGGGAACCAAATTACACATATGCATCTGCCAGACTATTGTTAGATAGCATGAGACGTGAAGCGTTAACTTTTATATATGATAAAGAGTTTCAAGCAACTTCCAAAGAAATGGAAAAAATTTATCCTGATTACTTTAAAGGATATATGGACAAAGCTGTAGGTTTAAGTTTAATAGATAAAGATATAGCAAGTTTGTTCGACTTAAATATTCTTGCTAAAGCTCTTCTTCCCGAAAGAGATTTAAAATTTACTTACTTAGGACTCCAAACGCTTTATGATAGGTACTTTATACACTCTAAAAATATAAGGTTCGAACTTCCTCAAGCATTTTTCATGAGAGTAGCCATGGGTTTAGCATGTAATGAAGAGGCTAGGGAAGAGAGAGCAATTGAGTTTTATAAATTACTCTCATCTTTTGATTTCATGAGCTCAACGCCAACTCTGTTTAACTCTGGCACCCTTCGCCCGCAGCTCTCATCGTGCTACTTAAGCACTATCCCAGATGATCTGCGGGGCATTTTTGGAGGCATAACAGATGATGCATTACTCTCTAAGTTTGCTGGTGGCCTAGGTAACGATTGGTCAAGAGTAAGAGGTATGGGCACACATATTAAAGGGACAAATGGAAAATCTCAAGGCGTTGTGCCTTTCTTGAAAGTTGCAAATGATACTGCTGTAGCGGTTAATCAAGGTGGTAAAAGAAAAGGAGCGATGTGTGCGTATTTAGAAACATGGCATTTAGATATTGAAGAATTCCTAGAACTTAGAAAGAATACCGGTGACGACAGAAGAAGAACGCATGATATGAATACTGCTAACTGGATTCCAGATCTGTTTATGAAGAGAGTGGTCGAAGAATCTGTATGGACATTATTCTCACCAAATGATGTTCCTGACTTACATGAGACCTATGGAAAAGACTTTGAAAATAAATATTGTAATTATGAAAAATTAGCTAAAGAAGGAAAAATCGAAAATTATAAAGAGGTTAGTGCTGTAGATTTATGGAAAAAAATGCTTGGAATGCTTTTTGAAACTGGACATCCTTGGGTTACCTTTAAAGATCCATGTAATATTCGCTCTCCTCAAAAACACACTGGCGTTGTTCACTCTTCAAACTTATGCACCGAGATTACTTTGAATACTTCTGATAGTGAAATAGCTGTTTGTAATTTAGGTTCAGTCAATTTAGCTGCACATATAAAAGACGGTAAATTAGATATTGAAAAACTTGAGAAGACGGTTACCACAGCAATGAGAATGTTAGATAATGTCATTGATTATAATTATTATAGCGTTGATAAAGCAAGGAACTCTAATTATAAACACAGACCAGTCGGATTGGGCCTAATGGGTTTTCAAGATGCTCTGTATAAATTATCAATACCGTATTCAAGTCAAGAGGCTATAGATTTTGCTGACCATTCTATGGAATATATCAGTTATTTTGCTATAAAAGCCTCTTCAGATCTTGCCTCAGAAAGAGGAAAATATGAAAGTTTCGATGGATCGTTATGGTCAAAGGGTGTGTTACCTATAGACTCGGTTCAAAATCTTATGAGTGAAAGGGGAGATTATATTGTCGTTGACGAATCTTCAACACTTGATTGGAATTCTTTAAGAGAAACAGTTAAGACTGTAGGAATGAGGAATTCAAATACTATGGCAATTGCCCCAACCGCTACCATATCAAATATTGTTGGAGTATCTCAAAGTATAGAGCCAACTTATCAAAACTTGTATGTGAAATCTAATCTTTCTGGAGAATTTACAGTTATAAATTTACATTTAGTTAACAAATTAAAAGAGTTAGGTATGTGGGACGAAGTAATGGTAAATGATCTTAAGTATTTCGACGGAAGTATTGCTCAAATAGATAGAGTGCCAGATGAGATTAAATCTATTTTCTCAACCGCTTTTGAAATGGATGCGAGGTGGCTAATTGAGTGTGCATCGAGAAGACAAAAGTGGATTGATCAAGCTCAATCCCTAAACTTATATATGGCTGAGCCTTCAGGTCCTAAATTAGATAACCTCTATAAGCTTGCATGGGTTAGAGGACTTAAGACAACATATTATTTAAGAACCATGGGGGCAACCCATGTAGAAAAAAGTACATTAAAGGATTCAAAATTAAACGCAGTTAATGAACAGCAGTCGCAATCTGATTCTAAAGTATGCTCAATACTCGACCCTGATTGCGAAGCATGTCAATAAATAGGAGATAAAAATGTCAGCAATATGGGAAGATCCAATCGGTAATGCAAAAGAAGAATTTGAAAGAGAGCAAGAAAAAAAACTTGCTTCTCAGAAAGTTGAAGCACAACAAGAAATTTCTTTAGAGCACCAATCAAGTCAAAATGCTTCACTCGAAGTTGATGCTTCAGAGGGAAATACTGGACTTGAAAACATAGAAATGGGTGCAAGCAGAATACAAGTTGATGATAAAAAGATTATTAACTGCAGGGCTGACTTAAATCAATTAGTTCCTTTTAAATATAAGTGGGCATGGGATAAGTACTTGTCTGCATGTAATAATCATTGGATGCCACAAGAGATTAATATGACAGCAGACATAGCTCTTTGGAAGAGTGCAGACGGTCTTACAGAAGACGAGCGAATGGTGGTTGAAAGAAATTTAGGCTTTTTCTCAACCGCTGATTCTTTAGTTGCAAATAATTTAGTTTTAGCTGTATACAAACACATTACTAACCCCGAATGCAGGCAATATCTATTAAGACAAGCATTCGAAGAAGCAATTCATACTCACGCTTATCAATATTGTATTGAATCCCTTGGCTTAGATGAGGGAAGATTATTTAATATGTATAGAGAGATACCTTCGGTAGCTACTAAAGCAGAATGGGCGCTTCCTTTCACACAGAGCTTGGGAGATATAAAATTTAGAACAGGCAGCTTTGAAAACGATCAACGTTTACTTCGTGACTTAATTGCCTTTTACGTAGTCTTTGAAGGCATATTCTTTTATGTGGGCTTCACACAAATACTTTCTATGGGTAGAAGAAATAAAATGACTGGTGTTGCTGAACAGTTTCAATATATTCTTCGCGATGAATCCATGCATATGAACTTTGGAATTGATGTGATTAACCAAATAAAAATTGAGAATCCACATCTTTGGACTGAAGAATTTAAGGCTGATATGATTAAATTAATTCTTACAGGAGTAGATTTAGAAACAAAATATGCATACGATACTATGCCAAGAGGAATATTAGGATTAAACGCACCAATGTTTGAGCAATATTTACAATACATTGCAAATAGAAGGTTTGCGCAAATAGGACTTCCAGAACACTTTAAAAATGTAGAAAATCCATTTCCATGGATGTCTGAAATTCTTGATCTCAAAAAAGAAAAGAACTTCTTTGAAACAAGGGTGACAGAATACCAAACTGGTGGAGCGCTTAACTGGTAATAGTTTTAAATAGATAAAGCAAGCTTTGTAACAAAATTAAATTTTGAGACAATTCATGACTGCTAAGATTGATTTAGAATCTAGATTTTATAATCTCTGCACAAAAGTAAATAGCGGTTTGTCTTTTCAATTATTCTCCTTAGCGGTCATTATCTTTGTATCTTTTGTAATAGGAACGTCATTCTCCACTTATGAAATTTTTTCTAAAGAGCAGGTTTCTCAAATAAAACTTTTCTGCTCTTGCTATTTTGTTTTTGAAATAGCTATAAGGTATTTTGGCCATAGTGTATGGGATAGCAGATCAATAGTTGGAGATAAATTTTCTTATGCAGGAATTTATATTGATGCATTTATAATTTTTATTTCTTTTTTACCCTATACTTTTACATCTAACTTACTTGTATTAAGAATATTTAGAATTTTATCTCATCCACAAATAACTAAGTTTGTACCAAATATTGCAATATCAAATTTTTCGATAATTAAGGAAACAGGTATCAAAATATTATATGTTAGTGGAATCATTATTGCCTTAACTTATGTTTATGCAATTATTGGGGTAATATTATATGGGGAAACATTGCCTGCTACGTGGGGAAATCTCGGAACTGCTTTTTTAAGCATGATAACTATATTGCTAGAAACTGATGCAATATCCATTTTTTATAAGGGCTTACTTGACCTCAATCGTCCAGAATCTTTAGTTTTTATAATGAGTTATGTGATTATTGGTAAGCTTACAATTCTAAATTTAATAATAGCTATATTAATAGATTTGTTAAAAGGTAGAAAAGATTTATAGAGGCTCAAAAATTTAAAATTCTTACTTAAATTCTCTTAATTTTAAAACCATATTGATTTTCTAATATACTTAAAGCATTATTATAGCTATGCCAAAACTTGATTTAGAATCTAGATTTTATAATTTCTGCACTAGAATAAATGATAGTTTGTCTTTTCAATTGTTCTCCTTGGCAGTCATTATATTTGTATCATTTGTAATTGGAACGTCAATCTCTACTTATGAAATTTTTACTAACCAGCAGATTTTTTTAATAAAAATTATCTGTTCAATATACTTTGTTTTTGAAATAACTGTTAGGTATTTTGGCCATAGTGTATGGGATAGTAGATCGATAGTTGGAGATAAATTTTCTTATGTAGGAATTTATATTGATGCATTCGTAATTTTTATATCATTCCTCCCGTATGCGTTTTTTTCTAATCTACTAGTGTTAAGATTATTTAGAATTCTAGCGCAACCTCAAATTACAAGACTTGTACCGAAAATTGCGATATCAAATTTTTCAATTATTATAGATACAGGTATTAAAATACTTTATGTAGCTGGAATTATAGTCGTTTTGACCTACGTTTATTCAATCATTGGCGTTGCTCTGTATAGTGCTTCGCATCCAGCAGAGTGGGGGAATCTTGGAACCGCAGTTTTAAGTTTAATAGCCATCTTACTAAATGACGATACAATTACTTTTTTTCTTTTTCCCTTACTTGAGGAACATCCAAATGCATGGATTTTTGTATTGAGTTTTGTGTTTATTGGAAATCTAACTATTTTAAATTTAATAATAGCAATTTTAATAGACTTACTAAAAACAAAAGATGAGAATTAAGCTTTCATATTAAGAAATTTACCATCTATTGAAAGCAAATAATATTCAAATTTTATATCAGGATAGATTTTAGAAATTTGATTTTGAAAAAGCTCATTTATTCTATGGTGTGAATTCGTTTCACATTCTTCATTACTTACGCAATCATCACCGAACATCTCCTTCGCCATAAGACAATCCCTATGATTAATCACTATAATTTTATGTATTTTATGATTGGTGATAGTAATTTTAAGATTATCTAAGAAGGTTTGCTTCCAATTTTTATAGCTATCGCCAGTCACTGCAAGTGTACCGCCAGCAATACTAAACAAACTGTATTTATCCTCAAGATTCTTTTCTTTAAGAAATATAGGAATAAATTTTTGGCATCTAGGGTCAATACAAGTAACGACCATTGCCTCGTATTTCACTGACATTTTTACTTAAACTCTATTCTTGAAATTTTGTATCCGTAGTTTTTCTCTAAAAGATTAAGAACTCCTTTTTTTCCAGGAAGGTGCATAGCGCCCACGGAGACAAAGGTTCCACCTTGGCCTTTAAATTTATCCAAACCGTATAGGAAAGGCATATTCATATAGTGTGCCATAACGACGTTTCTTATATCTATAGAATGCTTGAAATACATATCTCTATGAAATTTCTTTTTGGGATCTTTACTAATAAAGTTTGTACTTATGTTTGTTAATGAAACTAAATCTTCTACTAAATAAGCTTCAATCATTTCGTCCAATGTTTTTTCCATCTTATCAAAAGACTTTAATTTGTCTTTTAATAGAGAAACTTGAGACTCCATCGGCATAGCATAAAAAGCTGCTAACATCTCCTCTGGTGATTCAATCTGATAAATTTCTTTATTCTGAATGCTAGCCATATCTAATAACTTGTGGTCAATTATGGGTCCAGTATATTTTGACTTTGAAGCAACACTAAACATAGCTGCCCAAGGTTTAATTTGTTTAGCATATTTCTCATTTACACCGTTATTAGTTAGAATTGTATAGACCTTTTGCGCTGTTTCCTCACCTGCAACCTCAGCCAAAGTTTTCTTTTTAAACATCATTCTTTGCTTAATGTTTTCAAAACCATGATAAGGGTTCCATAAGTGACTGCTAGGAAAGGCTTCAATTGAAAACCCTTTTGAGTTATTGAAGATATCCATAACTTTTTTGGATATTCTTGTTACCCTCTCTTCATTTACGTGAATTGTGCCGTATATATGACCAACAACTTCACCGTCCTTTTCTACTTGCCAAAATATACCCTCAGTAAATTTTGGTTTGTTACTCACTACTAAGACTATTGTTAAAATTAGAATCGAAGCTAATACAGCTCCTACTATTGTTTGATTATTTTTATATTCCATAGATATCTCTCACTTTGTATTTAAATAGGATACATAAAAAAAACGCCCTTGTAAAAAGGGCGTTTTAATCTTTGCGAAATAACTCAGTTATACAGTTTTGTATCCTGCAACATCGTTAAGTTCTTTAGCTAACTTTAACTCGCCTTCTGACGCTTCATCGTTATCCCACTTGGAAAGTTGTTTTTCCATTAACTTGTGGAATATTGGAGGAAAGAGCGCTAAAGCAAATAATGTAAAGTAGCCATTTCCACAGTTTGGTGCACCCACTTCATCTAATTCCCAGAAGTGTGTTTCACCTCTATCATGGTGATCAGCTTGTCTACCGATTTCAATGAAGAACCAGCTTGTGAATAAAGTTGAGTTATCCCAGCTGTGTCTGTAATCGATAGGTGAACCTTTCTCCCTGATTAAACCGTAGTGCTCTAAATAATTTAGTGCTTCTAACTCAAAGTTAGAAATCATCCAAATTAGTAACATACATGCAATACCTGTCCAACCACCTGCAAACCAAAATAGTGCGATTGTTGGCACTGACATTACATAACCGCGAATCCAACGGTTCTGCCATGAAATAAATGGAACACCTAATCTTTTTAGACGTTGCATTTCCATGGTGTATAAAAATTTACTTTGACCAAAATGTGATTTTGGTAAGTGTGCATACATGCTACGACCTCTTGGAGCTGTAGCAGGATCATCTTCACAACCTAACTCAAGGTGGTGATTGTACACGTGAGCGTAACAGAAATGTGCTGCTCCACTTAATGCCATCATCCATCTTGCAATTACAAAGCTGAATCCTTTTGTATGTGCTAGTTCGTGACCATAAATGATTCCGATTCCAGCAAAAATTCCAGTTGAAACAACTGCACCAACTAATTGCATGCCAGTGATACCACTGTAATATGTCATGCCTAAGAAAGTTGATGTTGCGCCTGTGAACTCAACACCAGTTACGTATTGAAAGATTCTCCAAGCGATAGCGATTTGTAGAAGTACGAATACTCCAAGCATCGCATACATTGTGAAATTCAATAAATTAGGATTACCATTGGTTTCTCCATCTTCATCAAATCCAGCACCCATAGTTTGCACAGGTGTAATAGTATCAACAATGATACCCACTCCTAAAAGAGCGACTCCTGTCCATACCCATGGACCACCTGCAATCACACCAAACAATGATGCGAAAATCAAAAGTGGCGCTAGGTAGTATCGCGCGTTTACCCAAAATTTTTTCATCTTTTCCTCCTTATTGAAAAATGAAAATACCATAAAAGTATAGCAAATATGAAATTTATATAAAACATTTTTTTAACATTTGCTAATCATATGTTCATGACAAAAACTTTACAGAAACATAATAATTATCTATAATACTGGACAAATAGTTGACAGCAAGCTATACAAAAGCTGAATATTAAGGATATGTGGTATAGAAATGAGTGAAACTAAACACCCAATACAAATTGTTGCAAGAAGGACCGGTTTAAGTGTAGATGTCATAAGGGCATGGGAACGAAGATATAATGCTGTAACTCCAACCAGAACTGAGACAGGAAGACGACTTTATTCGAATAATGATGTAAAAAAACTAACCTTATTAAGCAGGGCTATATCAGCTGGGCGCAGAATTGGTGATGTTGCTAGTTTATCTATTAATGACCTAACGCAAGTGATCGATTCAGATGAAGTTGCAACTACCGACTTGAGAGAAGGGGCTAGACCGAGAACTGGATCAGTAATGGATTATTTTGATTCAAGTATAGACGCTATTAGAGAGTTAAACCTTCATGCCTTATTAGAAAATTTTGAAAACGCTCACAGAGAATTAGGTTCAATATTTTTATTAGATGATTTGTTCGGTCCCTTAATGAGGCATATAAAAGAAGAATGTAAGGTTGGTAGTTTAAGGCAAGCACAGGAAAAATTTACGATTGAAACAATAAAATCTTTTTTGATGATTGAATCTAGAAAAGATGTTAATGAGGGTGATCCTAAAATTCTTATAACTTCTCCACTCTCACATAAAGATGAGTTAACAATGTTAAAGCTTTGCCTAGTAAGTAAAAATTCAAACTGGTCGCCGGTTTATGTGGGGGCTTCAGTTTCGCCTGACGAAATACTTTTTACATATGAACAAAGTAATTCCAAAGCAATCATTCTCGTTGCAGATATATACGGAAGGGATCAATATTTACCAAATGAAATTCGAAAAATTAGAAGTTTAGTTGAAGATGGGGAAATACTAATTTTTGGAGAGAATATTTTTAATTATCAGGATATAATTAAGGAATTAAAATTAATGTCTGCTCAAAATATTGGGGAGCTAAAACTTAGATTAGAAGGCATGAAAAACCTATGCGAACTAAAGCCAGTAAGGCTTCACGCTAAACCTAACAAAAAATAACTATGACTTCACAAAAAAAATCATTTTCGTTTGACGAATTAGTTGAATGCTCGCAAGGAAGATTATTTGGGGAGGGCAATGCACAATTGCCTCACAGTGAAATGCTTATGTTTGATAGTATACAACATATTGATTCTACCTCTGGTGATTATAAAAAAGGATTCATGGAAGCTTCTTTAAGTATTAATCCAAGTCTTTGGTTTTTTGATTGTCATTTTACAAACGACCCTGTTATGCCCGGGTGTTTAGGACTTGACGCAATGTGGCAATTGGTGGGTTTTTACCTTGGTTGGTCAGGATACCCTGGAAGAGGGAGAGCATTAGGCGTGAAAGAAGTAAAATTCACTGGACAAATTCTTCCAAATAACAAAAAAGTAACTTACAANATTCANATGAAAAGGCTAATAAATCGATCTTTAACAATGGGCATAGGCGATGGCTACGCCTACATTGATGGAAAGGAAATATATGTTGCTAAAGACTTAAAAGTAGGTCTTTTTACATCAATTGAAGGGTTTTAAATGTATGGTATACATNAATTCGACTGGATATGTATTTACAAAAGTACCTAACCCTGTTGACATAAAAAGAGAAATTCAAACTTTTACAAAAGGCAGTGGTGTAAAAGGAACCATTATAATTTCATCAGAGGGGATTAATGTAAATCTTTCTGGGATATTAGAAACGGTTAACAAGTTAGAATCTTATATAAAAGAAAAGCTTAAGTTTTGTGATATAGACTTCAAAAGAACTTCAAGCAATATTCCATCATTCAGGAAATTTGTTGTAAAAATAAAACCAGAGATNGTNACGTCAAAAATTAATNTTCAAATTGATAAATCAAATAGTAATAGTCACATTGATCCAGAGAATTTTCAAAACGAGTTAAAAGAAAAAAAAGATTTATATCTTTTAGATGTAAGAAATAATTATGAAATTAATNTGGGAACGTTCAAGAATGCTAATTATTTAAATATACAATCTTTTACAGAATTTCCAGAAGCCTCAAAAACCCTTCCTAAAGACAGAGAAATTGTNATGTTTTGCACTGGAGGAATCAGGTGTGAAAAAGCATATAAATATCTAAAAAGCCAAAACTTCAATGCNGTNANNCAATTNCAAGGAGGAATAATTAACTATTTAAANAAAACNAATGGAGAANATTGGGAGGGTGAGTGCTTTGTTTTTGACGATAGAATCACTTTAGANAAAAATCTAGATCCNACTTACCAAAATCTTTGTCCAAGATGTCAAAAAATTATTAATGCTTTTGATAGATCCAATTGTCAAATATGTAAAGAATTATGAACCATTGCTTAGTTGATACTTGTGTAAATCTTACAGATGAGTCGTTTATTGGCAATGAGGACAAAATTATCGATAACGCAAAAAAAAATAATGTNAAAAAACTTGTTTTGATTGGAAATAACTTAGAATCAAGTCAAAGCTCACTAAAGCTAGCTCAAAAATATAATTTTATTTCAAGTGTGGGCTACCATCCGCATAATGCAAGAGAGTGGTCAAAAGGCAGTTACCAAAAACTTATGGAGCTTTCTTCTTTTAAGGAAGTTAAAGCGATTGGTGAATGTGGTTTAGATAACCATAGAGACCACTCTTCGCCTGAAACGCAGATTAAAGTTTTTATGAATCATATCAGTCTCGCAAAAGAAACTCAGTTGCCTCTCTACATTCATGAAAGAGACGCTTTCGATCAGATGTACAGTATTTTAAAAAATCACTTAGCAAGTTGTTCAAGAGCAGTCATACATTGTTTTACTGGTAGTGAAAATTCTCTCATCGATTACCTAGATTTAGGCCTTTATATTGGTCAGACTGGCTGGATCTGTGACGATAGACGTGGAAAACATCTAAGAGAATTTATTAATTTAATTCCTGACGATAAACTATTAATTGAGACAGATTCTCCTTATTTATCTCCATATATAACTTCGGAAGATAAAAATGTAAATTCCAGAATGCGTTATAATAATGAACCAGCTTATTTGGTTGAAATCGCAAAAGAAATAGCTAAATATAGAGGGCAAACGTACGAGCATATTTGTAATATTACGTTTGAAAATTACATAAAATTTTTTGAGGCGTAAAATGAGTCTAGAAAAAAAGATTGAAAATGTTTTAAATGAAAATTTCAAAGTTAACCATTTAGAGGTAATTAATGAAAGTTACATGCATAGCGGCCCAGATAATGCTGAAACGCATTTTAAAGTAATAATGGTTTCTGAGGATTTTATAAACTTAAAACTCATTGAAAGACATAGAAGTATTAATGAGTTAATGAAAGACCAATTCTCAAATGGTCTTCATGCGCTTTCATTACATTTATTTACAACGTCAGAGTGGTCTAAAAAGGGTGAAAAAGTAAAGGAGTCGCCACCTTGCGCAAAATAAAACTTATAACGATAATAATATTTTTAGCATTTAATAATCAAGTTATGGCAGATACTTTATTTAAAGATGGCTTTAATGAGACTGGTAATTGGGAATATATTGCTGATGATGTCATGGGTGGAGTATCAAAAGGAAAAGTTCAGTTTAAAAAAGTAAACGGTGACAATCATGCAATTCTTTCTGGTGAAGTAAGCACTAAAAATAATGGTGGCTTCATTCAAATTCGAAGAGATTTGAATGGTATAAATTTAGAAACGGCGAAAGCAATTAAGATAATTGCTAAGGGAAATAATCAAAAATATTTTCTTCATATCAGAACAAATAGGATGTTTTTACCATGGCAATATTATCATGCAGAGTTCACTGTTAATGAAAGTTTTAACGAGTATGTTATTCCAATATCATCATTCAACAAGTCTGGATATTTTATTCCGGGTAAAATTAATTCAAAAAACATTACTTCAATAGGTTTAGTTGCTTATGGAAGAGATCACTCTGCTGAATTACATGTTAAGGAAATTGAATTCGTTAAATAATAATGAAAAAACAAATTATAGCAATTGGGGGCGGTGGCTTTGGTCGTAATCCTGGCAAAGGAGTTATTGAACAATATATTNTTAATCAAACAAAAAAAAAGAAGCCTAAAATTTGTTTCATTCCAACGGCCACTGGTGATGATGAATCTTATAAAGTGAGTTTCTATCAAACTTTTACAAAANTCAGTTGTACGCCCACCCATTTNGACTTTTTTAAAAGAACTCCTGACATAGAAAATTTAATTTTAAAGCAAGACATAATTTTTGTTGGTGGAGGAAATACAAAAAGTATGCTTGCAGTTTGGCGTGATTGGAGGCTAGATAAAATCTTAAAAATAGCATATCAAAAAGGGGTAGTAATGACAGGAGTCAGTGCTGGAGCTATTTGCTGGTTTAATAAAGGTATTACTGATTCTTGGGCAGATGAATTAAAAATCATTAATTGCCTCTCTTTTACTAAGGGTGCATGTTGTCCGCACTACGATGAGGAGAAAGAGAGAAGACCAAGCCTAAAAAAGTATATTACTAAAGGTAAAATTAAAAGTTGCTTCGCTATTGAGGGCAATTGTGCGCTTCANTTAATTGACGATAAAGTATTTAGAGCTATATCTTTTGGGAATGGTAAAAACTCATACGAGGTTAGATTAAGAAATAATAGCTTCGAAGAAAGTAAGATTAAAAATTTACAAATTTAGTCATTCTCTGACTTAACATCTAATATGATATCATCTTCTGTGAATACACTCACTTGAATAACCATCGGTTTGCAGCATACTTCACAATCCTCTACATAATTTTGTTCAGATAAGCTGGAGTCTATTAATAGTGTAATTGGCTCTCCACAATATGGGCAAAATGAATTTTTTTCAACTAGATTCATGAAATTAGACTCTAATTTCTTTTGATTACATAGTTACTATTAACTTTATCAATTATTCCAGTAAACGGTTTATTGCTTTTTTCCAAATCATAGAATAATTTTAGATTTTCAGTAATTATCGGAAATGATAATTCACCCCATGGGATTTCTTCTTTTGAATAAAGTTTTGTCTCGAATGATTCCTCTAACCCAGGACTATGTTTGCCATCCTTTAATTTTCCATAGAACATCACGTAGATTTGGCTAATATGTACTAAGCTGTATATAGAAAATATTCTCATATCAACAGGTGTAGCATTTGCTTCTTCTTCACACTCTCTTGCCGCACCAACTTCAAGCGGCTCTTCGTTTTCAAGAAAGCCCGCTGGGATTGTCCAGGTATTAAGCCTTGGTTCAATTGCTCTTTTGCATAACAGTATTTTATTTTCCCACTCTAAAATACAACCAGTTACAATATTAGGATTTTGATAGTGAATGTAACCACAATTTTTACAAACATATCTTTCTTTATTATCCCCATCAGGTATTTCAAAACTAATTTCTGAAGACCCACATTTACAGCAATTTAGAATTTCTGTTTTCATGCAGAAAAAATATCCTTAAACGTCTGCACAGGATCATCAGATAACATAAATGTTTCGCCGATTAAAAAAGAATTAATATTATTTTTTTGCATTAGAGATATATCTTTTGAATCTTTTATTCCACTTTCTGCGACAATTATAACTTCTTCATGAATATTTTTTGACAATTCAATACAAGTATTAATATCAACTTTAAAATTCTTTAAATTTCTATTGTTGATACCAATGATGTCAGCATTAACTTTTTGAGCAATCACTAGTTCCTCTGCGTCATGAACTTCAACTAAAACATCTAAATTTAGTTCTTTAGCTTTTGTGTACAGCTTAATGAATTCATCCTCACTTAGAGCAGCAACAATTAAGAGTATGCAATCTGCTCCCATAGTAACAGACTCATGCAGTTGATATTCATCAACAATAAAATCTTTTCTTAAAATTGGCAAACTCGAGCTTTTCTTTGCCATTTCTAGAATAACCCCAGACCCCTTAAAATATTTTTGATCTGTGAGCACAGATATACAAGCAGCGCCCATTTCCTCATATTTAAAGGCGATTTTAGCAGGAACTATATTTAAGTTTATATCACCTTTGCTAGGGGAAGCTCTTTTTATTTCTGCAATTACTGCTGGCTTATTTTCTTTAAGTTTTTTTAGTAAAGCACCTTTAAAGTCTCTTTTTAAAGAGCGCATGTAGTCAATTTCTGATAATGCCTCTAATGACATTTTATTTTTTCTGTCTTCAACTTCTTTTCTCTTATATTCAATTATTTCATCTAGTATATTTTTTTCTTTAGGTATGCTTTTGGTAAATTCAACAATATCGTCAAGCTTTTTCTTTGCTTTACCAGTTTCTATCATTTCTTTTGCAAGTTTATAACTCTCTTCTAAGTTTGTACAAATTTCAGAGAGATATATTGAAGCAGCTGCATTGATTGCAATTATTTCTTTTGCGGGTATATTTTTATTTTCAAACGCATCTAAAATCATTTGAAAGCTTTCTTCTGCTGAATTTACTTGAATAGATTCGATAGTTTCGTTTAATGAACAAAATTCATTAGCATTAATTTCATACTTAGATATTTTATTATCTTTAATTTCTAATACATGAGTATCTTTGAAAATTGATATTTCATCCAAACCATCTTCAGAATGAACAATTAAAGCTTTTTTTACCCCAAGAGCTATAAGTGCTTGGGACATTGGCTCCATTAGGTTTTGGTCAAAGACCCCAAGAACTTGCCTATCTGCGCTTGCAGGATTTGCTAATGGCCCCAATATATTAAAAATAGTTCTGGTTTTGATCATAGAACGAGCTTTCGCAACATTTTTCATTGCTGAATGATACTTTGGAGCAAACATAAAGGTTAAATTATGTTTATCAAAGCATTCAATTGCTTTTTCAATAGATAAATTTATGTCATAGCCGGCTAGCGCTAAAAGATCGGCACTCCCAGATTTACTTGATACTGATTTATTCCCATGTTTAGCAATTTTTACTCCAGCAGATGCTGCAACTATGGCCGATGCAGTTGATATATTAAAAGTATTAGAAGTATCGCCGCCTGTACCGCATGTATCAACAATTTTGTCTGTTTTAAGATCAATTTTTACAGCCATTTCTCTTAGAATTTCTGCAGCACCTATTATTTCGTCAATGGATTCGCCTTTAGTTTTTAACGAAATTAAAAAACTAATAATGTCAGGCTCATCAATCGCTCCCGACATGATTTCATGCATAGCACTTTTCATTTCATCTTTACTAAGATCATTACGACTCATTACTTTTTCAATGTATTTTTCTATACTCATACTTATATATTTAAGAAATTATCTAATAGCTTATGACCAAATTCACTAGCAATTGATTCAGGATGAAATTGTACACCATAAACTTTTTTTTCTTTATGTTTAACGGCCATTATTTCGTCTATCTTATCTTCTTCATCTTTTGTCCAAGCAATTATCTCAAGACAATCTGGAATAGATTTTTTTTCAATAACTAAGGAATGATATCTTGTTGCTATGAATGGGTTATTGATTTCAGAGAAAATATTATCATTTTGATGAATTATCTTTGAGGTCTTACCGTGCATAATTTCTTTTGCCTGTATTATCTTCCCTCCAAATGCCTGACCTATACTTTGATGACCCAAACATATTCCTAAAATTGGTATTTCACCAGAAAATTTATTAATAGTTTCTATTGAGATACCGGCTTCATTAGGGGTGCATGGGCCAGGGGATATAACAATTTTTTCTGGATTCATTTTTGTTATGTCATCGATGGAAATCATATCATTCCTAACAACTTTTACATTTGCACCCAACTCTCCTAAATATTGGACAATGTTGTAGGTAAAAGAATCATAATTATCAATCATTAATATCATTTACAAATTTTCCTCTTCGAGTTTTGTTACTGCGCTTAATAACGCTTTTGCTTTATTCATTGTTTCTTCCCATTCCTTGTCTGGATCAGAGTCATAAACGATTCCAGCACCAGCTTGAACATAGATTTGTTTATTTTTAACTATTGCAGTCCTGATGGCAATTGCAGTGTTTAAATTTCCATTCCAACTAATATATCCTATTGCTCCAGAGTAAATACCTCTTTTTGTTGGCTCAAGCTCAGCTATGATCTCCATCGCTCTAATTTTTGGAGCTCCAGATACCGTCCCTGCAGGAAAGGTTGCCTTTAAAATGTTCATTGGGGTAATGCAATCCTCTTTTGTACCGCAAACATTTGAGACGATATGCATCACATGTGAATATTTTTCTACTATCATTTTTTCTGTAACTTTTACAGATCCAGTTTTTGTTATTCTGCCAATATCATTCCTTCCCAAATCAATAAGCATTAAATGTTCAGCTAATTCTTTTGGATCCTTCAATAACTCAGATTTAAGACTTTCATCCTCATCATTATTTTTACCTCTTTTACGAGTTCCTGCAATTGGCCTTACGGTGACTTCATTATTTTCGCATTTCACTAAAATTTCTGGCGAAGACCCTATTATTTGAAAATCTTGGATATTTAAATAGTACATATATGGTGATGGGTTTAGCTTTCTTAAATATCTATAGTAGTCAAATGGATCCGATTCAAATTTATTGCTCAATCTTTGTGAAAGAACAACCTGCATGACATCACCTTTCGTAATATAACTTTTAGCTTTTATGACAGCTTTTTTAAAATCTTCTTCAATAAATCTTGAGGTAAATTCAAGATTTTTATTTTCTTTGGTTTTTTTAGCCTTATCTTCAATAACATTTTGTTTAATGATACTTTCAATATTTGATAGCTTTGTATCAATGTCATTGCTAAGTGAACTTATTTTTTCATTAATAATTATATTTATAGTTTTTTGCAGATTATCAACAACAATTATGTTGTGACTTACTAATAAAAATATATCAGGTACATTTAGATCATCTTCATTAGAACTATGAAGTTTTTCTTCAATGTAGGATATAATTTCGTAACCAAAGTAACCAATTAAACCTCCACTAAAAGGTAAATTTTCTGGAAGGTTATAAACTTTAATTTTATTTGCATAATTGTCAATATCATCTAAAGGATTTGTTGATTCGCGTTCATTTTGACCCTGATGACTTTTATATATAATTTTTTTTCCTCTTACTTCAATATACTCATCAGCATCAAAGCATATAATTGAGAATCTACTAGATTTTTTTGACTCTTCAGCTGACTCAAAAAATATTGAATTATCATTTTTAAAATGCTCATAGATGTCTAGTGGTTGCAATCCATTCAAATCAATTATCTTTTGAAAAGAAACGTGTGTGTACCCTTTTGAAGTTAGCTCGGTTTTATTTAAATTCTTCATTAAATACTGAATTTTTATTAACTAACTAAACTTTTCATTTCTTTGATTGTTGAAGAATAGTCTGATGAGTTGAAAATTGTTGAGCCTGATACAAAAATATTTGCACCTGCTTCGCTCACTTCTTTAATATTTTTCAAATCGATTCCCCCGTCAACTTCGATTTGAACTTCATTACTAGTTGAAGAAATAAGTTCTTTACATTCTTTGATCTTTTGAAGCATGCCTTTTATAAATTTTTGTCCGCCAAAGCCAGGATTTACTGTCATGAGCAGTACAAAATCAATTTTTTCAATTACATGCTCTAAACATGAAATAGGGGTTGCAGGATTTAAAGCGAGTCCAGCTTTGCAATTGTGTTCTTTAATAAGGCTTAAGCTTCGATCTATATGCTTACTGGCTTCCGGATGAAAGGAAATCCAACTTGCTCCAGCTTTAGCAAAGTTATTAATTAAATCATCTACAGGCTCTGTCATTAAATGTACATCTATTGGCTTAGATATTCCATATTCGATTAGAGATTTACAAACCATTGGGCCAATTGTAAGGTTTGGCACATAGTGATTGTCCATTACATCAAAATGTATTATGTCCGCACCAGCATCAATTACAGCATGAACTTCTTTACCAAGTTCAGCAAAATTTGCAGATAAAATTGATGGCGCTATTAAATTTTTCATAATTTGTATATTAAAATTATAGATAATAGGATAACATTATGCCATTACAAAATCTGGTATTAATTATAACAAAAATGGAGTTACTAATATGATCACACCTCATGGTTCGGAAAACTTAAACCCACTTATAGTTGAATCCTCTGAAGAAAAAGAAAGTCTGATTAAAGCTAGCGAAAGCATGGAAAAAGTTGTTGTAAGTTCTGCAGCCGCAGGCAATTTAGTAATGTTAGGTGCTGGATATTTTAATCCACTTACCGGTTTTATGAATAAAGACGATGTTTTAGGTGTAGCAAATAACATGAAAACATCTAACGGCTTATTTTGGCCAACACCGGTTATGAATTTAGTTAAAGATGAAGCAAACTTTCAACCTGGGCAGAAAGTAGCATTGCTGGATCCNAATTGTGACAATGCACTAATAGCTATTCAAACTGTTGAAAAGGTAGAAATATTATCTGATGATGAANTAGACAATGTTATCCAACAAACTTTTGGAACAAAAGACAAAGAACATCCCGGAGTTCAAACACTTTATGGTCAAGGAAATATCTTAATAAGCGGTGATGTAAAAGTATTAAACTATAGTTATTTTGATAAAGATTTTCCATCAACATTTAGAACCGCAGTTCAGATTAGAGAATCAATAAAGGAAAATAATTGGTCAAATGTAGTAGCCTTTCAAACAAGGAACCCAATGCATCGTGCACATGAAGAATTGTGCAGAATGGCAGCAGAACAAGTTTCAGCAGATGGAATTTTAATCCATATGCTTCTTGGAAAATTAAAGCCAGGAGATATTCCGGCGGATGTTCGAGATCAAGCNATCAGAACTATGGTTGAGCATTATTTTCCAGAAAACTTTGTAATGATTACGGGTTATGGTTTTGATATGTTATATGCTGGACCAAGAGAAGCTTTGCTGCATGCTGTATTTAGACAAAATTGCGGTTGCAATCATTTAATCGTAGGAAGAGATCACGCAGGTGTTGGTGATTATTATGGTGCTTTTGATGCTCAAGACATATTTGATGAATTGCCGGATGGTTCACTTAAGATTCAAATCTTTAAAGCTGACCATACAGCATATTCTAAAAAATTAAATAAAGTCGTAATGATGCGTGATGTCGATGATCACACTAAAGATGATTTCGTACTTTTGTCAGGGACTAAAGTAAGAGAAATGCTTTCTAAAGGTGAATCATTACCAAAAGAATTTGCTCGTCCAGAGGTTGCAAAAGTGTTGATGGACCATTACATGGCTAGTGAATAATTTTTTATGGTAAAGCAAATAGGACCACTAAGAATTCTTTTATTGGCATTAGGGTTATTCTTTATTCTGTTAGCTCAAGATTCCCATACTCAAATTTCATTTGACGGTTTCGATGTTTTTTTTACATTAATCATGCCGGCAATGGTNCCTATACTTTTTATGGTTCTTGCTTTTGACATAATAATGTTATACGTGAGAAGAAGTTCTGAGGAAAATGAGGAAAGTAAAATTATTTTAAGTAAAACCATCTGGTTTTCGCAAATTATTNTAGTTCTTATTGTACTGAGATGGTATGGTTATTTTTACTCACTATTTACCTGATTTTCTTTTTCAATTTGTGCTCGCATAAGTTTAGCTAAACTTTTTTTATAAGCGCATTGTTCGCAACCTTGACCATTCCAGCCGCCACCTGAAGGAGGAAGCTTATCTGATTGCAAACATTCATACATTTTTTGAATTACGTTATCTACCCAACTATCATTAAGATGAATGGGAAATACATATTGTTCGAATTCAAAGAGACCATTAAACTCATTTTTTGTTGTAATCCCATTGGCATATACAATATAGCCAATATTAGACATTTTGAAATTATTTTTTTTAAATAACCAATGATATATCTCTAATTGTCTTTTATAAGCAACTTGATAACCACTTGTAAAGTTTGGAGAAAANTCTTTTTTTGCAGTGGATTTATAGTCGACAATATGAATTTCTTCTTTTTCATTAATCCATAAATCATCTACAGCACCAAACAGAGTAAAATTATGTTTTTCGTCAAACCATCTAATACCTTTAAAATTATTTCTCCATAAGTCCAAATCTTTGTGACTAAAGGGTATAGCATTAATATTATTTTTTTCCATCAAAGGATGAGGTATTTTTTTCTTTCTATATGAATCAAATTCATTCTTATATAATGTGTCAATCCCACTATTTAAAAGAAATTGAGGCCCACTCGGGGCTTTTATACCTTGCCTTTCCTCAAGGTGAAAACACCTAGGGCAATTTATAAAGTTTTCAATTCTTGATCTTGAAAGTGGGTAGGGCTCCGAATCTTCAGGATTATATAATTTTCTTTTAGGCATTTATAACGGTCTCATCAAAATAATCCGTTTTTCTGTGTTAAGAAGCTCATTTTGTATTTCATCCTGAATGATATCTGAATAATGATTGATTATAGTGCCATTACTATTAAGTTTACACGCAGCAAAATTAGAATATTGAATAAAATTAAATTTACTCTCAAATTCTTTAACTTCGTTAATTGTTCCAAAATAAATGATTGGTTTTTGGATATCGTATAATTTTAATTTCTTTATTAATTCTAGGTTATTTGAATTATTTATTATTGAGATTANATCTGTATTACTTAGATCTTCANATTTAAAGTCGCTAATAAATTTAGTTTTAAAAGTTTTATTAGATCTATAGCTAAAATANGAATTAAGTTTTGAGAAATTAGTATTTGTTTTGGAAAAAAAATTCAACTCTTTTACATTGATATAATTACTGTTAGCTACTTCAAAAGGTATTTCTGCTTGCTCACCAAAATCACAATAGCTAATTTTCTTTTTTGAACCAAACTCATCTAGAATGACCTTTTCAACTAAGGCACTCAATATTGAAGTATTAAAAGTCTCTTTAATTTCTTTCAATTTCTCACTATTATCTTTATCCCAAATCTTTTGGCCAAAGTTTTCAATGAAATAATTAAAAGTACTGTTATGCTTTTTTGGAAAAACTCTTCCTATTCTCATTGACATAACGCCATCATTCTCTGCCCAGATATTACTCATTCCTTTAAAAAGGCTTCTACTTCTAAAAATGTTTTCAAGAAAACTTCTTGACCAGTAGCCTTTTTCATAAGCTTGTCCTTCAGCATATACGGGGAGAATAATTGCGCCGTCCTTTTTAATTATCTTGAGAAGATGCCTTAGAAAAGAAGTTCCCCAATTATTGGAAAACAATGGAAAGCTTAAACCAATATAAATTTTTGCCACTGAATTTATTTCAAATGGATAAAGCACATTAGAGCATCTGTCTTTTGAAGGAGAAGTAAGGCAATCTGAATCCATTGTCATACTAATTAAATTATTATCAGGCTTGATCATTGAATGCATGTCTCTTTGCTCAGACATGTAATAGTCAATATCTTCACTAATATATTTTTTAGATTTGTGAAAAATTACGTCCATTAATTATCTTTAACAACAATATCGTAAACTAAAACTTTATTTGCTAATGGTTTAATTACATCATTTACGAGTTTGACATGAATAGGATGAATTAAGTAGTTTTTCAAATCCTCTGCAGTTGCAAATTTAATAATTATTCCAACATCAAATGTGTCATCAACAATTACNCTACTGCTTCTATGAACTTTTCCAGGATTAACCGAAAGTACTCCTGGAATCTTTTCAAGAACTTTAGACTCCTCAATAATTTTACTGATTCTATCNTTATCTCGATATTTTTTTAACCAAACTAGCACAACATGGTATACGGGATCTTTGGCAGCATATTCGTTTGCTAAAGAAAGCGGTGAAAACAAAATTGTAAAAATTATTATAGAGTAGATTATTTTTTTTCTTCTTAACATCATAATGTAATTACGTTGATATCTTTAACTAATTATAGAATAAATGTTAAGATGGTTACATATTTATTTAGGCGCGTAGCTCAGTTGGTTAGAGCGCTACCTTGACATGGTAGAGGTCGTTGGTTCGATTCCAATCGTGCCTACCACAAACNAAAGGATTGTGATGTTACAAATAAAATTTCCAGACGGAAATACAAAAAATTTTGAAAAAAATATTTCTATTTTAGAAGTAGCTAAATCAATTAGCAATTCTCTNGCTAAAGAGGCAGTAGCTGGAAGAGTAAATGGCCAATTAAAAGACTTATGTGTTCAAATNGAGCAAGATTGTGAATTAGAGATTATTAAAAAATCAGATCCTGATGGGATTGATATTGTCAGACATTCATTTGCTCATTTAACTGGTCATGCGATAAAGCAAATGTATCCAGATGCTAAAATGGCAATTGGTCCAGTTATTAAAAATGGGTTTTATTATGANATCGAACTTTCTGAAAACTTAAGTGACTTAAGCCTTAAAAAAATAGAAAAACAAATTGATAAGTTAATTAAACAAAATTATGATGTCGTTCGCGAAGTCGTCTCTCCAGAAAAAGCCATAGAGGTTTTTCAACAGAGAAATGAGAANTATAAGGTTGAAATTGTCAATGAAATCCCTAAAGACGAGATCATAGCGCTTTATCATCATCAAGAATATATTGATATGTGCCGTGGTCCGCATGTTCCCAATACGAAGTTTTTAAGGCATTTTAAATTAACAAAAATCTCAGGTGCTTACTGGAGAGGTGATTCAAAAAATAAAATGTTACAGAGAATTTACGGAACTGCATGGGATACAAAAGAGGATCTTGNAAATTATTTGACTAAAATAGAAGAGGCTGAAAAAAGAGATCACAGAAAGCTTGGAAAACAGCTTAATTTATTTCACTTCCAAGAGACTGCACCGGGGATGGTTTTTTGGCACCCCAAAGGCTGGACAATTTACCAACTTCTTCAAAAATTTATGCGAGAAATAAATTCAGATTCTGGGTACCAAGAAATTAATACGCCTCAGATTCTTGACAGAACCTTATGGGANAAATCTGGCCANTGGGATAAATTTGGAGAAATGATTTTTACAACACAGTCAGAAAAAAGAGATTACGCTGTGAAGCCAATGAGTTGTCCTGGTCATTTGCAGGTTTATAATCAAGGTCTAAAAAGTTACAGAGATCTTCCCCTGAAACTTTGTGAGTTTGGACTCGTTCATAGAAATGAACCTTCGGGAACCTTGCATGGCCTTATGAGAGCAAGACAGTTTGTTCAAGATGATGCCCATATTTTTTGTACGGAATCGCAACTACATGAAGAAATAACAAAGTTGATTAAGCTAACTTTTAAGGTATATGAAAAACTTGGCTTTGAAAATATAAAAGTTGCTTTATCAACCAGACCTGAAAAAAAAGTTGGTAGTGATGATATTTGGAATAAGTCAGAAAAAATTTTAGAGGATGCTTTAAATGAAAATGTCTCTGATTTTGAAACATTACCTGGCGAGGGAGCTTTTTATGGGCCAAAAATAGAATTTACTCTGACTGATTCGCTTGAGAGAGATTGGCAGTGTGGGACTGTGCAATTAGATTTTTCAATGCCTGGACTTTTGGAGGCAAGCTTCGTTGATGAGGACAATGTAAAGAAAACACCTGTAATGATCCACAGAGCTGTTTTGGGCTCGATGGAGCGTTTTATTGGCATATTAATAGAGCACTACGGCGGAAATCTGCCATTTTGGTTAGCGCCGACCCAAATTATGATTGCATCAATTACCGAAAAACATGTAGAATCAGCACTTAAACTTGTTAGGGATCTTCAAAAATCGGGTTTTAGATGCGAAAGTGACTTGAGAAATGAGAAAATTGGATATAAGATTCGCGAACATATATTAAGTAAAATTCCTTATGTTGTTATCTTAGGTGATAAAGAGGTTGAAAATAACACAATCTCTTTAAGAACTTATTCAGGGGAGGAAATTTCTGGGATTACAACAAAAGAATTATTAGAGATTTTAAATAAAAATTAATTTGAAATAGGAGNTAAGTATCAGCGCAGAAAAGTACGTAAGACTTAATCAGGGCATTAAAAATCCCGAAGTCAGACTTATAGGAATAGAAGGTGAAAACCTTGGAGTGGTAAAAATAAATGATGCCTTGAAGATTGCACAGGACGCAGATCTAGATTTAGTTGAAGTTGTTCCAAATGCTAAACCTCCAGTTTGCAAAGTAATGAATTATGGAAAGTTCANGTTTGAGCAAAATAAAAAAGCGCAACAAGCAAAAAAGAAGCAAAAACAAATTCAAATTAAAGAAGTAAAACTTAGACCTGGAACTGAAGAAAACGATTATCAGGTTAAGCTAGCAAGTTTAAAAAGATTTTTAGCTGANGGTGATAAGGCAAAAATTACCATCAGATTTAGAGGGAGAGAGTTAGCCCATAAAGATATTGGCATGCAACAAGCTAATAGAATAGAATCTGACTTAGGAGAATTAGGAGAAATAGAACAAACNCCTAAATTTGAGGGTAGGCAAATAGTAATGGTGATAGCACCGAAAAAATAATGTATTATATCTCAAAAATAGGTTAACAATTATGCCAAAAATTAAAACAAATAGAGGAGCTGCAAAAAGATTTAAGTCTACAGCTAGTGGTAAATTTAAGTGTAAACAGTCACATTTAAATCATATTCTCACAAAAAAAAGCACTAAACGTAAAAGAGGCCTTAGATCTCCCGATATAATTGATAAAGTTGATACACCAGCTATTAAAAAATTATTACCATATGCATGAATAAAGGATAAATTATGTCAAGAGTCAAAAGAGGAGTTACAGCGCATGCACGTCACAAAAAGGTTTTAGAAAAAGCCAAGGGNTATTATGGTGCTAGAAAGAATGTTTACAGAGTNGCAGTTCAAGCTGTCACNAAAGCTGGNCAGTATGCATATAGAGATAGAAAAGTTAAAAAAAGAAACTTTAGAGCATTGTGGATTATAAGAATTAATGCAGCAGCAAGATTAAATGACCTATCNTACAGTTCTTTTATGAATGGGCTTAAAAAAGCTAATATTGATATTAATAGGAAGATATTGGCTGATTTNGCAATGAATGACATTGAAACATTTTCTTTAATCGCTAAAGAAGCTAAAGCTCAGCTTAATTAATAATTATGCCAAAGGCAGAAGATATTAATAAAGAATTAGAATTAGTCTATCAAAAATGTTTAGAGGAAATTGAAAATGTTAAGGATTTAAATTCTCTTAACACCTTTAAAAGTAAATATCTTGGCAAAAAAAGCTACCTTACAGGCTCCATGCAGCTGCTCTCTCAATTAGACAATAATGATAAGGCTGTATTAGGAAAAACACTTAATATTACAAAGAATAAGATTCAAACTCTTATAGATTTAAAAAAAAGTAAACTATCTGAAATAGAGGCGAGCTCTGAAGGAAAGGATTTGTCTTTACCTGGAAGAGGTTGTTCAATNGGAACTCTTCATCCAATTACATTAGTGATGNATGAAATAATTCAAATCTTTCATAAATTAGATTTTGAGATTGTTGATGGCCCTGAAATTGAAGATGAATTTCACAATTTTAATGCGTTAAATGTTCCTGANGATCATCCAGCAAGGGCTATGCATGATACTTTTTATTTTACAAATAATAAATTATTAAGGACACATACATCATCGGTNCAGACTAGGGTAATGAAAGATAGGCAGCCACCAATAAGAATAATAGCTCCTGGAAAAGTTTATCGTAAAGACTCTGATATGACTCATACTCCAATGTTTCATCAACTTGAAGGATTATTTATTTCCAAAAATGTAAATTTTGGTCATTTAAAAAATACTTTAAATATTTTCTTAAAAAATTTCTTTGAAGACGACTCATTGCAAATACGTTTTAGGCCCTCTTATTTCCCATTTACAGAACCCTCGGCAGAGGTAGACATAGGTTACAGTTTTTCCAAAAATAAATTTTCTTGGTTAGAGATTTTGGGCTGTGGAATGGTGCATCCAAATGTTTTAAAAACAGCAGGCATAAATCCAAAAGTATACTCTGGATATGCATTCGGACTTGGAATTGAGCGATTAGCTATGTTAAAACTTGAAATCAATGATTTAAGANTATTTTTTCAAAATGATTTAAGATTTTTAACGCAATTTAGATAAATTATGAAAATATCAGTAAATTGGCTAAAAGANTATTTATCATTTAATTATAAAGTAAATGAATTATGTGAACATCTAACAATGTTAGGCTTGGAAGTTGATAGTCATAAAAAATTAGGNAATGATTATGTTATTGATATCGACTTGACNCCAAATAGATCTGATTGTCTTTCAATTTACGGCGTTGCTAGAGATCTAAACGCTTCAACCTATAATTATAAATTTAAGAAAACACANTCTTGTAAGCCTGTAAAATTAAATGCAGTTAAAAGTAATTATGTTGAAATTAAAGATTTAGATGCATGCCCAAATTTTAATTACTTGATTCTCGANTGCTGTGATAAAGCACCAAAAACACCTAAATATATTATTGAAAAACTTAAATCCAGTGACATAGATTCTATCCATTATGTNGTCGACATATTGAATTACATAATGCTTGAAATTGGCCAGCCAATGCATGCTTATGACCTTGATAAATTATCGGGAAAATTAAGGATATCTACATCTGTTAAAAAGGAAATTTTCCAAGGGCTTAATAATGAAGAATATAAATTAGAAAAAGGTTTTTTGACTATTAAAGACAATGAACACATTCAATGTCTAGCAGGTATATTAGGCTCAAAAAATAGTATGGTCACAAAGAAAACTCAGAAAGTACTTATTGAAAGCGCTTTTTTTAATCCAAAATCAATAATTAATAGAGCAAGATCATTAAAATTACAAACAGAATCTTCATACAGGTTTGAAAGAGGTGTTGATTTTTTATTACCTAACTCAGCATTAGATAAGTTTGTTAGTTATATTAAAGATACAGATATCAAAATATTGGAGAGAAAATCCTTAGGCAAGAATTCAAGTNTNCCAAAAAANAAAAAACTTAATATAAATCTTGAAGCAATAAATTCAGCGATAGGCACAAATTTAAGTAAAAANGAAATATATAAAATATTTTTAAATTTAGGTTGTACCATTGAAAAAGATAAAGGAATTGTTACAAACCCATCTCATAGATATGATTTAAATATACTTTCTGATTATATTGAAGAAGTTGCTCGTATATACGGATATAATAATATTGATGATCAAGATGAAATTTTGCCAGTTGNTTATAAAAAAATAGATTATTTTTATGACAATACAATTAAAATAAAAAACTACTTAAAAAATATAGGGTTTCATGAATGTATCAACTATTCATTTTGTGATGAATCCTCTTTTAACCAAGTAAATTGGAAGAATGACTCCATAGNAAAAAAAGTTAAAATTAAGAATGCTCTTAACGAAAATCATACAACATTAAGATCTACAATATCAAATAGCCTTATTGAAAATATTAAATTNAATTTAAAAAGTAACAGAAATGATTCATATAAATTTTTTGAAATTTCAAAGATTTTTGATAGAAATGAAGAACTTCATCTCTCGGTGTGCTTGCANGGNCAACATTTGACAGAACAATGGGGAGAAAAAAGCAGACAATTTGATGAATATGATTTGTTAAATATAGCTGATNGACTTGGAAAGCTTTTCTTTTTAAAGAGAACACAAATAAATTACTATATCGGCGTNTTCAAAGACGAAGATGGTAAATTTNNNTACTTGAACATCAATNTAAGTANATTATTTTCAACAACTGTAAGTAATAATNCAAAAAAATACACTAAGTTCAGTAAATTTCCTGAAATAAGAAGGGATCTTTCATTTATCATCAAAAATGATGTTAAATACTCTGAGATCGAAAACTGTATAAAAAAAATTAATGTACAATTCCTNAAAAAAATAATACTCTTTGATTTATATGAGGGTAATAATATACCTTCAGGATATAAAAGTATTGGGTTAGGAATAATATTCCAATCAAATGACACTCTAACCCATGAGCTAATTGATATCCAAATTGATAAAATTATAAAAACAATGGAAAAAGTTTTCGGTATTGAATTAAGGCGTTAGTATGGCACTCACAAAAGCAGAATTATCTGAAAAATTATATGAAGAGCTAGGAATCAATAGAAGGGAAGCAAGGGAATTTATAGATCTTTTTTTTAACGAAATTATTGACTGTCTTTCAGATGGCTATGACGTAAAAATTTCAGGTTTTGGTAATTTCATTTTAAGAAATAAATCCGCAAGACCAGGAAGGAATCCAAAAACTGGCGAAGATGTAGAAATATCCCCACGAAGAGTTGTTACATTTAAAGCTGGGCAAAAATTTAAAGTTAGGGTTGAAGGCAATGTTGCATCTTGATGAAAATAATTTAGAAGATATCAAAATTCCAAGCAAAAGATACTTTACTATTGGAGAGGTCAGTGAGTTATGTGACGTTAAAACCCATGTNTTAAGNTATTGGGANCAAGAATTTNCNTCTTTAGCTCCTGTTAAAAGAAGGGGCAATAGAAGATATTATCAAAGNCATGATGTTTTACTTATAAGNAAAATAAGAAATCTTTTGTATGAGCAGGGTTTTACAATTGAAGGAGCTAGAAAGCACTTGTCTGGNAAAGAATCANTAAAAGATAATAATTTATCGCATCAATTAGTTCATCAACTAATTTTTGAACTTGAAGAAGTTTTAGAAACTCTNAAAAAAGAGTAATTTCTCATATATGGATTCCATAGACCTAGAGTTAATATTAGTAATAATATCATTTGTTTTTCTGTTCTTAATAGCAATTAACAAAATATCNAAAAANGAGAATCCTAATTGGATAACTAAACAAGCTATTTCGTTATTACCGATTATTTTAATAGTATTAGTAATAAGAACTTTCATGTTTGAGCCTTTCAAAATACCTTCAGGATCGATGATACCAACNCTTTTGATTGGAGATTTTATATTAGTTAATAAATATGAGTATGGTCTTAGAGCGCCTGTAACCAAAACTAAAATCATAGATATATCAAAGCCAAAGCGAGGGGACGTTGCAGTATTTAGATATCCTTTGAATAATAAAATAAATTATATTAAAAGAATTATTGGTCTTCCAGGAGATATCATTCTTATCAATAACAAAAAATTAAAGGTTAATGGTAAAGAAATACAAAAGACACAGGTTAGCAATGATTTACCTTATTTATTTACCGAAGACATAGATGATAAAAAAATTTATATACTTGAAGATTTAAGCGAAAAAACTAGTGAGTTGAAATATGTAGTACCCCAAAATAGTTATTTTGTAATGGGAGATAATCGAGATAGAAGCAGTGACAGTAGATACTGGGGTTTCGTTCCTGAATCAAATTTAGTCGGAAAAGCTTCGCTTATTTGGTTTAGTTTAGGAGAAAATATTAGATTTGAACGAATTGGTAACACTATAGAATGAATAAAATTAATAAACTCAATGAAATACTCTCTGAAAAAACTCTCAATTCTGATTTATTTATAAATTCGTTGACGCATAGGAGTGCAAGCTCAAATAACAATGAGAGGCTTGAATTTTTAGGCGATGCTGTTTTGGGCTTAGTAATAGCGAATCATCTTTATAGCTCTTTTAAAAACGATCAAGAGGGAATATTAAGTAGAAAGAGATCACATTTGGTTAAAAAAGATACATTATTCAGGATAGCAAAAAAACTTTCACTTAGTGATCTTATTAACATTGGGGAAGGTGAAAAAAAATCAGGTGGTAAAAATAGCTCATCTATTTTATCAGATGCACTCGAGGCTATTATAGGAGTAGTTTTTTTAATAGATGGGTACGATGCCGCAAAAGAATTTATACTTAAGGTTTATCAGGAAGAATTAGAAAATATTCCAGACGATGAGGAATTAAAGGATTCAAAAACTAAATTACAGGAATTCTTACAGGGCAAAGGCTTCAATTTACCAAAGTATGAAACTAAAGAAGTCTTAATTGAAAAGGATTTACATTTCGAAACTACTTGCCATGTAAAAGAATTAAAAATTGAAGAAAAAGGAGTGGGAAAAAATAAAAGATTATCTCAGCAAACTGCTGCCAGTAAAGTTTTAAATAATATTAATAAATAATGCCTAATAAAATAATTTCAATAATTGGAAAACCTAACGTTGGTAAATCATCATTATTTAATTTAATATCAGGTAATCATATTGCTGCTGAAACATCCAAACCTCATACCACAAGACATCTTATAGATTCTAATATATCAATTAATGATAATAAAATTACACTTTTTGATACCCCTGGAATAAATTTCAAAGATAGAAAAATATTTAATAGAAATCTTAATAAAAATGCTTTATCAACTATAGACTTCTCAAACATAATATTACATATCGTATCTATAAAAGGTATAAAAAAAGAGGATAATGATATTAATCTTAATATTAAAGAAATAGAAGCAAAAAAATTTTTACTTATTAATAAGATTGATTTATTTAGTAATAGAAAGGATTTAGCTGAATACATAGCCTCAATACCTGAAAATTTTTCATCGTCTTACCATGAGATTATTCCAATAAGTATTAAAAAAAATAAAAATATAAAAGAATTAATTTCATTAATTGATTCTAATCTGACTGGACAAAAAAATAACACTAGTTTCTCAAGCTATATACCTAAAGATAGAAATTTTTATATAGAAGAGTACATAAGAGAAGCATCAATTAATTTTTTAAATTTGGAAATTCCATACAACATTCATATTAATTTAGAAAAAATTCACGAGAGAAAAAATAATTTTTTTATTTCAGCAGAAATTATTACAAACAAAAAAAGTCACATGAATATTATAATTGGTAAAAGGGCTTCNATGTTAAAAAAAATTAATATTTATGCAAGAAAATTAATAAAAGCATACTTAAAAAAAGATATTTTCCTTGAGTTAGTTGTTCGCTATAAGGAAAATTGGAAGGAAGCTAAAGACTTTTTAGATACATATAAATGAGTGACAATACCAATAGAATTTTTATATTACGAGCGATTGATTATTCAGATTCAAGTATTATTTATGATGCAATTGTAGAAAAAAAAGGAAGAGCGTCCTTTATGCAAAGAATTTCAAAAGGTAAATATAAAAACTTGTCCCTGCAATTCTTTAATCTCTATTCAATTACATACTCTGGTAAGAATGATATGAAATATATAAGGGAATATGACTTAGCTTATAACTATAGTCTTGAAAGTAATCAAAAGATTTACGGAATGTACATAAACGAATTAGTTTACTATATGACTAAAAAAGACCTAGAGTATGAAAATTTGTTTGAAATTTATAAAAATTTTTTTAAATCAATGTCTAATAAAGATGATTTAATACCTACTATTAACAAATTTGAAATTAACCTCCTTGAGGAATGTGGCCACTTTATTAATATTAATTTTGATGAGATGCAAAATAAAATATCTAAGAATAGTCGGTATTATTTTGATTTTGAAAGAGGCTTAGTTAAGTCAAGTGCTAAAAACTCTTTCAAAGGGGAACTATTTTTTGCATTAAATGGTCAAATTGATTACGATGATCAACTTAGAAGAGATTCAAGAATCTTTATGAAATTTATAATTGATCACTTTATTGGTTCAAACAAAATTAGAACCCGAGAAATATTAAAATATTTATTGAAATAGGAAGTCTATGATTAAATTAGGAGTTAATCTTGACCATGTTGCTACCATTAGGCAGCAGAGATATACACCTTATCCTGATATGTTAACTGCCATTAACATAGCATTAGATAATGGTGCTGATAGTATTACCATGCATTTAAGAGAGGATAGAAGACACATACAAATAGATGATATTATGCTAGCAAAAGAAAACATAGGAACAATTCTTAATTTAGAAATGGCGGCTACAAATGACATGTTAAGTCTAGCAAAATCAATAAAACCTGACTATGTTTGCATTGTTCCTGAAAAAAGACAGGAATTAACTACTGAAGGAGGTCTTGATTTAAAAAAAAATTTTAATAAGCTTGAAAATATGATTAATGAGTTAAAGGATTGCACTCGATCAGTCTCCCTTTTCATTGAACCNAGTAATGATGTAATTCAAGATGCAAAAAAATTAGGAGCTGATGCTATTGAAATCCATACTGGTAAGTATGCGGAAGCAAAAGAGCAATCAGATATTATGGATGAACTTAAAAGAATCTCTAATGCTGTTGAATACGGATTTAGTCTCGGGTTAACTGTTAATGCAGGACATGGCCTTGATTATAAAAATGTGAGCAAAATCGCTCAAATTGATAATATAAATGAGCTTAATATAGGCCACTCAATTATTGCAGAATCGATTTTCCTCGGGCTAGGGGATGCTATTAAAAAAATGAAAAATATCATAACAAAGGAAAGCAAATGATTGTTGGACACGGGATTGATGTTGTAAAAAAATCGAGAATTCAAAAAATTTTTTCTAGGTATGGCAAAAAGTTTGCTTATAAAATATTGAATACACAAGAAATGAATGATTTTTTAAATTCAAAACACAAAACTGCCTTTTTAGCAAAAAGATTTGCAGCAAAAGAGGCTATAGGTAAAGCGATTGGTCGAGGAATTTTAAATGGAACTTTACTTAAGTATATTTGTATTGCAAATGACAAAAATGGTAAACCATTTGTAAAGTCAATAAATAAAAAAATAATTAACGAAAACGAGTTTGATTTTTTTCTATCTTTATCTGATGAAATTGAATATGCACACGCAAGTGTAATAATAGCGAGGAAAAGTAGTGTTGTATAAATCTATAGAGGAATGCATTGGAAATACACCCTTAGTAAAAGCTAATAGAATCAATAATTCTCCTGTTGAATTGTATTTAAAGCTTGAAGGGGATAATCCTGCAGGCTCAATTAAAGACAGAGCGGCAATGAATATGCTTAANGCTGCTGAAAAGAGTAATTTATTATCAAAAAATAAAAAGATAGTAGAGCCAACAAGTGGAAATACAGGCATAGCATTAGCAATGGCCTGTGCAATTAAAGGTTATGAATTAATTTTAGTTATGCCAGAAAATATGAGCATTGAGAGAAGAGCTGCAATGTATGCATATGGTGCAGAAATTATTTTAGTATCGACTGATGAAGGTATGGAAGGAGCAAGGGATAAAGCTCTTGAAATTGCAAAAGAGCAAGATGCAATTTTTCTTGATCAATTTGCAAATTCTGCAAATCCAGAAGTTCACTATCATACTACAGGGCCAGAAATATGGAATGACACTGAAGGAAAAATTACTCACTTCGTAGCATCTATGGGAACTACTGGAACAATTGTTGGAACGGGTAAATATTTAAAGGAAAAAAATCCAGATATTCAAGTCATCGGAGTTCAACCTGAAGAGGGAAGTTCCATACCTGGTATTAGAAAGTGGTCACCTGAGTATATACCATCTATTTTTAGTGACGAAAATATTGATGAGATAATCTATGTGAATGAAACAAATGCTATAAANNCTATGAANGATCTTGCAAAGAAAGAGGGAATTTTCTCTGGGATTTCATCTGGTGGAACAACCTATGTTGCTCTAGATGTTATTAAAAAAATTAATTCNGGNCTTGTAGTTTCAATTATTTGCGACAGAGGTGATAGATATATTTCAACNGGATTNTTTAATGGATAGCTTCTTAATTTTTGATATAGAGACAGTTCCTGATATTGAATCTGGNGCTTCAATACTTGGNCTTNCTAACCTTAGCGATGAAGAGGTTATAAAAGCTATGGAACATACAAAGTTTCAAAAAACTGGAAATACTATTCAGCCAAACCATTTACAAAAAATTATTTGTATATCAGTAATATTTAAAAAATTTAATGAAGAGCCAAAACTTTTAAGTTTAGGCGATGAAAATTCAAAAGAAAAAGAGCTAATTTCTTATTTTTTTAAAAGTATCGATAAATACCAACCAACTCTTGTTAGCTGGAATGGAAAAGGTTTTGATATGCCTGTAATTCATTATCGAGCCCTTAAAAACTCGGTTGTTTCTGAGATATATTGGGAGGAAGGTAAATCAAATTTGGGAAATAATTCAAATACTTCGAGCTTTAGATATAATAATTATTTAAATAAATTTCACAATAAGCATATAGATTTAATGGCTAAACTGTCAAACTTTGGTCCTGGAGCACCTTTAAGTGATATAGCACAAATGATTGGCGCACCTGGAAAAACAGGCATAGATGGATCCAAAGTTTGCAACTACTACCTAGAAGGAAGACTTAATGAAATAAGAAATTATTGTGAGACAGATGTATTAAACACATATTTAGTTTTTTTAAAGTTTTTATTAATATCAAGTGAAATTAATTTTAAAATGTATAAAGAATTAGTTAGCGAAATTATAGATCTTGTAAAAGACAGTGATAAAAATCATTTACAAGAATTTTACTCAGGATGCGATATAAGTAAATTAATCGAGGAGCAGTAAACATAATGATTCATGATAAATTTTCTCTAAACTAAATAAATCATCAATATTTATGTTTTCATTTATCTTATGTGCAGTTTGATTAATACCACCAAACTCAACCGTTTCATTTGAAACTTTTGATAAAAATCTTGCGTCTGAAGTGCCACCATTTGTTGAAAGAACTGGATCATGGTGTATTGTTTTTCTGATTGCAGCCTTTAAAGTATCTGTTAATTTTCCTTCATTTGTAATAAAAGGGTGGGCAGAGCAAGTCCAACTTATATCATAGTCAACTTCATGAGCATCNATTAAACTTTTTACGGTACTTTTTATTTTATCCTCAGTAAGTTCACTAGAAAAACGAAGATTAAAAATAACCTTCACTTTTGCAGGAATCATATTGGACGCAACCTGATCGGATATGATAGATGATACTTGTAAAGACGTTGCNGGAAAGTATTTATTTCCANTACACCAGTTATGTTTAATTAAATCATTTATAATCTTCCCNGTATAATGATTAGGATTAACTGCAAGCTCAGGATATGCAATATGCCCCTGAACACCATTTATAATTAATTCTCCAGTTATAGAGCCTCTCCTACCATTTTTTATTGTGTCACCTAAAGTTTTTGAACTAGTAGGTTCACCAACTATTGTAAAATCAGGAACGTAACCTAGATCTTTCATTTTTTCTATAGCAACTTTTGTCCCAAAATCAGCAGGACCCTCTTCATCACTTGTCAAAAGAAACCCTATGCTACCATTGTGATTTGGATTTTCTAACACAAATCTTTTTGTCGCTGCGATCATACAAGCAATACTGCTTTTCATATCTGAACAACCTCTTCCATACACAACATTATCTTTTATTGTTGGAGTGAATGGATCGCTGTCCCAGTCATTAATATTTCCGGCGGGAACAACATCAGTATGCCCAGCAAAAAGAACATTTGGACTCTTTTTNCTTGATTGAAAAATTAAAGAATTTTTNACGTTATTCTCACTTAAATCTCTAAGCTCAAAACCAAATTNTTTTAACTCAGAAAAAATGTAATCTTGGCACCCATCGTCCTCTGGTGTTACACTTTTTTTACTAATTAGATTACTTAAAATATTTAAAGAATCTTTATTCACTCTGCTTCCCTTAAAATATTATTTATGCCAACTTTAGATAAAGTTTTTTCATCAACTCTCTTGACTATAATAGCTGCGTACANACTATATTTACCNTTTTTTGATGGAAGATTACCTGAAACAACTACAGATCCGGCTGGTACTCTNCCATAATATACCTCATCTTTTTCTCTATCATATATCCTCGTACTTTGACCNATGTATACACCCATTGAGATTACCGAATTTTGTTCAACAATAACACCTTCAACTATTTCAGACCTTGCTCCAATAAAGCAATTGTCCTCAATAATGGTTGGTGAGGCCTGAAGAGGCTCAAGAACTCCGCCAATACCAACTCCTCCTGATAAATGGACATTTTTGCCAATTTGAGCACATGATCCAACTGTAGCCCATGTATCAACCATTGTTCCCTCATCAACANAAGCTCCTATNTTAATGAAGCTTGGCATGACAACAGCATTTTTCGCAACAAANGCAGACTTTCTTATTACAGCATTTGGAACATATCTAAAACCTGCTTTATTAAAATCTTTCTCTGNCCAATTACTTGTCTTGCTATCAANTTTATCGAACCAATTGGCNTAAGAGCCTCTTTGCAAATAATTATCTTTAAGGCGAAAGCTAATTAATATAGCTTTTTTAATCCATTGATTTACAACCCAGCCTTTTTCAGATTTATTGCATACTCTTATCTCGCCTTTATCAAGAAGATTCAAGACATCATTCACGGTCTCTTTAAGTTCATTACTAGCGCTTGCAATACTTAAATCTTGAATGCTATCAAAGTTTTTTTCAATAATTTCTTCATAATCTTTCATTTTGTATCCCCAAATTTACATTTGACTATTATATAGGTCTGAAAGCTTTTGTTTTAACTTATTTTTAATTTTTTTAGAAAAATTATCAAAATTATCAAAATTTATGCTCTCAACAAAAAATATATCGTTTACCTGTTCACCTAATGTGGAAACTTTAGCGTCCTTAATCATTAGATTACTGTCATCCATAACTTCACATATTGAAGACAATAAGCCTGGGCTATCAAGAGCATTAACCTCTATTGTTACAGAGTTATTTTTACTGTAAACCTCTACATCTAATACGCTTGTAAAGTCTTTTGCGTATGATGCCTTTTTGGTTCTTTTACTTATTTTCACTTTTTCTGGATCAATTAAAACCTGCTCAATATTATTTTTTAAGTCATTTAACATATATTTATTTTTTATTTGTTTTCCAGAACTATCTAGAAGTAAGTAGGTATCAATTGACGAATTATTATTTAATGTCACAATATTCGCTTCTGTTATTTGAATATTTAATTTTTCAAAAATACTTGTAATTTTCCTTAATAAATTTTTTCTAGTTTTTTGGTAAATCATTAATTGTGTACAGCCCCTGTATGGACTTTCTTTAATCTGCATAAAATCTTTATTGGTACCTTTTTTCATTAAACATTCAGAATGCCACTCTA
>NZYO01000006.1 GCA_002702235.1 Gammaproteobacteria bacterium
AATTTATCTATTAATGCTACTTCTTCATCAAGAGATAAAACCTCAAAATCAATGTTAGAGTCAGATATATTTATTTTCCTATCTAAAATTTGTTCAAGAACGCTGCATATCCTTGCATGAGCATATTGAATATAGAATACTGGGTTGTCGCTAGTCTTTTTCTTTGCAAGCTCAATATCAAAGTCTAGATGCTGATCATTCTTTCTCATTAAATAAAAAAATCTTATTGCATCTTTACCTATCTCATTTATTAATTCGTCAAGTTTTATGAATTGACCTGAACGAGTCGACATTTGAAGTTTTGTTTTTCCTCTATAAAGATTTGCAAATTGTATTAGCAATATTTCAATTGACGTTCTATTTTTTTTAATTTCATGAAAAGCACTTTTAATTCTTGGTACATATCCATGGTGGTCTGCTCCCCAAACATTTAATAATACATCATAATTCCTATTAGATTTAGCTTGATGATATGCAATATCACTTAAGAAATAAGTGTGATCTCCATTAGATTTAACAAGCACTCTATCTGTATCGTCAGAATTATCTTTAGATTTAAACCATAAAGCACCATCTTTTTTTTCAATCATATTGTTAGATTCTAGTTTATCTAANGTTTTTTTTAGCATGTCACTTNTTAANAGATCACTTTCTAAATACCAATTATCAAAGTTTACATCAATATTTACGAGNGTTTTATTGATATCTTNTATTATGTANTTTACNCTCTCTTCNCTTAANNTTTCAAACTTATCTTTAAGATTATTTTTTACTTCTAATATTGTTTGATCAAGGTCGTCTAACTTTATATTTTCTAAATTTTCAATGAAAAAAATATCACCATATTCTCTGTGCAAATGAGCACTAATATCCCATATATAATCCCCTTGATAAAAGTCTTTGAAAAACTTTTTAAAANTCTCATTTATTAATTCATGGTANCTATATAAAACGGAAAGGGNTAAGATCATTATTTGTTTCCCNGCNTCGTTCACATAGTATTCTTTTGTAACATTATAACCAGAGAAACNTAAGAGATTTGACAAGCAATCTCCAAATACTGCACCCCTACCGTGCCCAACATGTAACGGCCCTGTTGGATTTGCAGAAACGAACTCTAATAGAAGGTTTTTATTACATCCTAACTCATTTTTTCCGTAATTGTCTTTTTTCTGCATTATCTCTTGAAGAATTAATACTTTTGAAGCTGTTGAAATGAAAAAATTAATAAAACCAGGGCCAGCAACTTCTATCTTTGTAATTTCTTTAATTGCTTTGTTTGATATACATGATTGAATTTTTGTTGATAACTCGATGGGATTTTGGTTCACTTTTTTGGCTAATTTTAAAGCTATGTTTGATGCGTAATCCCCATCTTCTTTATTTTTACAAGATGTTACTTCAACTTCATTTATCGATATATCCAAATCCTTAAATTCATTATTTAAAAAAATGAAAATTTCAGTTTGAATTAGTTGTTTTAAGCTTAAATTAGTCATCACTAACTGGGTCTACATCTATACTAAATTTGACATTATTTTTTGATAAATTTTTACAATTGTCCGTAAAAAAACTTAATGATTTGTTTATTGCACCCTTACTTTTTGATTGTAGCATTAAATACATATTATATTCATTCCCTTTTTTTGGTAATGAGGAGGACATTGGTCCATATACTTTTACGTTATTTTTAGGTAAGGTTTCTTTGGCTCTTAGTAATTCTTTTTCTAATAAAGATTCTTTTTTTCCTTTAGCTCTTATTATTGCTGTATTTATATATGGTGGGAGAGTAAATTTTTTTCTAGATTCTAAATTTTTTAAAGCCCATGCATCATATCCTTTTTTAAAAAGGTATTGTAAATCACTATTGTTAGGAAAGTTAGTCTGTATTAATACTTTACCCCTTTTGTTTACTCTTCCCGCTCTTCCAGATACTTGAATTAACAGTTGCGCAAGGTGCTCTAATGCTTTTAAATTTGGACTATACAACCTTTGATCAACATCAACAACAACAACTAAGGATAAATTTTTGAAATTGTGACCTTTAGATAGCATTTGTGTTCCAACTAAAATATCAAACTGATTTTCTGAAACTTTTTTAAAAATTTCATCAAGTTCTCCTTTTTTTTTAAACGAATCACTATCAATTCTAACCCAAGTATTTTTTTTAAAATCTTCAGATATAACTTCACCAATACGCTCTGTACCTTTTCCAATAAATGCAAAATCTTGCGAACTACAGACAGGGCAGCAGTTATTAAATTTTTTTGAATATCCACTGTGATGACATATGAGTAATTTACTGTTTTTATGATAAGTCATAGGGATATTGTTATAAGGAGACCTCGGGATCCATGAGCATTTTGTGCACATGACAACGGGACTATAACCTCTTCTGTTTATAAAAAGCATTACTTGATCATTATTGTTTAAGAATTCCTTCATACTTTTAAGAGTATTAGGAGCTAATAAATCCTTTTTGTAATTTATCATGTTAACTAATTCAATCTTCGGCAAAGGTAGATTTTTTACTCTTTTATTTAACTTATATTCGCTATATTTTTTATTTTTCACATTAAGAATAGTCTCAAAAGATGGTGTAGCAGATCCAAGTATGATAGGTATTTTTTTCATTTGAGCAGAGTAAATTGATAAATCTCTGGCATTATACTTAAGGTGGTCTTCTTGTTTATAAGAAAGATCATGTTCTTCATCCACTATAATTAGGCCCAAATTAGAAAATGGTAGTAAGGAGCATGATCTAGTTCCTAAAAATATATAGTTTTTTTTCTCTATGGATGCATGCCATGAAAGATATTTTTCTTTTTCTGACATATTAGAATGACGAGTTACAACTGTCCCTATTTCTTGAAACTCTTTTTTTATTTGAGGAATTAAATTAATTTCAGGAACTAATACTAAAACTTGTTTATTTTCTTTAATAATTTTATTTGCAATCTGTTTATATATTTCAGTTTTACCTGATCCTGTAACACCTGATATCAAATTACATGAAAATTTTGAATTTTTNTGTTGAATATCTTTTATTATTTTTTTTTGTTCATCTGATAATTTAAAAGATTTTTTCTGTAATAAAATTTCATTTATCTCAAATTTAATCTTGGTTTTTCTATTTAATTTTTCAATATATTTTGGTAAAAAGTGATTATAGGTTTGTCCTATAGGATAATGATAATATTTTGAAACCCANCTNATGAGTTTTATATAACTTTCATCTAATTTTAAATTATTTTCGTGAATTCCAACAATAGGTTTTAACTTTTCTATACTAATACTTGGAGATTTTACAACTTCATGAACTACTCCGAAAACTTCTCTATTTTTAAACTTTGCTTTTACTATATTTCCGACACTAATATTTTCGGAATCAACTGATGGTAAATATTCAAAAAGGCCAAAAAATGGGGTATTTATGGCTATTCTAAAGATTTTATTATGCATTTCTTCTATTTTGTAATTTTTGTGCCATTTTCATGTGTTCATAATAATAATAATTACGTATGATTAATTATATATGTTATATATAATAGTTAGGTAAAAATATTATGCCAAAGTTAGTAGATCACAGTGAAATTGACATTTTTGGCCAGCAAATTCTGAGAACTAACATTTCTGGAATGCCTATAGAATGGATCAATTACCAAGATGCAGCTAGATTATATTTTAGCGATCAAGTCGCTTTTACTTGTGGTACAGATATTTTTACATTAAGGGGTGGAACTAACTCTATAACAAACCTTAGGACTAAGATTAAAGTCAATTCTATTATTGCAACATATGGGTCTAGTTCAAACGCCAACTCTTATAATAATGACTACATTCCCCCATTAAATAATAAAACTTTATTTAAAAGGGATGGATATATATGTATGTACTGTGGNAATCATTTTTCCTCCCACGACTTATCAAGGGATCATGTAACGCCCCTTAGTCAGGGAGGTAATGATAAGTGGTCAAATGTAGTTACATCATGTAAAAGATGTAATAATGCTAAGGCTGGAAGAACGCCAGAGCAAGCTAATATGGAACTTCTAGCAGTTCCATTTGTNCCCACTCATGCTGAATATATTTATCTTCAGGGTAAAAAAGTTTTGTTTGACCAAATGGAATTTCTCAAAGCTCATTTCCCTAGAAAAAGTCCTTTAAGGGAAAGNTTGGCTTTAATTAAATACTAAAATTTTTTTTAAAAGTATAAAGTATAAATTATGAAATTAGATAACAAAGTATTCTATAGTCATGGGGATAAATTAAATTATGGAGTTCTGTTTGTTAACTTAGGAACACCAAAATCAGCTAGTGTGAGGGATGTAAGGATTTACCTTAGGGAGTTTCTCTCAGATTCCAGGGTGATAGAGTTACCCAAAATCTTTTGGTGGTTTATCTTAAATTTCATAATCTTAATTTTTAGACCTAAAAAAAGCGCAAAACTTTATTCAAAAATATGGTCTAAAAATGGTTCACCTTTATTAGTAAACTCCCAGAGCCTTGTAAATAAAGTTCGAGACGGTATAAAAAAGAAATATGGAATAAGTATAAACACATTGCTTGCGATGAATTATGGAGAACCATCCATGAAAGATGCAATTATGTCCTTAAGAAAAAATAACACTAATTCCCTTCTTGTTATACCACTCTTTCCACAATATTCATCAGCAACAACTGGCTCAGTGTTTGATAAAATGTCAAACTTATTTAAAAAATTTAGATACCTTCCTTCAGTAAGTTTTATAAGTTCTTACCATGATGATAAAAATTATATAGCTGCATGTAGTAATTTACTTAAAAATCATTGGAAAAAGAATCAAAAAGGAGAAATATTAGTTTTTTCATTTCATGGGCTACCAAGTGATAGTCTTGATAAGGGTGATCCTTATCATTGTTTTTGTCATAAAACAGCAAGATTAATTGCCGAGAATTTATCATTAGATGAAACCAAGTATATTGTTACATTTCAATCGAGGTTTGGTCCTAAAGAATGGTTGAAACCATATACAGATACTACAGTTGAAGAACTTGCTCAAAAAGGAATAAAAAATATAGATGTTTTTTGTCCCGGTTTCATATCTGATTGTCTTGAAACTTTGGAGGAAATTAATATTCAACTTCGTCAAACATTTAAGGAAAATGGAGGAGAGATTTTCAATTACATTGATTGCTTGAATGATAAAAATGAGTCAATAGAATTTATTTTAGATATGATTGATTCAAATATTCAAGATTATATTTCACAAAATAACGACGAAAATATAAAAACAAAGATGCTATATAATAAAAAATAATATGAAATTACTTATTGCAATTCTTTTGTTGCCAATTATTGAAATATATTTATTTATACAAGTTGGATCTAGGATTGGTGCTTTTACAACAATTGTTATCACTTTTCTGACAGCTTTTATAGGTTACTTAAGTATAAAATACGCTGGACTAAATTCTATTTATGGNTTTGGAAGTAAATCACTTCAAATTAATGTTGAAGAACTATTATCATTACCTCTTGTTTTCATAAGNGGTATTTTACTTTTCATTCCAGGTTTTTTTACAGATTTTCTTGGNATCATGATAGTTTTTCCACCAATAAGGTCCNTAATTTTTCACAAATTTCTTATCAAATATTCAAAAGTNNNAAGCAATAAAGAAAAAGACTATATTGACGAGCAAAAATAGACTCTTGACTCCACTAATAAATTGTATATTATTAGCAGTCTCCATTAGAGAGTGCTAAAAAAAATCAGGAGATTAGTATGAAAATTAGACCTTTACACGATCGTGTAGTGATCAAAAGAATGGACGAGGAAAAGACCTCTCCAGGCGGTATTGTAATTCCGGACAGCGCAACTGAAAAACCTGTAAAAGGAGAAGTAATTGCTGTAGGAAACGGAAAAATAAGCGACGATGGAAAAGCTACCCCATTAGACGTTAAAGTAGGCGATATTGTTCTTTTTGGAAAATATAGCGGTACTGAAGTTAAATTAGATTCAGATGAGTTAGTTGTAATGCGTGAAGATGACATTATGGCTGTTATTGATTAATTAATATATAGGTGAAATAAAATGGCTGCAAAAGAAGTAAAATTTGGCGAAGAAGCAAGACAAAGAATGAAAAGAGGTGTTGATCTATTAGCTAATGCTGTGAAAGCAACACTAGGCCCAAAAGGAAGAAACGTGGTTCTAGATAAATCATTTGGAGCTCCTACTGTGACTAAAGATGGAGTATCGGTCGCCAAAGAGATTGAATTAAAAGATAAATATGAAAATATGGGTGCACAAATGGTAAAAGAAGTTGCTTCTCAAACTTCTGATATTGCTGGTGATGGAACAACCACGGCTACAGTTTTAGCACAAGCTATTGTTCGTGAAGGAATGAAATCAGTAGCTGCAGGAATGAACCCTATGGACCTAAAACGTGGCATAGACAAAGCTGTTGTGGCAACAGTTGAAAAATTAAAAGAAATTTCAAAACCATGCTCAGATAATAAAGAGATTGCTCAAGTTGGAACAATATCTGCAAACTCTGATTCTTTAGTAGGCGACATTATAGCCGAAGCCATGGATAAGGTAGGAAAAGAGGGTGTTATAACAGTTGAAGAAGGTACCTCGTTAGAGAATGATTTAGAGGTCGTTGAGGGAATGCAATTTGATAGAGGCTATTTGTCTCCTTACTTTGCGAATAACCAAGATAATATGACTTGTGATTTAGAGGATCCATATATACTTCTTCATGATAAAAAAATATCAAATATAAGAGAGCTTTTACCGTTATTAGAAGCTGTTGCAAAATCTGGTAAACCACTATTAATTATTGCCGAAGATGTTGAAGGCGAAGCTTTAGCAACATTAGTTGTCAATACAATACGAGGTATCGTTAAGGTAGCTGCTGTAAAAGCACCTGGTTTTGGCGATAGGAGAAAAGCAATGCTTCAAGATATAGCTATTTTAGCAGGTGGTAATGTAATCTCAGAAGAAGTTGGTTTGTCTCTCGAGAAAGTTACTTTAGAAGACCTTGGTAATGCTAAGAAGGTTAACATTACTAAAGAAAATACTACTATTATTGATGGTGCTGGAAGCGCTGATCAAATTAAAGGCCGAGTTGATCAAATCCGAGCTCAGATAGAAGAGGCTACTTCAGATTATGATAAAGAAAAACTTCAAGAAAGGATGGCTAAATTAGCAGGCGGTGTAGCTGTGATAAAAGTTGGAGCTGCAACTGAGGTTGAAATGAAAGAAAAGAAAGCCAGAGTTGAAGATGCATTGCATGCCACGAGAGCTGCAGTAGAAGAAGGAGTTGTACCAGGTGGAGGAACAGCTTTATTGAGAGCTAAAACTGCCACTGATAAATTAAAAGCTGATAACTCCGACCAAGATATGGGTATTAAAATACTCAGAAAAGCTATGGAAGAGCCATTAAGACAAATTGTGGCTAACGCTGGCGATGAGCCCTCAGTAATTCTTGCCAAAGTACAAGATAGTAAGAATACTAATGAAGGTTATAATGCTGCTACAGGTGAATTCGGAGATATGATTGACATGGGAATATTAGACCCAACTAAAGTTACTAGAACTGCATTGCAAAATGCTGCTTCAGTTGCTGGTTTAATGATTACAACCCAAGCAATGGTTTCTGAGCTACCAAAAGAAGAAGAACATGATCATGGTCATGGTCCAGCCCCTGAAATGAATCCTATGGGTGGCATGGGTGGCATGGGCGGCATGATGTAGTTTTCACGGCGTTAACATTAATTATAAAAGCCCTGCATGTCAGGGCTTTTTTTTGTCATAATACAATTATGAAAGAAAACTCTAAAATATACTTAAAGGAGGCTAAGCGAATTGACTCCCCAAATTTTGATTCAAGGCCAGCCAATACAGAAATAAACCTTTTAGTTATTCATTCTATCAGCATTCCTCCCTCTATTTTCAATAATAACAATGTTGAGCTTTTATTTACAAATAAATTGGAGGAATCATTAATAAATGCAGAGATTAATAGAATTAAAGATATGAAGCTTTCGAGTCATTTATACATCAAGAGAAACGGTGAATTAATTCAGTTTGTAGATCTTTTACAAAGAGCTTGGCATGCAGGAAAGTCTGTATATGATGGAGTACAAGACTGTAATAATTACTCAATAGGAATTGAACTAGAGGGATTTTATGATATTGTTTATGAAGACATTCAATATGAAGTTTTAGCAACCTCTATAAAGGAGATACGCAAAATATTTCCTAAAATTTCTAAAGATAGAATAGTTGGTCATTCTGATATTGCGTCTGGACGCAAAATTGATCCTGGCCCTTTATTTGACTGGAAAAGAATTAAATCCATGATATGATTAATAAGTTAGGAGGAAGAATATTATGACTGGATGGGCATGGATAACAATTGGAGCTATAGTTCTGGCTGTGGTTATAATGCAAATAGCTGCAAGATTTGCTGATATTGACGAAAGCAAAAAATAATAAGTTTCTTAAGAATTTAATAGATTAAATAAGCCTATGAATGATAAGTTTTATACAAATTTATCAGACCATTCTTTTATTAAAAAAATCCGCGATAAAAAAATTGGTTTAGAAAAAGAATCTTTAAGAGTAAACTCTGAAGGTGTCATTTCTTTCAAAAAACACCCATATTCCTTTGGTTCTCCTTTAACAAATAAATTTATTACTACAGATTATTCTGAAGCACTATTAGAGATGGTGACTCCAACATTTTCTACTAACGAAGAAGTAATAGATTTTTTAAATAACATACATTCCTTTGTGTGCAAAAATTTAAAAGAAGAAATCCTATGGTCTAATTCAATGCCGTGTGTAATTAATGGAAACCTTGGCATCCCAATTGCTTATTATGGTGAATCAAATATTGGCAGAATGAAAACAACTTACAGAAGAGGCTTAGGTCATAGGTACGGAAGAATTATGCAAGTTATTGCTGGAATTCATTATAATTATTCTTTTGGGCAAAGTTTCTGGAATGAATTTAAAGATTTTAAGCAAAAAAAAGAAGCAATTAAAATTTTCAAATCTCAATCCTACTTTAAAATTCTTAGAAATATACTAAGAAATAATTTTATAATTACTTATTTGTTTGGAAGCTCTCCAGCAATATGTAAATCTTATCTAGATGGCAAAAAACANGAACTTGAAAAATANGATCACNCCACAATGTATAAGAAATTTGCTACTTCTTTAAGACTTGGCGATATTGGGTATCAAAATAGAAAAGAGAACGATTTAGGTGTAGATATAAACTTTAATTCAATTACACNATATGTNAAAAGTATAGAAAATGCAATTACAACTAGATCAGATGAATATCGTAAAAATGGAGTTTATGAGGAAGGTTATTTTAAACAATTAAATGATTTTCAGCTTCAAATAGAGAATGAATATTACGGACTTGTTAGGCCAAAAAATAATGAAATCACTCAGTTAAACTCAATATACGAGCTTGAAAATAAAGGCGTGGAATATATTGAAATGAGAGCTTTTGATCTAAACCCATTTTCACCTTCTGGGATCAGTGTAGATCAAATGAATTTTCTTGAAATTTTTATTCTATATAGTCTTTTGTCCTCAACAGATTTAATATCTGAAGACGATTACAAACAAATAAATTATAATTCAATAAAGATTGCCCATGATGGAAGAGACCCAGAATGTAAAGTTTTTTATCAAGGCAAAGAAAAAAATTTAAAGGAAGTATTAATAGTAATATTCAAGGAACTTGAATCATTAGCTAACATAATGGACTTAAACCTTAATACTAAGAATTATATAAAAGCAATTAATATGCAAAAAGAAAAAATTTATGATGTNAGNGCTACACCTTCTCATCAAATTATCGAGGAAATGAAAAAAAATGAGTTTGGTTTTTTTGAATTAAGCTTAATGCANTCGNAAAANAATACAAAATTTTTTAATGATTTTGANGAAAACACTAAAATACGAGAGCAATTGTCTAATGAGGCGATAGATTCTTTAAAGAGACAAAAAAATATAGAAGCTAATGATAGNCTTGATTATTATTCATATATTAAAAATCAATTTAANATAAAATGAGTTTTCAAATTTTACAACTTAATGACCAATNTGTTTCCATAGNAATTATAGATAAAAATATCGAGTTATCTTANGAGGATGCCTTAATTAANAAAACTATGGATGATGCAAATGAAAAAACTNTATGGTCACAAAGTGGAAAGTTGATATTTTATAATATAGAAGACNCAAATAATCTTATAAATAAAAAATCTGNGAAAATTAAAATTTTTGAAATTAANGATCAAACATTCACTTACAGAAATATGCTTATGTTNCCTTTTAAGATTAATGCTAAATGCTATGTTAATATTTCTTTTTATGATGAAGCAAGAAGAAGAGCAGATAATGAAATTTTCTGCAACAAAATCAGAGTGCATTAATGATGGTATACCAAAGTATATAAAACATATAAGGAAAAAAGATTAATATGAAAATATATACTCTNAGAATTGAAAATAAAAATTATATGGCCATTAAAGATAAAAGTGAATTTTTGGTGCCAGCATTATCGCCATATTGCCCAAAACAGTTTATTAACTTTGAAAGCTTTATATCTGGTGAAAAAAATTTAAAGGATTTAATTGAATATTGTAATACGAATGAAATTTTTAAAACGAATAAATATGAAAGCATATTGAGNCCTATTTTATCAACGAAACAAAATATAATGTGCATGGGNCTTAACTATAGAGATCACATTGAGGAAACAGGCACTGCTTTCCAAAGAGATATTAAAATACCTAAAGTTCCTATAGTTTTTACAAAATCTGTTTCGAGCATTAATCATCCTTTTGCAGATATACCATATAATCCCTCTATCTCCAAAGAAATTGATTGGGAAGTTGAATTAGCAGTTGTAATATCAGATGAATGCTTTAATGTAAGCCGCGAGGACGCGTATGACGTAGTGTTTGGTTACACCATAATTAATGATATATCTGCAAGAGATATTCAGCGNAATCATAAACAATTTTTTCTTGGTAAAAGNTTACCAGGTTCCTGCCCAATTGGGCCATGCATTGTTACAAAAGACGAGGTTGANGATCCTCACTCTTTAAATATAGAATGCAGCGTTAATGGCATAGTAAAACAAAAATCAAATACAAAATTTCAAATATTCGACATACCAAAACAAATAGAAACAATCACAAAGTCGGTTAAACTGTTCCCAGGTGATGTAATAGCAACTGGGACACCAAGTGGTGTAGGTTTTGCTCGTAACCCACCAGAATTTNTAAAAAATGGAGATGTTGTAAGTTGNAAGATTGAAAAAATNGGTCAAATAGAAAATAAAGTTACTTACCAATAATTTTCTGTACTTATTTGACCTGGNGTTCTTCTTCGATGTTTTATATATCCTAATTTTTTTAATAAATCTGTCACATCAGTAACCATATCAGGGTTACCACAAAGCATAAAATGAGAATTTGGTTCTAATATATCTAAGTTAAATTTTTTTTTAAATAGATTTTNTTCTATAGCATCAGTAATTCTGTGATTTATCGAGAAATCATTACTTTCNCTACTCACACAAGGAACATAATGAAATCTATNTTTTTTTTCAACTTTAATTTTATCAATCGTATCTTTATAAGTTAATTCATTTGCATATCTAACTGAGTGGACTAAGACTGCTTTATGAAATTGATCCCAAGATGACTTGGTCTTAAGTATAGAAAGGAATGGGCCTATTGCAGTTCCAGTGCTTAACATCCATAAGGTTTTAATATCTTTCGGCATTTCGTTCATTACAAGAAACCCAGAGCCTTGTCTACTTACATGTATTTCTTCGCCTTTTTTTAAATCCTTCATTTTGGTAGATAAAGGACCATCAGGAACATGAATAGAATAAAACTCAAGTATGTTCTCATCAGGAGAGTTTACAAAGGAATATGGACGTGAAATGAATTCATCGTCTATCATCATACCAAGTTTGGCAAATTGTCCAGGTGTAAAATCAACACCAGGTGCGTTAATTTTTAGAGAATACAACTTATCAGTCCAATGTATTACTTCTAAAATCTCACCTTGAATCATATTATTAGTCATAGTAGTGATTATATAAAATAAAAGATATACTATACATAAATTTNCTTTTGAAAACTTATACATTTACTAATGAAATTTGATTATATAAAAGAAATAGACGAAAGTAATGTTTATGATGTAGCTCATAAGACTCCTATTACTAATCTTAATAAAATGTCATTTAGATTAANTAATAANCTTATGATTAAACGTGAAGATTTACAGCCAATCTTCTCTTTTAAGTGCAGAGGNTCNTATAATAAAATATCAAGATTAAGTCAAAATATACTTCAAAAGGGTGTAATAGCTGCTTCAGCAGGCAATCATGCTCAAGGAGTAGCATTATCAGCCCAATTTTTAAAAATTAAAGCAATTATAGTTATGCCAATTACGACCCCACCAATCAAAATTGAGTCTGTTAAAAGACTNAATGGTGAGGTTTTACTTTACGGTGATAACTTTGACGAAGCCTATTCTCANGCCCAAGAATTATCTAAAGAAAAGGATATGACGTTTATTCACCCATTTGATGATCCTCATGTAATCGCAGGACAGGGTACTGTTGCTAAAGAAATAATTGAACAATATGGTAAAAATATTGATTATATTTTTATTCCAGTTGGTGGAGGGGGTTTGATAGCAGGAATGTCTTTATATTTAAAACATTTCATTCCTAATTGCAAAATTATATCTGTTGAATCTGAAGATGCACCGACTCTTCATAATTCATTCAGAAAGGGAGTGAGAGTACAACTAGACCAAGTAGGTTTATTTGTTGATGGATGTGCTGTTAAATTAATAGGANAAAATACCTTTGAAATTGCGAAGCAGTATGTTGATGACACTATTTTAGTCTCCATCGATGAAACTTGTGGCGCCATAAAAGATATTTTTGAGGACACAAGAATTATGTCAGAACCTGCTGGTGCGTTATCTTTGGCAGGTGCAAAAAAATATATTTTGGAGCATAAAATNTCAAATAAAAATGTAATTGTTATTAATTCTGGTGCTAATCTAAATTTTGACAGGCTTAAACATGTAACAGAGAGGACAGAAATTGGTGACGGTAGAGAAATCCTGCTTTCAGTTCAAATTCCTGAACAACCGGGAAGCCTTAAAAAATTCTGCGAAATAATTGGTAAAAGAAGTATAAGTGAATTTAACTATAGATTATCAGACAAAAATGATGCAAAGATNTTTGTAGGTATTAAGTCAGAAAATATAGGNGAGGATAAGCAGAATCTTCTCAAAAAANTAGACTCTAATGGATATCAATTTCANGATTTAACNCATGATGAATTATCAAAACTTCATCTTAGATATATGGTGGGTGGAAAGCCACCNAGTAAGATAAGTGAAAAAATATTCAGATTTGAGTTTCCAGAAAAACCAAGAGCTTTATTAGATTTTTTAAGCTCAATGAATGAAGATTGGAGTATTACATTATTTCATTATAGAAATCATGGNAATGCTTATGGGAGAGTNCTNATTGGAATATCNTCAGATAATATANANGAGAATGAAATTAANTCTTTTCTGAGTGAAATGAATTTCAATTACACAGACGAAAGTAACAATCTTGGATANCAGTCATTCTTAAAATAAAAAAAGCCCCTTTATNAGGGGCTTTTAATTCTTAAGAAAAACTATCTTTTAGATTTTCTTTTTACTTTCCTTTTAGCTTTTTTCTTAGCTACTTTCCTTTTAGCTTTTTTCTTAGCTACTTTCTTCTTAGCTTTTTTCTTANCTACTTTCTTNTTAGCTTTNTTCTTAGCTACTTTCCTTTTAGCTACTTTCTTCTTAGCNACTTTCTTCTTAGCTACTTTCNTNTTNNCNNNTTTCTTNNCTNCTTTNTTCTTTAGCTTTTTTCTTAGCTACTTTCCTTTTAGCTACTTTCTTCTTAGCTACTTTCCTTTTCACAGCTTTCTTTGCTGCTTTTTTCTTTTTACGTTTTACGGCCATGTGACCTCCACATTTAGTAAGTTACATATAAAATTATAATGAAGTAAAAACAAATATCTATGTTTTTTTTTTACCTTTTTTTTAAAGAAATTTTTTTTGTTTTTTATTTATTAAATTATTAACATTTTCTGTGTCTTTTATTAAATTATTAACACTTTTTATCCTTTTTTTTAAATATTTCACATTATTTTTGTTTTTTTATTAATTTTTTAATACTTTTTATCTTTTTTTCGTAAAATATTTAACATTATTTTGTTTTTTTATTAAATTCTTAACATTTTTTATGTTTTTTATTAAATTCTTAACATTTTTTATGTTTTTTTATTCAATATTTAGCATTTT
>NZYO01000007.1 GCA_002702235.1 Gammaproteobacteria bacterium
ACAGCCCATGCACTAAAAGCAGTAATAAAAGTTATTATAGGAGCTAATAAAAATAGAAAAGTGTTAGAGTTAGTAGGTATTATTATTTCTTTCAAAAATAACTTTACACCATCAGCAAGTGGTTGCAGTAATCCGTAAGGACCAACAACATTTGGGCCTTTTCTAATTTGCATTGCAGCAATTACTTTTCTTTCTGCATAAGTATAATAAGCGACGAAAACTAATAGAATTGCTATCAATACGATTATAGAAATAAAAACAAGAACTATCTCATTGAGGGAGAGTAAAAAGTTTTCAACATAGGAAAATATGTTAATATTATCAAACATTTTCTATTACAATATTCTCAAAATTATTACCTAAATCATAATAATTTTCACTTGAAGTTGTAATGTAAACGCAATTGTCAGAAACGTTTTCATCGATTAATAAATCTACTAATAGAGATTTATCTTTTTGTTTTATGAGTACCTTGTTTTTAGTCGTATTAACATCAAATAATTGTAAGGTTTTATTATTTACTTTTATAACATTATTTTTTGGTATGGTTTTCAAAAGAGATGAAGCCCTTCTCAGCATTGCGTTAGTAAAATAGTGATGAAAATTTCCATATCTAATAGAATTTGTAGGTGATAAACTTTTCTTTATTACAATATCACTATCAAAATTAAACTCAAAATAAAGATTCTTTCGTATTATGGAATTTATCTCTTCTTGTACATCGCTAATATCTTCATAATTGAAATTATTTAAATCCAAATTATTGGCCAAATATGTAAGTATTTTCCAACCTTCTTTCGAATCATATAAGTTGTCGCAAGCTTTATCAAAATATTGAGATTTNCCCTCAATATTAATATATGATCCTGAAGTTTCATAGTGAGTAGAAAGTGGAAGTAANACATCATATAAATCTAAATCTTTTTCATTTATAAAGTTTTGTATGCCNATAACAAATTTTGATCCTGATAAAAATTTNTGAAATTCATTTCTAAGAACTGTNTCATCAGGCTCTATGTTAAATAAGAAAGTAAAATCTGGTTTTACTTCTAAACACTCTTGAAAATTCAATGAAGTAGAATTGATTTTTTCTCCACCTGCTTTTCTATGTGGTACGCAGCCTGTAATCCAAGCTCCAGGCGTGTTACAACCGTTTAAAAGGATTGATAATTTAATATTTAATATATCAGCTATTTGATTACTTAAATATTTTATTAAATCATAATCAGGGTGTGAAATTGTGCTTGATCCTAATATAATTTGTAAATTATTTGAATTAGTAATTGAATCAACAATAGGATCGACATCTAAACTTAGATTAATTGATTTTTCAAAATTAATATTTTTGTAGTTTGCTTCATTTAATTTACACAACTTAACATATATGCTTGCAAGTGCATCAACGAGTAAATCTGGTTGAACTAATTTTTGGTAATCAGTATCAAAGTTGTAATTATAATTATAAGTATTTAGTGAAAGTATTTTACAATTATTCTTATAGGCCTTTCTAATGTGGTAGGAAAGAATGGGTTGATCATAACTTACATTAGAATCAATTAATAAAATTACATCTTTGTTTTTAATGTCATTTATATTTTCATTTAACCTTGGGTAAGTTTCATACGAATCTTGATTTCTAAAATCTACCGAGTGAATTCTATGATCTATGTTATTAATATTGAGACCTCTCATTAATTTTTGGAATAAAAATAGTTCTTCTGTTGTAGAATCTGGGTTGATTAATGCACATGAATTACTTAATTCATTTTGTGATATTTTGTCTTTCAGAAATTGTATTGCTTTCTGCCATGAAACTTCTTCGAATCTGTCTTCAATTTTTATCATTGGCTTAGATGTTCTTTCTACATGGTCTATTGATTCATATGAAAACCTATCTCTATCAGATAACCAAATATCATTTATATTTTTATTTTCTCTTGGAGTAACTTTATAAATACTTTTTGAATTTGAGTGTATAAAAGTGTTTGAGCCCAAACAATCATTATGTGATACCGAATTTATCTCATTATATTCCCATGGCCTTCCTTTCATGTGAGATGGTTTTGAATTTAGCGCACCTACTGGACATATATCAATCATATTTCCAGACATAGGTGATTCTACGGAGTTTGAAAGAAAACTTCTAATTTCTAAGGATTCTCCACGATTGATAACCCCAAGCTCTTTTTGACCAACGACCTCCTCACCAAATCGTACGCATCTAGTACAATGTATGCATCTGGTCATATTAGTTTTAATTAAAGGGCCTATGTCATAGTCAAAAACTACTCTCTTTTCTTGAGTATATCTTGACTTAAGATCGCTATGGTTCATTGCTAGATCTTGAAGTTCGCACATTCCTCCTTGATCACATACAGGGCAATCTAGTGGGTGATTAATAAGTAGTAACTCCATAGTATTTTTTTGTGAATTTTTTGCTATTTCAGAGGATGTGAAATATTCAGCACCATCTGAAACCGGTGTAGCACATGCTGGCAAGGGTTTACCAATGCCCTTTTGCTCTATTAAACACATTCTACAGTTAGCAGCAATTGATAGAGATTCGTGATAGCAAAATCTTGGGATATAAATGTCATTTCTATCTGCAACCTGAATCACAGTTTCGTTAGGGTTACAATCATATTCGTTGTTATTAATTTTTATGTGCATAACTTATTTAATGTATGAAACAAATTCATCCTTAAAATTTTTTATAAAACTTTCTACTGGCATAGCCGCTGCATCACCAAGAGCGCATATGGTGCTTCCTTGAATCATACCTGGAATCGACTCAAGAACCTCAATATCATTATGNGTTCCATTACCGCTAATAATTTTTGATAAAAGTCTATACATCCATCCTGTTCCCTCTCTACAAGGACTGCATTGACCACATGACTCNGANTAATAGAAACGCGCGATTCGATGAAGAACTTTAACCATATCAGTATCCTCATCCATTATGATAATTGCTCCAGAACCAAGCATTGATCCGGCTTGGGAAATTGACTCATAATCTAGATTAGTGTTCATCATTACTTCACCCTTAATTACAGGAACTGAAGACCCACCTGGAATTACAGCTTTTATTTTTTTTCCATTTCTCATACCACCTGACATTTCTAATAGATCTGAGAAAGGAGTACCTAGAGGTATTTCAAAGTTTCCAGGNTTGTTAATGTGACCTGAAACTGAAAAACATTTAAAGCCAGCGCTATCTGAGGTACCAAATTTTCTAAACCAAGAATCTCCCTCAAAAATTATTTTAGGTAAAGATGCTAAAGTTTCTACATTGTTGATAATTGTAGGTTGATTATATAAACCATTGATAGCAGGAAATGGTGGTTTATATCTTGGAAAACCTTTTTTTCCTTCTAATGACTCAAGCATTGCTGTCTCTTCCCCNCAAATATATGCTCCAGCGCCAATAAAATCATATATATCAATAGAAATTTGCGAATTAAAAATATTTTTNCCAACGTAGCCTTTCNTAGTAGCTTCATTTAAAGCATTTTTAAAAGTTTGATATGGTTCATCAATAAATTCACCTCTAAGATAACAATACCCTTTATCAGCACCAATGGCATAACATGCTATAAGCATTCCCTCTATTACAGCATGAGGATTGTATCGTAAGATATCTCTATCCTTACATGTTCCAGGTTCAGATTCGTCTGCATTGCAAACAAGATATTTTTGACTAGCATTTTTATTTATAAATCCCCATTTGGTTCCAGTGGAAAAACCCGCTCCACCTCTTCCTCTTAGCCCAGAATTTTTTACAGTGTTTATGACTTCATCTGGTTTTATATTTTCTTCAATTATTTTATTCCAAGCTTTGTACCCACCAACAGATAAGTAGGCTTCCAACGAAGAGGGGTTATCAATATTTAAGGTTGAATAACATAATTTATTTAAAGAGTTACTTTTCATCTTTTAAAGTTCCTATAATTTCGTCTAGTAATTCTATAGTGACATTCTCGTAATATTTATGATTAACTTGCATCATTGGTGCTCCACAACATGCGGCTAAACATTCTCTTTCGTCTTTAAGAAAAATATTATCACTAGAATCTCCTATCTTAATACCCAATTTTTTTTCTGCATAAGATACCAAATCATCAGATCCTCTAAGCATACAAGAGATATTTGTACAAATAGATATAACGTTTTTTCCTACATTTTCAGTTTCAAACATTGAGTAAAAAGTAGCAATTTCATAAACATCGATAAAATCTATGCCTAAAATTTCTGCTGTTGCTTTCATGTGTTCTTCAGTTATAAAACCTTTCTCTTTTTGACAAATATGAAGAACATAAATTATTGAGGATTTGGCATGCTCGTTTGGAAACTTTTTCTTCCACGCATTTATTTTAATTACGTTATCCTCAGAAAATTTGTATGCTATTTCGCTTTTCATAATTACCTATCAATTTCACCAAAAACAATATCTTGTGTTCCTATCACAGCCACAACATCAGAGATCATATGTCCCTTTACCATTTCATTTAGTGCAGCCAAGTGAGGAAAACCTGGTGCCCTAATTTTTAATCTATACGGTTTATTTGCTCCATCAGATATCAACGTAACTCCAAACTCACCTTTTGGGTGTTCCACTGAAGTGTATATATGTCCTTTTGGAAGGCAATAGCCTTCAGTGTAATATTTAAAATGATGAATTAATGCTTCCATATTTTCTTTTGCATCAATTTTCTGTGGTGGAGCTATCTTAGAACTACTGGATATATATTCACCGTCATTTTTTTTCAACCAATCTACACATTGTTTAATAATTTTATTAGACTGCCTCATTTCTTCTATGCGAACTAAATAGCGGTCATAGCAATCTCCATTAGTTCCAATTGGAATATCGAAATCTATTTTTGAATAAACTTCGTAAGGCTGTTTTTTTCTGAGATCCCACGCAACACCACTTCCCCTCAGCATTGGTCCTGTAAAACCTAAGTTTCTTGCTTTTTCTGGGTCAACTACTCCGATTCCTACAGTGCGCTGTTTCCAAATCCTATTATCAGTTAGTAAAGTCTCATACTCATCAACGCATTTTGGAAATTTGTTTGTAAAGCTCTCAATAAAATCTAATAAGCTTCCTTCCCTGCCTTTATTTAATTCTCTTATCTTTTTTTTATTTGCACCTTTGTATTCTTTATACAGGGGCATGTTTTTAGGTAAATCTTTAGCTACGCCTCCAGGTCTATAATAAGTAGCATGCATTCTGGTTCCTGAGACAGCTTCGTAACAATCCATTAAATCCTCTCTTTCTCTAAAAGCATACAGAAACACACTCATAGCTCCTATATCAAGTGCATGAGCCCCAAGCCAAAGTAAATGATTAAGTATTCTTGTTATTTCATCAAACATTACTCTTATATATTTAGCTCTTTCAGGTATATCAAGCTTTAAAATATTTTCTATGGCTAGCACATATGCATGTTCATTACACATCATTGAAACATAGTCTAGACGATCCATATATCCAATGGATTGATTATATGGTTTGCTTTCAGCAAGCTTTTCAGTACCACGATGAAGCAAGCCAACATGAGGGTCGGCCTTTATGATAACCTCCCCCTCTAACTCTAATATCAGCCTGAGCACACCGTGAGCGGAGGGATGCTGTGGACCAAAATTCATTGTATAACTCTTTAATTCAGCCATTTGCTAATCTCCCTCCCTAATAACCTTAGGCACTAAGACGCGAGGTTCTATTGATACAGGTTTTTGCACCACTCTATCTTTTTCTATGTCATANCTTACTTCAGAGTTTCCAACTAGAGGAAAATCCTTTCTTAGAGGGTGTCCAACAAACCCATAATCAGTCAATAGTCGCCTTAAATCAGGATGGCCAGAAAAGTATATTCCAAATAAATCATAAGCTTCTCTTTCATACCAATTAGCAGATGACCATATACTACAGACTGAGTCTAAATTAGGGTTGGAATTATTCTCGCAGACGACTTTTACACCTAATCTCGTGTTATTTATAGTTGAAAGAAGTTGATATATTACAGCGAAGCGATTTGAAGATGTATCAGAATTCTTATCTAAATCATTAAATGTTTTTCTGAAGCTAGAAGAATTTGAATATCCTCTACTATATCCATTATTACTTTTTTTAGTCTCCCACTCGTACTCACCATACTCTAAGTAATCTACGGCAATAATATCTATCAATGTGTCAAAAGAGAGTTTTTCATTAAATTTAAGGAATTGGAAAATATCATTTATCTCATTTTCTTTGAGTAACAAAAGATTATCTTCAATGCTAACTTTGCAATTTTTAAAGTTATCAGTAATTAACTTTTTTATAGAATTTAAGTTAGGCACTTTTATTTATTTCTAGGAATTGAATTAGTACGTTTAATTTTATTTTTTAGCTGTAAAACTCCATATAACAGAGCCTCTGCGGTTGGAGGACAGCCTGGGACATAGACGTCTACAGGAATAATTCTGTCACAACCCCTTACAACTGAATATGAATAGTGGTAGTAACCTCCACCATTTGCACATGAACCCATTGAAATAACCCACTTTGGATCAGCCATTTGATCATAAACTTTTCTAATAGCTGGAGCCATCTTATTTACAAGAGTGCCNGCAACAATAATAACGTCTGATTGTCTNGGGCTTGGTCTAAACATCATTCCAAATTTATCNAAATCGTATCGAGATGCACCCGCATGCATCATTTCAACAGCNCAACATGCTAGACCAAANGTCATTGGCCACATTGAACCTGTNGATGCCCATTTGAATANATCTTTAGATGATGCTGTTACAAAACCATTTTGCGATTCGTTTATTTTTTCAAGAACATCCATTTTTTTAATCCCANTCGAGTGCGCCTTTCTTCCANTCGTATATAAAACCAATAATTAAAACAAATAGAAAAAAGACCATTGATAAAAGACCAGANATACCAATCTGATCTATTGCAACAGCCCAAGGAAAAAGAAAAGCAATTTCTAAATCAAAGATGATNAAAAGTATTGCAACCAANTAATANCTAACNTCAAAATTCATTCTTGCGTCACTAAAATGCTCAAAACCACACTCATAAGGAGATTTTTTTGATTCTTCAATTTTTTTGCTTTTATTAACAATTAATGAAATTAAAATTGGAAAAGTGCAAATTACAGTGCTAATGACAAGAAAAACTAGTATAGAAAAATATCCTTCAAGCATTCGTTATAACCCTATAGTTAAAGCTGATAATTATACAATTATAATTTCAAACAATATATAGATAAATTTATACAAAACTATGCCATTTTGGTGCCGATGGCCGGACTCGAACCGGCACAGCTTGCGCTACTGCCCCCTCAAGACAGCGTGTCTACCAGTTCCACCACATCGGCTAATCAGGAATTTCAATTTCTTCTTTATTCTCAATACTTTCTTCAATTTGGAGGCTCTCTTCTTTTTTAAGAACACTATCAGAATTTAGGTTATTTTTAGCTAAATACGCCAAAAAAAGACAATTTATAAAAAAAAGAAAGACTAAAAATGCTGTTAATTTTGAAAGAAAAGTACTTGCGCCCATCGCTCCAAACACAGATGAAGAGCCACCTCCAAAAATTGCACCCGTTTCAGAACCTTTTCCTTGTTGCATTAATATTAGGATAATAATTACTACAGATAAAACTACAGCTATTGAGAGTAAAATTGTATACATATTTATTCTTTTAAATTAGATTGATTCACATATTAATTCAAAACTATCTAAAGATAAAGAGGCTCCGCCAATTAAAAAGCCATTGCATTTATCAATAGTTAGTAATTCTTTTATATTCGAAGTACTTACACTTCCTCCATATAGAATTGATAAATCTAATTGAGAAAAAATATCATATGTGTATTCATGTATAAAATTAAGTATCTCATAAATTTGAGACGAGGACGCAGATTTTCCAGTTCCAATTGCCCAAATCGGCTCATACGCAATTAAAAATTTATCACATGTAAAGTTATCAGAAATTTCTTTTAAGATTGATAATTGATTTTCAATTATTTTAGTTGATAAATTATTTTTTCTGTCCTCTAAATTTTCACCACAACACAAAATTGGTATGATATTATTTTTACNTGCTAAAATAANTTTTTGNTTTATTAAACTATNATCTTCACTATAATTAGCTCTTCTCTCTGAATGTCCTAAAATCACATATTCACATCCAATGTCTTTAAGTATTTCTGCAGAAATTTCACCAGTAAGTGCACCATTTTCCTTATGTGAACAATTTTGAGCACCTAAAGATATATTTTTATCTCTTATTTTCGATGATAAATAATTTATATGAGTGTAAGGTGGGCAAATAATAATATCTTTTTTTGGAGAAGAATTTAGTATTTTAGAACCTGAAAATTTATCAATCATTTCAGTATTTCCATTCATCTTCCAGTTTGCAACAAAAATTTTTTTACTCATTTTTTGATAAATTTAAATTAATTGATTCTTTTATTGAGGATAATAATAATTCTAATTCTTTATTATTAGAAGATTCTACCATTACTCTTAATAAATTTTCAGTTCCTGATTTTCTTATTAAGAAGCGAGAATTTTCAAATTTATCTTTATATAGACTTTCAATCTTATCGCTTAATTGATCAAGATCTTTAATGTAATGCGAATCAAGTGGAATATTTTCCAATACCTGAATATACTTATCTTTTAATTTTGGTAATAAATTTTTACTCGAGAGAATGTTTGCGTAATATAAATATGCAAGAGAAGATATAATTGCATCGCCTGTTGGACCTCCTATATCTAGACTTATGATATGCCCAGAAGGCTCACCTCCTAAAATGCTATTCTCCTCTAACATTTTATTTAATACATTTTTATCCCCAACATCTTCCCTAAAAAAATCTATATCTAGATTATTTAACGAATTCTCTAATGACTGATTTGACATTTTAGTACCAATAACTTTTTCTATTTTCTCATTATTTATCAATTTTCCCTTTGCTATAACATATAATATATCGTCACCATCAATAATTTCATAATTAGAGTTTATAATTATTACTCTATCACCATCACCATCCATTGAAAGTCCAAAATCAAAACTACCTTTTTTCATTTCATTAAGGATATTTTTTAAATATGTTGACCCACACTGATTGTTAATGTTGGTTCCATCAGGAACATTAGAAATAACTTTCACTTCATCAAATAATTGAGAATAGATTTCATAAGCAAGGAACGAATTTGCTCCATTGGCAGTATCTATTATAATTTTATTTTTTGACAAATTTGTATTTTTAAATTTTTGTATACAATTTTTTTTATATTCGTCTAGCAAATTTGATGAATTTTCAATTTTGCTCTCTGCTTGGAAGATTTCTTGTTGAGAGTACAATTTAATTTTTTTCTCTATACTCGCTTCTACATTAGAAGAGAGCTTTATACCATTCTCGTCAAAAATTTTTAATCCATTATCGTGATATGGATTATGAGAAGCACTAATCATAATGCCAATAGAGAAATCCTTATCTCGAGTTAATTTTGAAACTGCAGGAGTAGGAGCAATGCCTAAAGAAAAAATTTTAAATCCATTTGAGTATAGGCCTTCACTCAAAATATTTACTATTTCTTTACAAGATTGTCTCGTATCATAACCAATTAATACATTCTTATTATTAGCAGAACGAAATTCTTCGGCTATAGAATAACCTAAATAACGAATAAATTTTTCATTAAGAAAACTCGAGTTATATTTGCCTCTGATTCCGTCAGTGCCGAAATATCTGTTTGGCATTAGTATTCCTATTGAGGATTACTTGATGGATCAGAAAACTCAGGTGTGGTAGTTACATTATCGGAATTTGAATTATTACCCTTTCCATCCTTGTCATCCCAATCTTTAGGAGGCCTTGGTTTTATCCCAGACATAATATCGTCTATTTGATCTTTATCTATTGTTTCGTACATCATTAATGCTTCAGACATTGTATGCATTTTATCAATATTGTCCTTAAGAATTTTTGAAGCTTTCGAATAGGCACTATCAACAATACTTCTAACCTCATCATCTATGTGTTTTGCGGTTTCTTCTGACATTCTTTTTTGGTTTGTTACTGATCTTCCAAGGAAAACTTCCCCTTCATCTTCTGAATAAGATAATGGACCCATTTTTTTTGATAAACCCCATTTTGTGACCATGTTTTTTGCAAGCTCCGTGGCTCTTTCGATATCGTTCGATGCACCTGTGGTAACCTTATCATCGCCATAAATCATTTGCTCAGCTATTCTTCCGCCATAAAGAGTGCAAATTTGACTTTCTAGTCTTTGCCTACTATTACTATATCTATCATCTTCTGGAAGAAACATTGTTACGCCTAATGCTCTTCCTCTNGGTATTATGGTTACTTTATGAACTGGATCGTGTTCAGGTACNAGCCTGCCAACAATTGCATGTCCTGATTCATGATATGCAGTTAAACGTTTTTCATCGTCGCTCATAACCATTGTTTTTCTCTCTGCACCCATCATGATTTTGTCTTTTGCTTTTTCAAACTCTTCCATATGAACATGAACTTTATTTGCACGTGCTGCAAATAATGCAGCTTCATTNACTAGGTTAGCNAAATCAGCTCCAGAAAAACCAGGAGTNCCTCTTGCTAAAACTAATGGNCTTACATCTTCAGATATTGGAACTCTTCTCATATGAACCTTTAAAATTTGTTCTCTACCTCTTATATCAGGAAGAGGAACAACAACCTGTCTATCAAATCTACCCGGCCTTAGTAAAGCAGGATCAAGTACGTCAGGTCTGTTTGTAGCAGCAATAATAATTATGCCTTCATGCCCCTCAAAACCATCCATTTCGACTAACAACTGGTTTAGTGTTTGCTCTCTTTCATCATGCCCACCACCTAAGCCAGCACCTCGATGTCTTCCAACGGCGTCAATCTCATCAATAAATATAATACACGGAGCAAACTTTTTAGCTTGGCCAAACATATCTCTTACTCTTGAAGCACCAACACCAACAAACATTTCTACAAAATCAGAACCTGAGATTGTGAAAAAAGGAACTTTTGCTTCCCCAGCAATAGCTTTTGCTAAAAGGGTTTTACCGGTACCTGGTGATCCAACCATTAAGACACCTTTAGGNATTTTTCCACCAAGCTTTTGAAATTTTCCAGGATCTCTCAAAAACTCTACAAGCTCTTCAACCTCTTCCTTTGCTTCTTCAACTCCAGCAACATCTTTAAATGTAACTGTGTTTTGTTCTTCTGTGGTCATTCTTGCCTTGCTTTTTCCAAATGACATTGCACCCCTTCCGCCAGACCCACCTTGCATCTGTCGCATAAAAAATAACCAAACGCCNATTAATAACAGCATTGGGAACCATTGAATTAAAATTTGAAGAAGCAGNGATGGTTTTGCTGGAGCTTCTGTTAAAATTTCAACATTATTAGATAATAAATCGTCTACAAGTTTAGGATCGTTTAAACCGTAAGTAACAAAAGAAGAACCACTCTTATATTTTCCTGNNATTGTTTTGCCATCAGCCTCAATTGAAACACTTTCAACCATACTATTCTTAACTTGATTTATAAACTGCGAATAAGATATATTTTCTGAAGCAGATNTTTGCGGCATAAAGTTATTNAAAACAGACATAATTACAACTGCAATTACAATCCATACTAGAATATTTTTTAACATGTCATTCATAAGCTCTTCCGTTGGTTAAGGTTATATTCTAATGCAACAAGATAAATTTCTCTACTTTTAGGCCTTGATGCTTTAGGTTTTATAATACTNACCTTGTTATACATTTTCTTTAACTCTTTAATGAAGCTATCTGATCCAGAACCTTGAAATAACTTCATAATAAGCGATCCTCTTGGTTTTAAAAGNTTTTCAGCAATATTACTTATATTTTCAGCTATTTCTAACATTGCAGGGATATCACTTGCATCTATACCTGTAATATTGGGGGCAATATCGGATATTACAAGGTTAAATTTNGGGNAATGTTGCGTATTTTGTTCAGAGTTTAATAAATCACATATATCAGTCTGTACAAAATTTACATTTTTAATNGGTTTCATTTCAAGAAGATCAAAAGCAAATATTTTTGAATTTGGGTTTTTTCTAATAATATACTGACTCCAACTTCCAGGGGAAGANCCNAGGTCACAAATATACTGCCCATTAATGAAAATGTTATATTTCTCGTCTATTTCCTTTAGTTTGTAAACTGCTCTTGAACGATAATTATCTTTTTGAGCCATTTGAACATACTTATCACTTACATGAGATTCAAACCACGTACGTTTTTTTTTACCCATACGTAATTTCTAATATTGTAAAATTTTGAACACCATTAGGTGTTTCAACAGAAACTTCATCGTCAATTCTTTTTCCAATAAGCCCTCTTGCTATTGGAGAATTTATTGATATTAATCCGTATTTTAGATCTGCTTCGTCATCGCCAACAATTTGGTAGGTTTTTTCATTATCGTTGTCATCTAAAATTTTTACGGTAGCGCTAAATACAATTACATCTTTAGTATTTATTTTTAACGGATCGATTACNTCAGCGTTTGATAATTTAGATTCTATATCTTGTATTCTGCCCTCTATAAAACTTTGCGACTCTCTAGCTGCATGATATTCGGCATTCTCTTTTAAATCCCCATGTTCTCTNGCTTTAGAAATTGCCTCAATGATTTTNGGTCTCTTTACNCGTGTNAGCTCATCGAGTTCCTCTCGTAACCTTTTTTCACCATTTATTGTAATTGGTATTTTATTCATTTTTTATATATTAATTGTAAATTAAAAACATTTAAGTCACTAACATTAATAATTGATTCAGATAATGCTTGAGCTCCTGAAATTGTAGTTGTATAACAAATTTTATGTTGTAGCGCTTCTCTTCTTATTAAATAAGAATCAGATATAGCTTGTTTTGATTGAGTGGTATTAATTATTAAATTCACTTCATTATTCTTTATCATGTCAACTATATGTGGCCTACCTTCTCTTACCTTATTTACAATTTTACACGGGATTTTGTNGGATTTTAAAAATTCNGCAGTNCCTTTTGTAGCAACAATTTTAAATCCTATTTTAGAAAGTTTTTGCGCNATTTTAATCGAAGCCTCTTTATCTTCATCTTTGATACTCATTAAAACTATTCCTTTGCTTGGCAACAACACACTTGAAGCTAACTGTGACTTCAAAAAAGCTTCTCCAAATGTTTTTCCTACACCCATTACTTCTCCTGTAGATTTCATTTCAGGTCCTAAAATAGGATCTGCTCCTGGAAATTTAATGAATGGAAAAACTGCTTCTTTAATTGTAAATAAATTATGTTTTAATTTTTTTAGTTTTTGACTTTTAAGTGTTATTCCAAGCATACATTTTGCGCCAACCTTTGCGATTGGAATTCCGATGGATTTTGAAACAAAAGGTACGGTTCTTGATGCTCTTGGATTAACTTCTAGAACAAATATTTCATCTCCTTTAATTGCAAATTGAACATTCATTAAACCTATTACATTTAGCTCATTTGCCATTTCTTCTGTGTATTTTTTTATTAAATTTAATGTTTTGTTTGTCAAAGAATATGGTGGTATGCAGCATGCACTGTCACCAGAGTGAACCCCTGCCTCCTCTATGTGTTGCATTATAGCTGCTATGAACACCTCACCAGTNTTATCTCTAATTGCATCAACATCTACTTCTANNGCTTGGTGTAAAAATTTATCAATCAGTACAGGTGACTTATCAGATACATGNACNGCATCTGTNATATAATGNGCAAGTTCATCNTTATTAAAAATAACTTCCATAGCTCTGCCACCCAAAACATAAGATGGTCTTACAATAACAGGGTAACCAATTTTTTTAGCAGCGATTAAAGCCTCTTTTGAATTTACAACTGTTTTATTATTAGGTTGCTTAATCTTTAGTTTTTTTATGATAGCTTGAAATTTCTTTCTATCTTCAGCAGCATCTATTGAAGATGCTGACGTTCCAATAATTGGTACATTATTTTTTTCAAGCTCATTGACAAGTTTGAGCGGCGTTTGACCTCCATATTGTACAATTACACCTAAAGGTTTTTCTAAGTTAATAATATTTAATACACTTTCTGATGTAATAGGCTCAAAATATAATCTATCTGATGTATCGAAATCTGTTGAGACAGTTTCTGGATTACAGTTAATCATAATTGTTTCGTAACCTAGTTCTTTTGCTGCCAATGAAGCGTGAACGCAGCAATAGTCGAATTCTATCCCTTGCCCAATACGGTTTGGACCACTTCCAATAACAATAATTTTATCTTTATTTGTCGGTTTTGACTCACAATTATTTTCATACGTAGAGTATAAATATGATGTAGAAGTTGGAAACTCTGCAGCACAAGTATCAACCCTTTTAAAAGAAGGGTGTATATTTCTTTTCTTTCGAAACTTTCTTATTTCTGACTCTTTTAAACCGGAAATTTTAGATATGTATATATCTGAGAATCCAATTTTTTTAAAATATAAAAATTTATCTTTAGGTATATTTTTTAAGTTAATTTTTTTAATTTCTATTTCTTGCTGAATAATAAAATTTATTTGCTCTAAAAACCACATGTCAATTTTTGATATATCAAAAATTTTCTTTATTGAGTACTTTCTTCTAAAAGCTTCGGCCAAATACCACATTCTTTTTGGGCCAGCATCTTTAATTTCTGTTTCAAGTTTCCCTTTAGGAGATTTTTCAATTCCATCCCAGGGCTCTAGACCATTCACTTCATACTCTAATCCTGAAATTGCTTTAAGAAGAGCTTCGGTAAAACATCTTCCTATAGCCATAACTTCTCCAACGGATTTCATTTGAGTAGTAAGCCTATCATTAGTATTTGGGAATTTTTCAAAAGCAAATCTAGGAATTTTGACAACTGTATAATCTATAGTTGGCTCAAACGAGGCAGGTATTATGCCTTGAGTTATTTCGTTTCTTAATTCATCAAGTGTATAACCAACTGCAAGTTTAGATGCAACTTTTGCAATTGGAAAACCTGTTGCTTTTGATGCTAAAGCGGATGACCTAGATACCCTCGGATTCATCTCTATAACAACCATTTTTCCATTATCAGGATTGATAGCAAATTGCACGTTAGAACCGCCAGTATCAACTCCTATCTTTCTTAAAACATCAATAGAAGCATTTCGCATCAATTGATACTCTTTATCAGTTAAGGTTTGAGCTGGAGCAACTGTTATTGAATCCCCTGTATGAATACCCATGGGGTCAATGTTTTCTATCGAGCATACTATAATACAGTTATCATTTCTGTCTCTTACAACCTCCATTTCATACTCTTTCCATCCGAGTAATGACTCCTCGAGTAAAACCTCTGTTGTAGGGGAAATTTCTAAACCAGAGTTAACTATTTCTGAAAATTCCTGATCATTATAAGCGATACCTCCGCCACTCCCTCCAAGAGTAAATGAAGGTCTTATAATAACTGGGTAACCAATTTTCTTTTGATATTTCTTTGCAGTAGCAAAATCTCTAGCAATATATGATTTAGCTGAGTTGAGACCGATTTCATTCATTGCCTTTTTGAATAATTCTCTATCTTCTGCAAGATTAATTGAGTCTTTTTTTGCACCTATCATTTCAACTTTAAACTTTTTAAGCACACCAAGTTTTTCCAGTTCAAGGGCACAGTTTAATGCTGTTTGCCCACCCATTGTAGGGAGAAGCGCATTTGGTTTTTCTTTTCTAATAATTTTAGTTACTATCTCTGGTGTTAATGGTTCAATGTAAGTTGAATCAGCAACATCGGGATCTGTCATAATAGTAGCCACATTTGAATTAATTAAGACAACGTTATAACCTTCTTCTTTTAGCGCCTTGCATGCTTGCACTCCAGAGTAATCAAACTCACAGGCTTGACCAATTATTATTGGGCCTGCACCAAGAATCATAATTTTTTTTATATCTTTTCTTTTTGGCATTTGTATTTTTTCATATTATTTATAAAGTTAAGAAATATGTAAGCCATATCTTGTGGACCTGGAGATGCTTCAGGATGGCCTTGAAAACTAAAAAATGGTTTTTTCTTAAATTTAATACCTTGTATTGTGTCATCAAATAGCGATTTATGTGTTACCTCTATTGAACTTGGAATTGACTTTTCGTTAATTACAAATCCATGGTTTTGACTAGTAATGAATACTCTTTTTGTTTTTAAATCNATTACTGGATGGTTTGCCCCATGATGTCCATGAGGCATTTTGATAGTTTCTGCTCCAGAGGCTATTCCCATGAGTTGGTGTCCAAGGCATATCCCAAATAATGGAATATTATGTTTATAAAATTCCTTTATGGAGTCTATTGCATATTTGCAAGCAGCAGGATCGCCGGGTCCATTAGATAAGAATATACCGTCAGGATTCATATTAAGAACATCNTTTGCTTTAGTATTTGCAGGTATTACNTTTGTTTTNCAGCCNAGATCTTTTAGTATTCTTAAAATATTTTTTTTAATACCAAAATCATAAGCTACAACACTNTATTNTTGTTTAGATTTTANTTTTTTATTATCAACGTAANAATTTTTTTCANTAAAAAAATAAGACTTTTTGGTGCTTACTTCTTTTGCTAGATCCACCCCTACGATTCCGTTATATTTTTTTAATTTATCTTGTAAGGAGTTAATTTTTTTAACTTCTGTTGAAATACAAGCATTTAATGATCCTTTGTCTCTTAACATGCTTGTTAAATATCTGGTATCAATATNAGCNATACAAATAATTTTNTTCTTNATTAAAAAGTCACTAAAAGATGACTNAGNTCGCCANTTAGATGGATTTGTTGGNAGNTGGTTNACNACAACACCNNTAACATAAGTANCATTTGCCTCGTAATCATTTATNTTAAATCCAACATTGCCTATATGNGGATATGTAAATGTGATAATTTGATTTTTATANGATGGATCNGAAATNATTTCTTGGTAGCCTGTAATTGATGTATTNAAAACNAATTCNCCAAATGTAGATCCTGANTAACCTATTGACACTCCCTTNAAACATTCNTTATTACTTAAAAGTAAATAAGCATNTTTCAATTTTTTTATCCTTAAATATTTTTATAAAATNTCATCCATATTAAAAAAACCAGCTTTTTTATTNGAAATAAATTTTGCNGCNTCAACTGATCCCTCAGCNAAAATTTTTCTGTCATTTGCTCTATGATTAATCTCAATAATTTCGTTACTTAANGTAAAAAGTATTTTGTGATCACCAACAACATTACCTGATCTAATACAATGATGATTNATAGAAAGATTTTTATTTGCCTTTTTNACTTCNCTTTCTAAAAGTAAAGAAGTTCCAGANGGCATGTCTTTTTTATGTTGGTGATGATGTTCAATAATATCNACTTTAGTTGANGATTGAACACTTTCAGAAACTTTCCTCAACGCTTTTATACATAAATTTATTCCAATGGACATATTTGATGATTTAAAAATTGCAATTTCAGAGGAATAACTTTTGATTTTTTCTGCCTGATCGGATGAATAACCAGTTGTGCCAATAACGATAGGTTTTTTTAATTCAGAACAAGTTTTTAAAACCTCCAAGGAGTAAGATGGATGAGTAAAATCAATACAAACATCACAATTTTCTAACGCCATGGACAAATTATCGGAAATTTTAAAGTTATCTCCATTAACTGGAAANTTTAGAATAGATGAAATTGGCTGGCCAAAATGACTATTATTTTTTCTTACCGTAGCTGATGAAAGATTAATATCACTTGAGAAATTTACAACTTTTGCTATCTCAAGACCCATTCTNCCAGATATACCAGGTATNCAAACATTAATAGACATATTTTTTCAAAGAATTTTATGTAATTCTAGCACGCAAAATCTATCTAAGAAATATCTTTCTAATTAAAAAAGTTCTTTATGCTATCAACCCAAGATTCTGTTTTTGGGCTGTGTTTCGAGCCACCCTTTTTAAGTTCTTCATCAAATTGATTTAAAAGAGTTTTTTGTTTTGAAGTCAAATTTATTGGTGTTTCAACGATAATTTTACACATGAGATCGCCAATTTGTGAAGATCTGACCGATTTCACGCCTTTGCCTTTGAGTCTAAAGACTTTTCCGTTTTGCGTTCCAGCAGGAATAAAAATATTAAGTTTGTTACCGGATAAACTAGGAACTTCGATTTCAGAGCCAAGAGCTGCCTGAATAAAGGATATAGGAATCTCGCAATGAAGATTTGTACCGTCCCTATAAAACATTTCATGATTTAAAGTTTTAACACGTATAAACAAATCCCCTTTAGGTCCTCCGTTTAGTCCAGCTTCCCCTTTTCCTGCGACTCTTATTCTATCTCCACTATCAACNCCTGCTGGTATATTCACAGAAATAGATTGCTTTTTATTTACTACACCACTTCCTCTACAGACGCCGCATGGATTAGATATAATTTTTCCTTTTCCGTTACATGTTGGGCAAGTCTGTTGAATTGAAAAAAAACCTTGCTGCATCCTAACCTGTCCTGCACCGTTACAAGTAGGACAGGTTTTCAAATCAGAACCTGGCTCAGCACCAGTNCCACCGCAATGATCACAAGTATCTTGAATGGATATGTTAATATTCTTTTCACATCCAAAGGCNGCTTCTTCTAAAGTTAAAGAAAGTGAATACTCTAAATCAGCTCCTTTATAAGTTTGGTTTGAGCTACCTCTTTGATTTCCAAAAATGTCTCCAAAAATATCTTCAAATACATCATTAAAGCCCCCTGAAAAACCTTGAGAGCCATATGAGCCCGAAGGTCCACCAGAGTTAAAATCTGTAGTGCCAAATTGATCATACATAGATTTTTTTTGCGGATCAGAAAGTACATCAAATGCTTCTTTAACTTCTTTGAATTTTTTTTCAGACTCTTTATCCCCTGCATTTCTATCAGGATGATATTTCATTGCCTTTTTTTTAAAAGCTTTTTTTATATCCGCAGCGGAAGCATCTTTTGATATTCCAAGAGTTTCATAATAATTCATTATTTTATGATAATTTATTTTTTATCATCATTCACCTCTTTATAGTCAGCATCAACTACATCATCATCTTTGTTTTGATTAGCATTAGGTGTAGAATCTTCATTGCTTGAACTATCTTTTTGCTCCTCTTGGACTTTTGCATACATCATTTCAGCAAGTTTTCCTGAAGCATCTGTAAGTTCCTTAGTGGCAGCTTCTATAGAGTCCTTATCGTCGTTTTTAAGGACTTCTTCCAGCTTAGATATTTTATCCTTAATATTAGCCTGTTCTTCAACACTCACTTTGTCGCCAAGCTCGTCTAAAGATTTGTTTGTTGCATGAATAAGTGTATCGGCAGTGTTTTTAACAGTAACAAGTTCCTGAAACTTCTTGTCCTCTTCTGCGTGAAGCTCAGCGTCTTTAACCATTTTATCAATTTCCTCGTCCGATAACCCGCTTGAAGATTTAATTGTAATAGATTGAGCTTTACCTGTTGCTTTGTCTTTAGCAGCAACATTTAAAATACCGTTTGCATCTATATCAAATTCAACTTCAATTTGGGGTATACCTCTTGGAGCTGGGGGAATATCAGAAAGATTAAACTGGCCAAGGGATTTATTTCCAGAAGCTTGATCTCTCTCTCCCTGAAGAATATGAACAGTTACAGCAGTTTGATTATCCTCAGCTGTAGAAAAAACTTGAGAATATTTAGTTGGAATTGTAGTGTTTTTATCGATAAGTTTGGTCATTACACCACCTAAAGTTTCAATACCAAGAGACAATGGTGTTACATCTAATAAAAGAACATCAGTCACATCTCCAGCAAGAACACCGCCCTGAATTGCAGCGCCAGCAGCAACAGCTTCATCTGGATTGACGTCTTTTCTTGGTTCTTTACCAAAGAAATTTTTAACTGCATCTTGTACTTGAGGCATTCTTGTTTGCCCACCAACTAAAATAATATCATTAATTTCTGACTTAGCGATCTTCGCATCTTTTAATGCTATTTCAACAGGAGAAAGTGTTTTTTTCACCAAATCTTCTACCATAGCTTCAAAAGCAGCCCTTGTAATTTTAATATTTAGATGTTTTGGTCCGCTAGCATCTGCAGTAATATAAGGTATGTTTACTTCAGTCTGTTGGCTAGAGGATAACTCTATTTTTGCTTTTTCACTTGCATCTTTTAATCTTTGAAGAGCAAGTGGATCAGAAGTTAAATCGAAATTTTGGTCTTTTTTAAATTCGCTTACTAAATAATCTATGAGGCGTTTATCAAAGTCCTCACCACCAAGTTGAGTGTCACCATTTGTTGAAAGAACTTCAACTTGACTCTCACCATCAACTTCAGAAATATCTATCACTGATACATCAAATGTACCTCCGCCTAAATCATATACAACAATTTTTCTATCACCTTTTTGCTTATCTAATCCGTAAGCTACAGCTGCAGCTGTTGGTTCATTTATAATTCTTTTAACATCAAGGCCAGCAATTTTTCCTGCATCTTTTGTTGCTTGTCGCTGAGAGTCATTAAAATAAGCTGGAACTGTAATAACTGCTTCTGTAACTTTTGTTCCTAAATAATCCTCCGCAGTTTTTTTCATCTTCATAAGAACTTTTGCCGAAATTTCTGGAGGGGCCATTTTTTTTTCATCAACTTTAACCCAAATATCTCCATTGTCAGCTTCAACTACTTCGTATGGTAAAGTTGAAACATCTTCGCTTACACCTGAATCTTTGAATTTTCTACCTATAAATCTCTTGATGGCATAAAGTGTCTTATTTGGATTAGTTACGGATTGTCTTTTAGCTGATTGACCAACTAAAGTCTCAGAATCTGTATAAGCGACGACACTAGGGGTTGTTCTGTCGCCCTCACTATTTTCAATTATTTTTGGCCTATCACTTTCCATGACAGAAACACATGAATTTGTTGTGCCAAGATCTATTCCTATAATTTTACCCATTTTAAATCCTCAAATTAATTAATAATATAATATATATGTAAGCTAAATAACGTATTTCAAGTTTTTTTATGATTTTTTTTTAGAAACTACAACTAATGCGGGTCTGAGTAACTTATTAGGTAATTTAAA
>NZYO01000008.1 GCA_002702235.1 Gammaproteobacteria bacterium
CTTGATCAAGAGAAGGGATAGTTCGTTTAGTTAATAATTTATAATCGGGACGAAAATCGTGTCCCCATGTTGAGATACAATGAGCTTCATCAACGACTAATAACCCAATCTTTTTAGCAATCACTGGAAAGATTTCCTGTTGAAATGTTTTATTACCAAATCTTTCAGGTGAGATTATTAATACATCGACTTTTCCCCGCACTAACAGTTCTTCTGTTTGTTTAATTTTTTCATAATCTTCTGAAGAGTTAATAGTTTCAATATTTAGAAGATTTTTTGCATTTAAGATTTGATTTCTCATTAGTGAAATCAACGGAGATACAATTACTGTCATTTTTTGAGATTCTTCAATAAGTGCCTTTGCAGCAACAAAATAAACTGCTGATTTACCCCATCCAGTTTTTTGTACTAGAAGAGTCTTAGTGCCTTTATTTAAACAACTATTAATTGCTTTTTCTTGATCTTCATGAAAATCTACATTTTCACCAACGAGAATTTTTAAGTATTTTAATAAGATTTTAGAGTCCACTTATGCGTTACCTTCTCCTACGATATTTATACTACCTTTTTAGCTACTAGTCTCTTCTTTATAGAACCCATTTAGATAGCTTACAAAAAATAGAAAAGAAAATATTACTATAATATAAAGATTTTTATATTTTGATACTTTCATACTGTTACAGATCTAGAATTAAATTTAAGACTTTGTCATAAAAAGAATTATTACTCATTTTAATACTATCAATTTGCTTTATCGGCCATATTCCTCTTATAGAATTACAAAAAAAAGCTCCATTACATTCTTTTAAAAAATTTTTATTGATTTTTTTTTCTCTAATTGAAATTTTATTTTTTTTAAGTTTATTAATGATAATTTTTTTCATTACACCCTCTATACCATATTGATCACACTTAGGTGTATATACTGTATTACCTTTTAAACAAAAGAAATTTGAAGAGACACCCTCAATAACATTATTTGATTGATCCATTGCTAATAATTCTGGAATATTTTTTTTTAAATTTTTTGATAATATAATGCTGTCTAATTTATTTGAATGCTTAATACCATATGAAAACTGATTTGAAAAAAAATTGTGTTTTATGGTTTTTGTATGTATGCCATTTTTGAATTCTAAAATATCAGTAGGTATTTTAGATGTTTGCAAGATAATATTTGGAGTAAATTCATTTTTATTGTAACTATAGCCCCTTTTTTTTGCGTTACCTCTTGTAATAATTATATTTAATATACAGTTTTTTTTATTTTTAATAATTTTTTTAATATCTCTTTCTAAATATTTGTATTTATTAATATTTATTTCTAAAAACTTACACCCTTTAAAAAGTCTTGATAGATGTTCATTTAAATATTGTGGCTTATAATCTTTTACTAGAATTGTTTCAAAAACACTGTCGCCATACATAAACCCTCTGTCATAAATAGATATTTGGTTTTTTCTTTTTCCATTAACAAGGGGCATTAAGATTTTTTAAAAACTAGAGTTCCATTAGTTCCGCCAAATCCAAAAGAATTTGATAAAGCGTAATTAATCACTTTTTCTCTAGCTGTCTTTGGAACATAGTCTAAATCACATTCCGGATCTGGATTATTTAAGTTAATTGTAGGGGGGATAATATTATTTTTAAGCGCAAGTATTGTAAAAATTGCCTCAACACCTCCTGCTGCTCCAAGTAAATGGCCTGTCATTGACTTAGTAGAACTTATTGCGACTTTATATGCATGTTCAGCGAATGATTTCTTTATTGCATCTGTCTCAGCTTTATCTCCAGCGGGAGTTGATGTGCCGTGCGCATTAACATAATCAACATCTTCAGAATTAATGTTTGCGTCCTTTTTTGCATAATTCATACATTCAGCTGCACCTAAGCCTCCAGCGGCAGGTTGTGTCATATGATAAGCATCGCTATTTATTCCATATCCTGCAATCTCACAATATATATTTGCTCCTCTCTTCTTAGCATGTTCTTCCTCTTCGATAACTACGACGCCAGCTCCGTCTCCCAATACAAAACCATCCCTTTCAATATCCCAAGGTTTGCTTGCCATTTCTGGATTATCATTATGCGAAGCGCAAAGTGCTTTAGCTGAGGCAAATCCGCCAATACCTAATGGAGATGTTGCCATTTCAGCTCCACCAGCAATCATACAATCAACATAACCATGCTTAATTAATCTAGCAGCTTCACCTATGCTATGAGTTCCTGTTGCACAAGCAGATACGAGTGATAAGTTAGGACCTTTAATACCATATTTTATTGATAAGTTTCCTGATACCATATTAATTATACTGCTTGGTACAAAAAAAGGTGAAATACGTCTTGGCCCGTTTTTCATAAATACTTCGTAATTTTTTTCAATATATGGCAATCCGCCAATGCCAGATCCAATAGAAACGCCAACTAGGTTTGAATTATTTTCATTTATCTCAATACCAGAATCTTCAATTGCCATTATTCCAGCAGCAAGGCCATAATGGATAAATTTATCCATTTTCTTTTGCTCCTTAGAGTCAATAAAATCATCCACATTGAAATCTAAAACAGGTCCAGAAATTTGCACAGAAAAATTTGAAGCATCAAACGCCTCGATTCTCTTAATTCCAGAAAAGCCATTAGTGATATTTTCCCAAGCGCTTTTAACAGTTGATCCAACTGGGGAAACAATTCCTAGACCAGTTACAACTACTTTTCTTTTTCCTTGAGCCATATAAAATGATAATTAAAAGATATGTTTTACTTCGAATTTGAATTTACGTAATCGTTAGCTTGTTTTACGGTTGTAATTTTTTCAGCTTCTTCATCAGGTATTTCGCAATCAAATTCTTCTTCAAGAGCCATAACCAATTCTACCGTATCAAGTGAATCAGCCCCAAGATCATCAACAAATGATGCATTATCAGTTACCTGGTCTTCGTTTACGCCAAGTTGTTCCATTATTACTTTTTTAACTCTTTCTTCATTTGTAGCCATTATTTTTCCTCGTAGAATCGTTATGAAATTTTACATATTCTATTAAATATAGATAAGATTATCCAGTAGTGATTTAAGGCATAAATAGACCGCCATTAACATGTATTGTTTCACCTGTAATGTAAGAAGATTTATCGGATACTAAGAATAGTACAGCATTTGAAATGTCATCTGGCTTTCCAAGCTTTTTCATAGGCACTTTAGTTAAAATAGCGTCTTTTTGATTATCATTTAAATTATCTGTCATATCTGTACTTATAAATCCTGGTGAAATACAATTTACATTAATATTTCTCGATGCTACTTCGATTGCAAGTGATTTGGAAAAGCCTATGATAGCAGACTTACTTGCAACATAATTAGTTTGACCAGGGTTTCCAGTGTGTCCGACGACAGACGTTATAAAAACGATCTTACCATATTTACTTTTTATCATTTGCTTAATGAAAGTTTGAGTTACCTTAAAAGTCAGATTTAAATTAGTTTCAATTACACTCTGCCACTTATCTTCTGACATTTTTATAAAAAGAGTATCTGAGGTAATCCCAGCATTATTTATTAAAATGTCAGGTCCTTTATTGTACAAAGATAAAATTTCGTTAAATAAATCCTCTAGAGTATTAGGGTCATTGTTTAAAATTAGACCTTTGCCATCAGCCTTTAAGTCCAAAATTAATTGATTAATCTTGCTTACGCTATCTTTACTAGTGCCTGTTCCAATAACAATATATTCTTTGGAAAGTGTTTTTAAAATATTTTGTCCAATTCCTCTTGAGGCGCCTGTAATTAAAGCTATCTTTTTATCCATCAGTTTATTTCCTCAAAAACTCTATCTAAACCTTTAGAATCTGAAATATTGAACGACTGAATTGAATTATCAATTCTTTTATTTAGCGAATTTAATATATTTCCTGGACCAAGTTCAATAAGAGTATTTACACCCTGCTGCTCCATGTACTCAATGGTATTAACCCATTGAACAGATGAGTATAGTTGCCTAACTAATGAATCTTTAATATTGCCCTCGCTTTTCTCGCACATTACATCTACATTATTTACAACTGGTATTTGAGGTTCTTTAAATTTAAACCCTTGAAGAAATTTATCAAAGTCTACTGCTGATTCTTTCATCAGAATTGAATGTGCTGCAATACTTACAGGTAACTCTAAAACTTTTTTTGCCCCTGCTTTTGTAGCCGCCTCCGATATTTTTTTAGAACTTTCTTCAGCTCCAGAAATAACTATTTGGGTTGGTGCATTAATATTAGCAATACTCACATCATTATAAGGTTCTACTATCTTGCTAATATCGTCAACACTTAGTCCAATAATTGCAAACATTTTTCCATGCGGCGCTTTTTTCATTAACTTAGCTCTTTCACTTACAAGCTTAATTCCATCTTTAAATGTAAAAACAGATGCAGCCAAAAGCGCTGTGTATTCTCCAAAACTATGACCAGCAAAAAAAATTGGGTTTTCTCCTCCCTCCTCTTTCCATATTTTCCAAATAGAGTAACCAGCACAGAACATTATAGGCTGTGTATTTTCTGTATCATTAATTTTTTCAACGGGCCCTTTTTTAATTATTTTAAGGAGGTTTGTTGATAAAATATCAGATGCTTCCTCAAATGTCTGACTAACGATAGGATATTTTGATATAAACTCTTCAAGCATTCCTACTTTTTGAGAGCCTTGTCCCGGAAATAATATACCTAAGCTCATTTTACATTGACCATATTTGAAACTATAATAAATTGATAATTTAACTATATATATTTAATTTATACATTTTACAAGACTTATTTTATGTCAAAAGAAGATCATATAGAAATGGAAGGCAAGGTTATAGATACACTTCCAAATACAATGTTTAGAGTAGAGCTAGAAAATGGTCACATCGTAACTGCACACATATCAGGTAAAATGAGAAAAAACTATATTAGAATTCTTACTGGCGATAAAGTGACTGTCGCATTAACACCCTATGATCTAACCAAGGGTAGAATAACTTTCAGAGATAGATAAATTATTGCATGTCATGGGTTCAGCATATTACTGTAGCATCAATTGTACAGAAAGAAGATAAATTTCTTTTTGTTGAAGAGTATGTAAAAAAAAAATTAGTTATAAATCAGCCAGCTGGACATCTAGANGAAAANGAATCNCTTCAAGANGCTTGNATAAGAGAGACCTTGGAAGAAACTGGTTATCTAGTTGANGCTCTTTATTTAGTTGGNNTTTATCATGAATACTCNTCNGCAAATAGAGANATGTGGTTAAGATTTTGTTTTGCTTGCAAGGTNATNAAAAAAGTNGAGAANTATAAAATTGANGACAAAATTANTAATGTCNTATGGTTGACTGAAAANGAATTCNATCTAAANCCGGATGANACTCACAGAAGTAATATGGTAAAAAAATCCTTGCAGGATTTTATCCTAGGTAAAGAGTATAAAACTCAATTAATAAACTACGAAAAAAATGACTGAAAAAGTAATAATTGGAATGTCAGGAGGTGTGGATTCAGCTGTGGCAGCAAAATTATTGGTTGCAGATGGTTATAATGTTGAAGCTATATATATGAAAAACTGGGAAGAAGATGATTTTGACCAGCAGGAAATATGTACTTCAAAAGAGGATATGCATTATGCACAAAATGTTTGTGATGAATTAAAAATCCCACTTCATACTGTAAATTTTGCTTCTGAATATTGGGATAATGTTTTTGAAGCATTTATAAATTCATACAATAAAGGTCACACACCTAATCCAGACATTTTATGTAATAAAGAGATAAAATTTAAAGTTTTTTTAGATTACGCAAAAAAATTTAAAGCAGATAAGATAGCGACAGGTCATTACGCATCTGTATCTTATCAAGATAAAAAATTTTTTTTGAGTAAATCAAAAGATACGAATAAAGATCAAACCTACTTTTTATATACATTAAACCAAGATCAATTATCTCAAACACTTTTCCCTCTTCAAGATCTTAAAAAAAATCAGGTTCGAGATATTGCAAAGAAAAATAATTTTAGATGTTATGACAGAAAAGATAGTACTGGAATTTGTTTTATAGGTGAGAGAAATTTTAATAAATTTATCTCAAAATACGTGGAAAATAAAAAAGGTGGTATTTATGATTCTAATAATAATCGTATTGGAAATCACGAAGGTATGTCATATCTAACAATAGGACAAAGATCTGGTTTAGGAATCGGAGGGAAAAAAAACTCTAAAGAATTACCCTGGTACGTATACAAAAAAGATATTACGAAAAATCAAGTTTATGTATGCCAAGGAAGCGATAATGATCTACTGTTTCATAAAAAAATTATTTTCAATCAATTAAATTTAATATCACATAATGTTGAATTTCTATTATCTAACGAAATTGAAGCCAGAATAAGACATAGAGGCGAATTAAAAAAATGTATTGTTAAGAAATATAAGAAAAATCATTTTTGTATTGAATTTAACGATAGGATGTGGGCCCCAGCAATTGGTCAATCAGTTGTTTTTTATCATAAAGACATTTGTTTAGGTGGAGGGGTGATAATTGATTTTTAATAATAAAATTATTACTGATAATTACATTATTTCTCTTTCTGCTATTTTTCAATGTGCCTATTACGTTAATAGTTTAGCTCAAGAGGATATTAAGGATGACGTAAGAATTAATAAATTAATTAATACATCTTTAGTAAATGATGCAAATTCTTATCAAGAATTGTATGGTGACACAACAAATCTTTTCAATGGTGCTTCAACGATTGTAAAAATATTAAGAGGAGATACTACAAATGAATTAATAAATATCCAAAAGTACGTTATTTCATTAGGTATTCTTGAAAAAAACGTACAAAGAGAGGTAAATAAATATAAGAGCTTCCAGAATGAATTAGATTCAACCAATTATAAAGAACTAGACACAGGAGTCGAGAATCATATATCATACCTCAGCAATTTGTATGTTAAATATTTTAGCCCCCTTAAACCACGGGTTATAGTAATAGGAAAAAGTGTCTATTTAGAAAAAAATGCACTTTTTATTAGATCGCTTCTTCTTGCAGGAATAAGGGCATCGATGTTATGGAGATTATCTGGTGGCTCGAAATGGCATTTTTTAATGTACAGAAAAAAAATACTTCAAAAAATTAATGACTATTTAAAAATATAAGGCTTAGCTACTATGAACAGTTACAACACAGAATCTAAACTGAAGGTAAATGAAAAAGAATATACTTATTTTGATATTACTAAAATTTCAGAATCAAAAAAAATGCCCTACTCTATTAAAATTCTTTTAGAGAATCTACTTAGGAATGAGGACGGGGTTTCTGTTACGAAAACTGATATCGAATCCATCATGAACTGGAAGGAAAATGCTGGCATTAAAGAAATCTCTTTTAAGCCTGCTAGAGTTTTGTTACAAGATTTCACGGGAGTTCCAGCTGTAGTAGACCTGGCAGCAATGCGAGATGCAATAGAAAAACTTGGTAAAAGTTCAGATAAAATTAATCCTCTTCAGCCGGTTGAACTTGTTATAGATCATTCTGTTCAAGTTGACAGCTATGGAAGCCCGAATTCTCTTAATAATAACATAAGCTTAGAATTTAAAAGAAACTATGAGAGATATAAATTTTTGAAATGGGGACAGTCTGCTTTTGATAATTTTAAAGTCGTACCTCCAGATACCGGAATAGTACATCAAATAAATATCGAATATTTGGCACGCGGAATATTTACGCAAAATAAAAATACTGGTGAAGTCGCTTACCCTGACACAGTAGTGGGTACAGACTCGCATACAACAATGATAAACGGTGTTGGTATTTTAGGTTGGGGTGTAGGAGGTATTGAAGCAGAAGCCTCAATGTTAGGGCAGCCAATATCAATGTTAATTCCAAAAGTGGTAGGCTTTGAAATTGTTGGTAACTTAAACGAAGGTGTTACAGCTACAGACTTAGTTCTTACTATAGTAGAAAAACTTAGAAAACACGGTGTGGTAGGTAAATTTGTAGAATTTTATGGCGAGGGTTTAAAGTATTTATCTTTAGGTGATAGAGCGACTATCGCAAACATGGCGCCTGAGTATGGTGCAACATGCGGGATTTTTCCAATAGATGATGAGACTATTAATTATATGAGCCTTACAAATCGTTCAGAACAATCCGTAGATTTATTCAAAGATTATTCTTTAAAAAACAAAATGCAAGCAGCAGATTGCTTATCCGCAGAGTATTCTGAAAACCTTAAAATTAATCTGACCGATATAAAGCCTTCTATTGCTGGACCAAAAAGACCTCAGGATAAAATTGAATTAATAAATAGTAAGTCAGAATTATTGACCCACTTACCTAGCAATCTTAAATCTGCAGAATTTGTTCTTGAGGATCAAGATTATAAACTGACTGATGGAGATATAGTTATTGCTGCAATAACTTCATGCACAAATACCTCCAATCCTAATGTGATGGTAGCTGCAGGAATTTTAGCTAAAAAAGCAATTGAGTTGGGCTGTGAAACAAAAAAATGGGTTAAAACCTCTCTCGCTCCAGGTTCATTAGTGGTAAATGAGTACTTAAAAAAATCTAATCTTATGTCCTACCTAGAGGGCTTAGGATTTCATAATGTAGGATATGGTTGTACTACTTGCATAGGTAACTCTGGACCGCTAAAAAATGAAATCTCAATGGCTATCCAAGACAACGATTTAACTGTGGCATCAATATTGTCTGGTAATAGAAATTTTGAGGGAAGAGTGCATGCTGATGTAAAACTTAATTATTTAGCGTCACCTCCTTTAGTAGTANCTTACGCAATAGCTGGTACTATGAATATTGACCTTACCAAAGATCCAATCTCCNCAGTAAATGGAAAAAATATTTACCTTAAGGATATTTGGCCAACAAAAGAAGAAATTGATTCAGTGATTAAAAATTCAATTTCTAAAGACCTTTTTGAAAAATCATATTCAAACATCTATGACGGGCAAGATGAATGGAAAGAAATAAATATTGAAAATACAGATAAATATAAGTGGACTGATTCCTCATATATTGCAAACCCNCCTTTTTTTAATAACATTACTTCTAAAGAAAGTGTTATAAACGAAATTACTAATGCTAAAGTTTTAGCATATCTTGGTGATTCTGTAACTACTGATCATATATCTCCTGCAGGAAATATTAAGTCAGATAGNCCTGCGGGAAAATATTTACTTAGTAAAAATGTAAAGGAAAGTGAGTTTAATTCGTATGGATCAAGAAGAGGTAACCATGAAGTAATGAAACGCGGAACTTTTGCAAATATTAGGCTAAAGAATAAATTAGTTCCTGGTGTTGAAGGTGGTTTCACTATGCACCCAGATTCTTCAGAAATGANTACAATTTTTGAAGCGTCTGAAAAGTATATAAGCAAGAGCATTCCTACAATTATTTTAGCAGGAAANGAATATGGTTGTGGATCATCTAGAGATTGGGCTGCCAAAGGTCCAAANCTTCTTGGTGTAAAAGCAGTAATAGCCGAAAGTTTTGAAAGAATCCATAGGTCAAATTTAGTTGGAATGGGTATATTACCTCTTAAGTTTAAAGATGGTGAAAACGCTCAATCAATTGGTCTTACAGGGTTTGAGAAATATAAAATATCAAATATAGATAATGGTAATGCTAAATCTGTAAATATTGCAGCTATTAACTCTAANGGAGAGTCTATAGAATTTGAGGCTGAAGTTTGNATATTCACNCCTCAAGAAATTGAATATTTTAAAAATGGTGGAATTCTGCCNTACGTTTTGAAGCAGCTAGCTGCATAGCTTTAGTTTATTTAATTCCTTTTTTGGTAAGATCTTTTGGGTTTAAGANTTTCTCTAACTCNTTTTTTGATAAACTTGTTTCAGATAAAGCAATATCTATAATTGGTTTTTTTTCCTTATACGCTTTTTTTGCGATATAGGCNCCCTTCTCATAACCTATTATATTATTTAATGCTGTAATCAATATAGGATTAATGCTCGATATGGCATCAATATTCTCTTTATTAACTTTAAAATCTTTTATAACAGTTGATAAAGATTTGCATGAATTAGATAAAAGAAAAATACTTTCATTAATTAAAAAAGCTATAAGAGGTAACATAACATTAAGTTGAAAATTACCNGACATTCCCGCCATAGTAATGGCATGATCATTTGAAATCACTTTAACGCAAGACATCAATGTAGCTTCAGGTATTACAGGNTTTATTTTACCTGGCATAATACTGCTACCTGGTTGNAAAGACTTTAAAGAAATTTCTGATAGCCCNGACAACGGACCTGAATTCATCCATCTCAAATCATTTGAAATTTTAGTAAGATTAACTGCTAAAGATTTTAAAGTTGAGCTTAAAAAAATTGAATCATCTTGGCAGCTTAAACCCTCAAACTTATCTTTCTTTTCAAAAAAACTATTCTTTTTAGTAGAAATAAATNTTATGAANTCTTTNCTATAGTTNGGGTGCGAATTTATGCCTGATCCAATAGCAGTNCCTCCTATTGGTAAAAAAGATAATCTTTTAATTGCTTTTTTAATTTCAAGCTCTGNATTAATAATTTGCGTNGCCCAAGCTGACAACTCTTGNTTCAAAGTGATAGGCATAGCATCCATAAGATGAGTTCTGCCTGTCTTAACAACATTATCNTATTTATTTGCTTTAATTTTAATAGAGTTGATTAAATTCTCNATTTCAGGTANNAACAAACCATTTAAAGATTTAACTGAAAAATAACTGATGCACGTTGGAATAACATCGTTTGAGCTTTGACATTTATTAATATCATCATTTGGATGCACCTCAGTTTTAAATTTGATTTTAGCAACTCGAGCAATAACTTCATTTACATTCATATTTGTGCTTGTGCCAGAGCCGGTTTGAAAAACATCAACCGGGAAATTTTTATCATCGTAATTATTAATTAAATATTCAGTGCTTTTAACGATTGCATCACATTTATTTTTGGAAATTAATTTTAATTTATAATTTGACTTTGCTGCTGCTTTTTTTATTTCTAAAAGAGATATAAGAAAGTCTTTAGGCATTATGTACGAACTAAAATTAAAGTTTTCAACAGCTCTTTGAGTTTGTGGCCCGTATAACGCGTCAAATGGAATTTGAATTTCACCTAAGCTATCTTTTTCAATTCTTTTTTTCATTTATATACTCCCGCCCTATTACATGATGAAGCTATTTATAGTATAATAGTTTTTCATTTTAACATGAATATGTATTATGAGTTCGACTTCACGCAAAGATAGTATAACATCAACGTCGCCCATAGACGGAAGATATTCTGACAAAATTGATCCAAAACTTATGGAGCTAAATTCTGAATTTGGATTAATTAAAAAGCGAGTTCAAGTTGAGATTTCTTGGTTTAAAAAGCTTATGACCATTCAACCGATTAAAAGAAAATATAGACTTTCCAAGGGAGACCTCGATTTTGTTGAAAAAATTTCTAAGAACTTCAGTATTGATGATGCCCATGAAGTAAAAAACATTGAGAAAACCTGTAATCATGATGTTAAATCCATAGAATATTTTATCAAAAAAAGATTCTTAGAAAGAGATAATCTTAAAAAATCTGCTGAAATGATACATTTTTGTGCAACTTCTGAGGATATTAACAATCTAGCTTATGCACTTATATCTACTGACTCTCTAAAAATTATTAAAAGAGAACTTAAAAATATTATATATACTCTCAGTACTATAGCAAAAAAGCATAGTGATCTTGCAATGATTTCTAGAACACATGGTCAAAAAGCTAGCCCTACAACATTTGGGAAAGAAATAAAAGTTTATGAATATCGTTTAAAAAACCAACTTAATAAACTCAATAAAATACAAATAAAAGGTAAAATGAACGGAGCGGTTGGGAACTTTAATGCTCATTATGCGGTGTTAAACAATATCGATTGGCCGAAAATTTCTGAAAATTATGTAAAAAGTCTTGGTTTATACAACAATCCATTCACAACACAAATAGAATCTCATGATTGGATATTTGAAATGCTTAGTATAATAAATCATTTAGCCCTAATTTTAGAAAATTTATGTCGTGATATGTGGACTTATATTATGCTTGATTACATTAAGCAAAAGAAAAATGAGAATGAAGTAGGATCATCAACAATGCCTCATAAAGTAAACCCCATTGATTTCGAAAATGCAGAAGGTAATCTCAGTATTGTATATGGACTAAGTAACGCGATATCAAAAAAACTGTTAACATCAAGATTACAAAGAGATCTTAGTGACTCCACAACATTAAGAAATTTAGGAACTGTATATTGTCAGTTTTTTTTAGCAACTCAATCTTTAGCTAAGGGTTTTAGTAAGATTGATCTAAATAAAAATGTTATTACAAAAGATCTAGAAAATAGTTGGGAGCTTTTAGCTGAACCTATACAATCTGTAATGAGATATAATTCTATACCAAATAGCTATGAGGTGCTGAAAAAATTCACAAGAGGCAAAAGTATTAATAAAAGAAACTTACGTAAAATGATTAAAGATTTAAAGCTTAACAAAGGATTAGAAAAAAAATTACTTAATATTAAGCCTTCATCATATATCGGAGTTGCAAAAAAGCTTTCTAATAAAAAGATATAATGCAGTACTACAGCACAAGAGATATAAATCTAAATAAAACTTTTGAAGAAATTATTATTCAAAGTTTGTGTAAAAGTGGAGGATTGTATCTCCCAATGGATTATCCTACTTTTAACTATGAAGAGATTTTTAAAAATAATCCAAGTTATAATGATATAGCATATAGTGTTTTATCAAATTTTATCGGGTCATCAATCAATGATAATGACCTTAAAAACATTATCAAAAAAACATACGATGGATTTTCATGTGAAAATAGTGCTAACTTATTCAACTATGCTGAAAATAAATTTATACTAGAACTTTTTTATGGTCCTACTTTAGCATTTAAGGATTATCCTCTACAATTATTAGGAAACCTTTTTGACTATTATTTAAATAAGAATAATAAAAAAATAACAATTATAGGGGCAACTTCAGGTGACACTGGTTCCGCAGCGATACATGCTTGTAAAGATAAAGAAAATATTAATATATTTATCTTACATCCATACCAAAAAACATCGGAACTACAAAGAAAACAAATGACAACAGTAAATTCAAAAAATGTATTCAATATAGCAATAAAGGGGAATTTTGATGATTGTCAGAATATAATAAAAAATTTATTTGTTTCCGAAAAATTAAACTCCCTAACTAACTTAACAGCCATTAATTCCATTAATTGGGCAAGAATAATATCTCAAACAATATACTTTATCTGGGCAATTTACAAAACTAATCAGTACGGCAAGCAAAAAATTAATTTTATTGTTCCTACTGGAAATTTTGGAAATATTTTTGCTGCAAGTGTGGCTAAAAGAATGGGATTACCGATTAATAAGCTTCACATTGCAACAAATAAGAATGATATTATGCATAGAACAATAAATTATGGTGATATGGAGCTAAAAAAAGTATCTGAGACTTTAAGCCCGAGTATGGATATTCAAATATCAAGTAATTTTGAAAGAGAACTTTTCTATTTGTACGATAAAGATCCTAACCAAATCTCAAATATTATAAGTAGTTTTAAGTCTGGAAAAAAATATCAAATAGCTAAAGATAGACTTGATTTTTTGAAAGAAACTTATGTAGCATCAAAATGTAATGACGAGTTGACTCTTGATACAATTAAGTTGTTTTATGAAAAATACCAGTATATAGCCGATCCACATACGGCAACTGGATTATCACAAGCAAGGAGTATTCCATCTGATGAAATTACAATTAATTTAGCTTGCGCGCATCCTGCTAAATTCCCAGACGCAATTAAAAAAGCTATAGGTCATTTTCCGACATTNCCAGAAGAATTAAAGCAAGTTATAAATAAAAAAGAGTNTTTTGANGTTATGGAAAATGATGACAATANGGTGATGGAATATATAGTAAATTCAATATCTTAACTAAGTTTTTCAATTCTAATTTTAACTACCTTGTTTTTTACTTCTTTAATTNTNTCAATAGATTTTATTGCATTGAGCAAATTCTTTTCTTCAACTTCATGAGTCTCAATAACCAAAGGAACTGTATTATCTGGAAATTTTTCCTCTTTTTGTATGATAGATTCTATACTAATTGATTTACTTCCAAGAAGTTTAGTAATTTTTGCTAAGACTCCTGCTTTATTTATAACTCTTAATCTAAGNTAGTAGCTAGACTTTATATCNGCGATATCTACGAGATTTAAATTTGAGTTAATGTTTATGTGATTTGTAATACTAAANTTGTCTACATTTGATGTGTTTAAGTATTTTCCTGCATCAATTATATCTGTAAGCACTGAAGAAGCTGTAGCACTCCCTCCTGCTCCAGGGCCATAATATAATGTTTTACCAGCAGGTATGGATGACACAACAATGGCATTCATTACTCCATTAACATTAGCTATTAATCTGGTACTTGGAACAAAACATGGATGAACTCNTAATTGAACGCCTTTTTGGGTTTTTTTACATATTGCAAGATGCTTAATATTATAACCTAATTGTGAAGCATAATTATGATCTTCAGGAGTAATCTTCTCTATACCCTCTATATAAACATTTTTAAAGCTTAAGGGAAATCCAAAAGCTAAGGAAGCTAATATAGTCAATTTATGTGCTGCATCTATACCCCCTACATCAAAAGTAGGATCACTTTCCGCATAACCNAGCTCTTGAGCTTTTTTTAAAGTATCATTAAACTTTTTATTATATAAACCCATTTCAGTTAAAATATAGTTTGTAGTCCCATTTATTATTCCCGCAATATATTGAATTTTATTTCCAGCAAGAGATTCTTTCATGACTTTAATAATCGGTATCCCACCTGCAACTGAAGCCTCATAAAAAACAGGACTATATTTTTTACTTAAGATTTTATCAATTTGGTTTCCTTTTAAAGCAATTAAAGCCTTATTTGCNGTAACTAACGGTTTATGTAATTTATTAGCAGCTTTAAATATATCAAATGCAAGTTTGGTTCCACCAATCAGCTCAACTACAATATCAACATNTGGGCTTTCAACTAGTTTTAATGGGTTCGAAAAAAACTTAATATTGCTTATATTGCAATTTCTTTTTTTTAATTTAGATTTAGCACAAACTGAGGTTACCTCAAAACGATACCCTGAAATATCTTGAATAACTTTTTTATTAGACTTTAAATGGTTTATTAAAGCTGAGCCAACCGTACCAATACCTATGACGCCAATTTTTATAATCTTGTTATTCATGTTTATATAATTTTCTTAATATTTTTTACAGCTTGTTTAATCCTTTGTTCGTTTTCTATAAGNCTAAACCTAACGTGATTATCACCATTTGTTCCAAACCCAATACCNGGCGATACTGCAACTTCTGATTCTTTAAGTAGAATTTTGCTAAACTCTAACGATCCAAGACTNGCATATTTATCAGGTATCTTTGCCCANACAAACATTGTAGCTTTTGGATAATCTACCTGCCAGTTTATTTTATTTAACCCATCGCATAAAAAATTACGTCTGTTTTCATAAGATTTCCTAATATCTTCAACACATGATTGAGGGCCTTCAAGTGCAGCTATGGCCCCAACTTGTAACGGAGTATAAAGGCCGTAATCAAGATATGATTTGATTCTAGTNAGAGCTTCAATTATTTTTTCATTTCCACACATAAACCCTACCCTCCATCCAGGCATGTTATATGATTTAGAAAGAGTATATGATTCAACTGCTATCTTTTTAGCATTCTTTACCTGCATTATCGATGGTGCTTTGTAGCCATCAAAAACTAAATCAGCATATGCTATGTCATGTATTAAAAAAATATCATTTTTTAATGCAATTTCCACAAGTGACTCAAGAAATCCTAAGTCGACACATTGCGTTGTTGGATTGCTTGGAAAATTAAAAATCATCATTTTGGGTTTAGGCCAAGAATTTTTAATTGTTTCATTCAGTGAGTCCAGAAAATAATCTAAATTATCACTTAACTCAACGTATATAATTTGCGCTCCGGCAATGACAGCTCCGTAGGGATGGATAGGATATGCTGGATTAGGTGCTATTACTGTGTCACCTTCATTTAGCAAAGCTAATGATAGATGTGATAGGCCCTCTTTTGAGCCAATAGTAACTATTGCTTCTTTTTCAAAATCTATATCTACAGAAAATTTTTCTAAATACCAATTACTTATAGCTTTTCTTAGTCTTGGGATACCTTTAGAACTAGAGTATCGGTGCGTATTATCTTTGTTGGCACATTCTTTCATTTTATCAATTATATGATCGGGCGTTTTTTGATCTGGATTACCCATCCCAAAATCTATTATATCTTCGCCTTTTTTACGAGCATCAATTTTAAGTTGATTTACTATATTTAATACGTAAGGTGGTAATCTATTTATGCGTTGAAATTCTTTCATTTATATTAAGATAATTATCGANAGTTTTGATATATTATACACTATGAATTTTTCCGAACAATCATTTGATGATGNTTTAAATATTATATCCTCNTATGAGAATGATTCTATCTGNATTAAGAAAAAAAAATATTATGGCAATCTTCTTATACCTGCTAAAGGATCAATTAAAGAAATAAATAAAAATTTTAAANATGATTTGTNCTCATCATTAGATAAAATTGATGTTAATAAATTNGATTTATTTATAATTGGTTATAATAAAAATCCTAATGATTTANATTGGTTAACTGAAAAAATTAAAAAATTAGGNTTTGGTTATGAGATAATGAACCACAACAGTTTATATCATACTCATAATATTTTAATCGCTGATAACAGGCAGTTCTATTCAATAATTATTAAGTCTTAGGAAGTAAAGATTTTGGGTCTATAGAAATACCATTTTTTCTTAACTGAAAATGAAGCATTGGTCTTTGNGCATCAGTACTGCCTAAGNTTGCTATTCTGTCTCCCTTTTTAATTCTAGAACCTTCATTAACAAGNAGTTCTTTATTATGAGCATAAGCACTAAGTAATGAATTNGAGTGTTTTATAATNATTAAATTTCCATAACCTTTTATGCCATCACCAGCATAAACGACAGTTCCATCTGAAGCAGAAATAATACTATCNCCTTCAGAACCTTCAATATCAATACCCTTTTTACCAATTTCAGAAAGATTGAAATCTTTTAGTATTCGTCCTCTATGCGGCCAGGTCCATTTTAGATTTTTTTCTTCAATATCTTTTTTAAAGTAAACTATTTTTTTCCTTTCAACAGAGGGTTTTATTAATATAGAATCACCAACCTTAATTTTGTAAGGTTTAGAAATTTTATTCCATTTGGCGATGTCTAAGTAATTGATTTCATACTCGAGAGAAATTGAATAAAGAGTATCCCCTTTTTTTACTACATAAGCGTCACCCCTCTGCCTAGCTTCTTTTGCTTTCAAACCGTATGTAAAATATTTTCGTTTAGATCTTTTTTCTTTTTTTTCACGCGTATCTTTTTTAGCGCCTATGGGGGATTTGTCTTTGTGGTAATAAATTTTACAGCTATTAAGATTAAAAATTAAAAAAAAAGAGATAATAATTATAAGAAATGATTTATAAATACACATATAATAAGAAAATAATAATCAATATTAGTCCAAAAATTTCAAAGTATTTTTTAAAGTTTCTTGCTATTAAAATACCATATCTGCTAAAAATAAATGATACTATAAAAAATCTTAACCCTCTACTTACAAATGAAGTAAGAATAAATATTAATAAATTAATTTCAAAAAAACCTGCAGTAAGTGTGAAGATTTTGTAAGGTAATGGTGTAAATCCAGCTAAAAAAATCATTGCGATATCATTTTGGTTGAAAAAAATTTTCGCTTTATCTATTTTTTCAGAGTTAAAGATATCCCAACTTATAATTTCTTCATAAAAATAGTATCCTAAAAGATATCCGACCATACCTCCAAGCACGGAAAATAAGGTAGTGTAAAAAGCATATTTTTTCCATAATACTTTATTAGATGTTGAAACTGGTGCCAATAAAACATCGGGTGGAATTGGGAAAAAAATCGATTCTATAAAGCTTACAAAATATAATACAAGTTCTGCATATTTCTTTTTACTTAAGTTTAAGACATAGTCTACAAATTTATCTATAGCTTGCATTTATTTTTTACCATTTAGTAAAGGAACAAAATTTACCTCACCATGGTCTACATATATAAGTTTATTGTCTTTTTTTAAGTACTCTCTTAATATCTGTTTTGACCCTACACATACTGGCGCTAATAAAACACCATTATCGCATAGTTGTAAGCTAATAGATGTCGAAATTGTATTTGCAGCTGCAGTATATATAATTGCATCGAAACAAGCTTTTTCTGGCCATCCATTATTACCGTCAGAGTACTTAGAATAAATATTGTGAATATTTAAAATTTTAAAGATTCTTTTAGCTTCATCATGCAATGTTTTTATTCTCTCTATAGTAAAAACTTTTTGAGCAAATTGTGAAAGCACAACTGCCTGGTAACCAGAACCAGTTCCTATCTCAAGAATTCTTTTTGGATTTTTTGAGATTAGTAATTCAGTCATTTTTGCTACTATCAATGGTTGGGATATAGTTTGATTACTGCCTATTGGTAAAGCAGTATTATCATACGCTTGGTCAGAGATTGCTTCATCAACAAAAATATGTCTTGGTATTTTTTTCATTATCTTTAAAACTTCATTATTTTTGATACCTTTTTGCTTTAGAGTTTCGATAAGATTATCTCTTGACCTTTCTGAAGTCATTCCCATCCCTATAAACTCATTAAAACTATCTTTCATTTTTTATACTTTCTAATATCTTGTAGTTCGTAAGATCTAAAGTTATAGGTGTAATTGAAACATGACCCTTTCTTACAGCGTAAAAATCAGTGCCTTCATTAACTCCAACTGGAATACCAGCATCTCCAATTTGATAAAAATCTTCATTAATTTTTATGGCTGGGTTTGGTAAACCTCTGTAACCTAATTTTGTATAACTAATTTTAGATGGATTCGGTTTTTTTGGAATATTAATATTGATTATAGTTTTTTCTAAATATTTATTACCTATAATTTCTTTTTCAAAAATAAAGCAAAATATTTCAGCAGCATCTTTAAAAGAAATTTCTGCATTATTAACTAAAGAAACTGCAATTGGTGAGTTTTTTAAATGCCTACCTTCTATAGCGGCTGCAACAGTCCCTGAATAAATAACATCATCGCCTAGGTTTGGACCTGAATTAATCCCAGCTATTACTAAGTCAAAATCAATATTACTTAAATAATTTAAACCTATGTGAACTGAATCTGCTGGAGTACCATCAACTGTATAATGATTAGATTCTTTTTTTTCAATTTTAAGATCCTTTTTTACACTTAAACAGCTACTAGATGCACTTCTATTAACGCAAGGGCAAAAAATGTATACCTCGTGTTTTGAAGACAAAACATTATATAACTGAATAATTCCCTCAGAATCATATCCGTCATCATTTGAAAGTAGAATTTTCATTTTCAGAGTAGTAATTTATAATACGTAAATGAATGATAATGATATAATAACTTACTGTAAACCCGGTTTGCAAAAAAAACGCTTTCAGAAACTAAAAAATGGGGCCTTAAAAATTCATTTTGAGATTGATCTTCATGGTAAGACATTGGCCGAAGCAAACGATTTTCTAGATATGCATATTCCGTCTCTACTAGAAAAAAATTGCAATTGTGGATTAATAATACATGGAAAAGGATATAATTCAGGGCCTGGTGGGCCAAAACTGAAAAGCTTTGTTCAAAGTTATTTAATAGAACATAAAGACACACTTGGCTTTCACTCAGCATCTCCTAAAGATGGAGGAACTGGAGCATTATATGTTTTATTTAAAAAACACAAAGAAGAGGAAAATGAGAAAAGTATATAGTTGCAAAGATGATTTCGATCCCACGTCTACTACTGTTTCAAATGCAATAAGAAAAATTTTATCAGACTATAGTAGAGAAGTTAAAGTAAAGATTCCAACTGAAGAAGCACTATCATATGTTTTATTTTCCGATATAAAATCACCTGTAAACGTTCCTAATTATAATAATTCGGCAATGGACGGATATGCAATTCATATTAAGAGTATAAATATAAATGATGAAATTAAAGTGATTGATAAATCACTTGCAGGAAAGGCTTCCAAAAAATTACCAAAAGAAAACGAATGTGTAAAAATTACAACAGGAGCTGTAATGCCAAAAAATTGTGATGCAGTCGTTATGCAAGAAGAGGTAAATATAGTTAAAAGTAACTTTATTAAAATAAATACTTCAAAAATAAAAAAAAATCAAAACGTTAGGTTTTTAGGAGAAGACATTAAAAAAGGAGATTTAATATTAAATGCAGGAAAAAAACTTAATGCTGCTGATATTGGTGTAATTTCCTCAATGGGAATAAAAGAAGTATTTGTTTATAAAAAACCTATTGTAAGTTTTTTTACAACTGGTGATGAAGTTAGACCAATTAGCAAAAAACTAAAGTACGGTGAATTATATGATAGCAATAGATATACAATTAAAAGTTTATTAAATAAACATGGTATAAAGTCTATAGATCTAGGTCATGCTAAAGATAGTAAATATTCGATTAAAAATAAATTTACTCAGGGAATAAAAAAATCTGACATTATTTTAACAAGCGGTGGAGTCTCTGTTGGTGAGGCAGATTATATAAAAGAGGTAACATCTAAATTAGGAAGAATCAATTTTTGGAAAGTATCAGTAAAACCTGGTCGTCCATTGACATATGGAAAAATTAAAAATAGATTTTTCTTTGGGCTACCTGGCAATCCTGTGTCAACAATGATAACTTTTATCATTTTTGTTTTACCTCTTATCTATAAAATGAGTGGTGATGAGTTAAAACTAAATTATATAGATGCAATAACTTCTACTGTACTGAAAAAGAGAAAAGGAAGGGCCGAGTTTCAACGTGGAATATCTTATATTAAAAATGGAAAGCGTTTTGTTAAAGGTGTAGGCAGCCAAGGGTCTGGAATATTATCCTCAATGTCTAGAGCTAATTGTTTAATATATTTAGATGATAATACAAAAGATCAAAAAATAGGTTCGAAAGTAAAAATCTTAGAGTTAGAAAGTTTAATCTAAGTATTTTTTTCTACCCATAAACATGATCCATCTTCGAAATACTCTTTTTTCCAAAATGGAGCATTATATTTTATATCTTCAAGCGCAGCTTCTACCCCATTGATTGCTTTCTTTCTTGTATCTGACCATGCGCATATTAAAACTAAGATATCGCCAAGTTTTACATCGCCATATCTATGTAATATAAATAGATCATTAAGTTCAAATTTATTTTTATAGATACCTTTAATTTTTTTTAAATATAACTCCGTCATATTAGGATATATGTCAAGATGCATTTTAATTAATTTTTTATCTGAAAAATAACTTTTTTCTTTAAGTGAGCCAACAAAAAAACTTTTTGCACCACTGTTTAAAAGGTGTGGCTTAGATTTCTCGTATTTTAATAAATCACTTTCAATAGATATTATATTTTTAGTAAGCAACATAAGTCTTTATAGATATTTATTATATTATATATTAAAATTTTAAAATGAATAAAGATAAGTCACTTAATATAGCAATTCTTACTATTTCTGATACTAGAGAAAAAGAAAATGATAAGTCTGGAAAAATGCTAAAAAATTGCATTGATCCTAGTGTTCATAACGTTCAGGATTACTTAATTTGTAAGGATGATAAGTACCAAATTAGAGAAATTATTTCTAAATGGATTAATACTGAAAATATTCATGTAATAATAACTACTGGTGGAACAGGTATTACTGGTAGAGATGGCACTCCTGAGGCAGTAATCCCTTTGTTTGATAAAGAAATTGATGGTTTTGGTGAGTTATTTAGGTATATATCCTATGATAAAATTAAAACCTCTGCCCTTCAAAGCAGAGCATGTGCAGGAGTATCAAATGCAACGTATATTTTTTGCTTACCAGGTTCGCCATCAGCATGTAAAGATGCATGGTCATCAATCATTACATTTCAATTATCATCAACACACAAACCTTGTAATTTAGTTGAGCTCATAGACAGGTTGAAATAAACATTTGTATTATATTTACCTAACCACCAATATATGACATTTCTGCTTTGTCTTTTACTTTATTTACAGTAATGATTTTTTTTCTATCGAGAGAATATGAATCATCTCTGCTTTTCCAAAGATTACTTAAAAAATTTATTAATTTATCGTCCATATAAAAAGGTCTAATAAATTTCATAATATCGTAACCATTTGATGAAAAAAGACAATTATAAAGTTTTCCATCACAAGTAAGTCTTATTCTCGTGCAATTTGTACAAAAGGGTTTTGTCACAGAGCTTATAATACCAAATCTCCCATAATCATATGACCAAACCTCTGAGGTTGATGATTGAGCTAGATCTTTTACTTTATTTATCGTGTATTTTTTTTCTATTTCATTTAAAATTTGGTCTCTTCCAAATACTTTCTCAAAACTCCAGTCATTTGTATTTCCAACATCCATGAACTCTATAAATCTAATTTCTATATCGTGATTTTTAAAATAAGATAAAATATCTACAATTTCATTATCATTAATACCTTTTTTAATAACAACATTTATTTTAGTATTTTTAAATCCTGCACTTAAAGCATTTTCTATACCTTGAATAACATCTGAAGGTGTGTAGTTGGTATCAGAAATTTTTTTAAAAGATGACTCATTTATTGAATCAAGTGAAAATGTAATCCTGTCAAGGCCAGAGAGTTTGAGATTATTAACTGCTTCCTTTGTCATTAGAACGCCATTAGTAGTAATACAAACATCCTTTATCTTATTATTAACTTTAATACGTTCAACTAATTTATGAATATTCTTTCTAAGGAGAGGCTCACCTCCTGTAAGCCTTACTTTTTCAACACCTAAGTCAGAAAAGCTATTTACAAGAAGCTCTATTTCCTCAAAAGATAAAATCTCTGCTTTTTTAAGGAATTGGTATGAAGAATTATAAATATCTTTTGGCATACAATAGCCACATCTAAAGTTACATTTATCTGTAACAGATATCCTTATATCTTTTAAAGATCTATTTTTTTTATCTAAAGTTTTCATAAAATATTATGTGGAGCTAGGCGGTCTCGAACCGCCGACCTCTTGCATGCCATGCAAGCGCTCTACCAGCTGAGCTATAGCCCCTCTTCTATAAAATTATTAATAATTATATAAAATTTATTATATAATTAATTAACTATTTTTTTAATATCTTCAAGTGAAAAAATTTATACTTCTAATAATACTGATTCCAAACATATCACTTGCCTCCGATGGTATTTGGAAAGGTTTTTTTGATATAAATGGCCATGGTGCGTATGATTTTACTGCTATTATTGATAAAAATAATATATATGCTTATACAGAAACAGCAAAGACTATTTGTCTAGGTCAAATAGAATTTCCAAAAGATGAGTTTAAAACAAATTTAGATATGTATATTCTAGACGGAACTAAATTTAGTACTGCAGTAATTCAAGGAAAAGTTATAGAAAATGCAATGAGTGGTAAATTTGTTACTCAGCCAGCAGTTGACACAGGCAATATGTATCTTGTAAATATCAATAATAAAGTTATCAGTACAAAGGAAAAACTGGGTAATAGTCATTGGGTTGGTAAAAATAACAAAACAGACATAAAAATTTCATTTGATAACGATAATAACATTCAAGGTTCTGATTCAAACAACTGNAATTACTATGGACGACTCAGCCCTTTAAATAATTTTGTATACAATGTCGAGATCGAAATTGCTTCATGCGGTACATCTGATGGTTTTTACTATGGTATGGGTTACTCATATAATAATGGTTCAAAAAAATCACTAGATATTACCGCTATCGGAAANAGTTTTAGTTTATTAATAAATCTCACAAACTAACTAGTCTTTCTNGATAAGAATATACCCCAAAGAACAAGAAAAAGAGAAAATACTAGATTATAACTAAAGACTTCATTCAAAAAGATTACACCTATAATCACGGCAACAACTGGTACGGGATAATTTACTAAACTTAAAAAGTTGGGTCCATAATTTTCTATGATTTTGTAATAAATTAGAGTTGCGATGGCAGTACAAAATAAAGTTAGTACCAATAATGAAATACTTTCTTTAGCGTATATATTTTTAGATAAAGTAATAAATTCATTTATATCAAGAAGAAAAACTAGCTGAATAGACGAAAAAAATAGCACAATAGTTGATAAAGGCAGAACACCAATATGAAGTATTTTTTTTACAAGNAGAGCATTTGTTGCATAAAAAAAAGCTGCAAGAACGATAGCTAGAAAAGACATAAAGTATACTAGATTATCTTGTATATTAATAATGGAATCAAAACTTAGTAAGACTAANCCCCCAAACCCNATGATAAATCCCATCACTTTTTTTAAGTTTAATCTTTCGTAATTTAAATAATGCGATCCTAAAAGAGTAAATAAAGGCATAAATCCTATTAAGACACCAGTATAGCTACTAGATAATTGCAATTGCCCCCAACTAATTAATAAAAAAGGAAATGTAGTTCCCGTTAATCCAAGAATAAAAAGTAAAATAAAGTTATCTGAAACAAAATCAAATTTAACATTTCTCTTAATACAAATAATAGAAAGAATAATAAAAGCCACAAAAACCCTAAAAAAAGCTATAAAAGATGGGCTGTATCTTTCTAAAGATAATTCAATGAAGGAAAATGCTGAGCCAAAAAGTAAAACTAATATAGATAGAGATAACCATTTACCAAACATAGAAATCCTTGGATAAATAAAATATATCAATAACAATATAACAATAGAAGGCAGCTGCCAAATCATCAAGCATTACACCAAATCCACTTTTAATATTTTTATCAATAATGTTAATGGGATAAGGTTTGTAAATATCAAAAAAACGGAAAACTAAGAAGGAGAATATTACTTGATAAATATTACTATTGAAAAAAAGNAATATAAATAAAAAGGCTAAGATTTCGTCTATGATAATACTTTTATGATCAATATTATCAAAAACTTTTTTTGAATAAGATATGCTAATTATAAAAGATGAAATAATAGTAAAGACAATCAAAACAACAAAAGATGTAATAAAAGGTAAATCATTNAAGAAAATTAAGTAAAGAGGTATAGCAATCAACGTTCCAAACGTACCAGGTGCGAATTTAATACATCCAATATAAAAAAACGTGCAATACAATTTCAAGAAAAAATTAGTTAATTTAAAAATGCTCATATTCTTTAGATAAATCAAAATCTATTTTTTTATTACCATCTAAAAAATTTATAGAATTTTTTTTAGAAGTTATCCTNCCAATGTGGAAAATTTCAAAACCTAGAGATTTGCAGGCTGTTTTTGCTTGATTTATTTTGCTATCTGGAATAGTAAAAAGTAATTCGTAGTCCTGTCCATAACTNAGAAATTTCTGAATTTTTTTAGAATTTTTTTTTATAGATTTATATTTTTTGGGAAGTGGTATTTCTATTATATNAATATCAGCCCCTTTTCCATTAGTGATGCTTTTTATCCCTGAAAATAATCCGTCTGATAAATCGATACAAGTATTAGCGAAATTACANAGCATTTTACCAAGCTCAAATTTTATATTAAGAGGTCTAATTGTCTTATTTTTTCTTGTATANTATCCGTTCCCAATAATGCCTGACGTAAATATATTATCATTTTCTTGTGCAGAAGATATTAACATAGTATTTTGAGATGTCGCATAACCAATAACCGTGCAGCTAAAATTTTCTTTACCTTTAATTGTATCTCCACCAATGATTTTGATATTATAATTTTCTGCTGTTTCTGTAACCCCTCTTGCAAATTTTTTCACCCACTTTTTATCAAATTTTAAAAAACTTATATTAAGAATTGCAAAAACTGGCTCTGCACCCATACACGCTAAATCACTTAATGAGGTTTCTATTAAATGTCTGCCAATACTATAAGGCGTGTTATTCGAGTTAAAATGAACTCCTACAGATATTGAATCTGTAGATATAATAATGTTTCTTGATTGCATGGGATATAAAACAGCACAATCCTCACCTATATCAGTAATAACTTCTTCTTTGATGATATTATTTTTAAAAAGGTTAATTATATTTTTTTCTTGCTTACCCATTTTTTGATTTACTTATAGAATCAACTATAGCATTAACGTACTTAGGGCTTTCATTTGTCCCAAATTTCTTAGAGAGTTTAGTGTATTCACTTATTAGAATTTTATAATCATGTTTTTTCAAAAAACATAACTCATATGCTGCNCACCTGATTATTGACATTTCAACCATATTAACTAATTTTACATCAAGATGATTATTTTCTTCAATGATATCGTCAATATCTTTGTGATTATTTATCACACCACTAACTATTTCCTTAAAATAGCTTTGATTACATTTTTTATAATCATTTTCAACTTTAAAGTTACTTAAAATCTCCTCAAAAGAAATACCATTTATGTTCCACGAGTAGATAGCTTGAAGAGCTAATCTTCTTGACCATACATTTTTATTAGAATTAATTATTTTTTGATTAAGCATTTTTCAAAGACAATAATTTAATAGCTGCGGAACAAGCATTATAACCAATATTTAAATTATTTTCTTCGTCAAAATTTATCATTGATCTGTTTAAAGCTTGATTTCGATCATATGAAGTAATTATACCTAACAAAATAGGAATGTTGCTTTTAGCGTTCAGATTAGCCAAAGAATTAATTACTGAAGCTGAGATATATTCAAAATGTGCAGTTTGCCCTTTAATAATACAACCTAATGTTATGATGGCATTATATTTCTTTTTTCCATTTACTAATCTATTACAAATATAAGGAATTTCAAAAGAGCCTGGAACATTAATAACGTTTGTCTTAATTGAAAGATTTGAATTTTCAGTTATACATCTTTCAACTCCTTTCAGAAGATTATTATTAATTTCTTCATTAAACTCAGATTTTATAATACAAAATTTATAATTTTTCATTGTTATAATTATTCCGTTACATAATCTACAATTTCAAGACCAAAACCGCCTAATCCATAAAAATTTTGAGGCGCACTCATTAACATCATTTTCCCCACATTTAAATCAAATAATATTTGTCCGCCAACACCAAGTGCTCTTCGGTCATATATATTTTTAGAAAAATCAGGATTTGTGACTTTATTTATGGCGTTTTCTAAATCCTCTTGGCTCTCAGGCCATCTTAAGATCAATAGTACTCCAGCATCAGAGTTATTTATTTTTTTTATAGCATTTTCTAAAGGCCANCTTTTACTGTTTTTTGTATGAATTATATCCTGAATGGTATTTTGAACATGAACTCTCACAAGAGTTGGTTTTTCTTTATCGATATCGCCTTTTACTAATGCCAAATGAGAGGTTTTGCTAATTAAATCTTGATACAAATGAACATTAAATTCACCATAATCTGTTTCAATTTCGTTACAAGATACTTTCTTTACAGTTTTCTCATTAGCAACCCTGTATTTTATGAGGTCCTCTATAGAACCTATTTTAAAATCGTGTTTATCAGCTATTTTTTGGAGCTCTGGTAATCTGGCCATTGTTCCATCTTCGCTTAAGATTTCTACAATAACTGCAGATGGTTCAAATCCAGCAATTCTAGCAAGATCACAACCTGCTTCAGTGTGCCCAGCTCTAGTAAGAACTCCGCCTGCTTGCGCCATAAGTGGAAAAATATGNCCTGGTTGATTTAAATCACCTGGTACAGCATCAGGCTTAACTGCAGTTCGAATTGTATGTGCCCTATCATAAGCGGATATTCCNGTAGTTACNCCTTCTGAAGCTTCTATTGACAAAGTAAAGTTAGTTTTATGTTTTTCGTTAGTTTCATTTTTCATCAATGGTAACTTTAATTGCTCGCATCTTTCTTTTGTTAAGGTAAGACAGATTAGGCCCCTTGCATGTTTTGTCATGAAATTAATATCTTCTGGTTTAACTTTTGAAGCAGAAATTATAAAATCACCTTCATTTTCACGGCTTTCATCATCTACCATAATTACCATTTTTCCATTTTTAAAATCTTCAATAATATCTTCGATTTTTGATAACATTTTAAATTATTCTTTTATAAGTTTTTCAATGTGAACAGCAATCTTGTCTATTTCTATATTAACAAGAGAGTTTAACTTGTACGTTTTAAAAATTGTATGTTCATAAGTATACGGAATTATATTAATTTCAGCTACATTATCTTTAATGTTATTAACAGTTAAACTAACACCATCTACAGATATAGACCCCTTTTTAACAACATATTTTGNAAAATTTTTANTTAATTCAAGTTGATATCTCCAAGATCTATCATCTGATTCAATTGAAATTANTTTTCCAACNAAATCAACATGACCATATACAAGATGTCCTCCAAGTTTATCAGACAAAGATAATGANTCTTCAAGATTTACTTTGAAGTTAGATTGGAGTNACGAAAAATTTGTTTTATCCAANGTCTCATTCGAGACATCCACATAGAAGGAATCTTGTTNTAAATCGTAAATCGTCAAACAAACACCATTTATACTTACGCTTTCACCATCTGAGAGTGATCCTGCAAAAGAATTTTCACAAGAAACTTCAATTTGAATATCTCCGTGTTTCGAGTTTATTGACTTTATGACTCCAATAGATTTTATTATACCTGTAAACATACTATTTTTTTTTAAAAGAAATTTTAATATCTTTATCAAAAAAATTAACTNCATTTAAAAAAAAGTTAATTTTTTTATTATTTTTTAAAAGATTTTCATTTATATATTTTATTCCACCTTTTGATTTAACAGTTGACGACTTATATATAATAATTTCGTCATAAAGATTTTTTGATAGAAATTCAGTAAAGACTTTTTGTCCCGCTTCAACAAGCAAGTTGTTAATATAGAATTCTTTTGCCATAATTTTTAACACTTCTTTTAAACTGATTCCATTTTTTGAGGATTTGACTTTTCTATATACTATATTATTTTTTTCGTCATTTGCATTTTTCTTTCTATTAAAAATTACTTTCTTTCTGGAGTCTTTAAATAATTTATATTTGTTTTTTTTTATTTTTAAATTTGTATCAAGAATAAAAACAATTGGCTGCCTAACTTTCGTATTTATNTGTAGTTCCTTTCTTTTTAAACGAACATTAAGTTNTGGGTTATCATTAATAATAGTATCTGAACTAGTAAGTATTCCGCATGATAATGCTCTTAAAAATTGTACGTCTTTTCTAGACTTAGCATTACTTATCCATTTAGATTTCTTGCTGGATATCATGTTATTAGTGCTTAGTGCAGACTTTAGTGTTACGTATGGCAAATTAAATATCATTCTTTTATTAAANCCTTTATTTAAGTCTTCGCATGTTTTTTTTAATACCCCAGTTTTAACTTTGATTCCGTGTTTTTTTAAGAAACNAATCCCTTTACCGTTGACTTTCGGATTAGGGTCTTTTGAACCGATAATAACTTCTTTGATGCCTGATTTTACTATCTCATTAACACAGGGGCCTGTTTTNCCAGTAAAAGAACAAGGCTCTAATGTNACATACANCTTAGAATTACGATGAATTTTTGGTTTAAAATTTTTTAATGCATTAATCTCAGCATGTTCACAGCCAGATTTAATATGATACCCTTTTGAAATAATCTTATCTTTATGAACAATTACGCAACCAACATTTGGATTAGGAGATGTGCTAAACGATCCTTTCTTAGCTAACTTTGTTGCTTCAAGCATAAATTTAGAATTTTTAGAACTATTCTCCAATTCTATTTATTCTCTTCGATTAGCTTCATTTGTGCTTTATTCATCTCAGGTGTAAGGTCTTTTTCTACTGTCTCAATAACATCTAGGAAAGCTTGAAGATCTTCAAAGCTGTAATAAACTGACGCAAATCTTATATACGCAACTTGGTCTAGTTTTCTAAGCTCTTGCATAACCATGATACCGATTTTTTTTGAATCAATTTCTTTTTCTACACTCGATCTGATATTTTTTNCAATATTGTCAATAGATTTTTCTATTAAATCGCTTGCTATAGGCCTTTTTTCTAGAGCTAAATAAAAACCTTTTTTAAGCTTATCTAAGTNAAAGGCTTCTCTTGCATTATCTTTTTTTACAACTCTNGGTAAATTAAGTTCGATTGTCTCATAAGTAGAAAANCGTGNGTTACACCTTAAACACTNTCTTCTTCTTCTTACCTGAAGGTTATCAGCAGTNAAACGNGAATCTACAACTTTTGTATCATCATAGTTACAAAAAGGACAATGCATTTTATCCTATAACCTATTTACTAGGCTGCAGCCGCCTTAGATTGAGATTTTCCATAGACTGGAAATTTTTTGCAAAGACCAACAACTTTATTTTTAACTTCGTTAATAACTTCGTCGTTATCCATGTTCTCAATAACATCACACATCCAATCTACAATATCTTTGCATTCAGCTTCCTTAAAGCCTCTAGTAGTTGGAGCTGGAGTGCCAACTCTAATTCCACTTGTTACAAAAGGTGATTGAGGATCATTTGGTACTGAGTTTTTATTTACAGTAATGTTAGCTCTTCCAAGAGCAGCATCAACATCTTTTCCTGTAATACCTTTATCTATGAAGTCTACTAGGAATAAATGGTCATCTGTACCTCCAGATACGACTTTATATCCACGTTTAATAAACTGTTCAGCCATGGCATTTGCATTTTTTAGAATTTGCTGCTGATATTCTTTAAATGATGGTTGAAGAGCTTCTTTAAAAGCTACTGCTTTTGCAGCAATAACGTGCATTAAAGGACCACCTTGAGTGCCAGGAAAAACCATTGAATTAACTTTCTTTTCAATTTCCGGATTTGATTTACAAATTATGAATCCGCCTCTTGGACCTCGTAAACTTTTATGTGTTGTTGAGGTGACAATATCAGCGTAAGGGACCGGATTTGGGTAAACTCCTCCAGCTACTAATCCAGAAACATGTGCCATGTCTACAAAAAAGTAAGCACCAACTGAATCAGCTATATCTCTAAATCTTTGCCANTCAAGTACTCTNGAGTATGCAGAAAAACCAGCAATAATCATTTTTGGTTTATGTTCTTTTGCTAATTGCTCAACCTCTTCATAATTGATTTCACCCGTATCAGGATTTAAACCATATTGATATGAATTATAAATTTTTCCAGAAAAATTAACCTTCGAACCATGAGTTAANTGGCCGCCATGAGCTAAGCTCATTCCCAATATAGTATCATGAGGCTCAAGAAGCGCCATAAATACNGCTGCATTAGCTTGTGATCCAGAATGTGGTTGTACATTAGCATAATCAGCCCCGTAAACCTCTTTTAAACGATCTATGGCTAGCTGTTCAGCGACGTCAACATTCTCACAACCGCCGTAATATCTTTTTCCAGGGTAACCTTCAGCGTATTTATTTGTAAGAACAGAACCTTGAGCTTCCATTACTCTTGGGCTTGCATAATTTTCAGATGCTATAAGCTCTATGTGTTCTTCTTGCCTTTTGGTCTCAGCAACCATAGCTTCGTGAAGTTCCTTGTCAAATTCTTCTATACTCATGTCTCTAGTGAACATATACCTTTCTCCAAATAAAAAAATTAATTATATATTATTTTCACATATAGAGCTAAGTATATCAGGTAGTTCAATATGTGAACCAAAATATTTTAAAAGTTTGATATTAATTTCGGGGTATTTTACCTTTTCAGACGAAATTATCTCTGGAATATCCTTAAAAACATGCCTTCCCGAGGCTAAAAAATAAGGAAAAACAACGACTTCTTTTACATTATTGGAAACACAATTAAGGATAGCATCCGATATACTTGGCTTCGCTAACTCTAAAAAAGCAGCATTAACATCACTAAAACTTCGATTTTTTCTTCTAATTCTGGCAGCAAGTTGAATTACTTCAATATTTGATTCTTTTCTTCTGCTACCATGCGCTACAATTAACAATGCTCTATTCATTATGATGTATATAGTTATCTAAATCTTCAGGAGAATCTATACTTACTCCAGGATCAATTATAGCTTCATATCCGTTAAAAAAATAATCGTTTTCATGAAATCTCATTTGCTCCAAGCTCAGTGTTAGTTCAGAGTTAGCTTGATTTAAGGACATATATTTTTTTAAAAATGAAAAATTATATCCATACATGCCTACGTGTTTTTTAAATTTCTCACTCGAATTTTTGTAAGTTTTTCTNACAAAATNAATAATTTGACTATCATTATTTAAAATTAACTTTACAGTATTTTCATCAGTTAACTGCTCTTTACTTAGTTCTGTATACAGAGTGCATAATGAGCCTGTCTTGCAAACCATGGATGCTAAAAAATCAATATTAATTGGAGATACATCTGGCATATCACACTGAACATTTATTACTATGTCGTCATCAACAAAATTAAGATTTTTTGCAACTTCAAATACTCTTTCAGTGCCATTTCTATGTTCACTAGAAGTTAACATAACATTTTTGGTAAAACCCAAACACAAGTCAGATAAAGACTTATCATCAGTTGCAATGTAAACTTTTTTAGCTTTTGACTTCTCACATGCCTTGTAAATTTTTTGAATCATTATCTCGCCAAACAAATTTGCAATTACTTTATTTGGGAACCTTTTAGAATTTAACCTTGCGGGTATAACTACATAAAAATTACTCATATTGGATTTTAAGAATCTTTTAATTTATCAATTTCATCGTTAGATAATTTCCTTGCTTTTTCTTCTAACATTATAGGTATTCCGTCATTTATTGGATAAGCTAGTCCAGCTTGAATNGAGATTAACTCTGTTTTGTCCTTATTAAAAATTAACTTCCCTTTTGTAACTGGGCAAACAAGCATTGAAAGAAGTGTGGTATTCATAGTAAAGTTTTATCAATAGTTGAGTTTCAAATTAATATCGTTTTGAATTTTTTCATCAACTGAAATCTCAGTAGGTATATAAAAAATTTTAGTATTTTCCATATTTGTAATTTTTACTAATTCTTTTTCAGTTAATAAAATATCATAGTTATCATCAAATTCTAGCATTNTATCATTAATATTAAAATGATCTGGATAAAAATGAGATATATATTTTATATTATTATCTTTTAAAACTTCCTCAACAAAATATGAATCAGCAATGGTTAATATTAAATGAAATACTTTTCCACTATAATCTTTTATGTTTTGAGATTTACCATTTTTTAGATTAATGAGCTTATCGGCCTTATATGTAAAACCATAATCTTCTTTACTATTTCTAACTTTTTTGTAAAGAAGAATATCAAATTTTTTTATGTTTTTAATTGGTTCTCTTAATGGCCCCGCAGGTAATAGTAATCCATTTCCAAATGAATTTTTTTCCTTAGCAAGACAAATAGATAAATTTGGTTTTAATTTGTAATGCTGCAACCCATCATCCATAATAACGTAATCAATATTTAGCTTATCTTCTATATATTTATAAGCTTTCAACCTATCTTTGCATTTATATATTTTAGCGTTAGTGTTTCTCCTAATTATTAATGATTCGTCACCTACGTCTAATAAAGAAGAATTATTAGTAACTTCACTTAGTTTCTTTGGAAATTTACTACCATAACCATGTGAAATGATTGCTACTTTTTTATTTAGAGTATTTTCAATATAATTTGCCAGCCATATAGTAAAAGATGTCTTGCCAGTTCCACCAACTGTAATATTCCCTATAACTATTAAATATTTTGAAGTCTTATAACTATTTGTTAAAAGATAATTTTTTCTTAGAATAAAAAACACATAATAAATTAGGGATAATGGTAATAAAATAATATTAAGAATTTTTATTTTATTGAACGAAAAAAAATAATTTTCTGTGTATTTGCTCATGAGAAAGTCTGTTTTTTATATAGATCATAATATTCACCTTTTTGATTCAAGAGATCATTATGTCTTCCCTTTTCAACTATTTTACCTTCTTTTAAAACAACTATCTCATCCACATTTTCAATTGTAGACAACCTATGAGCTATAATGATGGTAGTTCTTCCAACTCTCAGATTTTCAAGAGAGCTTCTAATATAATTTTCTGATATGTTATCAAGAGAAGATGTAGCTTCATCAAAAATTAATATTGGCGCATCTTTAAGAAATGCTCTTGCAATTGCAAGTCTTTGCCTTTGACCCCCTGATAGCATTAAACCGTTTTCACCAATTAAAGTATTTTCTTTATTTTCAAGCTTTTCTATAAATTCATTTGCGTAAGACTCAGTGATGGCTTTTTCATAAAGATCTTTATTATAGTCCTCAAGCCCATACGTTATATTATTTATCACACTATCATTAAAAAGAATTGTATTTTGACCTACATAGCTAATATTTTTTCTGACTTCTTTTATAGATATTTCAGATATCTCACAATCATTAAAACTAATTTGTCCATCGTACGATGAATAAAGTCTAGGAATTAAATTTACTAGTGTTGACTTACCACTTCCTGATTTTCCAACTAAAGCAATAGATTTTCCACTTTCAATATCTAGACTTATATCATATAAGATTTGTTGAGTATCATATGTGAAATTTACATTTTTAAATCTTATGTTTATAGGAAGTTTTATATTTTTTATTTTTCCATCATCAACCTCATTTTTCTCATCTATTAATTGAAAAATATTCTCTCCAGCAGCGATACCTTGCTGCAACCTAGCATTTATGCTTGCTAAGCCTCTTGAAGGACCTAATAACATTAGCATTGCAAACATAAATGAAACAAACGTTCCAACAGTTATTGTTTCTAAAACAAAGTCATATGTTGATAGCAAAATTATCCCCGACAATGATGCCCCTACTAAAAGCATAATTATTGAACTATTTGTACCTTCTGTAAGTGCTAGCTTTAAATGACTTTTCATATTTGAAATATTTGTATTTTCAAATCTAATTTTTTCATACTCATAGCCGTCAAATATCTTTATTACTTTATCTCCTTTTAATACCTCTTGAGATACATTAATAATATTCCCGACACTATTTTGAGTCTGATGAGTAAGTTTTCTAAATCTTTTATTAAGTTTACTTACTAATAGGATTATAAATGGCGCAACTACTAAAAAGCATAATGATAGTATCCAGTTCAAGTAAAACATCCATAAAAGCAAACCAAATATTGTAAGTGAATCACGAATCAATATAATTAAACTTCGCGAAGCTGTAGATGATAGTAATTCTACATTATGTGATATTCGTGACATTAAATCTCCAGATGAGTTCTTATCGTAAAAAGATGTTGGAAGGTATAAAAGTTTATCAAACATTAATTCTCTTAGTCTAAAAACAAGAGATCTGCCAACAATAGCCATGAAGTAAATTGTCATAAATATCCCAATAGATCTAACTATAAAAATACCAAGCAAACCAAAAGGCACATACTTTATTACATCAGGATCTTTCTCGATAAAAGCACCGTCTAAAATGGGCTTCATAATAGCTGATAATGCAGGGTCACTTATTGCAGTTAATAACATTCCAATAATAGCTAAAATAATCCATTTTGAGTTATCAAGGAGAGCAATTCTAATTAGCCTTTTATATATATGCCAACCGCTTTTTTTGTTGATTTTATTCAATTCTTATATAATGATTTTGTAATTAAATTCATATTCTACCTAAATGTTGAAAAATGTAATTAAAAGATTTTTTCCAGACCTAGAAAAAATCAAAGAGGAAAAAGTACTAAAAATATTGGGCCCAGCAATACTTCAGCCCAACCTTTGGCACTTAAACAGAAAATCTGTTTCGAGAGCAATAGCTATAGGACTATTTTGTGCTTTTCTTCCAATTCCCTTGCAAATGGTTCTTGCAGCCTTTTTTGCCATAATTTTTGCAGCTAATTTACCTATTTCTGTAATTTTAGTATGGATAACTAACCCAATTACTATTCCACCAATATTGCTTATTGCCTATAAAATTGGTGCTTTGATAATTGGCCCAGGAGATGACGTATTGTCTATTGGCTCAGATTTTGATTTTATATCAGGAACAATAAAGGTTTGGAAACCTGTTTTAATTGGCTCATTAATAATGTCTGTAGTCTCTTCATTTATTGGTTATCTGATAGTAAGTATATATTGGAGAGTTTATGTTTCTTCTTCGTGGCATAATAGAAAAAAAATTAAATAGCTTTCATTTCTCCATTTTCCAATAAATACTTATGCGTCATTTTATTTGAAATTTCAGAATCGTGAGTTGCTAAAAGGAAAGTAGAATTATTTTCCACAACAAGTTCTTTCATTATAGAAAAAACATTTAACGCATTTTTTTTATCAAGATTGCCAGTAGGTTCATCTGCAAATATATATTTTGGACTACCAACTAATGCTCTCGCAATTGCAACACGTTGCCTCTCACCGCCAGAAAGTTTATTTATATTAAAATCTAATCTTTTTTCTAAAGCTACCCTTTTAAGTATTTCTATAGAAGCTTCATATGCTAAATCTTTATTCATACCTTTAATATGAAGAGGCATCATGACGTTTTCAATTACACTAAATTCATAAAGTAAATGATGAAATTGATAAATATAACCAATGTGATCTTTTCTAAATGCACTCATATCTTTATCATTAAGGTTTTTGACATTTTTGCCATCAATAAGCACATCTCCAGATGTGAATTTCTCAAGACCACTCATAATATGAAAGAGTGTGCTTTTACCTGATCCAGACTTACCAGATATAGATACTGAAGAGCCATCCTTAATTTCCAAATTAATATTGTTAAGAATTATTTCTTCAAATTCTGATGTTTTATATGACTTAAAAAGATTTTTGCAATGAATCATTTAATTACCTTTTAGTATTTGTGCAGGTTCATATTTTGCAGCTTTTTTAGATGGATATATTGTTGCTAAAAAAGACATTGAAAGAGATAAAATAATTACAATTACTATATCATAAAGAGCTGGTTCAGCTGGTATATCGCTTATAAAGTATATTTGTGAAGAAATTAAGCTTCTTCCGATAATATATTCAATAATACTAATAATAACATCTAGATTGTATGAAATTATTAATCCAAATATTACCCCAAAAAAAACACCAACTAACGAAAGCAGCATTCCTTGATAAATAAAAATTTTTGTAACGTCAGATGAATATAGTCCTAAAGTTTTTAATATAGCAATATCTTCTTTTCGCTCAGAAACAACCATGAAAAGGGATGAAAGTATATTGAATGTTGCAACCAATACTATAAGCATCATCAAGATTAGGAGCATAGTTTTTTCAAGTTTGATAGCATCAAAGAAAGTTTTATTAATCATTGTCCAATCAAGTGCATATAAGTTATTTGAGAGCATATGACTTAAATTATCTCTCACTAACGGCGCATTAAATAAATCATCCAGCTTGAGTCGGATACCGCTTACTTGTTTTTTTGATAGAAATAATTTTCGTGCATCATTTATGTTTATAAAAACATAATTATTGTCATACTGGGACATATCGTAATGAAATATCGAGCTTACCTTAAGCATTTTAATTTTTGGAATTACGCCAAGTGCAGTTGTTTGCGCTTGAGGTATTATCATTGTAATTTTATCCCCCAACCCTACATTAAGTTTTTTTGCTAAGGACTTACCGATTGAAACACCAAATTTAGGGTTAGAGATCTCATTAAGATCACCGTCAACAATGTGTTGATGAAGGCTAGTTACAGATGACTCAAGTTTAGGATTAATACCCTTTACTTGAACACCCCTTACCTCGCCTTTATGAGTAATCATACCTTGGCCATCGATATAAGGTGCGTAGCCAACAATATGTTTGTGTTTTTTTATTTTCTCAACTACGTTCTCCCAATCTGAAACTTCTCCGCTTACATTTGAAATAATTACATGTGAAACCATGCCAAGTATTTTGTTTCTTAACTCGTTATGAAATCCATTCATTACAGATAGGACAGTAATTACAACAGTGATTCCAAGCGCTATTCCAATAATCGAAGACTTTGTGATTACAGAAGTGAAAATACTATTTTTTTTTGAAAAAAGATATCGTAGAGCGATAAATAATGGAAGGTTATTCATTATTGAATACTCTGTTTATTTTTATACTAATATTATTTTTATTAAGCATATTGTCGATGATTGAAGCACCCAGTAGATCTCCTTTTTGGACTTGTGCAGTTTGGTATTTAGTTATTCGAGCAATTACCTCAACTTCTTTAGCTGAAGATAAGTCAAAGCCGTCAATCATATTCATGGTTTTATCTAATCTGACAAAATATGTGTCTTTTAAAATGTCTACTTTTACAATATTAATTGCTAATGGAGCTTTCATCCCAGATTTCTTTCTAGCGTAAACAAACATAACCTCCTCACCGCTAATAAGTTCTGTTATTTGATCATCAATTTGTATTTTAACATTTACAATAGGCTCTTTATCAGCAAAAAAATACTTAATTTTATAACTTGCGTAGTCACTTGAAAATAAATAAACAGGAATTGAAATGAGTGGAAGTAACAATAAAATTATTAAGATGATTTTGTTATTTGAAAATAAGCTTGAATCTTTGCTTTTTTGAAGATTATCCATAAAATTCTTTTTCTTATTTATATTTTTTAGTTTACTATTTTTAACTTTTATAAAAGCAAACCCTAATGCTAAAAATAAAACTAAAAATGGCCCATACCACAAAAAATAAGTACTCAGATTTTTAGGTGGCTCATATAACACATAATCACTATATCTCTCTCTCATGTACTCATATATGTCATTCTTATCTTTACCTTGACTAAGCATTTCTACTACCTTTTGTCTGAGGTCTTTTGCTAAAGATGCATCAGACTCTGCTAGTGACTGATTTTGACATACTAAACATCTGAGATTTTGTATTATTTCATTATATTCATCGCTATTATTTCCATATGATGAAACAGATAAAAATAACAAACAAAAGAATACATTTAATTTAATTTTCATTTATTTACTTATTTTTTCTTTTAACAAACTTATAAATTTATTATTAATTGGCCCAATATGCTTATGAAGAATTATACCAGATTCTGATATTAAAAATGTCTCAGGTGCGCCATATACACCAAATTCTATTGCGACGTTGCCATTGTTGTCATCAAGAACAACCTCATATGGATTTCCTAATTTTGCAAGCCATTCCTGTGCATTTTTATTTGTATCCTTATAATTTAGCCCTACTATTTTTATAAGGTTGTTATTCTTTATTTCTAGAAGCAGATCATGTTCGTCTAGGCACGCAGCGCACCAACTTGCCCACACATTCAACAAATAATTTTCACCCATAAAATCATTACTTTGAAATATCTTTCTTTTTTCAAGATCCCTCAATTCAAAGCTTGGTACCTTCTTACCAATTAATGGCGATGGTATTTCTGTCGGATCTTTATATAAACCGTAAAACAAAAAAATGAAAATAATTAGAAACGAAACAACTGGAATAGCCTTAACTAAAGTTTTTGACAATTTGATTACTCCCTTTTATTTCTTGATAATACTCCAAATATAGCACTTATTACCATTAAAATTGCGCCTAACCATATAAATTGCATCAATGGTTTATGATATATCCTTACAGACCAACTGTTACTAGTGATTTGCTCTCCAAGGGCAATATAAATATCTCTAAACAAAGTTGAGTGAATGGCTGCCTCAGTCATAATATTTTGCTGATCACTGTAAATTCTTTTCTCAGGATAAAAAGTAATTTCATAATTATCTTGATTGAAAGATTCGAATACACCAGTTTTAGAAAAATAGTTTACTGCTTTTACATTTTTAATACCTACAAAATTAATCTTTCTATCTGCTATCGTTATTGAATCTCCATAGTTCAAAACAAGCTCTTTATGATCCGAAAAATTACTACTAATAACAACTCCAACTAACATCAAACCAACACCAATGTGTGCAATGCTATTAGACAATATAGAATTTTTTATAAATATTGATTTCATAAAAGATTTAGTTTGTGAAAATTTAATTTTAATGGCTTGAGATAGTTTAATCAGTGATCCAATAACAGTAAAGAAAGCGATTGCAAGAGCTGTAATAGTTATCAGTAAATTTGTATCGTAAAAAATTTTTAATATTAAGATACTCAAAATAAATGAAAAAATAATATATATTACGGATCTTTTATAAATTTTACTAAAATCAGTTTTTCTCCAATTGGATAAAATTCCTGGCGTCATGATGAATACCAAGGGTAGTATTATAAATGTGGAGATGTAATTAAAGTAAGGTGGTCCTACAGAAATTTTTCCAATATCCAGAATACTTGTAAAAAGTGGGTATAGAGTGCCTAATAGAACAGCAAATGTTGTAATAGTAAGTAAAATATTGTTCAAAAGTAACATAAACTCTTTAGATGTAATTTCATAAGATGAGTCATCCTCCAAGTTATTTGAATTGAAAAAATATAAAACTAGTGACAATCCTAAAACTATACCTAAAAAAGCTAAGATAAAGATTCCTCTTGCAGGATCATTTGCAAACGCATGAACAGAGACCAGCACACCAGAACGAACAAGAAAAGTGCCGAGCAAGCTTAAACCAAATGTTAATACAGCAAGAAATATGGTCCAACTTTTAAATACACCTCTTTTTTCAGAAACTATTAAAGAGTGAAGTAAAGCCGTTAAAATAAGCCATGGCATAAATGATGCATTTTCCACAGGGTCCCAGAACCACCATCCACCCCATCCAAGCTCATGATATGCCCACCAACTTCCAAGGGCAATCCCTGCTGTTAAAAAAAGCCATGAAGCAAGAACCCATTTTCTTAACCACAAAAAATATATACTTTTCGTCTCTTTACGAAAAAGTATAGCTATAGAAAATGCAAATGGAATTGCTGTTCCAACGTATCCCAAATAAAGCATCGGCGGGTGTATTACCAAACCAGGATCTTGTAAAAGTGGATTGAGATCTCTTCCATCTAAAGGTGCAGGAAGAAGACTCTCAAATGGATTTGATGTAAAAAGTATAAAAAACAAAAAGGCAAAAATTAAAAAGGCCATAACAGAATTAATATTAATTATTATTTGTTCTGACAAAGGATGACTGTATTTTGATGACAAATAAGACCAAACAGTCAATATTAAAACCCATAAAAGCATTGAGCCTTCATGACCACCCCAGACAGCAGAAAACTTGTAATACCATGGAAGACTTAAATTTGAATTATTAGCAACATACATAATAGAAAAATCACTTATTAGAAACGCATACGCTAAAACAAAAAAAGAAATTAATACTATTATAAAATTTGCGCCAATTAAATACCTACCCATAAGAGAAATGAATTTTAAATCAGATTTAAGAAAAGATAAGAGAATAGTTGCAAAAGATAAGCTTGCAGCAATACTTAACAAAATTGTACCTATCTCACTAATCATTTATATTCTGTGGTTTTATGCCCATCATGTCAGCAACCTCAGGTGGCATGTAATTTTCATCATGTTTAGCGAGAACCTCATTTGCAACAAAATTACTTTTACTATCTAAAGACCCAGTAACTACAACACCTTGGTTTTCTCCAAACAAATCTGGTAGTAAACCGTCATAACTTATTGAAATTGTATTTTTTAAATCATTTATTTGAAAAATAACATTTAAAGATGATTTTGATTTAATAATTGAACCAGGAACAACCATACCTCCAACTCTTATAGATTTATTGATTGGTGCTTCTTTATTAATTACTTGAGTGGGAGTATAAAAATAAACCATATTTTTTGACAAGCCATAAATTATCAAAGATGCGGCGATTACCACACCCAGTAATAATGCTATAACAAAATAAAGTCTAGATTTATTCTTTGCGGTTAGAATCATTTTTTATTTTATCTACTAAAATTTTATGTTCAACGTGAGGCTTTGCTATAGCTATAATCATTAAAATTATTGCTATTAAGTAAGATAAATATACAAAAACTGAGTGCTTTCCCATGTCTAAAAATTCAAGCATTATATTTCTCCTTAACCCATTTACTGTTTAAATCTCTCGCAAGAATACCTAACTTCATCTTATTGATTATTACTAAAATGAAAAAAAACTGAAATGTTACAAACATATACAATAAAGGTGCAAGCATTGAGATATGTGCAGAGGGTTTGTCTAACTTAGTAACTGTTGGTCCCTGATGAAGTGTGTTCCACCATTCTACTGAATAATGAATGATTGGAATATTTATTAAACCAATGATTATAAGTATATTTACTATATTTGACGCTCTTCGTTTATCATCAATTGCTTGGTATAGCGATATAATACCTAAATAGATAAATAAAAGTATTAATTCAGAAGTCAATCTAGCGTCCCAAACCCAATACGTTCCCCATGTGGGCTTACCCCATAACATTCCAGTAACTAGTGCAATAAGAGTAAAAACTGCTCCAATAGATGCGCATTGAATACTAAAAATTTCCATAAACTTCACTCTCCAAATCATGCTTATAATTGCTGCTGCCGCCATCAACATATATGTTTGTAATGACATCCATGCTGAAGGAACATGAATGAAGATAATTCTATAACTATGACCCTGCAAGTAGTCTATAGGGGCGATAAATAATGACCAAATAAGACCGGGAATAAATAAAATTACAAAAACCCAGTAAAAAAAACTTGAAGCTTTATGTGAAAAGTTATAAAAATTTTTTAAATTACCAAGTTCTTTAATCATAATTAATTTTGCAAAGATGTTTTAAAAGTAAATGCTAATAGATAAGGGCCTAAAAATAAACTTAAAATTAATATTGCCATTAAAAAAAATAATTCTGGGGGTAGAAAAAAAGATGAATCAATTTGCTGTACGGATTTGGCAGAAAATATAATATTAGGCATAAAAAAAGGTAAAGTAATTATTGATGATAGGTAATTTTGTTTCGACAAGCCTAAAGTAATTAAAACACCGAATAAGGATAAAATAAATAATGAAGGCATAGATACCAATACGGTAATAAAGATTATTAAACTTTTTGCACTATTCAAATCATAAAAAACTATTACAAGTGGTATAAAAAATAATAAAGGAAAAACAAATAGAATAAAGCTNGATAAAATTTTTGAAAAAAATATTTTTTCAATTGAAATTTTAGATAAATAGTAACTTTCAAATACCCCGGAGTTATAGTCATCTATAAAAAAATTTTGTGTTGTGAAAATAATAATAAAAATTGATGTTATCCATAATATTGTTGGTATAACTAAAGTTAGCAAGTTCTTATCTGGACTCATTGATAAAGGGAAAATTGTAACAATTAGAAAAAAAAATAATATAGGCATAAAAATACCTGACGGGTTTCTAAAATATATTTTTATTTCTCTTTTAATTAGATCTAACATTAAAATCTTCCATATTNAAAGTGTTCGTATTAAAAATATTTTTTTCGCTGAAGTCTTGATGAGTAGTTATCATTACGATTACTTTTTGTTCTAATTTTTCTTTGATTAAGTTATTTAGGATACTGATTGCAGCCTTATCTAGCGAACTATACGGCTCATCTAATAGAATTAATTTACGTTTAANTGTAATAAGTCTACATAAAGAAATTTTCTTTTTTGTTCCTTCCGAAAGGCTCTTAACCTTAGCATTACTATATTTTTCTAAAGAAAATTTATTTAGAGCTTCTCTAATTTCTTTATTTTCAATCTTATTATTAGCGATTAAGCTTAAATAATTTAAGTTTTCAAAAGACGTAAAATCATCTGTTAAGCACTTAGAGTGGCTTATAAAAAGGATATTATTCTTAATTTGAAGTTCTTCGCTTTTAAAACTTTTATCATCAAGAAGAATATCTCCGTCAGATATTGGTGATAATCCACAAATAGTTCTTAATAATGTTGATTTTCCACTTCCGTTTCCACCCCTAATTATTAAGGCCTCTCCGCTATTAATTGTAAACGATAAGTTTGAAAATATTTCGCTATTACCTCTTTTACAATACAATGATTTTGCTTCCAATTTCATACCATATATTGTACATAAAGGTTCATATTATGTCTTATTCACTAAATCTAGTTTGTTTGTAAATTTTTGATACAATACTAGCATATTTTAGGAGAGAGCATTTCGTGAAGAACAAAATAATTATTGGAAGTACCTTAGCTGGTGTTTTTGCAGCATTGTTTTTTATTTTTGGTTTTAACGTTACTCTTGAGGCCACAAATACAACTGAATTTTGTACCTCATGTCATTCCATGCAATGGAACAAGCAAGAGTGGATGGAGTCAGTTCATTATAAAAATGCATCTGGTGTCAGAGCTGAATGCAAGGATTGCCATGTGCCTCATCCTATGGGTGCAAAATTATACGCCAAGTTCATGGCAGCAAAAGATATTTGGGGTGAAATAACTGGTACCATTGATACCAAAGAAAAATTTGAAAATCATAGATGGACTATGGCAAATAAGGTATGGGATAAGCACAGGGAGACAAATTCTAGGGAATGTAAATCCTGCCATATTTTTGATGCTTTCAGTAAAGAAGAGCAAGATAGAATAGCTTATAGGAAACATAAAAGAGCTCTTAAACAAAATATAGCCTGTATTGAATGTCATAAGGGTGTTGCACATATGGCCCCAATTGATCCAGAAACGATCAGTAAAGTACTTGATTAATAATCGTACAAGTTTTTACAAATTATTGTACAAATTCCTTTTACACTCTTATACTATAGAATAATAATAAGATTTAGGGGGAAACTTGTAGTGAAAATCAAATATNTTTTCTTTTTAGCCTTATCAATAACTTTTTCAAGTAGTGNATTCGCGTCCGATAAAGAAGCATCAGTAGATATGTTAGTTGGAGCTTGCGTAGCGTGTCATGGAAATAACGGCAATAGNGAGGGACCAGCCATNCCTACAATTGCTGGAATGACTGCTAATTATTTCATTGGAGCAATGCTTTCATATAAGTTTATTGATGATTTAAGTAAAGCTGAGGATATTGTAGATAACGACGAGTCNCTTGAATTAGTTNTGATATGGGAAAGAAATCCAACAATTATGCATAGAATCGCAAAAGGCTATACAGTTTCCGAAATTAAGAAGATGGGTAAATATTTCGAAGAACAAAAATTTATTCCTGCTAAGCAAAAATATAATAAGAAGCTAGTTAAAGCAGGTGGGTCTCAGCACGAAAACCAGTGTTCAAAGTGTCATGTTGAGGGTGGAAAATCTAATGAAGATGATATGCCAATAATTGCTGGGCAGTGGAGTCTTTATACTAAATATAAATTAGACGACTTTAATGCTGGATTAAGAGGAATGCCAAAAAAAATGAAGTCATCTTTGGANAAGTATCACAAAGCAACAAATTCTAAAGAGTATCAAGATCTCTTAGATTTTTATGCGAGCCAACAATAGTTAGGAGTTAAAATGAAAAAAATTAACAGAAGAAATTTTTTACAAATAGCTGCAGGAACTTCTGCTATGTCCGTTCTTGGTCTAAGCGCTATTCCATCAAAATCTTTTGGTGCTAAGAAAAAAGTTGTAGTTATTGGCGGTGGTTCAGGGGGAGCTGTCGCAGCAAAAGCTGTAGCATCATTAGATAATAACATTGAAGTTCATTTAGTCGAAAAAAATAATGAATATTATACATGCTTCATGAGTAACGAAGTTATTGGTGGGAATAGAAAAATTAAAACCATAAAACATAATTATAAAAATATGTCTAATCATGGAGTAAATTTTGTTAAGGCTGAGGCAACTAAAGTTGATGCTGACACAAAAACTGTAACTCTTTCGAATGGTAACACCCTTAATTATGATAAAGTTATTATGTCGCCTGGAATAGACGTTAAATTTAATGAAATTGAAGGATACACTGAGGAAGCTGCAAGAGTTATGCCTCATGCCTGGAAGGCAGGTGAGCAGACTGACATTCTTGTAAAACAATTAAACGCAATGAATGATGGTGATACAGTTATAATNGCACCACCAAAAAATCCATATAGATGCCCTCCTGGCCCATACGAAAGAACATGTCAAATAGCTTATTTTTTGAAAAATAACAAACCTAAATCAAAAATTTTAGTTCTAGATCCAAAAGATAAGTTCTCAAAAATGAAATTATTTCAACAAGGATGGAAAGATAGGTATGATGGNATGATTGAATGGATTCCTGGTAGCGAAACCGATGGTGGTATTGCTTCAGTTGATGTAAATAANATGACAGTAACAACAAATTTTGGAGATACCCATAAAGGTGGTGTCATCAATGTTATACCTCAACAAGCTGCTGGAAAAATCGCCCATGTTTCTGGAGTTGTAGATAAATCAGGATGGTGCCCTGTTCATCTAGATACATTTGAATCTAAATTAAAAAAAGATGTCTATGTTATTGGTGATGCAAGTATAGCGAAAGGAATGCCTAAATCAGGCTATGCGGCAAATTCGCAAGCAAAAGTATGTGCGCATGCCGTCGTATCTTCATTAAATGATGTGGCAACAGGTATACCTTCATATGTTAATACATGTTATAGCCTTGTTGCTCCTGACTATGCAATTTCTGTTGCTGCAGTTTATCGATTAGCGGACGATAAAAGTAAAATCAATAAAGTATCTGGAGGATTAACTCCTGTAGATGCTACAGATGAAGCAAGAAGAAGAGAAGTTCAATACGCTTACAGTTGGTATGATAATATAGTCGCTGATATGTTTGCATAATTTAGATCAATGTATAAAAATATAGGGGCTTTAAAGCCCCTTTTTTTATGATTTCATTAATTAATAAAAATATTGAACAAACTGATAATATAGCAGGATATGTTAATTCTGCTGATTCACTACTTTTGTCAAATATTATAAAAGCTAGTGATGAAAGTTCACTTATAATACTAAAAAATGACACTGCTGTTGACCGTATCAAGTTCGAATTAGAAGCTTATATTGATAAAGAAAGAATATTTCCAATTCATTCATTTGATGAAATTCCATATGATCCAATGCCCTCTTATGGAAGCTTTTCTGCAAAAAAATATTTTGAAATTAATAAAATTATAAGTTCAGCGATAAAAAATAAAGTTATAATCACCTCGGTATATAATATTCTAAAGAAACTTCTCGATTATAAGTTATTTAAAAAATTTTCATATGAATTAAATGTTGCAGATGATATTGCCGTAGATTCTTTTAAAAATTTTTTAGTAGAAATCGGATATGAAAGAACAGAGCAAGTATCTTTAAGTGGTCAATTTTCAATTAGAGGATCCATCATAGATATTTATCCACCAGGTTTAATAAAACCTCTTAGAATAGATTTATATGATGACAAAATTCAATCTATAAAATATTTTAATATAACAGATCAAGTATCATATCAAGATTTTCATGAAAAATTGATACTTTGCCCAACTAATGAAATCATACAAAATTCTGAGACTATTAAAAGATTTAGAGAACAATACAGATCAATATTTGAGGGTAATCCTCTTAATAATAAAATATATACAGAATTTAGTGAACGCAGAAACCCACAAGGAATAAATAATTATTTTCCATTATTGTACAAAAAAACTTCTAGTATATTTGATTACATAGGTACTAATTTAAATATACTCTCAGTGGATGAGACAGATTTATTAGATGAAATGTATTATGAACAATATGAGTTAGTTGAAAGAAGATATGATGAATTTTCAAAAGAGCAAAAGGTTTTAAAACTTGATTATCTTTATAACAACATTAAAGAAATCAGTAATATTGAGTTTAAAAAGACTATAAATATTACTAGTACAAAAAAAAATAAGGATAGTTTAGTAATAAATTCAAATATTATCGAGGATGTTAGCATTAAACCATTATTCGACGATCCCTTAAAGATTTTGAAAAAACACATTGAGAGAAATAATAAGGTGCTGATCTTTTCAAAGAGTGAGGATAAATATCAAAAAATCAAAGAAGTCTTTGCCACAAATAATATTCTATTCAATGAAATTTCTAATATAGAAAAATTATCAGATATTAAAGATAAAGTCTTATTAATAAGAAATTATTTAAATAAAAGTTTTAATTTACCTGATAAATTAATATCGTTTATATCAGAGGATGACATTTTAAAAAATAAGATAAAGCAAAACAAATCTAAATCTAAAAAAAACGTTTTTGCTGATCAACTTAAAAATATGGTTATAGGCTCAGCTGTTGTTCACGACAGGTATGGTATTGGGAGGTACCATGGGCTTAAAAAAATTACTACAAATAATAAGATTAATGAATATGTTTGTATCTCTTATGCTGATAATGATAAGCTGTATGTNCCAGTATCTTCATTAGACTGTGTAAATAAATATATATCAGTAGATCAAAATATTCCTCTTCACAAGTTAGGTAGTAATCAATGGAATGCAGCAAAAAAGAAAGCATTAAAAAAAGTAAATGATATTGCTGCAGANATATTAGAATTAAATGCTAAAAGAAATTCNATAAAAGGAAATACTTATGAAGTNGAAAAAATAATTNTTAATAAATTTGCNGATGAGTTCATTTATGATGAGACTGAAGACCAAGTAAAAGCGATAGATGAAGTAATAGATGATTTACGGTCAGAAAAAATCACCGATAGATTAATATGCGGTGACGTAGGTTTTGGAAAGACTGAAGTTGCTATGAGAGCTGCATTTATTGTCGTAAATAATAATAAGCAAGTTGCATTAGTGGCTCCAACAACAGTGTTAGCGGAGCAGCATTATAACGTTTTTAAAAATCGATACAAGAATTGGCCAATTAGAATTGAATCAATTTCAAGATTTAAAGATAAAATCAAGCAAAAAAAGATAATTAATGATCTTAAAAATGGATCAATAGATATTTTAATATCAACACATCGCGTATTTCAAAATGATATTATTTTTAAAAATCTNGGATTATTAATAATAGATGAAGAACAGAAATTTGGCGTAAAACATAAAGAAATTATAAAACAAAAAAATAATAATGTGGAAATAATATCTTTAACAGCAACTCCAATTCCTAGAACATTAAGCTTATCTTTAGGTGGTTTGAAAGATATAAGTATTATTGCAACTCCACCCGTCGATAGAGCTCCTATTAAAACATTTAATATTGAGTGGGACGATCAAATAATTAAAGATGCTATTTCAAAAGAAATAGAAAGAGGCGGTCAAATTTTCTTTATACATAACAGAATTGAGGATATACATAAAATAGCTGAAAGAATTCAAAAACTTTCTGATGCTTTTGAGGTTAAATTTATTCATGCGAAAATGAAACTTAGTGATTTAGAAAAAATTTTAATAATGTTTAACGAAAAGAAATTTCATGTACTTGTATCAACAACTATAATTGAAAATGGTATTGATATACCAAATGCTAATACAATAATAATTAATAGAGCTGAGAGATTTGGNCTTTCGCAACTTCATCAAATAAGAGGTAGAGTTGGAAGAAGTGATAAACAAGCTTTTTGCTACCTTATAGCATCAAATAAAAATCTTTTAACAGATGAAGCTAAACAAAGACTACTTGCTCTGGAAACAGCAGAGGATTTAGGCTCAGGTTTTACATTGGCCTCCAGAGATCTAGAGATAAGGGGTGCAGGAAATATTCTTGGGCAAGAACAAAGCGGCGAAATTCAGGAAGTAGGATTTTCGATGTACAATAAAATGCTTGAAAAAGCGATTGCGTTACATAAATCAGGAAAATTTAGTATAAAGGATTATGATATTTCTAATGACCTTGAAATTGAGCTAAATTATGAGGCTTTCATTCCAGATGAATATATAAATGACGTCAATTTAAGGTTGGTATGTTATAAAAGGCTTTCTAGCTGTAAAGATGAAAATGATATAAACAATTTAGCATCTGAATTTATAAATCGATTTGGCTTATTTCCAGANCAATTAAATAATCTTTTAAAGATAACAAAATTAAAGATTAAGTTTAAAAATAAAGGCATAAAGAGAATTTCCGAGACATCAGTAAATGTGAAAATAGAAATGTATAAGGACAACAAAGTAAATCACGAAAAGCTAATTAAGTTTCTAAATGAAAATTCTGATTTTACAAAGTTAGAAAAGGATAATACATTGAAACTTAGATTAGACACACAAGATATAGATGATAAAATTGAAGTATTAGAAAATTCGTTATCACTAATTATGAAATGAAAAAAATAGTTTTTATCTTTTTACTTTTCTGGAGTACTTTATGTCACTCTAATGATCTTATTTTTGAAGATTTTTACCATGTGAAAGTAATAATCCTATCTCATTCTCAAAATCTATACATAGAGAATGAACTTGACTACGAGAAATTAAAATTTGATTCGAATGTAATTGATATTCAGGAAAATAATTGTCTAATTGATTATGAGCTTGAATGCTTAAAATACGAGGAGAAGTATAAATTAAGTACGTTTGATAAAGAGGTAAGTAAAATCAAAAATGATGATAGGTTAAAATTAATAGCTCATAAAGAGTGGATTCAGCAATTAGATTCTAATGCTGCAATTTTCTTCTCTGGTGGTTTTGATTATAGTGAAATGCTAATTGAAGAAGATCTTGATGTAAACAATCTTGATATTCTTACAAATGGAAAAATTAGTGAGTTTGAGGGTAATATAAAATTTAAAAAAGGTAAGTTTTTTACTATTAACTTTAATTTGATTAATAGAAAGATCTTAAAAAATAAAAGTTTATTTTCAAATCCTACGTTGCATGCTGAAAAACTTAAATATTCAAATAGAATAACATTAAATAAATTGTATTATATTGATAAAGGTATATTTAGCTTTTTAATAAAAGTTAATAAACTCAACTAATTTGAATTTTCTACATATACAGTTCGACTTGGAAATGCAATGTCTGCATTATGTTCTGAAATAATTTCATGGATTTTGAATAAAATATCTTCTTTTATTAAGTGAAAAGCTTCCCATTCTACTGGGTTTGTATAAGCTCTTATAAAGAAATCTATGGAACTGGAATTAAAAGAATTAAATGCTACTAATATACTTTGCGAAGTATCAATATCGCTATGCTTGTTAATCATTTCCCTAACATCTTTAATTATATTNCCAATTTTTGAAATATCTTGATATCTAAGCCCTATACACTCATGTATCCGCCTATGTGACATTCTGGAAGGATTTTCAATAATCACACTAGCAAAAATTGAGTTGGGTACATAAATCATATTTCTTTTAAAATTTTTAATAATAGTCTGTCTCCAACCTATCTCAACAACTACACCCTCAAGGTCCCTATCTGGAGAGCGTATCCAATCTCCTTTTTTAAATGGCTTATCAAGATATATTATAAGCCCTCCAAAAAAATTAGATAATAAATCTTTTGCAGCGAAACCAATAGCTAACCCACCAATGCCTCCAAAAGCAAGAACNCCTGATATACTTAAACCAAATGTTTGTAGTAATATTAACGTCGCTATAATAAGAATAGACAGTCTTGCTAATTTTGAGATTGCTTCTATTGTCGAATCATCAAAATCAATATTTTTACTTATATTTTTTTCAATGATCAGTTCTTGAAGATGTTTAGAAAAGCTATAAAGAAACAAACTAATTCCTATAACAAATGTTGATTTTTTTAAATTAGAAATAAAACTATTGTCTAATAAGTGCTCATTTTCATTNAATAATTGAACAGTAAAGATAATACCAAGCATCCATACAATAAAGGTAATAGGTCTAAATAACGAACTGACAAATGCATCATCCCAATTATTTTCTGTTTTTTCAATTTGTTTTTTTAAATTTATTAAAATAACTTTTGTAAAAATGTTTATAGATATCACAACTATTAANACAAAAATTACTTTTGTTACCCAATCATTTANNCCTAATAAATTTGAATATTTTTCAATCATATTTTAAATCAATTTCNTTTTGTAAGAGATTATTAAAATCAAGTATTTCCTTTATAATATCATTACGTTTAAATTTATCATACTGATTTTCTTCTTGCTTTGTGAGTTTGAGAGTAATTAATTTCTCCTCTAAATACTTATCAGGTTTACACATCATGTTATCTAAAATTTTAATAACAGAATTCCTATCATTACATACAAAAGCGCAGTCAATTCCAGATTTTGTAAATAGATTTACTTTTTCAATTATATCGCCATATTCATCTAGTCCTCGCATCGATAAATCATCGGCAATTANAATCCCATTAAATCTTATTTCTTCTCTTAAAAATTTATTCCACTTGGGAGAAAGACTTGAAGGCAAAATATCAAATTTCTTATAAATTACATGCGACATCATTACACCTTGTATTTTATTTTCTATTGCATTTATAAAAGCCTGAATATCATTCTCAAATATTGTTTTAATTTGTCGATTATCTACTGCTACGCTTTTATGTGTATCTGGTTTAACGTANCCATGCCCTGGAAAATGTTTACATATTAATGATAATCCAAAGTTGTTAGAACCTTTAATATAACTTTCGGTTAGCTTATTTATAGCTTCTAAATTATCAGCGAAACACCTATTTTTCATAACGTCACTAGTTTTATAATCGATGTCTAAAACTGGATGATTATTTACGTCAATGCCAATCTCTGTAAGCTCATATGCAGAAAGCCAACCAAACTTATATGCCATATCAATTGATTTAGCTGTGTTAAAATTATAATTTTTTCCTAAAATGCTTGCTGGTGGTAATTGAGTAAATTCTTTTTTAAATCTTTGTACATCACCGCCTTCGTGGTCTACAAAAATAATCAATGACGGATCTTTAATCCTTTTAATTTTTATAATTAAATCAACTAAGTTATTTTTAGACTCAAAATTTCTTGAAAATAAAATNACACCACCAATTAAGGGATGTGATAATACATCANTATCTTCTTCACTTAATTTTGTACTTTCAATATCAATTATGAAAGGCCCTAACATACTNAATTTACTCCTAAATATAAATAATATATTATTACATAAGTTAGTTATACTTAAATTTAAGGAATTNTATATGTCTATATCAAGCTCTATTGAAATGGTTNANAACGCAAGGAAAGTAATTAAAGAATACACTGTATCTGAAGTTGAATCTTTTATTCAAAACGAGGAATATATAATTATAGACATCAGAGATACGGATGAATTAAAAGATACNGGAGTAATTCCTAAAAGCTTTAATGCTCCTAGAGGTAAATTAGAATTTCTTGCAGATCCAGCTCATCAGTACTANAAAAAATTTTTTGATACTGATAAAGAAATAGTTTTATATTGTCAAACCGGNAGTAGATCTGCTCTAGCTGGACAGACACTTGTGAATATGGGTTACAGTAAAGTGTCACATATGATTGGTGGTTTTAAAGAATGGATGATATCTAGCGGCAATATTGAAGACTATAAGTAGAATTTAACTACTAATCGTTTTTGTTATTTTTAATTACCTCTGCAATACGGTCTAAATTATCGTTGAGTTCACCAATTTTTTTATCAATTGACAGTAGTATAAAAACCATTCCAATTAAAACAATTATTATAATAAAATCCATTATTCCTCCAAATATTTGGCGGAGAGAGAGGGATTCGAACCCCCGGAACCTTTCGGCTCAACGGTTTTCAAGACCGCCGCATTCGACCACTCTGCCATCTCTCCGGTATTTAAAACAGAACCATCTGTTTATGTTTACAAGCCTTCCATAAAGAGTTATTGTAATATTTTTATAGGAGATAATATAGTATGAATAACGTAAAATATAATACAAATTCAACAAGTGCAGTAGTTCAGAAAAACAAGGTTTTAACTAATACTTACATTTTACTTTCTACCACACTTTTATTTAGTGGAATAATGTCACTTATAAGTTATTCAATGGGTATTGGTTTTGTTAATCCATTTATTACACTCGGACTATATTTTCTCACGTTATTCATGACATATAAAAANAAGAACAAAANCTCTGGTATTTTTTGGGTGTTTTGCCTTACAGGTGTTCTNGGTTTCACGCTTGGACCAATACTTAATTATTATATAAACGCCTTATCAAATGGCTCAGAGATTGTAACCTTATCTTTACTTACAACTGGTACAATATTTTTATCATTATCAGCTTACGCAAATGTGACAAAAAAAAGCTTTTCATTTTTGCGTGGCTTTTTATTTTCAGGAATTCTTATAGCATTTAGTTTAGGCATATTTGGTTTAATTGCTTCAATGTTTGGTTATTTTTTTCCTCTTTTAATGCTTATGGTTTCTGGAATGTTCGCGGTATTAATGTGTGGATTAATACTATATCAAACATCAGAAATTATAAATGGTGGTGAAACAAATTATATACTTGCTACAGTAACTTTATATGTGTCAATTTATAACTTATTTACAAGTTTACTTCACATTTTTGGCTCATTTATGGGTGACGATTAATAATAACAACTAAAAGTAAGGAGGATTGATGCCAAAATTTATTATTGAAAGAGAAATTGATGGAGCTGGAACCCTTTCATCTGAAGATCTTCAGGGAATATCTCAAAAATCATGTTCGGTTTTAAAAAACTTAGGAACAGATATTCAATGGGTAGAAAGCTATGTAACTGATAATAAAGTTTATTGCGTTTANATTGCTCCTACAGAAGAACTNATNAAGAAACATGCTGCTGAAGGTGGTTTTCCAGCAAATAAAATAAACGCAGTAAAAAGAATTATCGATCCNACTACCTCAGAGTANTNAAGCATTAGTTTATTTTTGATTGGATGAAGCTNATAACCGATTCGCTTCCCCAGTCCTTTTCTCCAACATATCTGTATTCNACAATACCTTCTTTGTTTACAAGGAAGGTTGTAGGNATAGCTTCAACCATCCAATTTGACAAAGTGATGTCTTCATCTATTAATACATTCAAAGTTATGCCCTGTTCAATCAAAAAACTTCTCACTTGGTCCTTAGTTTGTCCTATGTGAATAGCAATAATTTCAAAGTTTTCTGCATTGAAATTAGATTGAAGGTTTTCCAATGACGGTAATTCACGAACACAAGGCTTACACCAAGTTGCCCAAAAGTTTATTAATATATATTTTCCTTTGTAATTGGAAATATTCACTTCTTGGCCATCAAGGTTTGGAAGTTCGAATCCTGAATCTATTTGTGCTCCAACTTTTTCCATAACTTGATCATTAGAATTATTTGAGCANGATAATATAAAAAATAAAGGAAATAATACTATGATTTTTAATAGAGTCTTATTAATCATAACCCATACCTTTTTCATTTCCCCAGCTCGGATCTTTTGNTGACAAATCTCCTACAGGAGTTGAGATAGCATCTAGCACAATTAAATTTAAATTTTCACCAGTTAAGGTTTTCATAAAATCAATAAGTTGANGTTTTTCTTTTTTAGTCAGATTAAGTTTTTTTATAAGAGGGCTTAATAGTTCATTTTGATGTCCGCCATTATCATAGAAATCAACAACCTCTTCTAATGTATGTAGAGAACCATCATGCATATATGGTGCAGTCTCTGTAATATTTCTTAGTGTTGGCGTCCTAAATAACCATCGATGATTAGGATTTTCTGTAACACGATATAAGCCTAAATCATTCTCTAATTTTTGTTGATTAACAGANGATATTATTTCGACATCCACATCTACATAATTACCTGGTGACAGTTGAACTCTTTTTTTACCATTTTTATTTTCACCACCCATACTATTTACATAGCCTATGCCGGTATTATGAAATTTATTATCTATAAATAAAGCGTGNTCTTTATTTACAGCATGACATGCAATACAATTTCCTTTGCCTGCAAATATTTCAAATCCTTTTTTCGCATCATCAGAAATAGCATTACTATCTTTGCCATAAAACCACTGATCAAACTTAGAGTTACCGGATATTAATGTCATTTCGTAACTAGCTATAGCATCACTAATAGTTTCAACACTAATACCNTTTCTTGGNTATGCATCCTCAAAAATCTCAATATAACCATCTATGAGTTTTAATTTCTTTATGATGAACCCTATAGACGGCATTGCCATTTCAGAATGTGCTAATAATGGTTGCCAAATTTGGTTTTGTAGTGAAAATTCTCTTCCATCGTGGAAAAGAAATTTGTTATATACAACATTTAATAATGTTGGGCTGTTTCTAAGATTTGATCTGCCTTCAATTCCAACTGCGGTTTGTAATTCATTATTGGTGAAACCTTGTTCTGGAATATGGCACATTGCACAAGAAAAAGTATTGTTAATTGAAAGNCTTCTATCAAAGAATAGTTTTTTTCCTAATTCAGCTTTTTTTAAAAATACATTTCTTTCTTGGTTTAACTTAAGTTTTGGAAGACCTAATTGCTTGATATAGGCAAATTCCGAGATATCATATTTTTTTCCAATNCTTTGCTTAATGCTTGATGACTTTGTTGTATAGTTTTCTGAATCATATCCTGTTTTATCGTCACCTGGACCAAGGATTTTTTCACTTGCAAATACGTTTGAAGAAAAAAAAATAAAGATTAGTAATTTTAATAAGTAATAGTTCTTAAACATATAGTTTCATTATTTTTCTAAGCTTAAATTAATTATATCATTAATTAAAAGCTTAGAATGNAGAAAGGATACGCTGTATATATTTCTTACAACTTTGTTAGAGTCTATCAAAAATACTCTTAAAATATGCGAGTCAACGCCCTTATAATTACCAGAATCGTCGTACTTTCTAATAACCGGCTGACTATATGCCTCTATAATTGGATTTAATTCTCTATATGATTTTGTAGTAAGAAAACTCCAGTCTAAGTCGTCACTCTTTAAATTTTTGCCGTATAATTTCATTACTTCAGGAGTGTCAATTTCTGGGTCAAAACTTAAGCTTATCAGTCTTACCTTATTTCTTAATTTTTTATTTTTTTTTAGCTTATCTTGGATTTTATAAAAAACTGCCATTGAAAGTGGGCATCCATTGATATCAGAACATGTACTATATATGAAACTTAAAAGTGTTATTTTACCATCCATTTGATCAAATAATGTCGAGTTTACGCCATTATCATCTATAACTATNCCGTCATACGCGTTATGAATNGGGTTTAATTTATATGTACCAGGTTTTGGAATATCATAATCAAGATTATCATTCCAGCCGGGTGCCAATACATCAACTTCTTTAGGACTTAAAGTTGATGCTACAGCAATAGAAATTGTCATCAANAAAATAATTATAGTTTTCATAAAAATAAAAAAGGCTAATAGAAAATATTAGCCTTAATTTTAATACAATAAAGTAAAAAATAAAATCTTTTACTTGACTGCTAGTCTATTATTTTTGTTAGGTTTTTGACCATAAAGTGAGTANGCGCCAAATCTCATTTGATGCGCTCTTCCAAGTTTTTCTTTATAAAAATCAATAGTCCAAACATGACTCAACTCTAATTTATCAGCATCCCAGTTATATAGTTTTACCCATTGCTCATCAGCTTCACCAGTTTTATCCCACTTACCTAAAAGAGAAGTAGAGAAATATGCTCTTTTGCCATCCCAGCTTTGAGATATCATATTAATCTGCGAGCCAATTTGCTCCTCAAAAACTTGAGATGGGTTGTGTGGATCAGAGATATCAAAGTACCTTGCTTTTCCATCCATAAATGTATCAATCCATAAACCTTTATCATCTGAGGTTATAGAAATATCTACTGGTAAAGGAACTTTTGAAGGATCGCCAATNTCAGCAACTGCTTCTGCTTGCCATTCACCTTTTTTATCCTCATATATTAACCATAATTTAGATGTTAGAGCAGTTGTTGTAAAACAGTAGTTATTATTAGAACCCCAAGCACATCTAATTTCTAAAGGTGCNCCTGGAACATCAAATACTTTNTTAGGCTTTCTTGAGTGAAGATCCCATAAAACCATTGTGTTTCCAAATCTTTTCATTGCTTCCGCATCTTGTAACATCTGACCAAAATCCATCATATAGTTTGACCATCCTGTAAAAGAAGATGTAAGCATAATGTTTCTTCTAGGCTGAACTCTAATATCATAGCCATATCCATCAGCCATTTTTCCAGTTTTCTTAGCACCTCTAAGGTCTCCATCAGTTGGTAACCAATGGGATGCTACAAACTCACCAGCATTGTTATATTCAGCTAATCCTGTTCTTCCACCGTGATCAGAATTATTTGATAACGCTGAAACCATCATTCTACCTGGTAAAGCATAGAATGTATGAGGTCCAACCATTCCTCCAGATTTTTCAACAAAATCTGTGATTACTTTATGAAGTTTAGGTTTTCTAGGATTTGAGTGAACATCAAAAATGAAGATCTTATTAGTATCAAGACCTCCTGCCCATAGATAATGTCTATCATCTGAAAGTCCAGAATGGTGGGCTTCATTTCGACCGCCAACTGATAAAACACTTACTACCTTTCCATAAGTTTTAGATTTAGGGCTTACGTCAATAGTGACTAACTTATCTTGNTCGTCACCTAGGCCTTCAACGCCTAAAGTCCATACGTAAACATAATCTTCTTGTCCAACAATTTTAGCCATGTATGGAGACATACATGTTTCATCAGCGTGAGCTGGAACTAAAAAAGAGAACGATACTAATAAAGAAAATAATAATTTTTTCATTATATTAACACTCCTAAGTTTGATATTTTTGTATTCTTATTATATTTTTTAATTTGGTAATTATATTATGTACTATTGGCGTTTAAGGTCAAGCTTATTAATGGATCTTCAAACGTATATTTACTATTGTACAGCTATTTTTTATAATTTGTACCATATATAATTAGTATATAAGNATATACTTATTAATATTTGGGTTAGTATATGAAATATTTAAGATTGTTAATTTGCATAAGCTTTTTTATAAATTTGAATTCCCATGCTAAAGAGCTTGGTGGTAATTTTATTTTAGAAAACTTTGATTCAAACAAATATGAGCTTTATAAGTCAGACAGGGTAAAGTTAATTTTTTTTGGTTTTACAAACTGTCCAGACATATGCCCTACTACACTTATNGAGATTTCACAATTAATAAAATCTCCAGAGTTAAATGCAGAAAAAATAGACTATATTTTTATTACTGTTGACCCTAAAAGAGATACAAANGAAAAATTAAAAACCTATCTAAATTTCTTTGATAAAAAAATAATTGGATTAACTGGAGANTTAAAAATTATTGATGATATTTCAAATAAATATCATGTTTATTACAGCTATTCAGATGTTAAAAGNGAGAAAGAATATGTNGTNAACCATACAACTAATTTATATCTCTTATCTAAGACAAGTAAGTTAGAAAATATTTTACCAATGGGTATGCCTTTAAAAGAAAAAATTCAAATAATAAAAGAATTAATNACCGATTAAGTAATTTTATCAATTTTAGCAGCCAGAATAAAATCACTTTCGGCAAGACCTTGGATAGCATGTGTAAAAATTTTTACCTTTGCATATCCCCATCCAAAAAATANGTCTGGATGATGTCCNTCNGANTCGGCAATTTCACCAACTTTATTTACAAAGTTTTGNCTTTCAATAAAATTACCAAATTTAAATTCCTTTAAAAGATAATACTTAGTTGGCTCATCCTCATATACTTGCCAACTATCTACCATAGATAGATGTTCTTGAATTTGCTCTTTAGTAAATGGAGGGATTCCACCTTCACATGGAACGCACTTTTTATCTGATAAATCTGTCATAATATTTTAAAATTATCATGAAAATGCTATCTATTCAATTTCTTTATTTCATAAGCCACGTCTATAGCTTGTTTATTTTGCCATACATCATGCACTCTAAAAATATTTATACCAGCATTTACTCCAACAACACTTGTTGCGCAGGTTCCAATAACTCTCTCATCTGGTGAAACGATATTAAGAATACTATCAAAAAGTTTTTTTCTACTAGTTCCTAATAGCGTGTGGTAATCCTGATTTGCAAATACATGAAGATTGGCAAGTAAGTCAAGGTTATGTTCTAAAGTTTTGCCAAATCCTATACCGGGATCTAATATGATTTTTTCTTTCTCAATACCATGCTCTTGAGCAACAGAGGCTTTTGCTTTCAAAAAATCCAGAACTTCACTTACTACATTAGAGTATTGAGGATTATCCTGCATTGTTTTTGGTATGCCCTTCATATGCATGATGCAGTAATAGCATTTTGAATCTTTTACTAGATCAAGCATATTTGTACTGTCATCATTCCCGCCACTTACATCATTTATTAATTCTGCTCCGCTATCAATCGCAACTTTTGCAACTTCTGCAAGAGTTGTATCTACACTCACAATAATATCAGATGGTTTTTCCTTACAGACCTGACTAATAACGTCACTTATTCTTCTTATTTGCTCTAAAGCGCTAACTCTTTCTGAACCAGGTCTTGTTGATTCACCACCAATGTCAATAATTTTCGCACCTTGTTCAATCATAATCATCGCTCTATTTACAGCATCTGATGATGATGGGTATGAACCTCCATCAGAAAAGCTATCCGGAGTTACATTCAGAATTCCCATTATAGTTGGTTTATTTTTATCTATATGATTCATAATTAAATTTATTAATTGTATTTCCAATATCAAAAGATGTTAGATCTTCAGCGAAAATTATTTCACCATTATATTTATCTTTAATCATTTTTAATATATTTTTTGGACTCTCAAAAAATATTAAGTCATGAGTAATTACAGCCAATTTAGGCTTGGTAATATTCAAAATCTTTATTATTTGCTCCACATTTGTATGTGATTTATATACTTTCTGAAATCTCTTATTTTTTTCAATAAAGTCATCTGGCGCATAAATAATTTCATGTATAAGTACATCAGCGCCTTTTGCTCTTTCAATTAAATTATCTGAGATTGAAGTATCGCCCGAGTAAACTATTTTTTTTCCCTTATGGATAATTTCATATCCATAAGCATTTCTGACATGCCCATGATTTACACTAAATCTTTTTACAATTAGATCTTCTTTTAATTCTACATTATGTAAATCCTCATTGCATTTTAGGGAAAGATTTCCCTTATTTCTATATCGAGCATCAATTTTATAAAGCTCAATCATATCACTGCAAAATTTTTTTAGTCCCTTTGGCCCATATACGTTTAATGATTCTTTTTGCCAAAGTTTTGCAGTTAGCCAAACATCTGGTAAACCCACAATATGATCAAAATGCATATGAGAAATAAAGATTTTATCAATATCTGAAACATTTAACCCAACTTGCTTGAGCCTAATTAAAGTTGCCCTTCCTACATCAAATATGAGGTTATATTCATTTGTTTTTACCAAAATTGATGGGCCATATTTATTGACATGCGGTCTTGGGTTTCCAGAACCTAAGATAGTAACATTTATAATTTCCGCACAAAGCGATGTGGAAAATAAAATTAAAGATATTAGTAATAATTTAATCTTTTTCATTAATTTTAAGCATTGCCATAAAAGCCTCTTGAGGTAATTCAACTTTTCCAAATTGTTTCATACGTTTTTTACCCTGCTTTTGTTTCTTTAATAGCTTCATTTTTCTTGTAACATCGCCCCCATATAATTTTGCTGTTACATCTTTTCTATAAGCTTTTGTTGTTGCTCTAGCAATAATTTGTGACCCTATTGCGGCTTGTATAGCGATATCAAAGTTTTGTCTCGGAATTATTTCTTTCATACTATTTACTAATTTTCTACCAATATTTTGACATTTATCAGAATGTGTAATTATAGAAAGAGCGTCAACCTTTTCGCTATTTATCAATATATCTACTTTTTTTAAAATTGAAGGTTCATAACCATAAATATAGTAATCAAAAGAGGCATAGCCTTTTGTGCTTGATTTTAACTTATCATAAAAATCAAGAACTACTTCATTTAAAGGTAAGAAATACTCTATCAATGCTTGATTCTGAACATATGTTATCTTTTTTTGTCTACCCCTTTTATTTTCACAAAGCTTTATAACATTTCCAATATATTCTGATGGTACAAACATAGAACCTACAATTATAGGCTCGTGTATTTCGCTTATTAACGAGGGATCTGGAAGGTCAGAGGGATTTTCAATACTCAAAATATCATTATTTTTTAGATAAACTTTGTAAACAACCGTAGGCGATGTCGATATTAGATTTATATCATATTCTCTTTCTAATCTTTCTTGAATAACCTCCATATGGAGCATGCCTAAAAAACCGCACCTGAAGCCATGACCTAATGCTTTTGATGTTTCCTTTTCATAATTAAATGATGAGTCATTAAGTTTTAATTTTTCTAGAGCCTCTCTAAAATCTTTATAATCCTCCGCATTTATTGGAAACAAGCCAGCAAATACTTTTGGCTTAATTTCTTCAAAGCCAGGTAATGCTTTTGCGTCATCATTATTCTTATCAACAATGGTGTCACCTACTTTTGCTTCAGATATATCTTTTATCCCCGTTACGATATAGCCCACTTCTCCGGCTGATAATTTTTTCGTCTTAATTTTTTTCGGGGAAAAGTAACCTAGCTCATCAATAGAATATATTTTATTAGTCGATAAGAACGAAACTTTTTGATTTTCTACGATATCACCTTCAATAACTTTTATTAGAGAAATAATTCCAAGGTAGTTATCAAACCATGAGTCAATTATTAATGCTTTTGTTTGATCGATTTTTAAGATATTTGGTGGTGGTATTTCGTCAACTATGCTGTTTAAAAGGAGCTCTACGCCTTCGCCAGTTTTTGCACTTACTTTAATTGAATTACTGGTATCNATGCCAATTATTTCTTCAATCTGTTTTAAAACATACTCAGCGTTCGCTGATGGTAGATCTATTTTATTTAAAACAGGAATTACTTTTAGATTTAAATCTATTGCTTTATAACAGTTTGCTACGCTTTGTGCTTCAACTCCTTGGCTTGCGTCTACAACTAAGAGCGCTCCCTCACAAGCAGAGAGTGATCTTGAAACTTCGTATGAGAAATCAACATGTCCTGGTGTATCNATTAGGTTAAATTGATATGTTTGAGAGTTATATTTGTGATTTAATCTAACGCTCTGCGCCTTAATGGTTATGCCACGTTCCCTTTCTAAATCCATGGAGTCCAAAACTTGATTACTCATTTCTCTTTCTGATAAACCGCCGCATATTTGNATAAACCTATCGGCAAGCGTTGANTTACCATGATCAATGTGAGCTATGATTGCAAAGTTTCTTATGTTTTCAGATGGCATTTGTTATTATCTTATTTTTATAGCCAAATATACTGAACTATTGTTTGCTTTTCTAACAAGTAATGATACGAAATTTCCTTTGCTTAATCTTGAAACTACTTTCTGGAACTGATTTACATCAATTACATTTACTCCGGCTATCTGTTTAATAATATCGCCAGCAGCTAAAGAAGCAGATACAGCGGGTTCTTTAATTACTTTTTTTACAAAAACACCGTTAGTATCTTTTAACTTAAGATTTTTTTTCATTTCACTTGTTATGTTTGTTATATCCATACCAAGAATATTAATGTTACTTTTTTTATTAGGCTCAGAATTATCGCTTTTTGCCTGAATTTGCATTTGGTCTGGTAATTTACCAACTTTAAATTTAATAGTCATTTCTTTACCAGATCTTAAGACTTTAACATCAACCCTTTTACCAACCTTTGATGATCCCACAATTGGAGGTAAGTCTGACGAATTCAATATCTTTTTGTTATTAAATTCTAAAATAATATCTCCAACCTTAAGATCAGATTTTTCTGCTGGTCCATCGGGAATGATTTTAGAAATTAGCGCTCCCATAGGTTTTTTCATTCCAAAAGACTTTGCAAGATTATCTGTAACTTCTTGGATGTAAACGCCTAGCCAACCTCTAACTACTTTTCCATTTTTCTTTAGTTGATTAATTACGTCTTCAGCAACATGAATTGGGATGGCAAAAGATAAACCCATAAAACCGCCAGATCTTGTAAAAATTTGCGCATTTACTCCAACAACTTTTCCACTTAAATCAAATAAAGGGCCGCCAGAATTACCCGGATTAATTGCAACATCTGTTTGAATAAAAGGGACATAGTTACCATTTGGAAGACTTCTACCTTTAGCACTTACAATCCCAGCAGTAACGGTACTTTCAAAACCAAAAGGTGAGCCAATTGCTAAGACCCATTGACCAACTTTAATATCTTCAGAATTTCCAATTTTGACAGGTTGTAAATTTTTTGCTTTAACTTTTAAAAGCGCAATGTCACTCTGCTCATCAGAACCAACTACTTTAGCTGTTAACTCTGTCTTATTATTAAGTTTAACAATTATTTTTTTAGCATTTTTTATTACATGATGATTCGTTACGATATANCCATCAGATGAGTAAATAAAACCTGAGCCAAGNGACTGTGTATTTCTTTGTCTAGGGGCATTTGGTAACTTATCACCAAAAAATCTTTCAAAAAATTTATTTAACTCATCGTTTTCAAGTTGAGGGTGGTTTTTAGGAAGATTTCCTTCTCTAGTAGTGCTAATGTTAACAATGCTAGCGTTATTTTCTTCAACTAATTTTGTAAAATCTGGAAGATTATTTGAAGAGAACGCTAAATTCTGTGCTACTAAGAAAAAAATAAAAATAATGATTTTTTGCATAATATTTTTTAAGTTGTTTAAGTTACATTCAGTAATATAATGAAATTATGAAGAATATTTTAAAGCAAGTTACCAATATAATCCATCACGATGTTTTAATCATTGGGAGTGGTGCAGCAGGTAACAGTTTAGCTCTTATGCTTCCTAATAATTTATCAATTGGTATTATATCAAAGTCTGACATACATGAAGGTAGTACATATTATGCTCAAGGTGGAATATCTGCTGTCTTTAATGATTTGGATTCTATTGATAATCACATTGAGGATACCCTAGAAACTGGCTGTGGTTTATGTAGAAAAGATGTTGTTAGAGATATAGCAAAAAAATCAAGAAATTTAATAAAATGGCTTCAAGAAAGAGGTGTAGAATTTTCNCACACTCAAACAAAATCAGGAAGTAAATATTTAGATTTAGGTATNGAAGGAGGACATAGCTATCCAAGAATCGTTCATGCAGATGATAAAACGGGNAAAGTTATTCAAGAATCTTTGATAGATAATTTATCTAATANAGNAAATATTAATGCTTATACACATAGAGTAGCTATTGATTTGATTATCGATGCTAACAATGCCTGCGTTGGTTGTTATATTTATAATGATCAAGCAGATAAAATAGAGATTCATGTTGCAAATTTTTTAGTTNTAGCTTCTGGAGGAGCTAATAAAGCNTACCTTTACACTAGCAACCCTGATACATCATCAGGTGATGGAATTGCAATGGCATATAGAGCTGGATGCAATATTACAAATATGGAATTTATGCAGTTTCATCCAACTTGTATGTATAATCAAGATGCAAAATTCTTTTTAATTNCAGAAGCAATGAGAGGTGAAGGAGCTAAACTTTTACTTCCTAACGGGGAAAAGTTTATGCACAAATATGACGATAGAGGTGTCCTTGCTCCAAGAGATATTGTAGCAAGAGCAATAGATAACGAAATGAAAAAAAATGGACATGAATTCGTCCTTCTGGATATCAGCCACATGGAAAAAGATTTCATTATCAAGCGGTTTCCTTCAATCTACAATAAATGCTTAGAGTATGGCATAGATATAACTAAAAATAAGATTCCAGTAGTTCCAGCAACCCACTACACTTGTGGAGGTGTAGAGATTAATAAAAAAGGACAAACAAACATTAAAAATCTTTATGCTATTGGAGAAGTAGCACACTCTGGATTGCATGGTGCAAACAGAATGGCCAGTAATTCATTACTAGAATGCTTATATTTTGCTGATGTAGTNAGTAAAGATATATCTTTGAANAGTAAAAATCTTAAAAAAATTAACANNAATAAAATTGACCANAATAAATACATGCAACATGATGAGTTAGAAAAAGTTTTAATCAAGCACTGCTGGAAAGAGATAAGAACTCTGATGTGGAACTACGTCGGTATAGTTAGAAACAATCATAGGTTGTCCTATGCCGATCAGCGGATCAAAATAATGAAAAAAGAAATTGATGCCTTTTTTTTCACTTACAAGATTAATAAAGATATAGTTGAATTAAAAAATTTAGTATGTGTTGCAGAGCTTATAATTNAATCAGCTATCTCTAGAAAAGAAAGCAGAGGTTTACACTATAATATTGACTACCCAGAAACACTNAGTGAACCAAAAGATACAANTTTAAGTAAAAATCAATCAAGTTCTTTAAATATTAGCTCTCTATAAAACTTTAATTCATTTATTGAATCTTTAATATCATTTAAAGCAAGATGTGCTGGCTCTTTTTTAAATTTTATAGAAGGGTACCAGCGTGTCACAAGCTCTTTAATTGAGCTTACGTCAAGGTTTCTATAATGAAAGAAACTTTCTAACTTTGGCATACATCTTGCCANGAATCTTCTATCTTGACAAATACCGCTTCCGCACATTGGTGAGTAATTTGGGTCTAGGTATGTTTCTAGAAACTCAATAGTCATTTTCTCNGCATCTGAATATGTATATGGACTTGAAAGCACTCTATCAACCAAACCAGATTTATTATGTTGTTTAGTATTCCAATCATCCATCTCATCCAAAATTTCCTTTTTTGTTTTTATAGCTATAACAGGGCCCTCTTCAATAACATTTAAATTTTTATCTGTTACGATTGTAGCTATTTCAATAATTTCATCTTTGAAAGTATTTAAACCTGTCATCTCTAAATCAATCCAAATTAGATTTTTTAAGTCTTTATTCATAGAAAATTACAATAGCACATTATTATTATGTTTTCTTTTCTAATATTTTGTTCTCTTTTCAAAAGCAGTTGCGAGAGTATTTGAATCAATATAATTTAGATCACTGCCAATAGGAATACCTTGGGCAATTCGAGTAACTGATATATCACTTTGTGAGATCATCTCACTTATAACATGAGCAGTAACATCACTTTCTACAGAGTAGTTCATTGCTAAAATAAGTTCTTTAACATTGTTATCTTTAATCATTTTATTTAAAAGTTCTAAATCTAACTCTCGTGGGCCAATGTTATCAATTGGAGAAAGTAATCCATGTAAAACAAAATATATNCCTTTAAAATTAGTATTATTTTCAATAGCAAGTAAATCTGCAGGATTTTCGACAACACACATTCTTGAGATATCCCTAGCCTTATCAAGGCAAATGCTACACACATCATTTTGTGTNAGATTACGACATTTTTTACACATTTTGATATTTGGGATAACATTCTTAAGNGTCGCAGATAGATGCAATCCGTCATCTTTAGCTTTTTGAAGAATATGAAATGTCAATCTTTGAGCAGTTTTTTTACCAATACCAGGCAAATTACTAAATGCATCAATTAATTCTTCAATAATATCTTTATCAAGCATTACATTGGCAAATTAAAATCTTTTGGGACACCCATATCACTCAAATTTTTCATTTTTTCATTAGTCATATCTTTTACTTGCTTAATGGTATTTGAAAAAGCTTCCTCAACAACATTTTCAATTTGCTTTGTCGACATATTTTTTAAAGCATCATCGTTTACTGTGACTTTTTTGACTTGATAATCTCCGTTCACAGAAATAGTAATAATTTGATTACTATCGGAAGCGATTATAATAGATTTCGATATCTCTTTTTTTATACGACTCATTTCTTTCTTCATTTTCTGAGCCTGTTTCATAAGTCCCATCATATCCCCAATATTTTTCATATTTCCTCCAATTTCTCTTCTTTTTGAATAACATTTGAAACTTTTTTTGCATCAAACTCTGACTTTATGGCTTTGACAAAATCGTCAGAGTCTATTTGTTTTTGCGCTTTCTCATATGTTTCTTTTATCTCACTTTTTTTAACTTCATTAATGGANTTAGANACGGAATTTACAATATTGATATTTAGAACCACTTTTTCTTTAACGAATCTCTCTATTTCCTCTGAAAGTTTTAATTTCGATTTTTCAGTTAAAATATCTTTTATTTCCTCTTGAAGATTAAACTCAATTACATTATCCACTTTTTTAATATATTCTAAATTTAATAATAAATTTGATGTTACGCCGTCTACATTAAGTTTTGATACTAAATAATCCCATTCAAATAGGTCTTTTTTTTTTGGTACATCATCACTTATGGTTTTTTTTATTTCTGAAGGAACATCGCTCTTATTTTTCTCTTTTAATAAATTGTCATTATTGCTTACTTCACTTTTAACGAAGTTTAAATCATTAAAAATTTGAATAAAAGTCATTTCTACTGCACTTTTTTTATTTGGTGCATAGTTTATAAGCTCTAAATTATTTATGCAGATAGAATATATTTTTTGTATCTCTTCAGAAGTGAATGATTTTGTAATGGATACTGATAATTCAATGTGTGTATACTCATATTTAATTTGTGTTGCTAAATATAATGCAGCATTATGAAATATTGAAATTATTGTTGTTAGGAATTGCTCAAAATCGATAGCGTTCTCATCTAGTTTGTTAATTTTAAAAATTATTTCTTTCAAATCCTTATTTATTAATTGATTTATAATAGCTTTATAGCTTTCTTTATCAGAGTAATTTAAAATATTACATACGTTTTCATACCTAAGTTCATTNTCTTCAAAAGANATACATTGCTCAGAGATACTTAAGGCATCTCTAATACTGCCATCAGAACACTCTGCTATACACTCCACCGCTTCATCATCAAATTTGATCTTTTCGTTACTTAATATTGTTTTTAAGTGTTTAATAATAGTGTTTGTTGATACTTTCAGTAAGTTATAATGTAAACATCTTGACAAAATTGTACTTGGAATTTTTTGTGGGTCAGTTGTAGCTAATATAAACTTTACNTATTCAGGTGGTTCCTCGAGTGTTTTTAAAAGAGCATTAAAACTATGGTTTGATAGCATATGAACTTCGTCAATAATGTAAACTTTATACTTACCTTGAGTTGGAAGGTATTGAACATTTTCAAGAATCTCTCTTATATCTTCTACTTTTGTTTTTGATGCACCATCAATTTCGTACAAATCAATGTATTGTGTGTTATCAATCTGTAGACATGTATCGCATTTGCCACATGGGTTATCTGAAACACCGTTAGTTTCGCAATTAATTGCTTTTGCTATAATTCTCGCAATAGTAGTCTTTCCAATGCCTCTAGGACCAGTGAGTAAATAAGCGTGATGAACCTTTTGAGCTTTTAATCCGCTTGCAATGGATTTAATGGCGAAATCTTGACCTACAACTTCACTAAATTTTTTTGGTCTCCATTTTCTAGCTAAAACATATTCTTTCATATCAAATTTATGCTAACACATTTAAATTTATTGAGCTTAATTATTTAGTATGTAAATACAAAGAGGGATATAAATGATTGAAAAAATTGTAGATAGTAAAACTGTCGAAGCCACTTTACGGGGATAAACATTAAGCACCGTAGCAAATACCACTGTGTTTACCGCAATAGGAACTATGGAAACAAGAATTAAGGGCGCATAAACTTCATGACTAAAGAAGTGAAAAAAGTTTTCATTAAAGTAAATAAAAAATAGTGTAAAAATTGGCCATATAATAAATTTTCCTAAGAATGATAGTAAAACCATTTTTTTATCAAGGCTAAGATTACTTAAAGGGTAAATGCTTAAGCCAACTATCATCATTCCTAGAAAAGAATACAAATCCTGAATATAATCAATATAGCTATCTAATAATTTAATATTTTTAATGCTGTAAAAGTTAAAAATTAATCCAGCAATGAATGCATAAATTGCTGGTAATTTAAGTAACTTATAAAGGGAATGCAGTTTGGAGTACCTTCCTCTAGCAGTAAGATAATATACTACGGAATTTTCAAATAAAGTAACCCCCATCAAAGCAAAGATGTATATACCAACTAGCTCATTATTAAATAAAAGAATTGCAATAGGTAAGCCAAAATAGCCAGTATTACCTTCTGAAGAAAGTATTGCCAATATATTTGCATTACTATCATTCCAAATTTTTTTACCAATAAAATAAAATAAGTAGCATACAAAAGAAGATATTAAAAATATAAGGATTGGAAGAAATATAACATTAGATATTAAGGCTGTATTTAATGTGCCATGAAATATTACTATAGGCGCTAAAAGATAGATTAAAAATTTCCCTATAAGTTTTTCATTTATTTTTACGAAATATTTTAAAAAAACACCAGTAAATAGAAATAGATAAATAAGTAAAAAATTTGTAAAAAAATTAAAATCTAAAGTCATTACATATAAAGAATTAATAAATAAATGGCGGAGGGTACGAGATTCGAACTCGTGAAACGATTTCTCGTTTGCTACCTTTCCAAGGTAGTGGATTCAACCACTCTCCCAACCCTCCATTTAGTGAAATATTCTATCACATGCATTAAATTTGACGGCTTATATATTACGAGACTCAATTGGAATTGTTATAACTTAGCAGGAAATCTTTGTATGTATTAGAAACAATAAAGATCTTTTTATAATTCTTTTCGAACATTTTTATAAAATCATCGATAAAGTCAGGTTCTGAACTATTGTTGTGTAAATTAGTACCTTTATTAGTTTCTATGAAGTCAAATCCTTTATATTGATTAACACCATTAATCTTTAGTACAAAGCTTCGTTTACCAGCGTATAATATATAAAAATTAAATTCATAAATCGTAGAGGAAAACTCAAGTCTATCTTCTTCAAAAACAGTATTTTTAAGATGCATCTTTGTAAGCTCCGAGTGCACCTCTTTTTTTGTTATATCTGTTGAAGTAAGAATGTTAATGGCTTCATGTATGAAAGGGATGATAAAATCAATATAAAATTTGTGATCTTTTATAGAGGTAATTTTATGCTCCTAATTTAATTATTTTCATTATTATTTGGACTAGGAGGAATAGTTATGGATCCTGCTGGAAACGGTTTTACATTATCTTCAGATCCAGAAGAAATTTTTGCGACACCTTCTTTTTTTACTTCATCAATCCTAATAATATTATGCATTGGTATATAAAATCTTGTAACCCCATCGAATTCTGATTTTAATTTTTCTTCACTTGGGTCAACTACCATGCCAGACTTTTCACCAAAAACTATATCTTCTACAGTTACGAACCCGTACATATCGGATTGGTATACCTCTCTAGAATATATCTCGTATACAGAACCTTGATTAATAAAAATTATTTTAAAAGTTTGAGTCATAGNAAAATTATATCACTCCATGCAATTAATAATAGCTTCCCCAAAACCACTACATGAAACTAGTGTTGCTCCTGGCATAAGCTCTTGTAAGTCTTGTATGATTTCTTTACTAGATTGGTGAGTTTTCACAAATGCTTTCATTCCAGCCCTAGCTCTCGCTAAATCATATGTAACAGTTTTATTAGCTATTGCTCCAGCCACGCCTTTGATAATTAAGTCAGCGGCTTCGGTCCAACCGATATACCTTAACATCATTTCAGCTGATAATATTATTGAACCTGGGTTGACCCTATCCTTTCCAGCATATTTTGGAGCAGAACCATGAGTTGCTTCAAATACAGCTACGGCATCAGCCATGTTTGCTCCTGGAGCGATTCCAATACCACCTACTTGCGCTGCTAGTGCATCAGATATGTAATCTCCATTTAAATTTAATGTTGCAATAACATCATAATCTTCAGGTTTAAGAAGAATTTGTTGTAAAAAGTTATCTGCAATTATATCTTTGACTAGAATAGTTTTACCACTTTTTGGATTTATAAAAGAGCACCACGGCCCACCATCAATTAATTCACCATCAAATTCATTTTTTACAAGCTCATAACCCCAATTCATAAAAGCGCCTTCGGTATACTTCATAATGTTCCCTTTATGAACTAAAGATACAGACTCTCGGTCATTATCAATAGCATAATTTATCGCTTTTCTAATTAATCTCTCTGATCCTTCTTTTGAAACAGGCTTAATCCCAATACCTGAGGTATTTGGAAATCTAATTCCATCTACATTCATTTGGTCTATTAGAAAACTTAATACTTTTTTTACATCAGGTGTTTCTGCTTGCCACTCTATACCAGCATAAATATCTTCCGTATTCTCTCTAAAAATAACCATATTTGTAGCTCCAGAGGATTTCAAAGGGGTTGTGGTTCCAGGAAAATATCTTATAGGCCTCACACAAGCATAAAGGTCCATAACTTGTCTTATTGCAACATTTAGCGATCTCAAGCCTTTTCCTACAGGCGTAGTTAAGGGGCCTTTAATGGAAACGATGAATTCTTCTAGAGCTTTAAAGGTCTCTTCAGGAAGCCAATTATCTTTTCCATATACATCAACGGCTTTATCGCCAGCATATACCTCCATCCATGACACGGACTTTTCGCTACCATAAGCTTTGTGAACAGCAGCATTAACTACACTCTGCATTACAGGTGTTATGTCACATCCTATACCGTCACCTTCGATAAAAGGTATTATTGGATTATTTGGCACAGATAAAGAGCCATCATCATTGACAGTAATTTTCTGACCATTTTCAGGAACTTTTATATTTATAAACATAGAATATATTTAATTATAATTTTATTAAAAAATTATTTAAAATTGTTCCTCTTCAGTTGATCCAGTTAGAGCTGTCACAGAGGACTGTCCACCTTGAATAACCGTAGTAACATCATCAAAGTAACCAGCGCCAACTTCTTGTTGATGACTTACAAAAGTATATCCTTTTTCATTT
>NZYO01000009.1 GCA_002702235.1 Gammaproteobacteria bacterium
CACCCATAGACTTATCCATTTTCATATCNCCCATAGACTTATCCATTTTCATATCNCCCATAGACTTATCCATTTTCATATCNCCCATAGACTTATCCATTTTCATATTCATGCCCATTCCTGACATGTTTTTCATGTTACTATCCATTGAATATAGAAAAGACCAGCCTGCAGCTGCAACGCTTAGAACGCCAAATAAAATAATAAGCCTTTGAATTTTTGAAAGATCCGCTGTCATAATGCCCCCGTATTTATCCTTATTAGTAATTGCTTATATACGTTTAAAGCAATTGACAATTATATTAAGAATGCTATTTTAACAGAAAAGAAACTATTCCCAAGGGGGTAAATGTGGCAGATTGGAACTTAAAGGGTAACTACTTCGAATCATGTAACTGTGATTTAGTATGCCCATGTATTTTTCTTCAACCACCAACAGAAGGTTTTTGTGAAGCTCAGGTAGGGTGGCATATTGAGGAAGGTCATTTAGACGGTGTAGATTTAAGTGGCAGAAAAGTTGGCGTCTGGTTGCATGCACCTTGTGAAGGTGACACAAAGAATCTTACCGATGGTGGCTGGAAGNTAGCTTTATATGTTGATGATGAAGCTACAGATGAACAGTTTGATGCAATTACTCAACTTTGGAGTGGTAANCACGGCGGTCATTTAGCAGTTATTGCNAGTCTNGTTGGCGANGTAATGAGTGCAGAAAAAGCACCGATCACAATTGAATTTACCGAAAAAAGCAGAAAACTAGTTATTGGTGATGTTGGTCATCAAGAACTTGAAGCTGTTGATGGCATGGACGGTGGCCCAGTATTAGTTAAAAATATGCCACTAGCCGTTGCACCACCTTTTGATATTCAAGTATTCAAGTCCGTAAAAAATACATACACAGGAAATGGAAAGAACTTTTCGCAAACTAATAAAGTTGGCTTAGCTTCACCATTCTCATACGGACCGTAACGAATAATAATAATAATAAAATATGTTGAGCTCTGAGGCCGCAATAGCGGCCTTAATTTTTTTACATTATGAATAAATATAAAACTTTTTTGAGAAACGATATTCCAAGAAAACATAAAGTTTTAGGTAGTGTGATATATCCTCCGTATCAAAAAGAAGCGTCGGAAATTTTTCTGGGCATGGGTTGTTTTTGGGGTGCCGAAAAATTATTTTGGGATGTTGATGGCATCATTTCAACATCAGTCGGTTACGGTGAGGGTGAAACTGTTGAACCTACATATCAAGAAGTTTGTTCTGGAAAGACAAACCATATTGAACTAGTAAAATTAGTTTTTCAGGATGATCAAAACACATTAAAAAATATTTTAAAAGTTTTTTGGGAGTCGCATGACCCAACGCAAGGTAACAGACAAGGAAATGATATGGGGTCGCAATATCGCTCAGCTATACTTACTACTTCTGATGGACATCTTAAAGTAGTAAAAGCATCTTTAAATTCTTATCAAAAAAGGATTGAACCAAAGTTAATTACAACTGAGGTGAAAGAATGTGAAAGTTTTTATTATGCTGAAGATTATCATCAACAATATTTACACGATAACCCAAATGGTTATTGCATGCATTGGAATCTGGGAGTCAATTTTGAATTAAGTGATTTAGATTAAGGAAAGACAAATTCCGATCTACTGTCAGCACTTTTTTCAGGCCAAAAAGTTTTATCAGGATTTTCAGAAATTAACTGCTCACATTTTTCAAGAGCTTCTCCATAAGTCATTTCTTCATCCATTTTTCCAGTGTCAAAGTTATATTTATGTTTCCAAGCTATAATGTAGCCTGTATCATCATTACGTTTTACTAAATTTTCTGACATAATACCTCGCTTTTCTATGCGTGTGATTATAAACTTATTTTGTGAGGCAAGCTAGTATGGTTTTAGATGAAAAAAGTGTAAAAAAAAATCCATTTGATCAATTTGATCTGTGGTTTAAAGATGCTTTGAAGTTGGATCTTAAAGACCCAAATGCTATGAATATAGCTACATCTACTAAAAGTGGAAAGCCATCAAGTAGGATGGTGCTTTTGAAGGACTATAGTAAAAAAGGCTTCGTATTTTTTACTAACTATAATGGTAGAAAAGGAAAGGAAATAATTGCAAATCCTCATGTTGCTTTAAATATTTACTGGGAACCATATGAGCGACAGGTTCGTATAGAAGGTACAGCAAAAAAATTAAGCACCGCTGCTTCAAATAAATATTTTGCTTCAAGACCAAGATTAAGCCAACTGGGAGCGCACGCTTCTAATCAAAGTGAAGTAATTGAAAATTACGAAGTTTTGCTTGATAAAATCGAGTATTTCAAAAAAAAATTTAAGGGGAAAAGCATACCTAGGCCTAAACACTGGGGAGGATTTTGTGTTACTCCTGCAACTATAGAATTTTGGCAAGGACATAAGGGCAGGCTTCACGATAGATTAAAGTTTAGCAAAAAGAAAAATACATGGAAATTCGTTCGTCTTTCACCATAACCTATGAAAACTAAAGTTCTTTACAATGATTCATGTAATATCTGTAGAACAGAAATCAATCACTACAAAAAATTAAGTGAATCTAATCAATTTGAATGGATTGATGTATCAGATGGAAATGAGGCGTGTGATCTGACTAAACAAAGCCGAAACTCTCTTTATAGAAGACTACATGTGATTGAAAATAACGAAATTATTTCTGGAGCAAAAGCTTTTTTATATATATGGAAAAAAATTCCTCGATATAAACCCTTGTATTATATTTTAAAGCTACCAATCATTTTTACCCTGTTTCATTTCATATACGAGATGTTGGCTATATTACTCTATTACAAAAATAAAATTAAATGAAAGTTTATTCACTGAATGTTGCAAGCCCTGAAAAAGTAATTTTTAATAATAAAGAGTTAGTAACNAGTATTTTTAAAAAACCAGTTAACACTAAACTTTTTTTATCAAAAAAAGGTTTAGAAAATGATAAACAGGCTGACCTGACATCGCACGGTGGAAAATATAAAGCATTATATGGATACTCATATGAACACTATAGTTATTGGGGTCAATTCTTAGAAAAAGATTTTTCTAAGGAGTATGGTTTAGTAGGAGAAAATCTAACTATTTCAACTTTTGATGAAAAAGAAGTGAATATTGGAGATGAATATAAAATAGGTGACGCTATTGTAAAAGTTTCACAACCTAGAATCCCGTGTTTTAAACTAGGTATTAAAATGAACTCTCGAGGATTCGTGAAAGACTTTATTAACTCTAATAAACTTGGAGTTTATTTTCAGGTGATTAAAGAGGGTTATATTAAAAAGGACGATGACTTAGAAATACTTCACCGTGCAAACCATAATGTCTCAATATTTAATGTTTCCAATTTATTATTTTTAGATACCACAAATTATTTGGAAATGAAGTCTTTACTTGATTTAAAAATACTTTCTCCAGAGGTAGAAGAAAAATTCCAATCCCGCTGTGTTAAAGCTGGAATATATGACGTATTATAATATTTTTAAGCTACCTCTTTAACAACTTAACAATTTCATCTACCTTTTCGTCATAAGAGTTTTTTCCNGTTAGTGACTCTTTAATACATTCATTGAGATGTTTTTTTAAAATTTTCCCTTCAACCGTTGTTATTGAATTTTTGACAGCCTTGATCTGATTTAAAATATCTATACAGTATTGACCTTCATCGATCATTTTTTGAATACCTCTAATTTGGCCTTCAATTCTTCTGATACTTGCTAATTGTTCTTTGTGGCACGGGTGTTTATTCATATTATATGTATAGAGGTATTATGTAAGTAAAAAAACTAGCAAACAAAAAGATTATAACTGAAAAATAATAAATCATTCGAGATTTTTTCCTTGTTTGCATGCATAGCTTTCCAAGTTCAATATCTGCAGGGCAAGGGAGCATCGAAGCTTTATAATTGAGGTATCCTGCAATGACAATCATGACAAGCGCAAAAATTGATATGCCTATCTTATATTTTGATATGGTAATTAAAAATGGAAAAACAGTTATGAGACTTGCAAAACTTGCCCCAGCACCAAGTAAAACAAAAATTGCAGGCAAGGCGCAACATATTAAAGTCGACGAAGAAGTCAATAAGGAAAAAATATTTATTGCTTTATCATTCATAAATATAAATCATTAACTTATATATTGATAATTTCCATTTTTACAGCATTTATTCCGTTCTCTAACATCTTTTCTTTAATATCGTCAAAAGATATTTTGTAGTCATTTTGGTAAGCAATCACAACTTTGCCATTTTTTAAATCTATTGATATTTTTTTAACATTTTCATCTTTTTTAAAGGTTTTAGAAATTCCTCTAGCACAAAAATCACAAACCATTCCTTTGACACTGACTACTGCAACTTGACCCTCATCAAGACTTTTCAGAAATTTATCAAGTTTTTTTTGGTCTACATTTAATTTTTGTCCGTCAACAAAAGTCTGATCTCCTTTATGATCATGGCTTGAGTGATCGTGATGATCATGTGAACTCTTATTACTTTCACCTGCAAAGACAGAGAGTGAAATAAAGTAAAATAATAAAATTAAATATCTCATGTTTTCCTCCTATAATTTAAAATCTATACATAAAGTGTGCTTCCCAATCGGTTTTGTTATATCCAAACTCTAATAAAGCTTCTCCTTTAAAAAATTTGAAAAATGGAAAGGCCGACCATGAATCACTTAAACTATTTTTTTTCAGTTTAACCATTAGCCAAGTATGTAAATCACCGTACTCTCCTAAATAGGGTGCAATACCAGCTTGAATAAATTTTACCGAATAAGTTGTATTGGGTGTATTGACTTTCTTATATTCAAAACTTGTAAATATTCTNCGTGTCTCCCAATCTCCATTAAAACCNTAGAAAAAATCATCAATATCCTTTGATGATATCCCTGATTGAAAATAAAGNTTTCTTTGAGAGGTCATAGTATTTTTTCGGTTCATTAAATAAGTAAATCTGCCGTAAAGGTAATCGCTTTTAAAATGCTTATCACTAACAGTCTCAATACCAAAAGAATATTTATANGTAGGAGAGTAATGTATATACGTTGAGTCTTTCATGTCATCGGTAAATGCCATTGCAGTGATTCCTCCAGGATAAGATACTGGCCTTGCTTCAAGATTTAAAGAAACAAAGATCATCAAAAAAGAAAAAGTTCTTATACCCATAGGGGGTATCCTATTATTACTTGAACAATTAGTCAAATTAAGAAATATAACTTTAAAAGTGCTAGGATAACTTTATGAGACTTCTAATTTTCATATCCATATTACTATCCGTAATGTATGCGACTAACCCAACCACGAGTAACTTTTCGTCGTTTGTTGCTGATCGTATAAGTGAGAAAGCTAGAGAGGAAGGAGCAAAAGAAGATCTTAGTAATTTAGCCGGCGGAATAGCATCTATGTATGTGAAAAAAAATGTGCAACGCACAAATTATTATGTGACCTCAACCTACTTTTTGGATATGTCACTATTTAGAGACTTCGGAAGGAAAGATTTAGAAGACATTTTTGTACTTGGTATTTTTAACTTTTTTTTACCACTTAATTAAATGGTGCCCTGAGCAGGGGTCGAACCTGCAACCTTCCCCTTAGGAGGGGGACGCGCTATCCAGTTGTGCCACCAGGGCAATAAATTTAAATCATAACATGTAAAAATTTCTAAATTAATTTTTATCCCCTAATTTTTTTATATATAGTAATAGAAATAATATTAATAAGAGGCACGAGGTATGGAAGAAATAAATTATGAAAAGCTAATTGGTCAATGGCATAGAGACCGTAATTTAATAGATGGCAGTAGTGATAAAGATCAGTATATGAAACTTATTCAAGAAGCAGGAGAACTTTCTGATAGCTTATGCAAAGGGAAAGATATTAAAGACGACATCGGAGATATGATGGTGGTTTTAATTAATATAATGGTGAGAAATAATCTCACCATGAACGAATGTCTATCAGTTGCCTATAACGATATTAAAGATCGAAAAGGAAAAATGGTGGACGGTGTTTTTGTAAAAGAGGGTGATACCTGATAACTAATTAAACTGGCGTAACATCTTCAGCTGTAGGGCCCTTTTCACCTTCAGCAACCGAGAATTCAACCTTTTGATTCTCTTTTAATGTTTTATATCCATCGCCTTCAATTTTTATAGCTCGAAAATGAACAAAGACATCTTTACCATTTTCTCTTTGGATGAAACCATAACCTTTTGAATCATTGAACCATTTCACTGTTCCTGTTTCTCTATCTGACATATTTTCTCTCTATTTTGTTGATCAAAAAAATTAGTTAACTAATTTTATATTTTCGGGGATAAAAGGTTTTAAACTTGTAAACTCGAATGTGAAGCATAACAGTATTCTCAATAACTTCAATCCTTAATTTAGATGACTCCTAAAGACCAAGAATTTAAAATGGTACCGCTGAACGGACTTGAACCGTTACTCCCTTGCGGGAATCAGATTTTGAGTCTGACGTGTCTACCAATTCCACCACAGCGGCATGAAGCAAGAATATCTTGCCAATTTTGTNAGTTCAAGTAGAATACGGATTTTATTTCATTATAATATATTTATGGTAACAATTAGACTATCAAGAGGCGGAGCAAAGAAAAAACCATTTTATCATTTGGTTGCCACAGACTCGCGCAAAAGAAGAGGAAGTGGATATATTGAACGTCTTGGATATTTTAACCCAATGGCAACCGGCCAAGAAATTAAACTTCACGTCAACAAAGAAAGGGTAGATTACTGGATCTCAGTTGGCGCACAAACCTCAGAGAGAGTTGCTAAGCTTCTAAAAGAAGCAAGTTAACTTCTTTTGAATTTAGAAAATAAAATCCTTATTGCTCAAATATTAGCCCCTTTTGGAATCAAAGGTTGGTTAAAAATTAAATCATTTGCCGATCCGCACGAAAACATCTCAACTTATAAAAATTTTGAAATNCTTATTGACGATTGTTTAGAAAAGATTGAAATAGAAAATATAACGTTTGAAAAAGATATTAAAATTAAAATTAAAGGAATTGATGATCGAACAACTGCTGAGCAATATTTAAAAAAAGAAATTTATATAGATCGAAATGAATTGCCTTCTCTTGGTGAAAATGAATACTATTGGCAAGATTTAATCGGCTTACAGGTTTTTTCCGAGGACAAGAAAAATGTTGGAAAAGTCTCTAACCTTATCAGGACAGGGGCAAATGATGTTATTGTCATAACTGATAAAGAAGAAAAAGAGCATTTAGTTCCATTTATTCAAGGTTCAGCTATCATTGAAATCAATCTTCTCGAGAATTCATTACTGGTCTCAAAGGATTATTTGGAGTAATCAATGAAAATTATAGTAATTAGTATAATACCTGAAATTATAGAGTCNTACGTAAACTATGGGGTTATTAAAAAAGCTATTGATAGAAAAATTATTGATATCGAAGTGATTAACGTTAGACATTTTTCAGAAGATTCTTATATTGATGATAAGCCATATGGTGGTGGCGCAGGAATGATAATAAAAGTTGAGCCATTAGTGAAGGCTACAAGATTTGCGAAAAATAAGCTAAATAATCCAAAGTGTATTTATATGTCCCCTAAAGGTAAAACTTTAGACCAATCTTTGGCTAAACAATTCAAAAGTCTTAAAAATGATTTGGTTATAGTGGTTGGCAGATATCAAGGTGTAGATCAACGCTTCATTGATCTTGAAGTTGATCAAGAAATATCAGTGGGAGATTATATTTTATCTGGAGGCGAAGTTGCTGCATGTATTCTTATTGATACCATAACAAGACTTATTCCAGGAACACTTGGAGACTCTGAATCTTTAAGTAACGAAACATTCGAAAATGAGAGAATGGAAGCTCCGCAATATTCAAGGCCAGAAGATTTTGAGGGGAAAAAAGTTCCAAATGTACTTTTAAGTGGAAATCACCAAAAAATAGCAGAATGGCGAAAGAGCATGTCAAAGTCCATAGATAAAAAAAAGGAAAATTAAAAAAAAGCTTTCATAATGCGCTCGCAGGATATATCATTACCAACCTTAGAGGGTTAAAAAATGAATATTCTAGAAGAATTCAATAAAAAACAACTTAAAGCTGATATTCCTGATTTTGCTCAGGGAGATGATGTNGTGGTTCAGGTAAAAGTTAAGGAAGGAGATAGGGTAAGACTCCAAGCTTACGAAGGCGTTGTTATAGCTATTAAAAATAGAGGACTTCATTCTTCATTCACTGTGAGAAAAATTTCACATGGAGAAGGTGTTGAAAGNGTTTTTCAAACACATAGCCCTTTAATTGAAAGCATCAAAGTTAAGAGAAAAGGTAAAGTAAGAAGATCTAAATTATACTATCTAAGAGGATTAACTGGAAAAGCTGCACGAATCAAAGAAAAGCTCGCGTCATCAGGNACTAAAGCNTCTTCTGCCAATAAGAAAAAAACTTCTACTACAAAAACTTCTNCTACTAAGAAAGCGGTGGCAAAAAAAGCTACTTCGTCCAAAAAAACTGTAGCAAAGAAAGCTACACCAAAATAGTCGATTGGATTTACTTTCCGATTACAACTACATCTATAAAACAACGATTGGGGCAATAGGCTTTAAATATGATAATTATGTATTGTCTGAACTTCAAATACTAGAAAAAGCTAAAACTAGAAAAAATAAAACTAATAATTTTATAAAAGATATTTGTAAGCAAATCGAATATTATCTCGATGGCAATTTAAAAGAATTTCAAGTCGACTACATAATTAACGGCACTAATTATCAAAAAAAAGTCTTAGAAGCAGTAAGTAATATTAAATATTCAGAAACTTTAACTTATAGTGAAGTCGCTAATAAAGTTAAGTCGCATCCTAGACCTGTTGGAAATGCTTGTCGAAAAAATCCGCTTCATCTTATAATTCCTTGCCACAGAGTAATTGCAATTAATTGCGTNGGCGGTTTTGCTGGAAGTTCGTTTAAAGAAAATGATTTTTATATTAAAAAGAAAAATTTTTTATTAGGCATTGAAAGAAACTAAATTTTTACAACAGTATTAGGTAACCTTAAACATGCAAGCTCTGCTAACTTTAGCAGTTGCTCTTCTCTGTGATAATTTTTTCTATACACTAATCTTATTGAGCGATATGCCTTTTCATGTTTAAGTTTTTGCACTTGAATGCCTTTGTCAGTTGTCCAGGCTGCTTGCAACGATAAAGCTGGTACTAATGTGTAACCNTCACCACTTGAAACTAAATTAATCAGTGTTTCTAAACTTGATGCTTTTGTATCAAACCCAACNCTATNCTCTTGTTTGTATGTATTACATATTTCAATAATTTGGTTTCTCAGACAGTGGCCATCAGAAAGTAAAATCATCCGATCAAGATTTAGATCAGACGTTTGTATTTCATTTAAGTGACCCATATCATCTNTAGAGCTATAGGCTACCCAAAAAGGTTCGTCAAAAAGCATAATTTCATTAAATTGTTTGGTGTCTATATCTGTTGCAAGAAAAATTGCATCTAGCTCCCTATTAATAAGTTTTTGCGTAATGTTATCTGTAATATCCTCGTCAAATGAAAATTTATAATCTCCAATCTCTTTTCTTAATGTTTTTAAAAAACTTGGAATAAGATAAGGGCCCAACGAGGGAATTATTCCTATTTTTAGCGGTGTGTGCCATGGATCTTTGAAATCATGTGATAAGTTTTTAATTGCATTTGTTTGTTCAAGAATCACTCTAGCCTTCGAAATTATTTCATCACCGAAAGGGGTGATGTTTAAAGTTTTGGTAGTCCTTTCAAAAATCATGCCACCAAGATAATTTTCAAGCTTTTTAATTTGTCCGCTTAATGTAGGTTGGGATACATAACATTGATTTGCAGCTTTCTGAAAGCTTTTTGTATCTGCAACTGCAACAATGTACTCAATNTCTCTTAAATTCATATATTTGCTTCATATATTAAANAATACTTATATATAGGTAAATTCTATATATAATATAGATAAAATCATTTTGATTCAATGAGTAATTTTCCATATATTATAGTTTTTTATAAAGGAGAAAATCATGGAATTAAAAGGTTCAGAAACAGAAAAAAATCTTCAGGCAGCTTTTGCTGGTGAGTCTCAAGCTAACAGAAGATATCTATATTTTGCTCAAAAAGCTGATGTTGAAGGTTTTAACGATGTAGCAGCAGTTTTTAGATCTACAGCAGAAGGTGAAACAGGTCATGCTCATGGTCATCTTGAGTATCTTGAAGAGTGCGGAGACCCTGCTACTGGCGAGCCATTTGGTGATACAGTATCAAACCTTAAAACAGCTATTGCTGGTGAGACACATGAATACACAGATATGTATCCAGGAATGGCTAAAAAAGCTAGAGAAGAAGGTTTTGACGAAATTGCTGATTGGTTTGAAACATTAGCTAAAGCAGAAAGATCGCATGCTAATAGATTTCAAAAAGCATTAGACGACGTAGCTTAATTATCTTAAGGAGCCGTTATCAATTTTTAACGGCTNCTAAATTTTTGGAGAACTGATGAATCCTATTACTAAAGAAGGTGGATTAGGTGCGCCTACTCGTCACAATATCGACTGGAAAAATCCAAGTTTCTGGAACGAAAGCGAATTAAATGATGAGTTATTTCGAGTCTTTGATATATGCCATGGTTGCAGAAGGTGTGTGAGTCTCTGCGATGCTTTTCCTACATTGTTTGATTTAATTGATGAATCAACAAACTTTGATTTAGAGTCAGTTGACAAAAAAGATTATACAAAAGTGGTCGATGAGTGTTATTTATGTGATCTTTGCTATCAAACCAAATGTCCATATGTACCTCCTCATGAGTGGAATCTTGATTTCCCACATTTGATGCTCAGAGCAAAAGCATTAAAGTTTAAAAATAATAAGTTTGATTTGAGATCAAAGNTTAGAAACTTCGTTTTAAGTAGTACCGATTTAATTTTTAGTATTGGNAATAAACCTTTACTTGATAAAATTTTCAATTTTTTGCTTTCAAATAAATTAATNAAAATTTTATTACAGAAATTCTTAAAAATTCATCATGCCGCAGCATTGCCTAAATTTGACTCAAATACCATCATTAAGAGGTATAAAAATCTGAAAGTAAATAATATTGAAGTAAAGTCGACAAAAACTACAACAGGAAAAGTTAAGTTATTCGCAACCTGTTATTGTTCATTTAGTGAGCCAGAAATTTCTGAGGACTTAGTTAAAGTTTTCCAACATAATGAGATATTAGTTGAACTTTGTGATAAAGAAAATTGTTGTGGAATGCCTAAATTAGAGTTAGGTGATCTTGCTGCAGTAGAAAAACTTAAAGATAAAAATATCGANAGACTCTATGAGTATGTTGAGCAAGGTTGGGATATTGTTTCACCAGTACCCTCTTGTGTTTTAATGTTTAAACAAGAATTACCACTCCTTTTTCCTAATGATAAAAAAGTACAAATGATAAAGGAAAAAATCTTCGACCCTTTTGAATATTTAAGTTTAAGAGATAAAGAAGGTTTATTTAAAAAAGATTTCAAACAAAAAGCTCAAAACATTGCCTATCAGCCTGCTTGCCATCAAAGGGTTCAAAATCTTGGCCCAAAAACAAAGGAGCTTTTAAGCTACATAAGTAACGAAAACATTTCAATGATTGAAAGATGCTCAGGTCATGACGGTTCTTATGCGATTAAGGCAGAATCTTTTGAAAAGGCACTTAAGATTAGAAGGCCTGTAATTTCTAAAATAAATAAAGGGGAATTTACAAATTTTACAAGTGATTGTCCAATGGCGGCAAAGTTTATTGGCTCCGGCATTGAAAATGAAAAAAATGTGGAGACTAATAATCACCCAATTAGCTTGATAAGAAAGAGTTACGATATTTAATTTTTAGGAGAAAAGACTATGTTAGCAAGAGATGATTTGTATAAGCTTGAAGAATATGCTGAAAAAAGAAATGATTTTAAGCAAAACGTTTTAAGTATTAAAAAAAATAGAAATGTACAGTTAGGTGAAAATATTACTTTACTTTTTGAAAATAAACTTACTATTCAGTATCAAATTCAGGAAATGCTTCGAATAGAAAAAATTTTTGAAGCTGATGCAATTCAGGAAGAATTAGATGCTTACAACCCATTAATCCCAAATGGCAAAAATTTAAAAGCCACAATGCTTATTGAGTATACCAATGTTCAAGAAAGAAGAGAAAAGCTTAAAGAACTAAAAGGTGTAGAGAGAAAAATTTGGATTAAGCTTGGCGCAAGCGCACCTGTATTTCCAATTGCAGATGAGGATTTAGAGAGAGAAGATGATACCAAAACCTCGGCAGTTCATTTTTTAAGGTGGGAATTTTCTGAATCAAGTATTAAAGGTTTAAAAGAAAATCCAAATATCTCAATGGGTGTTGATCATGATAAATATTCTTGTAATCAGATTATAACAAAATCCATTGTGGATGAATTAACATCTGATTTTAATTAGTATTTATTCACGATATCTGAAATAAAATTGTGATAGGATTTAAGTCTCATGAGTAAGAGTCTTAAAATCTATCCCCACAATGAGCACAAAATCAATAACGATCTTATTGACCCTGATGCATTAAATACAATACAAGTATTAAAAAGTAATGGATTTGATGCCTATTTAGTTGGCGGCTGCGTAAGAGATCTTTTTCTTGGCTTCAAGCCAAAAGATTTTGATGTAGTTACCAATGCTCATCCAGATGTTATTAGAAAGATTTTCAAAAACTCTCAAATAATAGGAAGAAGATTTAAAATAGTNCATGTTTATTTTGATAAAAGAAAATACATTGAAGTAAGTACTTTTAGAGCAGATATAAGCTCGTCAAATAAATCTCACAGATTCAAGGGTGGAAATAAAACATCACGCAGGGATAATTTTTACGGTAGCATTAGTCAAGATGCATATAGAAGAGATTTTACAATAAATTCGCTGTATTACGACATAGAAACAAAAAAAATTCATGATTATGTTGGTGGAATAAAAGACCTAGAGACGAAGACTCTTAAAGCAATTAAAAATCCTGANATATGCTTTAGGGAAGATTCTGTGAGAATGNTAAGAGCTGTAAAGTTTGAATCCAAACTACCAGTCGAACTTCCAACTGATCATAAAAAAAGCATAGTTAAAAATGCATATTATCTTTTAGAAGCATCACCATCAAGATTATTTGATGATGTTATAAAAATAATGCACTGTGGTAATTCAATAGAAGGATTTCAAAAATTAAAAGAATATAATTTATTTAAATATTTATTTCCTAGAATAAATAGTCTAATAAAAAATAATCAGAAATATGATTCTATGATAGTTTCTGCACTTAAAAATACTGATAAGAGGTTTAATGAAGGGCTATCTTTAAATCCAGCATTTATATATGCAGTAATCCTTTGGCCTTTGTTTGAGGAAAAGAGCAAAACTAATAAAAAAACTTATTTATTTGAAGAATTTGAAAAAATTCTATTCGAGCAAAGTAAAAATATTTCAATACCGAACTTTTTCCAACCAACTATATTTCAAATATGGCGTATGCAGGATAAATTTTTTGATTTATCACGAAAAAATATAGAATATATGGTTAGACAGGAAAAATTTAGAGCTGCATTTGATTTTTTTCTAATTAGATCAAATGTCGATTCTGATCTCTTAGAATATTCTAATAACTGGCAAGATGTTTATGACAATCTCAAGTAAATAATTTATGAAATTTTATTTTGATAAATCAGAAAGCATATTCTTTGGNATNGGAAGTAATTTAAATGATCCAAAGAAGCAAATATTAAAAGCTATAAATTACATAAAAAAAGAACCAAATATAGAATTTGTTAAATCTTCAAAATGCTATTTAAGTCCGCCTATGGGACCACAGGATCAATCTCATTACTTTAATTTGGTAATAGAGTGTAAATCAAAGTTAAATCCTTTAGACCTTTTAAACATTGTGAAAAGTATTGAATCAATTATGGGAAGAGTAGAAAATAAAAGATGGCACGAAAGGATTATTGATATTGATATTATTATGTATGGGCAGTTAGAATTTCGCTCTTCTATACTCACAATTCCTCACCCACTTGCGTTTGAAAGAGAATTCGTAATGAAACCACTTTATGACATCAATAAAGATATATATATGCCTGGTTATGGCTTAGTTAAAGAGCTAATTAAAAAATGTAAATATAAGGTTAAAAAATCTGTTAATTTAGTCGAATGAAAATATCAGATATGAGTTATGTAGTTGTCGAAGGCCCTATTGGTGTTGGAAAGACTACGCTTGCAAATAAGTTAGCACTTGAGTGGGATGCAGAACTTCTTCTAGAAAAAGTGGAAAACAACCCTTTTTTAGAAAAATTTTATGATAACCCAGAACAGCTTGCTCTTGCTACTCAGCTATATTTTCTATTAATTAGATCTAGACAAATACAAGCAATCAATCAACAAAGTATTTTTTCAAATATAAGGGTGTCTGATTTCATGCCCCAAAAAGATAGATTATTCGCACAAAATAATCTTACTAAAGATGAATTAGATTTATACGAGCAAATATATGCATACTTAACATCAAGTCTTCCTTCACCAGATCTTGTGATTTATCTTCAGGCGCCAACTTCAATATTGATAAATAGAATAAAGAAAAGGAACAGGATTTTTGAAAAATCTATGGACATTGAATATCTAGAAAAATTAAACAATTCGTATGCTTCATTTTTTCATTCATATAAGAATTCCACTTTACTTGTTGTGAATACAGAAAATATTGATTTGTTAAATAACGATAACGATTATAAAACGTTATTAAAGAAAATTTCAAAAATTGAAGATGGCATCCATTACTTAAACCCAATGGGATCAATAGCATAATGAATAATGCAACAAAGAAATTATTACTAATGAAAAAAAGAAAGAAAAAAATTTCTAGCATAACTGCTTATGATGCGAGTTTTGCCAGAGTTGCTGAACAGGCTAATATAGATTTCATTTTGGTTGGTGACTCATTAGGTATGGTAATACAAGGTTGTGATAATACTCATAAAGTCACTGTAGAGGAAATGGTTTATCATATAAAATGTGTAGAAAAAGGGGTTAAAAATACACCAATTATGGCCGACCTACCTAGAGTTGCATTAAAAAATAAAAAGACAGCTTATTCAAGTGTAAAAAAAATCCTTAAAGCTGGAGCAAGTATCATTAAAATTGAATATCAAGATAAAAGCTTTGGATTGATAGAATATTTGTTAAAAAAGAAAATTACAGTATGTTGTCATTTAGGTCTTAAACCACAATTCATAAAGTCTTCTAGGGATATAAAAGTACATGGCAAAACTAATAAATCTGCAAAAGAAATCATCGCGCAAGCTGATTTATTAAACAGTGCTGGAGTATCAATGATACTTCTAGAATGTGTTGATTCAAAAGTTGCTAAATTCATTTCAAAGAAAGTTGATATTCCAGTCATAGGTATTGGTTCTGGTCAACATACAGATGGGCAAATTTCAGTCCTATATGATTTAATTGGAATATCAAAAAAAATCCCAAGCTTTGCAAAAAATTATTTAAAAAATAAAAATTCAGTTTATAGTGCTCTTAAAAATTATAATCAAGATGTGAAAAAATGAAAATTTTTGAAAGCTTTGTTGACCTCATAAATGATAAAAGTTTTATCAAAAACAATATTGCTTTTATTCCAACAATGGGACATTTGCACGCAGGACACATGTCCTTAATAAAAAATGCAGAGAATTTTTCAAAAAATATTCTTGTATCAATATACGTAAACGAAGCGCAATTTAATGATCCTAGGGATTTTGAAAATTACCCAAGAACATTAGAAGAAGATATTCAAAAGTTAAGAGACACTAAGTGCAAATTTTTAATTACACCAAAAGAATATGAAATAAAAAATATATCTAAAGCCTTTGATCCAAGCCTTGAACCAAAAAAAATAACAGAAATATTATGTGGGAAATATAGACCAGGTCATTTCTTAAATGTCATGGATATTGTTCATAGATTTTTTCAAATTTTAAATCCAAAATATGCATTTTTTGGCAAGAAGGATATGCAGCAATTAATGGTCATAAAAGAATTGATTAAGTTAAAAAACTACCCAATAGAAATAATTCCTTGTGAAACAATTAGAGACGCAAATGGTCTGGCAATGAGTTCAAGAAACACATTATTATCACCCGATGAGCGAATGGAATCGAGCATTTTATTTGAATCCTTATCTAAGTCAAAACAACTTTTTGGTTTGAAAAAAAATGAAAATGAAATTATAGATATTATAAAAAATGATTTTGAAAGTTCACGCCTTGATCTTGAATACTTTGAAATATTAAATTTACCAAGTATAACATCACCAAATGGTGCTGAATTATATGCATTTATTTCTGCACATTGTGGTAAGATTAGACTAATAGACAATATGCTTATAGGAAGATAATTTTGAATCAATTTTTTTTAAAATCAAAAATACATGGCGCTATAGTTACTCATTCTGAAAAAGACTACGACGGGTCGTGTGCTATTGATGTAGAAATTCTTAATCAAGCCTCAATAAAAGAGTATGAAAAAATTGATATTTACAATATTACAAACGGCGAAAGACTATCTACATATACCATTCTCGCAAAGCCTGGTAGTAGAATCATTTCTGTAAATGGTGCCGCTGCACATAAGGCAAAGCCTGGAGATAAACTTGTAATTTGTTCATATGCATCTCTAGAAAAATCAGAAATAAGTTCTCATAAACCAGAAATGGTATATCTAGATGAGAATAATAATGTTATCAAAAAAACTGGCTCGATAAGTATGCAAGCAATTTAACATCCATGCAAAACAAAAAAAATTCATATCATTCCAAAATCAAAAAAGAGATCAATAGTTGTTTAGTAAAGTCAAAAATATTAGATAGAAATCATTTAAAAAAACCAATTAAAGGTGAAAGTATTAATCTAGATCTTTCAAAACATAATATAAATAAAAAAATATTAAATAATTTATACCAAATTCTTGAGAATACTAATTATAAATCAAATCTAAAATCATTATTAAATGGTGAGGAAATTAATCACAGTGAAAAAAGACCTGTTCTTCATTGCGCTTTAAGGGGAACCTATAAAAATTTAGATAAAAGCGTTATCAAACTTTTAGAAAAAGAAAGAAAAGAAATGTTTTCTTTAGCAGATCAAATCTCTTCTGGAAAATTAAAAGGAAGCTCTGGAAAAAAAATAACTAATATTGTTTCGGTTGGCATAGGCGGATCATACTTGCCAATAAAGTTTGCTTATGATGCTTTAAAAAAATTTAGAGTAAATAAAATTAAAATTGATTTTGTATATAATCTTGATGTTAGAAACATATTTGATGTGCTTGAAAATATTGACGTTGAAAGAACATTATTCGTATTTATTTCAAAATCTTTTAATACAATGGAAACTCTTGAGGCTTTAAATTTTATTAAAAAGCTGTTAATAAAAGATAAAAAAATTAGTAATTATCGTGAACATTTATTTGCGGTCACAACNAATCAAGAGGCTGCTATAAAGATGAAGATTAATTCTAAAAATATATTATCCATGCCTGAAGGNGTTGGTGGAAGATTCTCACTATGGTCTAACGTCAGCTTTCCTTTGGTNGTGAGTATTGGTTCCAAAAACTTTAAGAAACTTCTTGAGGGAGCTAAATCTGCTGATAGCCATTTTATTAAGAGAAAGCCCGAAAATAATATTCCTATAAACCTAGCATTAATAAGTTATTACTATAGTACTTTTTTTAGTACTTCAAGCCATGCAATACTTACTTATGATTACCCATTGCGAACTTTTTCAAGCTTTCTTCAACAATTAGAAATGGAAAGCAACGGGAAAAGTTTATCTTTAGACGGAAAAAAGATTAANAGTAAAATACCTTTAATAATATGGGGAGGCGAGGGTAATCCTTCTCAGCATTCTTTTTTTCAGCTTCTTCATCAGAGTAATCACTCAATACTCTCTGACTTTATTATCTCCCAAAAGCCTGAAATTGGATGTAAGCAGAATCATAAAATGTTGCATGCAAATTTCATGGCACAAGTAGATACTCTTTATGAGGGCTTCAATTTAAAGCAATCTAAGAATTTATACAATANAAAATTTGCTAAGAGAGAATTAAATAAAGCATTGGTTGTGAAGAATCTTTTAATTTCAAATAGAAAACCAGTAAATATAATTAATTTAAATAATATTTCTCCAAAAAGCTTAGGAGAATTAATTTCTTTATATGAACATAAAGTTTTTATTTTAGGNCAACTATATGGAATCAACAGTTATGATCAATGGGGTGTTGAANTTGGTAAAATGAGAGCTAATAATTATTTAAAAAATTAAATAAATCATTTCATTTTTAAGTTTGCTGTTCAATTGCCCAGTCAATGTGTTCAATAACATTTAAATCTGAGACCTCATTCTTTTTTCTTTCAAGGCTTAAAATAATTTCTTTTGATTTGTTAGAGTTTCCTAATCCGATAGCAATGTTTCTAAGCCATTGGTTATAGTTAATTCTATTAATTGGAGATGATTCTGTTTCTTTTTTAAATTTTTTCTCACTCCAACTAAATAATTCTAATAAAGAAATATTATCTAAGCCTTTATTTGAATTAAAAGAGCTTATGTTGGTTTTTTTTGCAAACTTATTCCATGGACATACTAATTGACAATCATCGCAACCAAATATTCTATTACCAATTTGCTTTCTGTACTTTATTGGAATGACACCTTTATTTTCAATCGTTAAATACGATATACATTTTCTTGCATCAAGTTTATATGGTGCAACTATGGCATTAGTTGGGCAGGCACTAATGCAATTAGAGCATGATCCACAGAAGTTATCTTCCTTTTTATCGATATCAAATCTTATATTAGAATATATTTCCCCAATAAAAAACCAAGAACCGTTATCTCGGTTAATAAGATTGGTGTGTTTTCCAATCCAGCCAAGGCCAGCCTTCTCAGCAATAGGTTTTTCCATAACGGGAGCTGAATCTACAAAAGTTCTGTACTTAAAGGAATCAGTATGTTGATTAATTAATTGAGCTATTTTTTTTAGCTTATCTTTCATTATGAAATGATAATCTTGCCCTAACGCATATCTTGATATGTATGCTTTATCTTTAGTCTGTAAAACCTTAATCGGATTTTCCGTATTAAAATCAAGGTAGTTAGCACTAAAAGAAATAATGCTTAAAGTACCTGGGGTAAGTAATTCCGGCTTAGTTCTTTTTTCCCCATGTTTTTCCATATAATGCATGTCGCCATGAAACTTATTATTTAACCAGTCTTTTAATCTTTCCTCCTCGATACTCAAATCAATATCAGTAAATCCCACATTACTGAATTTATATTCTTTAGCCCATTTAACTATTTTCTTTTTAAGTTCATTATTACTCATAAGCTTTAATCACAGCATTAAGTTGATATAATTATACAATGTGCGGAATTCTAGGCTATTTAAATTTTTCTAAAGAAAAACTTCCTTCAAAAATTTTCAATGAAATGCTTTCTACTCTTGGTTCTAGAGGACCCGATAATAAAGATGTTTATGAAAATGATTGTTTACAGCTTGGCCACACTCGTTTAGCAATTATTGATTTAAATGAAAAAGCAAACCAGCCAATGAAAGACAATTGTAATGAAAATATAATTGTTTTTAATGGTTGTATTTATAATTATCGTGAATTAAAAAAAAGTCTAATCCAGAGGGGGGAAAAGTTTAGGACCAATAGCGATACAGAAGTAATTTTAAAGGCTTACAATACATGGAATGAAGATTGTACTAAATATCTTGATGGTGATTTTGCCTTTGCCGTATGGAATAAAAAGAAAAATGAACTATTTCTAGCTAGAGATAGATTTGGAGTAAAACCACTTTATTTCTCATATGAAAAGAAAACACTTGTTTTTTCATCATCTATACAAGCATTTAAAAAAATAGGTAATTTTGACTTTACTTTAAGCCCGGAATCACTTCATTATCATTTCTCTTTACATTCATCTGTACCCTCACCACATACTATTTTTTCTAAAATTCATAAATTAGAGCCAGGACACTGGATGAAAGTATCAAAAAATAATTTTAAAATTAAAAAATTTTGGAGTTTAAAGAAATATAATGAATCCGAACTTATAACCTCAGAAGATGAGGCTGTTCCTTTAATATATGAAAATTTAGAAAATGCAATAAAGAAAAGAGTTTTAGCATCTGATAAAGAGATTGGAATATTGCTTTCGGGAGGTTTAGATTCTAGCTTAATAGTTGCCTTGGCAAAAAAATATAACGAAAATATCAAAACTTTTAGTATTGGATTTGAGGACGAAGGTGAAGAAAAGGGAAATGAATTTTTTTACTCAGATAAAGTTGTTAATGCATACAAAACTTCTCATAAAAAAATTATGGTACCAAATACTATAGCACTCGATAACATTTCAAATGCTTTTTTAAACATGCCCGAGCCAATGTTTGCACAGGATGCCATAGCTTTTTTTATGCTTGCAAAAGAAGTCTCAAAGGATGTAAAAGTTGTGTTATCTGGACAAGGAGCAGATGAAGTATTTGCTGGTTATTTCTGGTACCCAAAAATTGCCAATGAAGAATTTTCAACAAAAAATTTTTTGAAGCATTATGTTGATAGAGACCATAGAGAAATTGAAACCTTGTTAAATATCAATATCATTGATGATTACACATATAATTTTATTGATGAGAATTTAAAGCCGAACCTTAAAAGAAGTTTTTTAAATAGCGTTTTAAATTTAGATATCACAAAGCTTATTGTAGATGATCCTGTAAAAAGAGTAGATAGCATGACTATGTCTCATGGATTAGAAGCTAGAGTTCCATTTTTGGACTATAGGCTAATTGAAACCGCTAATAAAATTCATCCAAATATTCATCTTCAGAATAATGGAAAAAATATTTTAAAAATAATAGCAAAAGATTACTTTCCAAAGTCATTTATAAATCGTGAAAAAGGCTATTTTCCAATGCCAGCTTTAAAATATATCAAAGGGAAATATTATGATTTTGTTTATGATATCCTTAACTCATTGTCCTGTAAAAATAGAGGACTTTTTAATAGGAATTATGTAGATAATTTATTAAAATCTCCAAACAGTAATTTAACTGCTATTAAAGGGAATAAATTATGGCATTTAGCAGCAACAGAATATTGGTTGCAAAAAAACATTGATTAAGAGAGGTAAAAAAAATGGATGCATTAGAAAGGATTAAAGAGCAAGTTCAAAGTAATAAAGTTATTTTATACATGAAGGGAACCCCTCAGATGCCACAATGTGGTTTCTCAAGTAGGACGGCAGAAGCATTAAAGCAATGCGGAAAAGAATTTGCCTATGTAAATGTTTTAATGGATCCAGAAATATTTCAGGATCTACCAAAATTTGCAAACTGGCCAACCTTCCCCCAGTTATATATTAATGGTGAACTAGTAGGCGGATGTGATATCACTATAGAATTATTTGAGTCTGGCGAGTTAAAAAAAATGATCGATGAGGCAGTTGGAAGTTAAAGTGAAAAAAAAGAGTTATAAGAGAATTGTTCTTGCATATTCGGGCGGTTTGGATACATCTGTTATATTGAAATGGCTTCAAAATGAATATAATGCTGAAGTCATAACATATACTGCTGACTTGGGGCAAAAAGATGAGATTCAGCCAGCAAAAAAAAGAGCAGTTAAGTTAGGCTGTAAAAAAATTGTCCTTGACGATGTAAAAGAAGAGTTTGTTTCCAAATTTGTTTTTCCAATGTTGAGAGCAAATCCTATGTATGAAGAGCAATATTTATTAGGAACAGCAATTGCAAGACCATTAATATCACAAAAATTAATTGAAACAGCAAAAAAATACAAAGCAGATGCAATCGCACATGGTTCTACAGGAAAAGGTAATGATCAAATTAGATTTGAACTTTCCGCCTACGCAATTAATCCAAAAATAAAAATAATTGCTCCTTGGAGAGAATGGAATTTAAACTCAAGAACAAAACTTTTAAACTATGCTAAACAAAATAAAATTGATTTTCCATCCTCAAAAAAAAATGAGCCACCATACTCTATGGATGCAAATTTATTACATATCTCTTATGAGGGAAAAATTTTAGAAGACCCGTGGAAATCTCCGCCAGAAAATATGTGGACTTGGGTAAATTCAGTGCAAAAAGCACCAAATAAACCTACAGACATTATTATAGAATTTCAAAAAGGAGACCCAATAAAAATCAATTCAAAAAAATATTCGCCCGCTACCATTTTAGAAAAATTAAATAATTTAGGAGCAAAAAACGGTGTTGGTAGAATTGATATTGTCGAGAACAGATATATTGGCATGAAGTCAAGAGGATGTTATGAAACTCCGGGGGGAACCATAATATTAATGGCCAGAAGAGCTCTAGAGGGAATTACAGTCGATAAAGAATTACTTCACATGAAGCAAGAGCTTATGCCTAAGTACGCAAAACTAATTTATAATGGTTATTGGTGGAGCCCAGAGAGGAACGCATTACAGGGACTTATTAATGAAAGTCAAAATAAAGTAAGTGGGCATGTTAAGTTAAGGCTTATAAAAGGTAATGTAATTATTTTAGGAAGAAAGTCTGAAAATTCCATTTATAACGCTGATTTATCAACTTTTGAAGATGATATGGGCGAATATAATCAAAAAGATGCAGAGGGTTTTATTAAGCTGAATGCTTTGAGGCTTAAATCTTTGGCAAAAAAGTAATACTGTACTTAAATGATATATAATTATAAAATATTATATGAGGAGATCATAAATGAGTATTAAAAGAATAATAGCTTTATTTTTTGTAGTTTCTGCAATAAATCTTTCAGGATGTGCTTCATATAATCAGGCAAATAGCCTAGATCCAAATGATCCTATACAAGGAGTAAATAGAACTGTTTTTGCTTTCAATGATGCTGTCGATCAGGTTTTATTTAAGCCAATTGCTATGGGCTATAATGCAATTGTTCCTCAGCCAATCGATACAGCTGTGACTAATTTCTTCTCGAATTTACAAGACATTGATTCGTCAGTAAATAATTTATTTCAGGGTAAATTTGATTTATTTGCAAATGACCTAGGAAGAGTTGCAATAAATTCAACAATTGGGATAGGAGGGCTAATAGATGTTGCTTCAGAAATGGGTTTACAAAAAACTGGTGAGGATTTGGGGCAAACTCTTGGCTACCATGGAATTAATGCTGGACCATATTTAGTTTTACCACTATTGGGTTCAAATAGTACTAGAGATCTACCAGGCACTATAGTTTCAATGATAATTAACCCTCTTGCTTGGTTGGACGATATCTCATTAAGAAATCAATTAGTGGGAGTGAACGCCGTTGATACACGATCTGATTTAATTTCGAAAGAGGAAATAGCAAAAGAAATCTCTGATGATAAGTATACACTTTATAAGAATGCTTACTTAGAAGAAAGAGCGTTTAAAGTCAATGATGGTCAAATGGACGAGTCAGATCTTCAAGATTTAGCTGATAACTAATCCTTAATTTTTTTAGATAAATAAATTCCATTAATTAATATAAAAATTATTGGCAATAATATGCCTAAAACATAGAATTTAAAATCAACCCAAATACTTTCCTCAAATAAAGAGGCAACTATGTAATTTAGTATGCCTGAAAAAACAAAGAAGAATATCCAAAAACTATTCAAAAAATTATAATTTGCGTCATTTAAATTAACGTGGTTTGCGAGCATTCTCTTGACTAGACTTTCTCTTTTCCATACTTGGTAAATTAGAAAAATTAATGCAAAACCAAAATATACTATAGTAGGCTTAATTTTTATAAAGAAAGGATTTTTTAGATATAGAGTTGCCGCACCAGCAATTAATATAATGAACAAAGTAATCCAATGAATCTTTTCAGCTTTTTTAAGAGCAACTAGAATCAAGAACTGTATAGAATACGAAAACATTAAAATAAATGTTGCGAAATAAATGCCTGTACCATCTGGAGAAAAAACGTTAGAGGAGAAAAAGGTGTTTAAGGTTGATAATATATCCACAGGAATATTTCCATAAAATATATATGATAAAAAAAAGAGAAGAACTGGAAGGAAGTCAATAAATGCTTTCATTAATTTAATTTAGTTTTTATTAGAGATATTGGTATAATATTATCTCAATATGAAAGAAAATCAAAAAACTCTTAATACCCAGACTGATCCAAAATTTAAAGTCTATGTTAAGGGTGAAATTTTCACTAAAATTCCAGAGGATTTCTACCTCCCCCCAGATGCCCTTAAAATTGTGCTTGAGTCATTTGAGGGTCCATTAGATCTTTTACTTTATCTCATTAGACGGGAGAATATTGATATTCTCGAGCTTTCAGTTTCTAAAATTACAGATCAATATATGGAGTACATAAACTTAATGAAAACACTCCAGCTTGAGCTAGCTGCTGAATATTTATTAATGGCAGCTACCTTAACAGCTATTAAAGCTAGAATGTTAATTCCAAGTAATGAAGATAAAGAAGATGAGGAAGATCCTAGAGATGAATTAATAAGAAGGCTTAGAGAATACGAAAGATTTAAGAAAGTAAGTTTAGAGCTTGATGATTATTCACGAATATATAGAGATTTTTATCCAATTAGTGAATTAAGTTATAAAAAAGTTGTAAAAGATGAAAAAGTTGCACCACTTGATTTGGATAATTTAGTAACAGTCTTTAACGATCTTCTTATAAGACATGATGCATTAAATTCTCATGACGTTAAAAAAGACACTATTTCTGTAAGAGAAAAAATGACCTTTATACTGGACGGCCTAAAAAACGACGAATTTATTGATTTTAAAAATTTCATAGACATTAGCGAAGGTAGACCCGGAATAATAGTAATTTTCTTAGCCATTTTAGAGCTTATAAAAATGAATTTGATTGAGTGTCTGCAGTCAAAATCTATGTCAGTTATTTATATTAAATCAAAACAGCAACTAGAAAATAAAGAGGAGGTAATTTATGAGCAATAGTTCGCTTAAGAATAAATTAGAAAGTATAATTTTTTCTTCGAAAGTACCGATTTCCTTAAAATCTCTTTGCAATTTTTTTTCAAATATTTGCAACAAAAATGAGTTAATGTCTGCTTTACAAGATTTAGAGAATGACTATTTAAATTCATCTTTGGAATTAAAACTACTCTCCTCTGGTTACTGTTTTCGAATTAGAGAGGAATTTAGTGAAACAGTTACAAATTTTTATCCAGAAAAACCAATCAAATATTCAAGAGCATTTATGGAAACTCTAGCACTAATAGTTTATAAACAACCTATTACTAGGTCAGAGATTGAAGAAGTTAGAGGTGTATCTGTAAGTCCTGGAATAATAAAGAGTCTAATGGAATTAGAGTGGGTCAAAATAATTGGAAGCAAAGATGTTCCTGGTAGACCAAATCTATATGGAACTACAAAAATTTTTTTAGATTCTCATAACTTAAAGTCATTAGCAGAGCTTCCAAGACTTCCGGAATCTCAAGAAATGAGCTCTGAAATTGTTTCAGATCAAATGAATCTTGAATCGTTGAATGAGGAAGACTCAAAAAAAGTTGAAGAAACCGATAGTATTCACTAAAAATACTTGAGTTATTGCTAATATTAGTCTATCTTGTCTCTCAAAAATAATAGATTTTTAAAACATTTACAGGGAGATTTTCTTAATTATGATAATTGCTATACCAAAAGAAAATAGAGAAGGTGAGTCCCGAGTAGCAGCATCTCCAGAAGTAGTAAAAAAGTTTATAGGCTTGGGCTTTGAGGTAAGTATTGAAAAAGGCGCAGGTTCTGAAGCTGGTTTTACCGACGAGCAATTTGAAGCGCTAGGCGCTTCTATAGAAGCGGATACCAAGAGCACTCTTAGTAAGGGTGATTTAATCTTCAAAATTCAAAGACTAATGACATCAAACGACGCTGTAGATGAATTATCAATGTGTAAAAAGGATAGCATTGTAATATCACATATGTCTGCACTATCTTCAGCTGAAGATATTAAAAAGTATGCTTCAAAATCTATAACAACTTTTGCTATGGATCTTATGCCAAGAATAAGTAGAGCGCAATCTATGGATGTATTATCTTCTCAAAGTAACTTATCAGGTTATAAAGCTGTTATTGAAGCTGCAAATCACTTTAACAGTGCTTTCCCAATGATGATGACAGCTGCTGGTACCGTCCCTCCTGCAAAAGTATTCATTATGGGTGTAGGAGTTGCTGGTCTTCAAGCTATTGCGACTGCAAAAAGAATGGGAGCAGTAGTAACTGCTTACGACGTTAGAGCTGCAACTAAAGAACAAGTTGAAAGTTTAGGAGGAAAATTTTTAATTGTCGATGAAGAAGCAATGAAGGAAGCTGAAACCTCTGGTGGTTATGCAAAAGAAATGACAGAAGATTATAAGAAAAAAGAACAAGATGTAATTAAAAACCATATTAAAGATCAAGATATCGTTATAACTACAGCCTTAATTCCCGGAAGGCCTGCTCCAAAACTTGTTTCTAAAGAGATGGTCGATTCAATGAAACCAGGAGCAATAGTAATTGACTTAGCTGTTGAAACCGGTGGAAATTGCGAATACTCAAAAAAGAACCAAATTGAAGAAGTAAATGGAGTTAAAATTGTTGGTTATGATAACTTACCTAGTACTTTGGCTAGAGATTCTTCTTCCTTATTTGCTAAAAATCTATTGAACTTTTTATCTCCTCATGTAAACAAAGAGAATAAAACAATTGATTTTGATTGGGAAGATGAAACAGTTAAAAATACGCTCGTAACAAAGGGCGGAGAAATGGTTAATGAATTGTTAAAGGATAAATAATGGAAAACGAATTTTTAAATATGTTTACAGTTTTTGTGCTAGCAGTTTTTGTTGGCTTTTATGTTGTTTGGAGTGTAACACCTGCGCTTCACTCACCTTTATTAGCGGTCACTAATGCAATATCTTCAGTGATAATTGTTGGAGGCCTTATAGCCGCAAGTTCATCTGGTGTGTTGGATCTTTCAAGTACAATGGGTCTAATTGCAGTTACACTCGCATCAGTTAATATTTTTGGTGGCTTTGTTGTTGCTCAAAGAATGTTGGCTATGTTTAAAAAGAAAAAATAGGGAATAAATATAATGAATATAGTAATTTTTGGATTTGCTTATCTTCTATCAGCTGTTTTATTTATAATGGCACTTCGTGGGTTATCATCACCAGTCTCTGCAAGGGTGGGAAATATATACGGAATGCTAGGGATGGTTATAGCAGTTGCTACCACTCTATTATTACAACAAGAATCCTCAGTAAATATTTCTAACTATATAAATATATTTATTGCTGTACTAATTGGTGGTGTTATAGGTACTTTTGTAGCGCTTAAAATTAATATGACAGCTCTTCCTCAGCTCGTTGCTGCATTTCACAGTTTAGTTGGTTTAGCAGCAGTTTTCGTGGCTATAGGAGCATACAAAAACCCAGCAGCATTTAATATATTGGATAATACTAATCAAATATTTACTGCAAGTATGGTAGAGATGAGTTTAGGTCTAGCAATTGGTGCTATTACTTTTTCTGGTTCAGTTGTTGCCTTTGCAAAATTACAAGGCCTAGTAGGAGGAAATCCTGTCGTATTTAAAGGACAACATTTGTTAAATGCTATTATTGGACTATCAATCATTGCATTAATTGCTCTTGTTTCAATTGATCCAGCAAATGAACAATATTTTTGGATAATTGTTGGTTTATCTTTCTTAATAGGATTTTTAATTGTAATTCCAATAGGTGGGGCAGATATGCCTGTAGTTGTCTCTATGCTTAATTCTTACTCTGGGTGGGCAGCTTGTGGAATCGGATTTACATTATCAAACATGGCTCTCATCATAACTGGTGCTTTAGTAGGTTCTTCTGGAGCAATTTTAAGTTACATAATGTGTAAGGGAATGAATAGATCAATTCTAAATGTTTTGCTTGGTGGGTTTGGCGGTGACTCGGTAGTTGCGGCTCAAGCAAGCGGAGGACAGAAAAATGTAAAACAAGGTAGTGCTGATGATGCGGCTTTTATTATGAGTAATGCTAGTAAAGTTATTATAGTTCCTGGATATGGTATGGCAGTCGCTCAAGCACAACACGCCTTAAGAGAGATGTGTGATCTTTTAAAAGAAAGTGGGGTTGAGGTTAAATACGCCATACATCCTGTTGCTGGAAGAATGCCTGGCCATATGAATGTTTTGTTAGCTGAAGCAAGCGTACCTTATGATGAGGTTTTTGAGCTAGAAGAAATTAACCATGAGTTTGCCACCGCTGATGTTGCATTTGTAATTGGTGCAAATGATGTTACCAACCCATTAGCTAAAACAGATCCAGCAAGTCCAATTTATGGCATGCCAATACTTGATGTTGAAAAAGCAGCTACAACATTATTTATAAAAAGATCATTAGGATCTGGTTACGCAGGCGTTGATAATGATTTATTTTTCAGAGATAAGACAATGATGTTGCTTGGTGATGCTAAAAAAGTAACTGAAGAAGTTGTTCAAGCATTAGGTTAATACCTCTTCCAAGATATTTATAATCTCATATACATCATTCGCACTATAATCACATTGCCATTTAAGTGCATTTTCCTCTTTTGGAATAAAGCCATATAACGCCGAAATAGTTTTCATCCCTGCTTTATTTCCTGCAATCATATCTCTTTCGTCATCACCAATATATATGCATTCACTTGGCTCAATACCCAGCAATTTTGCAGCATGTAACAAAGGTAGAGGATCAGGTTTTCTTTTATCTAGAGTGTCTCCAGAAATACAACATTGAGGAGGTGAGGGAAAATCTAGTTTTTCAATAATTGGCTCAGATAGATAGCTAGNTTTATTTGTTACGATCCCCCACTTTAAATTATTTTGCATTATAAAGATTATCAATTCCTTTATTCCTTCAAATAAAAATGTCTCCTGGCATGGATTTAATGAATATTGCTTTAAAAAATCTTTTTTGAGGTTATTTTTTATATCATTATCAGAAATACAATTTATAATACTAGCATATCCAACAACACCATTCGCACCTTTAGAAACATAATCCTTACATTCAAAATGCTTAACTTTTTCGTATTTATTTCTTTTTAAAACGACATTAAGACTGTTTATCATATCTAAGGATGTATCAGCCAAAGTTCCATCAAAATCAAAAAGGATAGCTTTAACTATATTAGATTTTTTGTGCATGAAGAATATAGTTAGTACTTACATCTGAAGATTCATAAAAATTTTTATATAAAAAATTATATTTAATACCAGAAATATTTTTTATAACATATTTGTTTTGAATTAGGTAATTGTTTATTTCTGATGGTTTAATAAATTTTGAATAACTATGAGTACCTTTTGGCACCATATTTAATAAATACTCTGCACCAACAATAAGAGATACAAACGATTTTAAATTTCTATTCAGTGTAGACATATAAAAGGATCCATTTGGTTTTAAAAGACTCAGACACTCTTTAATGATTTCTTTTGGATCATCGACATGTTCAAGCATTTCAAAGCAACAAATGATGTCATATTTTTTTTTCCTAGATAAAAGAGACTTTGTACTACAATTAATATAATTTATTTCTAAGCCCGAAACTTCCTTGTGGATGTCAGCAATTTTTATAGACTCTTCAGATAAATCGAGTCCAGTTACAAAAGCTTTATTTTTTGCAAGTTCTTCAGATAATATCCCACCTCCACATCCAACATCTAAAACCTCTTTATCCTTGATGTCTGAAAATTTTGTAATAAATTTAAACCTGATCGGATTCAGTAAATGAAGTGCTTTAAATGGACCGCTTTTATCCCACCATAAATGGGATNCATCATCAAATTTTTTAATTTCTGCATCTATCATGATTATTTATGACATTTAATATAGTAAAAAATCATTAAATTGTTAACTCATATTCTTTAGCATGTTAAAATAACAATGTTAATTAAGCAATAAATCAAATATAAACATATGGCAGATAAAATCACAGCAGTACCTATAGAACTTGCAATGAAACAATCATACATTGACTACGCTATGAGTGTAGTTATTGGGCGAGCTCTTCCAGATATTAGAGATGGCCTCAAACCAGTTCATAGAAGGGTACTATTTGCTATGAATACTATGGGAAACCATTACAACAAGCCATATAAAAAATCTGCAAGAATAGTAGGTGATGTTATAGGTAAATATCATCCACATGGCGACACAGCAGTTTACGATACAATAGTAAGGATGGCACAAGATTTTTCAATGCGTTACATGTTAGTCGATGGGCAAGGAAATTTTGGTTCTGTTGATGGGGATGCACCTGCTGCAATGAGATATACAGAANTAAGAATGTCAAAAATCTCACATGAATTATTATCTGATATTGACAAACAAACCGTGAATTTTAGACCTAATTATGATGAGACAGAACAAGAACCAGAAGTTTTACCAACAAGAGTGCCAAATCTTTTAGTGAATGGCTCTTCAGGAATTGCTGTTGGGATGGCAACTAATATTCCACCGCATAATTTNAGCGAAGTAATTGACAGTATTATTTATTTAATTAATGAAAATCCTCAAGCTACAGTAGATGACTTAATGAAAATTGTTCCTGGGCCAGACTTNCCTACTGCAGGAATCATTTTAAATAATGAAAATGATGAAAACGGAATTAAATCAGCTTACGAATCTGGCAAAGGAAAAGTTACAATGCAGGCAAGAACAGAGGTTGAGGTAAATAAAAAAAATAANAAAGAGCAAATTATTGTTACTGAACTTCCTTACCAAGTTAATAAGGCAAGACTTATTGAGAAAATAGCAGAGCTAGTCAGAGATAAAAAAATTGAAGGCATATCAGAATTGAGAGACGAATCTGATAAAGAGGGGATGCGTATTGTAATAGAATTAAAGAAAGGTGAGAACCTGCCGGTAATTCTTAATAACTTATATACGCAAACACAAATGAGGACATCGTTTTCAATAAATATGGTAGCTTTAGTAGAAGGTAAGCCCCAGCCTGTTAATTTAAAGCAAATATTAAACTCTTTTATATCACACAGAATAGATGTTGTTACTAGAAGAACTTTATTTGAACTTAATAAAGCAAAGGAAAAGTTACATATTTTAGAAGGANTAACAATAGCTTTATCGAATATAGATAAAGTTATTAAACTGATTAAGTCAGCTGAGAATGTTGCGGAAGCAAAAAATAAATTAATGAATGAAAAATGGGAATTAGGATTTTTAAAAAAAATTAATAAAGTAAAGTCTACTGTAAAAAATATTAACTCAATTTCTTCTGATAAGGGTCAAATTAATGGAAAATATTTAATGACAAGCGTGCAAGCCCAATCTATTTTAGATATGCGCCTTCAAAAATTAACTAATCTAGAGCAAGAAAAAATATTTAACGAATATAAAGAGTTGATTAATAAAATTGACGAGCTTCAAAATATTCTAGATAGCAAAAAATTAATGATGAGTTTGATTGTTAAAGAACTTAAAGAGATTAAAGCAAGTTATGGGGATGAGAGGAGGTCTGTTTTTGAAAAATTTAAAAATTTTTCTAAAAGCGATCTTACTAAGCAAGAGGATTTAGTCGTTACTCTTTCTCATGTAGGTTATGTCAAAGCCCAGCCTTTAAGTATTTATCAATCTCAAAAAAGAGGAGGTAAAGGTAAAACTGCTGCAACAGTCAAATCAGAAGATTTTATTGAGAAATTATTAGTTGTAAATTCACATGATTCTATTATGTGTTTTTCTAATTTTGGAAAAGTTTATTGGTTAAACGTTTATGACATACCGCAGTCTGGCAGAACGGCCAAAGGGAAAGCGATAATTAATTTATTAAATCTTAGGGATAATGAAAAAATATCGGCAGTCTTAAAAGTTGGCGAGTATAGTGAAGATATGTTTGTAATAATGGCTACAAGTAATGGCATTATTAAGAAAACAAAGCTCTCTAATTTTTCTAAACCAAGGCCTTCAGGTTTAATAGCAATAAATTTAAAAGACGGTGATAATTTAATAGGTGTCAATGTTACCGACGGCAAAAAGATTATTATGCTTTTTTCCTCAAGCGGTAAAGCAATAATGTTTGATGAAAACAAAGTAACTTGTGTAGGTCGCAACGCATCTGGAGTAAAAGGTATATCCTTAAACAAAGATTTTAAAGTTGTCAGCATGATCATAACATCACATGATGATAAGGATAGTATATTAATATCAAGTGAAAACGGATACGGTAAAAGGACTAAAATAGATGCTTTTTCTGCTCAAGGAAGAGGAGGTAAGGGTGTTATCTCGCTTAAATCTAATGATAAAACTGGTAAGGTAATTGGCGCTGTTCAAGCATCAGAAAAAGATGATTTAATGTTAATTACTGACCATGGGAAACTTATTAGAACTTCTATAAATTCAATATCACTTCTTGGAAGAAATACCCAAGGCGTAAGATTGATAAAACTTGATAATGGTGAAAAACTTTCACAAATTGAAAAAGTTGAGGAACAATAAATTGAAATCAGATAAAGAAATCGAAAAAATAAGAGATAACATTGATGATATTGATCAAAAAATTATCAAGTTGATTGAAAAAAGAGTAATACAAGCTATAAAAATTTCAAAAGTTAAGCAAAAACTAGATAAAAATAAAAACTTTTATAACCCAGAGAGAGAAGCGCAGCTTTTAAAAAAAATCTTTAACTCATATGAAGGAAAAGCTTCAAAAGATGGAATTATAAGAATATTTAGGGAAATAATGTCTCTTTGCTTATCACTTGAGTCCCCAATTAAAGTAGGGTATCTAGGTCCTGAAGGGACGTATACACATTCAGCATTAAAAAGACATTTTGGGAGCTCAGCGATAGATATGTCTTTACCGTCAATTCCAAAAGTTTTTGAATCCGTCAATAGAAATGAATGTAATTATGGTATTGTTCCTATTGAGAACTCTACTGAAGGGGTTGTAACTTCGACATTGGACATGTTTTTAAATCACGACGTACTGATAATTGGAGAAGTAGAAATTAAAGTTTCNCACAACGTTCTATCAAACTGTTCTAAAATATCTGATATAAATAAAATATATGCCCATCCGCAATCTTTTGCACAATGTTCGCAATGGATTGACAGTAATCTCAAAAATATATCTTTAGTAAATACTTCTAGCAATGCTGAAGCTGCAAAATTTGTTCAAAAAGAAAAAGATGCAGCATGCATCGCAAGTAAAGAAGCTAGTGAGATATATAAATTAAAAGTATTAAGTTCTAATATTCAAGATAATTTAAATAATGCCACAAGATTTTTAATTATTGGAAAAAAAATTACGNGGTCTTCAGGTGATGATAAGACAAGTATTCTTGTTTCAGCTAAAAATGAACCAGGTTCTTTATATAAGTTGCTCAGCCCCTTGTCAAAAAACAATGTAAGCATGACAAAAATTGAATCAAGACCATCTAAACATAANAATTGGGAGTATATTTTCTATTTAGACATTGATGGACACATTAGCCAAAAAAAATTAAAAGANGCTACTAAAAATATTGAAAAGCTTTCAAGCTTCTACAAGTTTCTCGGCTCATATCCTAAAGCTATTAAATAAAATATGAAGATTGAAAACAAAAAAATTTTAATTATAGGTTTAGGCCATATTGGTGGATCTATTTTAAAAAAGTTAAATGAAGATATTTTATATAAGGAAAATGAGGGATATCTATTTGGTATTGAAAAAAGCGAAAAAGTTAAAAATGATATAATTAACTCTCAAATTAAAATTAAATTTGTTGATAATATATCTGACGTATTTGGTAAAGTAGACCTCATAGTTTTTTGTGTCCCACAAAAAGATGTAATTTCTTATCTTGATGATTTAAATCTCAGTGGAACTAAAATTATATTAACTGATACATGCAGTGTTAAAAGTGATCTGATTAANAAGGTTGTAGATAAAAAAATTAATAATTTTATTTTCTCACATCCTATTGCTGGTACAGAACATCAAGGGTTTCATAGCGCTAATGGAAAAATATTTGAAAATTCAGTTGTATTAATTTCTCCAAAGAATGAAAGTAATTCAAGTATGCATAACGTTGTAAAAGGTTTTTGGCAAGATAATATCGGCTCAAGTATTAGGATTCTTGATGATGCTATGCATGATATTTCTTTATCAATGACAAGTCATTTTCCACATTTACTATCTTTTATACTTTCTAAAATTGTTACAGACAATTATGACAAAAGCTCTTTTATTATGACAAATAGCTTAAAAGATATGATACGAATAGCTAATAGTGACCCTAAGCTTTGGGCTCAAATTTTGAATGAAAATAAAAAAAATATCATAGAATTGATTGATATTTTTCAATCTGAGATTGAATCTGTAAAAGAGGTTTTAATAAGTAGTAACTCTGACGTAAAAAAGACTGAAGATTTATTAGAAGAATCGCAATGGCATGATGAAAATTTTAAAAGTAAATAAATCCTCACTTAANTCAAGAACTATCAATATCCCAGGTGATAAGTCCATATCACACAGAGCAATCATTCTCTTATCATTAGCATCAAATTCTTCAACAATCAGAGGCTTACTTGAGGCTGAGGATTGCCTTCACACAATTCGTATAATGCAGGAATTGGGAGTAAAAATTTATAAGCAAGGCGAAGAATATATTATTGAAGGAGTTGGCTTAAATGGATTAACAAAACCAAAGAAGGAGCTATATTGTGGTAATTCTGGCACGGCAATGAGATTGATTTCTGGCATACTAGCAGGCCAAGATTTTGAATCTAAGCTTACGGGAGACACGTCGTTGTTATCTCGACCAATGGAAAGAGTAAGTGAACCATTAAAATTAATGGGTGCAAACTTAACTCTTGAAAACAAAGAAAAAGCTCCTATTAATTTTAAACCTGCAAAACTTACTGGAATTAATTATGAAATGAATATTGATAGCGCACAGCAAAAATCTCTAATTATCTTGGCTAGTATGTATGCNAATTCANAAACAAGAATTAAGCANAAAAATCTTACAAGAGACCATACTGAGAATTTATTAAAATATTTTGATTATGATATTAATATAAATCAGCAGTATATTGAAATTAATCCTANTNAAAAATTNTGTTCAANAAATATTGATATTCCCTCTGANTGCTCGTCAGCAATGTTTTTTATAGTTGCAGCTCTNNTAAGTAAAAATTCACAAATTACTATAAAAAATGTTTGTCTNAATAAATATAGAACTGGAGCTATNGANATTCTNAAANGNATGGGAGGAAAAATTNTTATTGAAAATATTAANNCCTCTAGTTTTGAGACTANAGGAGATATTACAGCTAAATCTTCATCATTAGTNGGAATNGAAATACCNAATAATANGATCTCGGATGCTATAGATGAATTTCCANTCATATTTATNGCTGCGGCTAATGCTAAGGGAGTAACTACTTTAAAAGANGCACAAGAGTTAAGGGTTAAAGAAAGCGACCGATTGTTAGCAATGTCAAACGGTCTTAATAACTGTGGAATACAAAATAAATTATTCAAGGATGGTATTAGTATTCAAGGTGGCGAATTTAAGGGAGGTGAAGTGAATGCATATGGTGATCATCGTATTGCAATGTCGTTTGTAGTATCAAGTTTAATATCAAAGGATAGCATTAAAATAATTGATACAAAAAATATTGACACCTCTTTTCCAAATTTTATAGAACTTGCTAAACAATGCGGATTTATAATTCATGAATACTAATGTCATTACTTTTGATGGATATAGTGGAACCGGAAAAGGTACGATTTCTATTATGTTAGCAAAAAAAATAGGATTTCATTATCTGGATAGTGGAGCACTTTATAGAACTTTAGCCTACAAGATTATTGAATCAAAAATTAATCCAAAAAGTGATTTAACTAAATTCTTGGTATCAATAGATAATTTTGATGTTTCTTTTATTTACAATAAAGACGACCAGATTGACGTATTTTATGATGGAAAATGTTTAAATTCTTTCATTAGGGATGAAAACACTGCTAAAGCTGCTTCTGAAATTGCAAAAAATAATGAAGTAAGAAAGTTTTTGGAGAAATATCAAAGACTCTTTGAAAAGCCTCCTGGGCTTGTAGCAGATGGAAGAGATATGGGTTCTAAAATCTTTAAAAATGCAGGTTTGAAGTTCTTTTTTGTCGCAAATCTTAAAAAAAGAGCGGAAAGGAGGTATTATCAGTTGAAAAATCAGGGAATTAGTGCTAACTTGCCTGACCTTGAAGATAAACTTTCAATTCGTGATATGAACGATACAACTAGAAGTTTATCTCCATTAGTAAAACCAGAAGGAGCAATTGAAATTGATACTTCAGACCTCACAATCACAAAGGTCTTTGATATTGTGATGAAAGAGTTTGATAAATCAAATATTATAAAAAATAATGAGTGAAGATTTTACAAATTTAATTGAACAAAGCATTTCAAAATTACAAGTTAAACAAGGCTCTATTATTAATGCTACTGTAATAGATATTAAAAAAGATTTAGTCATAGTTAATGCCGGCCTTAAATCTGAAGGCATGATTCCAATAGATCAATTTATAAACTATCAAGGTGATCTCGAGGTAAAAGAGGGTGACGTTGTCGAAGTGTCACTTGACGCAATTGAAGATGGTTTTGGCGAAACTAAATTATCAAGAGAAAAAGCAAAAAAAGCAAAAGCTTGGGTTAAGATGGAAGAAGCATTTGAAAAAAAGGAAATTTTATCTGGAAGAATTACTGGAAAAGTTAAAGGTGGTTTTACCATTGAAATGCAAGATGCAAAAGCATTTCTTCCTGGCTCATTAGTAGATGTAAGGCCAGTAAGAGACACAGGATATTTAGAAGGAAAAGATTTAGAGTTTGTAGTAATCAAGATAGATAAAAAAAGAAATAATGTTGTTGTATCAAGAAAAGCTGTGATGGAAATGGAAAACTCTGAAGAAAGAGATGAGTTTATTTCAAATCTTGAAGAGGGAAGCGTTGTTAAGGGTATTGTGAAAAATATAACTGATTATGGTGCATTTTTAGACTTGGGTGGAGTTGACGGATTACTTCACATCACGGACATGGCTTGGAAAAGAGTAAAACATCCTTCTGAATTAATAAAAGTTGGCGATGAAATAGATGTAAAGGTTTTAAAGTTTGATAAAGATAAAACCAGAGTTTCCCTTGGTCTTAAACAACTTAATGAAGATCCATGGTTTGAAATTAGTAACGCGCACCCTATTGGATCAATCATTTCGGGTAAAATAACAAATATTGCTGATTACGGTTGTTTTGTCGAGATTCAAAATGGAATTGAGGGCTTAGTTCATGTTTCTGAAATGGATTGGGCAAATAAAAATGCTAATCCCGAAAAACTAGTTAGCCTTGGTCAAGAAATTAACGTTAAAATTTTAGATATTGATCCCGAAAGAAGAAGAATCTCTCTTGGAATAAAACAATGTGAAAAAAACCCTTGGGTTGAATTCATAAATAACCATAAAACTGGAGAGCATATAAAGGGAGAAATAAAATCCATAACAGATTTTGGAGTTTTTATAGGGCTTGAAAATGGTATAGATGGATTAGTTCATCTATCAGATCTGTCATGGACAATACCTGGTGAGGAAGCCGTAAAAAAATATAAAAAAGGTGATCAATTAGAAACGATATTGTTATCCGCAGACCCAGAAAGAGAAAGAATATCTTTAGGTGTCAAACAACTTACAGATAATCCCTTCGCAGATTTCATGGATAAAAATCCAAAAAATTCAGTAATGCAATTAGTTGTTAAAGAAAAAGATGAGAAACAATTATTACTTGACGTTGGTGGTGATATTTCAGGGGTAATCAAAAAAGAAGAGTTTGCCGACATTGATCAAATTTCAAAAGTGCAAGTTGGTGAAACTCTTGATCTAATGGTACTAAATTTTGATAAAAAAAATCAAACTGTTTATTTTTCCCAAAAAGCCCTTGAACAAAAGAATACTTCTGAGGTTCTAGATAAAATTGCTAAAGAGAACGAGGAAAGTAAAGCAACACTTGGGGATATAATTAAAGACCAAATAGATAACTAATTTATTATGAATGATGAAAGTAGAGCAATAACTAAATCAAACTTAGTTGAAAGAATCTCAAAGAAAGTAGCAAACTTTGGCTTAAGAGATTCAGAATTATCTGTAAATATTATTTTAGATGAAATAATTAACTCATTATCCGAGGGCAATAGAACAGAGATAAGGGGGTTTGGAAGCTTTTCAGTTCATTATAGAAAGCCCCGTATAGGCAGAAATCCGAAAACTGGAGAACCTGTATCTCTTCCTGGTAAAAATAAATCTCATTTTAAGCCAGGTAAAAGCCTTAAATCCAGAATTAATAATCATAGCGACAATAATTTATAAAAGTCTTATAATATATTAATTAATTAAATAAATACTTTAGATTCAATAATGTATAAAATTATATTTTTTATTATATCTATGTTACTCTCGATTTCTCTTGTAGGTATTGTTGTACTTAATAATGCTCATATTCTTCTAAACATATATTTTCACCAAGTAGAAGTAACCATTGGAATGGCGATAGTTTTGTCAGTAATCGTCGGTTCCATTGTAAGTTTTATTTTTATTGGCTCATTAATACTTTTCTATAGAGGTAAGTATGTAAAACTTAAAAAAGAAAATGAGATAGTTAAAAAAGAGGTTCAAAATCTAAGAAAAATACCTATGCAGGAATAATTATGATCTACTTTCTTATATTTTCAGTATTTATTAACTTAATATTACTTTTTTTAATTACTAAAAATAAAACGCAAGAAAATAATAATAAAAAGAAAATTTCTGACGAGTATGTTAAAGGACTTAATTATCTTATTTCTCAAGAAAATGACAAAGCTTTAGATATGTTTATTTCAGCAGTAAACTATGATGATGATAATATAGAAACACATATTATATTAGGCAATTTATATCGAAATAGGGGTGAAGTAAATAGGGCAATAAGAATTAGACAGAATATAATTGCAAGACCAGATTTGGATGAAAATATTAAATTCGACTGTATGTTTGAGTTAGCTAGAGATTTTCACAAAGCAGGGCTATTAGATAGATCAGAAAATATTCTCTCTCAACTTATAAATGATAATAAAAAGAATAGTGATTTAATTAAGATATATGAGTTATTATCTTCAATTTATGAGCAGGAAAAGGAATGGGGGAAAGCATCAAAAGTTATTCAGGATTTGCAGAATTTATCAAAAAAAGATTATTCAGATATACTTTCGCATTACCAATGTGAGTTAGCTGAAAATGAATTTTCTAAATATAATGAAAATTCAGCTTCGAATGCTATTTTATTTGCTGAAAAGTCCTTGAGTTATAAAAAAGATTCTGTAAGGGCAAAAATATTACTTGGGGATATATATTTTTTCAAAAAAGATTACGATAAATCTTTTTATTATTACACTTCATCATTTGAACAAAATCCATCGTTAGGCTATTTATTTGTGGATAAAATAAAAGAGATTATTGTAAAAACCAACGATAATGGTATTCTTAATAAGTTAGAAAAAATTTTCTCACTACACCCTAATTACTCTTATTTTAACGAACAAATAAAAATTAGTGATAGTCTGGGTCCTGAATATATCGCTGAAATAACTTCCAAGGCGCTAGAGAAAGGTGATCATTCTTTTGAAATACTTGAAAAATACGTTGATCTTATTCTAGAGGGTAAAATAGCAGCAGATAATGAGTCAATTCAGAAAATAAAATCGTTTATTAGTTTATTTTCAAAGTACGATAACCACCATATATGTGAAGATTGTGGTTTTTCCTCTAAAAGCCATTATTGGCAATGTCCAGGCTGCAAAAAATGGTCTACAATTTCAAGAGTGAAACTTAAAGACCATATTGATAGCGATACATATGTCATCAAATAAAGAAGATTCCAAGGTCATAATTGCTCTAGACTACAGTAATAAAAAAGATACTTTAAATTTAGTAAGTAAGTTAGANAAATCACTATGNAATTTAAAAGTNGGATANGAGCTTTTTTTNTCAGAAGGTCAAAGTTTAATAAANGAACTTCATAAAAGAGAATTTAAAATTTTCCTTGATTTAAAGCTTCATGATATTCCTAATACTGTAAAAAGAGCAATTAATGTTATTTGTGATTACGGCATTTGGATGACAAATGTTCATGTGCTTGGTGGAAAAGAAATGTTAGCTTCAGCGAAACAAGTAGTTAAAAAAGAATCACCTGAAACTAAATTAATAGGAGTTACAATTTTAACTTCCTTAAACGATGACCTTCTCAAGCCTTTAGGTTTTTCTAATAGTGTTGAAGAAACAGTATACAATTTTGCTGACTTATGTCATGAGGCCGGTCTTGATGGTATTGTCTGCTCAGCTGGTGAAGCAATACATATTAGAAAAAAATTCTTAGATAACTTCCTAATTGTTACACCTGGAATTAGACTAAAGAACGATACTGCTGACGATCAAAAAAGAGTTGTAACCCCTGTACAAGCAAAGAATAATGGTGTTTCCTACATTGTTGTAGGTAGACCTGTTACAATGAGTAGTGACCCTTTAAGTATCTTAAAAAAGATCAATAATGAGTTTAATGAATAATGGTATCAAAAGATAATAAAGTTAAAAAAGCAGTTTTTCCTGTAGCAGGCTTAGGAACACGATTTTTACCTGCCACTAAGGCTAGCCCTAAAGAAATGTTGAATGTAGTTGATAAACCACTTATTCAATATGCAGCAGAAGAGGCAGTATCAGCTGGCATTGANACTTTAATNTTNGTAACAGGAAGGAATAAAGTATCTATTCCAAATCATTTTGACAGAGCATATGAGTTAGAGAGTGAACTACTTCAAAAAAATAAAAATTCTGAATTGGAGCTTGTTCAAAATATTCTTCCAAGTAGCGTGAANTGTATATACATAAGACAAAAAGAAGCTTTGGGATTAGGGCATGCAGTTTTATGCGCNGAGCCTGCAGTTGGAAATGATCCCTTNGCAGTAATTCTTGCAGANGATCTTATTTTAAGTAGGCAAAAATCCTGTATANGTCAAATGTCTGACAAATTTAAACAGCATGAGGGAAGTATAATATCAGTTCAAAATGTTGATAAAAATAACATTCATAAATACGGAGTTATTGATGGNGAAAAAATTAATAATTCTGATTGGCTTTTATCTAAGATAGTAGAAAAGCCTAAAGCTAGCGAGGCCCCAAGTAATATGGGCGTAGTTGGAAGATATATTTTTAATCCATTAATTTTTGAATATATTAGAAAGACCTCTAAAGGAAGCGGTGGCGAGATTCAATTAACTGACGCNATTGATTTAATGCTTAAAAAAGAAAAAGTTTATGCATACGAGTTCGAAGGTAAAAGATATGATTGTGGCAGTAAGCTTGGCTTTTTAGAAGCTACCGTTGATTATGGCCTTAATCACCCAGAATTATCAAATGATTTTAAAAAGTATTTAGACTCAATTTAACAATGGCTCCCCGGGACGGGCTCGAACCGCCGACCTAGTGATTAACAGTCACCCGCTCTACCAACTGAGCTACCGGGGAATAAAATGAATTGAATNTATTATACTTTATTTTTGCTAAATATTTAATGTTTATATTGATAAAATGAAAAATAAAACGAAAGAAATGGAGAAATTAATCTACGAATTAAATAACCATAAATTATTTAATAGCTCTAAGGACCTAACTAAAGATCATTTAAAAATTTTTATGGAGCATCATGTTTATGTTGTTTGGGATTTCATGAGTATTGTAAAAAGTTTACAACACCATATATGCCCACACACAGTTCCTTGGAAACCTAGTCCATATTCAAAGTTCGGTTTAACGCACCTTATAAACGAAATCGTTTTTAACGAAGAATCTGATATTGATAACTTTGGTGATTATAAATCTCATTTTGAGTTATACATTGATGCTATGGAAGAGATAGGTGCTAATACTAAAAATATAGTGAAATTTACATCCCTATACCCAACCCAAAAGTCCAGAGCTATAANAGAAAANCTTATACCTAGTGTAAGTTTAAACTTTGTTGACAAAACTTTTGAAATTTTAAACTCAAAGAAACTCCATAACATTGCAGGTATTTTTACATACGGTAGAGAGACAGTAATTCCTAATATGTTTAATAGTATAATAACTAAAATAGAAAATAATAATGATTNTGATACATTAAAATATTACTTGAATAGGCATATAAATATAGATGATGCTCGNCATGGACCTTTGTCAGTAAAACTTTTTGACATTATATGTAACCAAGATAATAATCTAATACAAGAAGCTCACGAGAAAGTTTGTGAAGTTATTNAATTACGTATAAAAATTTGGGATGAAGTTTACANCTNCATTTAAAATTATTTAAAATTCTTTTTTGATATTTTCTACAGCCTTCTCTAAATTACTCATACTTGTCGCAAAAGATATTCTAATATAGTTTTCGATACCAAATGCACTCCCAGGAACTACAGCAACATTACATCGGTCTAAAAGAAAGTTACATAGATCAATATCATTTTTTATATTATCAGTTTTCTCAATAGCTTTGCTTACGTCTACAAAAGCATAAAATGAACCTTCACAACTATTAAATTCAAATCCATTGATATCTTTAAATGCATCAATTAAGAAATTAGAGCGTTTCTTATATTCCTTAACCATATTTGCAAGGTCATCAGTTTTATGTGATAGTGCAGCAATTGCAGCAGATTGAGAAATAGAGCATGTACAAGATGTNCTTTGTGATTGAATCTTTTTCATTGCATTTGTAATTTCACGACTACCTGCTGTATAACCAATTCTCCAACCAGTCATAGCATATGCTTTTGATACCCCATTAAGAATGACAGTTCTTTCGTAAAGATCTGGATGAACTTCAAGAATATTAATGAATTTTTTATTTTCAAGAATTATATGTTCGTAGATATCATCTGATGCCACTAAAATATTTGGATATTTTTTTAATATGTTCCCGATACTTTCTAAATCAGATTTCTCGTAAACTACACCGGAAGGATTAGAAGGACTATTAATAATTATCATCTTTGTTCTATTATTTATAGATTCTTCAAGCTTATCGGAATCTAATTTAAAGTTTTTTGTTTTATCTGTCTCCAAAATAACTGGGACACCTCCAGCAAGTTTTATAATTTCTGGATAAGAAACCCAATATGGCGCAGGTACTATAACTTCATCACCCTCATTTAAAACCGATTGACATAAATTATATATACTCTGCTTACAACCTGTGGAAACAATAATCTGATCTCTTGAATACTCTAAATTATTGTCATTTTTTAGTTTTGAAATTATTGCATCTTTTAATGCCGGCATACCGTCAACGGGTGTGTATTTTGTATTACCTTCTTTCATTGCAATAATGGCAGCATTTTTGATATGCTCAGGTGTATCAAAATCAGGTTCTCCAGCCGTAAGAGTTATTATAGGNGCACCTTTTGCTTTAAGTTCTCGTGCNTTCATGCTCATAGCTATGGTAGCTGACAACTTAGTATTTGAAATTCTTTTTGAGAGTTCCATTAGATATAATTTAAAGTAATTACTATAGAGAATATTATGATATCTTTAGGAAAATTAATAGTGTTTTTAGATAAATGATAGAAAAAAAATTTGAAATAAGTAAGCATTTTCTCCCTTCAGGAGANCAACCAAATGCAATAAATAACCTGGTTAAAGGTTTAGAGGAGGGAAAAGATTCTCAAGTTCTTCTTGGTGTTACTGGCTCAGGTAAAACTTTCACAATCGCCAATGTCATTGATAAAGTTCAAAAACCTACAATTATCCTAGCTCCAAATAAAACCTTAGCAGCTCAGCTTTATGGGGAAATGAAAGAATTTTTTCCTAATAATGCAGTAGAATATTTTGTATCATATTATGATTACTATCAGCCTGAGGCATATGTACCTGCCAAGGATACATACATTGAAAAAGATGCAGCAGTGAATGATCATGTTGAGCAAATGCGCCTTTCTGCAACCAAAGCATTATTTGAAAGAACTGACACAATAATTGTAGCAACAGTTTCATCTATCTATGGTTTAGGTGATGCCAAATCATACCAAGAAATGGTATTGCATCTTTACAGAGGAGAAATTATAGACCAAAGAGATATTTTGAGACGACTTGCAGAATTACAATATACAAGAAATCAACTTGAGCTCAAACGCGGTACTTTTAGAGTAAGCGGAGATATTATTGATATTCACCCTGCCGACTCTGAAATTGAATCTGTAAGAATAGAACTATTTGGAGATGAAATCGAAAGATTAAGTGTATTTGATTATTTAACTGGAGAAATAATCAGAGAAGTACCAAGATTAACTATATANCCTAAAACCCACTACGTTACTCCAAGGGAAATTCTTATGCAAGCTTTGGAGGATATTGAAAAGGAACTTACAATACATTTAAACAAATTATATAAAGAAAATAAGCTAGTTGAGGCGCAACGTTTAAAAGAAAGAACTAATTATGATTTAGAGATGATTAGAGAAATAGGATATTGCAGTGGAATTGAAAATTATTCACGATATTTATCNGGAAGAAAGCCCGGCGANCCACCACCATGTTTATTTGATTATCTACCAAAAGATGCGTTAATGGTTATGGATGAAAGTCATGTGACTGTGCCTCAGTTTATAGGGATGTATAGAGGAGACAGATCAAGAAAGCAGACGCTTGTAGATTATGGCTTTAGACTTCCCTCCGCTATGGATAATAGGCCTTTAAAATATGAGGAATTTGAGGATATTTCACCNCAAACAATATATGTTTCTGCTACTCCTGGAGAATACGAAGTAAATAAATCTTATCAAGTCATTGAACAAGTTGTTCGACCTACTGGCTTAATTGACCCTTTAGTTGAAGTCAGAAAAGCATCAAATCAAGTAGATGATTTAATTTCAGAAATTTCAAAAAGAGTAAAACAAGATGAGAGGGTTTTAGTTACAACACTAACTAAAAGAATGTCTGAAGATTTATCAAGCTACTTAATTGAATTAGGTTTTAAAGTAAAATATCTTCATTCAGACATAGATACTGTAGAAAGAGTAGAAATCATAAGGGGGCTAAGACTTGGAGATATTGATGTACTTGTTGGGATTAACTTATTAAGAGAGGGTCTAGATATACCAGAAGTATCTTTAGTCGCTGTATTAGATGCAGACAAAGAGGGATTTTTAAGATCAGAACGATCATTAATTCAAATGATAGGTCGAGCCGCAAGAAATATAAACGGTAAGGCAATACTTTACGCAGACAAGATAACCAAATCAATAAAGAATACCATTGGTGAAACCGAAAGAAGAAGAGAAAAACAAATTGAATATAACAAAAAAAATAANATCCAACCTAAAAGTGTAAAAAAAGAAATTAAGGACATAATGGAAGCACCCAATGACGTTCAAAAAGACAAAAAGTATATATCTGATGAATTCTTAAANGAATATAAACATATTACTCCGGATTTAGCACTTAAAAAAATTAAGAAGTTAGAGGATAAAATGTATAAAGAAGCAGAGAACTTAGAATTTGAACAAGCTGCATCAACAAGAGACGAAATAAATAAAATAAAAGAATTTGTTTTTGGTTTTTCAGGTAATGAAAAAGTTTCTTAAAATTTTATAATAACCCTTCCGNATATTTTATTACTTATGATTTTTTTACAATAACTCTTTATTTGTGAGAATTTTATCTCCTGNGTCTTTATAAGTTTTATTTTATTACGATTAAAAGTGAGTGGTACCTGAGACCATATTTTTTTTCGCTCTTTAATATCTATATTAGATGATGATATTCCTAAAATACTCACNCCTCTGATGATAAATGGAAATACNGATGAGTTAAATTCNATATTGTTTGCCATTCCCACTGATACAANGTTTCCNGAGAAATTAATTTTTTTAAGNAAAGTGTTTATAAATTCTCCCCCAATATTATCTATAACTCCTCCAAATTCAATTTTATCTAACTTACTTTTACTATGGCTAAAATCATTTAATTGACAAACTTTGTCAGCGCCTAGAGATTTTAAATATTTTGTTTTGCTGTTTTTTGAAGTAAGACAAATTGTTTTAAAGCCATTTGATTTAAGACCTATTGTAGTAAAATTTCCAACGCCTCCAGAAGATCCAGTAATTAATATTGGACCCATATCTACTCTTTGATTATTTTGTAACATTTTTCTAATTGCTAATAANGCTGAAAANCCTGCAGTNCCAATAATCATACATGATTTTAATGTTAAACCTTNAGGAATCTTGAAAAGTCTATTATCNCTTATATAAACAAACTCCGAGAATGCGCCNTTNCTTATTTCCCCTAANCCACTTCCAGACGCCATNACTTTATCATTAACTTTAAATTTATTTGANTTNGATTNAATAACGACACCACTTAAATCTAAGCCCGGNACTAATCTATTAGTTCTGATAATTTTTGACAGACCTACTACAGATAACGCATCTTTGTAATTAATAGTTGAGTATGAAATNTTNACCAAAACTTCATTTTTCTTTAAATCACGAAATTTTTGTTTTTCATAATTGCAAGAAAACGAATCATTTTCGTAGCTCACAATTATGCTTTTATATGTATCCTTTTGAGATTTCATCACTTACTTTTTTAAATAAAATTTTTAGTTCTTCATCATCATCACTAATAAAGGTTAGGTGACCCATTTTTCTTCCTGGCACACCATTCTTTTTATTATATAAATGAAGAAAAATATTTGAATAATTATTAAGAAAATCNAAATTTGGNTCNCCATTTNTCCAAAGGTCGCCTAATAAATTTAACATTATAGCTTTATGATTTAANNTTGATGCTTTAATACTCTTATTNCCNGCAATTTGTGCCTGATATAGAAATTGNGAAATATCGCATGCTTCAATAGANTAGTGTCCGCTGTTATGTGTTCTTGGTGCTATCTCGTTCACCATAATCTCGTCATCTAAACTAATAAAGAATTCAACACATATCACTCCAATATAGGAAAGCGACTTAACAATTTTTTTTGTTATATCCTGGATTTCTTTTTTTTGTGAATTACTAATCGTTGCGGGAACTTTTGAGGTATGTAAAATATTATTGATATGATGATTTTCGCTTATAGGNAGAAACTCCACTTTTCCATCCCAATTACATGCAGCCACTTGTGAAACCTCTAATTTNAGNTTTACCTTCCTCTCGATAATACATTGAACATTATTTAATTTATTATGTGCTTTTTCAATTTCACTTATATTCTCTACAGAAATTTGTCCTTTACCGTCGTAACCAAAACAGGAGGTTTTTATAAAAGCAGGAAATATAGTATCTTGCTCCATTTTTTGAAGATCCTGAAGGTCATTTTTNGAATTATACTTAGTAAAATTTGTTACAGGTATATTATTTTCNTTTAAGAATTTTTTTTCTAAGTCTCTATTTTGAACAATCTTCATAATTCTTGAAGAAGGAAAAACTTTAATTTGTTTTTCTAAATACTCTAGTGCTTCGCATGGTACATTTTCAAATTCTGTAGTACATACTTCACAATTTTCAATAATTTTATCAAGAGTTGANTTATTAACATATTCCGACTNGATGAANTTGTCTGCTATCATGGAAATAGAGCAGTCTGCTTTTNGATCAACGGCAAGAACTTTTAAATCTTCTTCATGTGCAGCTTCGGTAAACATCATGCCAAGTTGCCCACCACCAAGNATACCTATATATTCTTTCTTCATATATTATTTTTCTAGTTTCATTTTTAAGACTTTATTTGTCTGGTCTTTCCTATACTTAGCCANCTTTTTTTCCATATTGCTATCATGAATTGCTAAAAGTGATATCACATAAAGGGCTGAATTGACAGCTCCAGGCTCTCCAATTGCAAATGTTGCAACGGGAATCCCTTTTGGCATTTGTACAATCGATAATAACGAATCAGTTCCTTCTAGATGAGTAGTAGGGATTGGAATTCCTATTACTGGAAGAGTTGTGTTAGAAGCAATCATTCCAGGTAAATGGGCTGCACCACCAGCACCTGCGATAATATATTGAAACCCGTNACTACTAGCATTTTTTGAAAAATCGCTCATTAAATCTGGTGTTCTATGAGCTGAAATTATTTTGGACTCGTATTCAACCAAAAAATCGTCAAACACTTCGGTTACCTTACGCATCACACTCCAGTCACTCTCACTTCCCATTACGATGGCAACTTTAGGTTTACTTTTTGATACTTGCTTATTTGTCATAATATGTATGTAATAAATTTAATCATATATTATAATATATGTTATGAATTATTAAAAATTCATCTACAAAAAGGAAATCACTAATTGCATAATTCAAATCTTAAAAATTATAAGAAAATTCATTCAGGAAAAGTGAGGGATATATATGAAATTGATAATAATACCCTTCTAATTGTAACAACTGATAGAATTTCTGTCTTTGACAAGGTTCTTCCAAATATAATTCCTGAAAAAGGGATTATTCTTAATGAAATTTCAAATTTTTGGTTTAAAAGATATAAGAATTTAATACCAAACCATATTATTGATTACGATATAAACAGTCTTGAAATTAGTAAAGACGAAATTAAAGAAATTGCACAAAGATCAATCACAGTAAAAAAGCTTAAGACCTTTCCTATAGAAGCTATTGTAAGATTTTATCTATCAGGAAGTGGTTACAACGAATATTTAAAGGATGGATATGTATGTGGTATTAAATTACCAAAAGGCCTTCGTCAATCTGAAAAACTTCNNGAGCCGATATTTACGCCATCTACTAAAGCTAACGTGGGTGATCATGACCTAAATATTACTCATGACNCATGCATAAATATAATTGGAAAAAATAATTTTGAGTTTATAAAAAAAATTAGTATTGAAATTTTTAATGATGCATTTTTATACCTCAAAGAAAGAGGTATTATATTGTCAGATACAAAGTTTGAATTCGGCTTTGACTCAAAAGATAATATTTTTTTGATTGATGAGGTTTTGACACCAGACTCATCAAGATTTTGGCTTGAGAAAGATTATAAAATAGATTGTTCGCCAAAAAGTTTAGATAAACAATATATTAGNGATTATGTAAAATTTTCTGGTTGGACAGATGACCAGGATCTTCCTAGTCTACCTGACGATATCATTCGTAATACTACTGAAAAATANAAATATATAAGGAAGATTATTCAAAATGATTAAATGTATAACTTTTGATTTAGATAATACGCTTTGGCCCTGTGAAGAAGTNATTCTTAATGCAGAGCAAAAAGCTTACGAATGGTTTGATATGAATTGNCCAAATATAAGTAAAAACTTATCAAAAGAAGAAATTAGAGAATTTTTAGTGAGNGAAGCCAAAAAGAAACCAGAATACTCTCATAATTTGACTTTTTTAAGACTCAATGGATATAAAAATTTATTGAAGAATTATAACTATTCTGAAAAGCTTAGCGAAGAGTTGATGGAGTTATACTTAAACTACAGAAATAAAGTTAACTTTTATGACAACGTTTTAGAGACACTCACTGAGTTAAAAAACTTATTTATTCTTGGAACTATATCTAATGGCAATTCATCATTAGCTAAAATTGGAATAAGAGATTTTTTTAGTTTCGAAATAAAATCAGAAGACGTTGGGGTTAAAAAACCTGACAGTATAATTTTTGAGCATGCTATTAAGGCTTCAGGAGTAAAACCTGAAAATATTATTCATGTTGGAGATAATTATGTGAATGATATTTGCGGAGCTAAAGNAGTTGATATGAATTATTTATGGATTAATCATGAGCAAATAAAAGAACATAATATTGAAAGCAAATATATTGTTAATTCTTTTCAAGAGGTGAAAAATTGCATATTAAGTAATTACAAGATGGAGGATATATGAANACCGAAGATAATTTACACCTTTCAAAAATTGAAAGACAAGTGGGGACCCTTAAGCTAGCTGTTTTGATATTAGGAGCAGCATTAATTTATAATTCTGCAAATAAATCTGGACTACTTGGCGAATATAAATTCGTTGCAGATAAGATTGAAGTGAAAAAAATTATTCTTAAAAACTCAAGAGAAGTAGTTGGGAAAATATATTATGATGAACTAATTGGAACTGTAATAGAATTAGAAAATAATAACCAACTCATTTCTATAAATCCTAATAATATAAAGTTTTTAGAGAAGACAGATATCGATGATAAGGTCTTGAAAACTATTTCACCATAACTGCATTACTTTAGACAAAAAGCTAATATTGATAATTTATGCCNAATGATCCCTCNATACCAGGCAATTTGTATCCATATACATCATATGCTTTTTTATTAAATAAATTATTTACAGATAANACAATTGANAATTTGTTGTTAATTAATTTTTCNGCGTAAAGATTTAGTGTTCCAAAATCTTTAAGTCGATATTTTACTGANGGATAGACTGAGAAGTCTATATCTTCGGTTACAGACTGGTATCTATAATTTAAATCTACAAATGTGTTAAATTTTGGTATTTCAAAATCAAAGTTAATATTTATAATATTTTTTGGGCGCCTTATTTCTCTAACCTGACTTTTTACAGAAGAGTTATATTCAGTTGCATCAACAAAAGAGTGTTTAATATCAAAATTATAATACTTTGCTGAATAAGATAACTTATTTTCAAAACCTCTTCTATAACTATTTCTTTCTTTATTTCTTGCTGTAAAAGCGCCAAGTCCGGAATCGTAATAACTACCATTTATTTCATCTTTTAATATNGAGTAAAAAAATGAGGAAGTTATATTAAAGTTTTGATNAAATGATTTTGAAAAACCAAGTTCATGCGAAATAGATATCTCTGGTTGTAAATTAGGGTTGCCAACAAATGTTTCTGAATAAAAGCCAAATCTTTCAGTAAAAGAGGGATTTTTTATAGCTGTTGAGTAAGATAAAAAAAACTTTCCATTATTTATCGGAAACACTGTACCAAAACGAACATTTGATTTATTTTCAAACTTTTGATTATAATTTCTTCGCATTAGTAGCTCAAAATTGACAAATTTNAATGGAAATAAAAGTTCTATAGCAAGCGACTTACTATTTTGAGATTGAATTTGATCAGGATTGCCGTATGTATGATCTGAACCTTGTTGTTGGAAATTAATTTTTTCATATTCTGCTAAAAGTGATACTTTTGGTGAAAAATTTAAAAAAGTATTATCAAATTCTTTTGATAGAATGCTTTTCAAATTAAATCTTTCTGAAAGTGTTGTTGACTCCCAAGATCCTANGTGATTCCAATCTCTATTTTTTGTTCTTGCATAATCTATGTAATTTACATTTTCTAAACTATAAAATTTATTCTTATTACTAAATTTAGAAAAAATACGATAAATTTTTGTAATATCTAACTCGGTATTAATCAAATTACCACTTTTATCACTNTCATTTTGCCTATAAATACTTGANTANCTTAATTTAAAATTATTATTTTTATATGANGAAGAAAAATTGAAAGTATCGTTCTCATACCTATTTCTATCTGTTGATACTAATCCAGAAGTATCATTACCGCTTGTCTTAAAGGAATTTGCTCCAAATGAAAATTGAATATTTTTTAAATTAAAAATATGTGAATATGAGTTTAATAAACTGTTNTTACTACCAGTATGCATTCTAATCATATTTTCTTTTTTTGTTTTTATGTTGACAACACCTGCTAAGGCATCTGATCCATGAACCACACTATATCCTCCTGAAATTATATCTATTGAATCAATTTGAGAGCCTAACAAGTGATCAAAACTATATTCGGATCCTGTTGCAGGATCATTAACTCTCATTCCATCTATCAATACCAATGTATGGTTAGCTTCGCTGCCCCTTAATCGTAATTGACTCATTGATCCAGCACCTCCAATATTACTTATTTGAGATGCTAATGAATTTTTTAGTACATTAGATGCAAAAAAACTCACATTTTTTTTTCTTGAAAAATTTACNGTTTCAATATTTGTAGAGTAAAGTTTTTCATTAAAAGAGTTATTTGAAATATAAATAGGAGGGAGTTCAGCTCTTACAAAAACCGTACTCAAAACAAAAAAAGTTAATACTTTTAATATGTAAATAAACATAAGCTAATTCCATTTTGCCTACGTATTTATTTTGATAAATGATCCAGCAATATTTTATTATAAGACATAAATTTAATTTTTCAATAATAAAGAAAAATCTACAGCTTTTATGTTTTTTGTAAGATCGCCTACCGATATATAATTTATATTCAGATTTTTATATTTTTGAATATTTTTTGTTGATATATTTCCCGAAACTTCTATTTTAGCTTTCCTATTAATTAATTTAATAGCTTTTTTAATTTCGCNTATAGAGAAATTATCCAAAAGGATATTTTTGACNTTATANCNTGTNAGNATNTTAACTTGNTTTAAATNTTCAACTTCAATNGTNGAATTTCTNAGAATATCTTTTTTTTCTAGATNCTTTACAAAATTTTCAAATCCAATATTTTGTGATGATATGTGNTTTTCTTTNATNAGTATTTGATCAAATAAACCAAATCTATGATTGAAACCTTTTCCTTTTNTTACTGCATATTTCTCTGCATATCTTANATTTGGTATGGTTTTTCTTGTATCAAGTAATTTAATACTCTTTGTATTAAGCTTTAATCTATATGATTGAGTTTTTGTGCATATGCCGGAGAGTGTTTGAAGAAAATTTAGAGCTGTTCTCTCTGCAGAAAGAATAGTATCGGCATTTGCCAATATTTCTAGGATTTTTTGATTTTTTTTTATTTTATTTCCGTCTTTGACCTTCCACTTAAGAAAAATTTTTTGATTTCTATAACGCTTTGCAACTTGTTTAAATGACTCATTAAACCAATCTACTCCACAGATATAAGCATCTTCACGAGATATTAAATAAGCTTTATTTAAAACTTTTCTATCTTTTAAGCCAAGAAGACTAACGTCATTATTTTTAAGATCTTCTTTTAAAGCTAATTTAACGTCTTTTTTAACTCTACTTAAATGGATTTTCATTAACTTGAACTTTTATTAAAAAAGTCTTTTGTAATACTAAATACAATTGGGCTCAGTAAAATGAGTGCAATAAGGTTTGGAATAGCCATAAAGCCATTCATTATATCTGCCACAAGCCAAAGAATATCTACTCCTTGCCTAGCATTGTCAGCCAAGTTAAGAGTGTATGACCCTAAAACAATCGCTAGAATCCAGAGGTATCTATAATATTTAATAAATTTTTCGCCAAAAATATAACTGAAGCATCTCTCACCATAGTAGCTCCAGCCTAATATAGTAGTAAAAGCAAAAATCACTATGGAAAATGTTATTATAATATCTCCGATATCAGGCATACCAAATACAAAGGCATTAGATGATAGAACAGCACCAGTAGTGCCGTTTTGCCATTCACCACTAATCATGATTACTAAAGCAGTCATGGAGCACAATATAATTGTATCTATAAACGTTCCTAACATACCTATCGCACCTTGCTTAACCGGACTATTTGTTCTTGCCGCTGCGTGAGCAATAGGAGCGCTGCCAAGTCCAGCTTCATTAGAAAAAACACCTCTTGCAACACCAAATCTAATAGCCATCCAAACTGTTGCCCCAGCAAAAGCACCAGCAGCTTCTGCCCCATGAAAAGCTGAATTAACAATTGTACCTACAGCTCCTGGAATTAAATTAATATTTGTAATAATAATATACAAAGCTGAGATTATATATATTAATGCCATCCAAGGGACAAGATAACTTGCTGCAGTTGAAATTCTTTTAATACCTCCAATGATTACTAAACTTGATATGAGAGCTATAACTATTCCTGTGTAAAGAGGATTCACAGATAACGTATCTTGAAGCTGTGCCGCAACTGAGTTGGACTGAATCATATTTCCAATACCAAAGGCTGCTACAGTTCCAAACAGTGCAAAAATAAATGCAAGCCATTTCCATTTTTCACCCAGTCCATTTTTAATATAGTACATGGGTCCACCAAAATAATTTCCTTTATCATCATTTTCTCTAAATTTTACAGCTAACAATGCTTCACTATACTTAGTTGCCATTCCAATAAAGCCCATTACCCACATCCAAAAAATTGCCCCAGGCCCACCTATAGCGATTGCTGTAGCGACTCCGGCAATATTTCCGGTCCCAACAGTAGCGGACAGAGCTGTCATCAAAGCACTTCTTGGTGCAATTGTGCCTTTTTCTTGCGAGTCACTATTTGACTTTACCAGCTTAAACCCATAGCCAATTTTTTTAATTGGCATAAATTTCAATCCCAAAGTCAGAAAAATACCAGTACCTGCAATAAGGGCAAGCATTACTGGTCCCCATGCGATGCCTGACAGAGTATTAAGCATTGATACTAAATTATCCATTATTCCCCCATGTAGTATTATTGTAATAAATTACATTTATTATATATAATATATAATATTAATGAGAGATCAGCTAATTAAAACCTAATTATGAAGTCCACAATCTTATTAGTTGAGGATGAAAGTTCAATCAGAGAAATGATTGCTTACACTCTTTCAAAGTCTGGATTTGATGTTTTACAAGCGGAAACACCTACTGAAGCTTTTAGTCAAATTGCTGATCACAACCCACAACTAATTTTAATGGATTGGATGCTACCTGATCAGAGTGGTATTGAAATTATAAGAAGGCTCAGAAGAGAGAATTACACAAAAAATATTCCAATTATTATGCTGACAGCAAAGTCAGAAGAAAACGACAAAGTATGGGGTTTAGAGGCAGGGGCTGATGATTATATAACCAAACCTTTTTCTCCTAAGGAATTGATCGCAAGGATTCAATCTTTGCTAAGAAGGGCAAACACTGAAGTAGCTGATAAAGTTATCAAAGCTGGCAATATCATTTTAGACCCTAATAACCACAAGGTGACTGTTGATGGTAGAAACGTCAGTCTTGGACCTAAAGAATTTAAGCTTTTAAAATTTTTTTTAACGCATCAAAATAAAGTATTCTCAAGAAACCAACTTTTGGATAGTATTTGGGGTCAAAATACATATGTCGAAGAGAGAACTGTTGACGTTCACATTTTACGATTAAGGAAATCAATAAAATCAGAATCCACAAACTATATTCAAACAATTCGAGGTGCAGGATATATATTTTCCGCCTAATCAATGATATTAAAAATTCTTTTTAAAATAATTAAAGAAAAGGCCTACTTAATATCCTTTTTGATATTTTCAGGAGTAGTTGGATACTTAAATGATATTCTATTTGAGGTTTTGGTTTTCTCTCTAACCGTTATTCTTCTGACATACATTTATACCGAATATAAGCTAAAAGATTGGATTAGAAATTATAAACGCGGTGAAAAAACATATGCATACGGATTTATATACGATGAGTTTTGTAGTTTGATAGAACAGCTAGATGAAGATAAAAAAATTTCATCAAGTAAATTTGAACTACTTAATAAAAGGTTCAAAGAGTTGAGTGCAGCTATGCCAGATTCAACAGTCATTTTAGATAAAAATAAAAAAATTGAATGGTTTAATAGTGAGGCACAGAAGCTATTCAAATTTAATAAGGTTTATGACGAAGGTACGCCAATAACCCACATCATCAGAAATCCAATTTTTGTCGAATATATAAACTTAGAAGAAATAAGCAAAGAGCCAGTTTATTTTAAGCATGATAAAAAAGATGGGGTAATTAGTATTCAAGTTTTTGAAGTACCCTTTGGGAAAGATATGAGTTTACTTACCTTTCGGGATATATCTGCATTTGAAAAACTTGATTCAGTCAGGTCTGATTTTATAGCAAATGTATCACATGAATTGAAAACACCTTTGACTGTTATAAGCGGCTATCTTGAAATGCTAAAAAGCGATTCAATTGGCAAAGAAGAATCGCAAAAGTTTTATAATGAAATGTTAGATCAATCTTTAAGGATGAACAGAATTATTGGCGATTTAATTTTAATTACAAATTTACAGACAACTAAGCCCATAGAAAGCAAAAAAGAAAAAATTAATTTAAATAAAATTACTTCAGAAATTATATATGATCTTAANCCAATCTTGACTAAAAGAAAGCAAAGTATAAATATAATATCTAAGGCTGATATTTTTGTTTATGGCTTATATAAGGAAATTTACAGTGCGTTTATGAATTTGATTACAAATGCTGTGCATTATTCAGCAGTTAATTCTAATGTAGANATTGATTTTGGATATACTAATAGCNGNTCTATCTACTATAGTGTTAAAGACTATGGTTTTGGCATTGAAGATAANGAAATTGAGAGATTAACAGAACGTTTCTATAGAGTTGATAAAGGAAGGTCACGAAACCAGGGTGGTACTGGGCTTGGCTTATCAATTGTAAAGCAGGTACTTAATAGGCATGACGCAGAATTAAATATCGAAAGTAAATTAGATGAAGGTAGTAATTTTACAATCTTATTTAATAACCAAGCAAATTATAAAAATTCACCCAAATCTGCCAGTAATATATGATTCAGTTAAACGATGNGAAGGCGTTGTAAAAATTTTATCAGTTGGCCCTACTTCAACTAAATCCCCTAAATGAAAGTAAGCCGTTCTTTGCGAGACTCTTGCAGCCTGTTGCATCGCGTGCGTAACAATAACAATAGAGAAATTTTCTTTTAATTCGTTTATTAGATCCTCAACTTTTGCAGTTGCTATAGGGTCTAAGGCTGAGCAAGGTTCGTCCATAAGAATAACTTCTGGACTCACGGCAATTGTTCTTGCTATGCAAAGTCTTTGTTGTTGACCTCCAGACAATCCAGTACCAGGTTCATTTAACCTATCTTTTACTTCATCAAACAATCCTGCTTTTTCTAAACTTGTTACAACTATTTCGTCAAGTTCTTCTTTATTGTTTGCNAGCCCGTGAATTTTAGGCCCATACGACACATTGTCATAAATAGATTTTGGAAAAGGATTNGGTTTTTGAAAAACCATTCCAACTCTTGCTCTCAAAGGAACTACATCAATCTTTTTGTCTAAAATATTTTGATNATCGAGTAAAATTTCTCCCGAAACTTTACATATATCAATAGAATCATTCATTCTATTAAGACACCTTAAGAAAGTAGACTTACCGCACCCTGAGGGACCAATCATAGCTAGAACTTCATTTTGTGCTATATCAATTGACACATTTTTTATGGCTGTTTTAGACCCATAACTTACAGTAACATTTCGTGCTGATATTTTAGGATTATCTACAGTTGTTTGACCAACGGTTTCAAAGTTATCATCTGTTTCAGAGGGTATAATCATATTTGGGTTTTTTAAAGTAATATCATTCATTATATATTATCCATGTTAATTTTAAGTTTCTTTTTCCAATTTTTTTCTCAAATAAATGGCTATTGAATTCATAAATATTAAAAAAACTAATAAAACCATTATTCCGGCAGCAGTTCTTTCAACAAAACCTCTTTCAGGTGTATCTGACCACAAATAAATTTGTATTGGCAAGGCAGTAGCAGGGTCGGTAAAACCACCAGGAATATCGACAATGAAAGCTACCATGCCGATCATTAATAAAGGTGCACTTTCNCCTAAAGCTTGTGCCATACCAATTATAGTTCCTGTAAGCATTCCAGGCATAGCAGCAGGCACAACATGGTGAAATACTGCTTGGTTTTTTGAAGCGCCTAATCCAAGCGCTGCTTCTTCAATTGATGGAGGTACAGATTTTATAGCGGCTCTACTTGCAATAATAATTGTTGGTAAAGTCATTAATGTCAATACAAGCCCGCCTACTAAAGGTATTGATCTTGGCATTCCAAAAAAATTCAAGAATATAGCNAGTCCTAGTAAACCAAATATGATAGAAGGTACGGCCGCTAAATTATTAATATTAACTTCAATAAAATCTACAAATCTATTTTGATGCGCAAATTTTTCTAAATAAATTGCTGTAGCAATCCCTAAAGGAAAAGACAAAATAAGACAAATTATTAAAGCAAAGAAAGATCCAAGTAAAGCACCTAAAATTCCAGCCTGCTCTGGATCCCTAGAATCTCCGCTTGTGAACAAAGTTTTATTAAACCTGGTTTCTATAAGCTTATTAATTTCAAGTTTTTCAATCAAAGATAATTTAAAGTTATTAATTCTTCTATCAGACTCGGGAAGTGTTCGATCAATTTTACCTTTAATTAACATATCAACATCATCATCCGCATTTACCCAAACCTTAACTTTTTGACCAAGTAAATANGGGTCTTTGGTGATCATTTTTTTCAAATGATATGAAGCACTACTACTCACTAAAGATGAAGCGGCTTTTTTTTCTGATCTTGATGATATTTCAGGGAAATATTCAAGAATTGATCTCTTTACAATCAAATTAAAATTACCTTTTTTTATTTCTTCGATGTTTGATGTATTTTTTGGATCCAGAATATTCGAATCAAAGTGAACTTGTAGTAAAATTTTAGTTTCTAAAAAAGCACTTGACCCTTGTGAAATTATACTTGTNAATAGAACTATAAGAAGCGTAATGGCTGTAAAAATTGATAATTTCCCATAAAACTTAAACCTTTTTTCTGCGGCCGCTCTTTTTTTAATATTTTGTATATTCATTCGTATTGCTCCCTATATTTTCTTACAATGTGGAGTGCAATATAATTTAAAATTAAAGTCGATAAAAAAAGAACAAGACCAAGNGCGAATGCCGCAAGTGTTTTTGGACTATCAAANTCTTGGTCTCCTATTAATAAAACTACAATTTGTACAGTGACAGTTGTAACAGCTTCAAATGGGTTTGCTGTTAGGTTTGCTGACATACCAGCTGCCATTACAACAATCATTGTTTCGCCAATTGCTCTTGAAATTGCTAATAAAAAACCACCAATTATTCCTGGTAGTGCTGCTGGAAGAATCACTTTCTTAATTGTTTCCGACTTTGTTGCTCCTATTCCTAACGATCCATCTTTTAAATTTTGTGGAACAGCGTTGATAACATCGTCAGAAATTGACGATACAAATGGTATTATCATAATTCCCATTACTAATCCTGCTGCAAGAGCACTTTCTGAAGCTATATCAATCCCTATGCCTTGACCGGTAGTTCTTAAAAAAGGTGCTACCACTATAGCAGCGAAAAAACCATAAACAACTGTAGGGATCCCCGCTAATATTTCTAGGAGAGGCTTAACCGTATCTCTTATTTTTTTTGATGCATATTCGGAAAGATAAATTGCAGACATTAGCCCAATAGGTCCCGCAATAATTATTGCTATAAATGCAATTAAGAAAGTTCCTGTAAATAGGGGGACTGCACCAAAGGCACCAGAGGAACCTACTTGACCTTCTCTAATTGGTATTTGAGGACTCCAATGAGTTCCAAATAAAAATTCAAAAATAGATACTGTACTAAAAAATCTGTTAGCCTCTACAATGACTGACATTATTATTCCTATAGTAGTAATGATTGCAATAGTTGAACATAATAAAAGTAGAAATTTAATAATGTTTTCAACTTTATCCCTAGCTTTAAACGAAAAGTCTACCCTTAGGTAATTTATGAATGAGGAAATAATAATATACATAATTATTATAATGTATAAGAACATACGCCCATCATCTTTATGCTTTGTAAAGTTTTCAGCAGCAAATCTAATATCAGGAGGCGATGAATTATAAATACTTGTCACAGTAGCTGCATTGATAATATCAACAATTAAAAGCTCTTTTGTTTTCCTTATATCAAGTAACTCAGGTTGTTCAGAAATTATTTTAGATAAAATGTAACCATCTTCAAGAGTGACCCAACCCAAAATCAGAAAAAATACCGGAATTAAAGCCCACATCAATGCTAAGGAGCCGTGATAATAAGGCCTTGAATGCAGTTTCAACTCTTTATTTACAGCGAGTGAAAAACTTTTCTTAAGGTTAATAAAATATGCTGCACTAACCATTAATAAAGTAGTAAGAATTATAATAAAAATAGACATAATGTACTTTGCGTTAGTTTCCTAAGTGACTGAAATATGACAAATTTTTAATTTGTCTAAGTTGTTATTATTAACGATATGCATTATAATTCATTCAATATTAAAAGTTTATTACATTTTTATGACAGAAATTATTAAAGACAGAAATTTAAATGCTCATATATTAACTGCATATGAACAAGAATTAGTATCTCTTCGAGACAAGACTCTTGAAATGGCTGGTATTGTAGAAAGTCATTATACTAAAGCCATTGATGCACTAAACATGCAAGATACCAAGGCTGCAGAAGAAATTTCAAAAAATGATTATATTGTTAACAAAATGGAAATTGAAATTGATGAAGCATGCCATACTTTAATTGCCACTCAATCGCCAGTAGCCTCTGATCTAAGAAAAATATTAGTTATTTTAAAGATTAACAATGACCTTGAAAGAGTAGGGGATGAAGCTGAAAAGATTGCAAGAAATACTCTAGAAATGGATTTAAATAAAATTCAAAAAAACTTTTTAAACTCTCTTTATCATCTTGGTGTAGAGTCTAAGAATTCTATTAATAAAGCAATTGATGCGTATGCTAGACAATCAGTTGACAGTGCAATGGATGTTATTAAAACTGATAAATATATCGATGACGAGTTTGAATCATGTATGAGACAGTTAATGTCATTTATGATGCAGGATCCAAAAGCTATAAAAAATATTCTTGATATCACCAATATTGCTAAAGGAATTGAAAGAGTGGGCGATCATGCAGTAAATATTGCTCAACACACTATTCAACTAGTAATTGGAAAAGACATCAGGCATACATCCTCTGAGCAAGTTCTTGAAGAAATAAGAAATAATACTAGTTATAAGTATTAATAAGCTTTATTCCTTTTTCATTAAAAATTCAATTAATGCTTTTTGCGCATGCAATCTATTTTCTGCTTCTTGCCACACAACACTATGATTACTTTCAAAAACTTCCTGTGAAACTTCCTCACCAATATGTGCTGGCAAGCAATGCATAAAAACATAATCTTTATTGGCATGCATTGTTATAGAATTATTAACTTGGTAATTGGAAAATTTCTTATCATGAGAAGAGGAATTTTCATCTCCCATACTTGTCCACACATCTGTAACAATAAGATCAGCTTTTTTTGCAGCATCAATTGGATTTTCATAATAATCAATTTCGTCAACTGGCTTTTTCTTTTCAATAATATCTTTTGGGCAAGAAACTGAAAGTTCAAAACCAAACTTTTTAGAGGCATTAATGTATGAATTACACATATTATTAATATCGCCAATCCAACAAACTTTTTTTCCAGAAATACTTCCTTTATTTTCGATATAGGTCATCATATCAGCCAATAACTGACACGGATGAAATTTTTCAGTAAGCCCGTTAATTACTGGAACAGAAGAATTTTTTGCAAATAATTCAATTTCACTATGCTCATGTGTTCTAATTACAATTAAATCCACCATACTTGAAATTACTTTAGCTGTATCCTCGATAGGTTCGCCTCTGCCTAATTGCGTATCTCTTGGTGACAAAAATAAAGTATTGCCTCCAAAATGAGTCATAGCTACCTCAAAGGACACTCTTGTCCTTGTTGATGATTTATCAAAAACTAAAGCAAGTGTCTTATTTTTCAAAGGCTCATAACCTTCTTTAAATTTATCTTTTTTCAGCTCAATTGCTCTAGATATTATTTTAATAAGATCATCTGATGATAAATCTTTTAAAGATAGGAAATGTTGTATTCTTTTACTCATATGATTCCAGCACAAATTTTAGTTTTTTTGAAATCGTTTTTAACTGTCCCTTTTTTATAATCAGTGGAGGGAGCATTCTCACTATATTTGAGGATGTTAGATTTAATAATAAATTTTGTTTCTCTAGACAATCTTTTACTACTGGTAAATTTGGTTTTTTAAGTTCTATGCCAATCATTAAACCCATGCCTCTTATTTCTCTAACAATCTTTAAATTACCAAGATCGTCTTTAAGTTGATTAATAAAAAATTTACCCATTTCATTTACATGATCTAATAAATTTCTTTCCTTTATAATTTTCAATACTTCTAAGGAAATTGTGCTAACAAACGGATTTCCACCAAATGTACTACCATGTGATCCGGGTTCAAAAAGCTTTGATACTTTTTGATTACCCATACAAGCTCCTATAGGAACACCATTACCAAGTCCTTTAGCTGAAGTCACTATGTCAGGGATAATGCCAAAGTTTTGATAAGCAAACCATTTTCCAGTTCTTCCAATACCTGTTTGAACTTCATCTATTATAAGTAATATATCTTTCTTTTTTGTGATGTCCCTTAACTTCTTAAGAAAATTTTTTTCACTAATATTGATTCCACCTTCACCTTGAATAACCTCAATCATAATTGCTGATACTTGCTTTAACTTAATAACTTTATGTATTTCATTAATATCGTTTAGTGGTAAGGTAATAAATCCTCCTGGTAACGGAGAAAACCCTTTCTTTGCAGATTCACTACTTGTTGCTGCAAGCGTCATAAAACTTCTTCCATGCCAACCATTTTTAAATACAATCATTTTAGGATTTTTAAGATTATTTTTATTTGCATGAAGTCTTGCTAATTTCATAGCAGTCTCATTTGCTTCAGAACCAGAGTTACAAAAAAATACTGACTTCATTGATGAAATTTTACATAAATTTTTTGCTAATTCTTTCTGTTTATTAATTTCATATATATTAGAGGTATGTAATAATTTATTTGCTTGATTAGAAATAACTTTTGTAATTTTTTTATCACCATGTCCTAAGCAACACACACCAATACCAGAGATAGCATCAATGTACTCCTCGTTTTTTTTTGTATATAAATANATACCNTTTCCTTTTTCAAAAGAAATTGGGTAAGGTTTATAATTTTTCATTAAATAATTCATTCTTAATCTATTTTATAATTAAACAAAAACGGCAGCCTTAGCTGCCGATATAATTATTATAACTAATTTTAGTTTTTTTCTAAAGCGGAAGTCCGTGCATGTGTCCGCTCATACAAAGCAGCATTGGTATCGATAAAAGAGTATTAGTTCGCGATGCCATTAATGCAATATTCTTACTTTGAGCAATCTGTTCTGCGGAAGCTTCAANAATTCCAAGAATTTTCTTCTGATTTGGCCAAATAAATACCCAAACATTAAATAACATGATTGTACCTAGCCANGCACCTATTCCCATAACTTGAGCGCCTCCTTGAAGTGCAAATGCATTATGAACTCCAATACCGCTTGAGTGCAGAGCTATAACGCCTGTTATCCATGTTAAAAGAGCACCGTATCTGAAATACCAAAGCGCATTTGGAGCTATATATTTATTTATGGCAGCTGGCCCTGGTCCGTCTTTATCTGCAGCAGCTGTTGCAACGCCTGGGACTTGAACAAAATTAAAATAGTAAAGGAGACCAATCCATATAATCCCAAAGAAAACATGTAGCCATGTGGACAATGACCATATATTAAGCTCGCCTACACCATCAGATATCATAATTACAATAGCTAAAATAAAGCCTAATGACACTGTAGCTTTTATGGATTTAAGTGGATTCATTTTAAATTCTCCTCATCAATAATTTATTACTGTGATATTCTATTATCACAATGATATTGATGCAAATATGATTTTATACAATCTTAATCTAGATGAAGTTAATCAATTAACTAAATATTTGTCAGAACTTATATATGCTCCAATGATAATTGGNTTTACAGGTGATCTAGGAACTGGNAAAACTCAATTTATTAAATTCTTATTAAATAACTATATTAAAGATGAGATTATTAAAAGCCCAACTTTTAGCCTTATAGAAGAATACTCCAGCAAGGAATATGACTTTATACATATGGATCTATATAGAGTAAGTGATAGAGAGATTATAGAGATGGGTATAACAGATAATTTTTCTAACAGAGCCATATGTCTTATAGAGTGGGTAGAAAAAAACACTTTTTTGATGAATAAGATTGATATACATATTAAAATTAAATTTGTTAATAATGAAACTAGAAGCTTTGAATTTTTTGCATTGAACCAAAAATTTACTCCGTTGATAGAGAACCTTAGTATTAAATTAAAAAAATGAAAATAATTACTATAAGCCGAAGAAATTTTATAAAATTAATAACACTATTTCTTATCTCAAAAGACCTTTACTCTAGCACGCCAAATAAAATTAATGATGTTAGGAATTTTTTTGATAAAAGTTTAAAAAGATATAGGTTTGTTTTTGACTCAAAAGATAAAATCGAATATGAAGTTTATAAAGATAAAGATATTATCAAATTTATTTTTAAAAATAGCATGTTCTCTTCAAATTTAAATCAAATACGCATCGATAAAAATTATGTTAAAAATATAAGTATCACTAAGATAAAAAATAACATAGAAGTTAAATTCTATTTAAACCAACCTTTAAATTTAAATTATTTTTCCATTACACCNCAGGATAAAAAAGGNCACAGATTTGTTGTAGATCTTACTACAGATAAAATAATCTATACGAAGAAAATAAATAATAATAAGAAAATTAAAAAAATTATTGCAATAGATGCCGGCCATGGCGGNAAAGACCCNGGAGCTGTAGGAAAAAGAGGAACTAAAGANAAAAACGTTGTTTATGATATTTCNAAGCGAATTTTTAGTGANCTCAAAAAATATAAAAATGTAAAACCTGTGCTTGTTAGAAAAGGTGATTACTATATTCCTCTTAGAAAAAGAACATTAATTGCGAGAGAGAATAAAGCCGATTTATTTATATCTATTCATGCAGACGCAGCTAGAAATAGAAAAGCTTCTGGGTCNTCTGTNTATGTTTTNTCTCAAAAAGGAGCAACAAGTGAAGCTGCNAAATGGTTAGCAAATAAGGAAAATTCCGTAGATCTAATCGGTGGACTAAGTTTAGATGATAAAGATAATCAACTAGCAAAAATATTACTCGATCTATCTCAGTCAGCATCAATAGAGTCAAGTCTATCAGTAGCTAAAACTATTCTTAGCAGTCTTGCTAAGCTAAATCGCTTACACTCGAAGAGAGTTGANCAAGCAGGTTTTGTTGTTTTAAAATCTCCGGANATCCCATCTTTANTNGTAGAGACAGCATTTTTGTCAAATTCAGAAGAAGAAAAAAAATTAAAAAGTAAAAGATTTAGNGAAAAGGTAGCAAAATCGATAGCTANAGGAATTATTTCTTCAATTGAAAAAANGATTATTTAAAAATATTTTTTTCAAATATTTTTTGGGATATATTATCATAGATTGAATTAAATGCTCTTGAAGAAAGGCTTGAAATTTTTTCCCCAAATGTTTTTGGAAAATTNTATTTAATATTAATTAAATCATAGTCATTTTTCTTTAATAAAATATATTCATCACTAGTAATTATTTCATCAACTAGTTTCAGCTTTATTGCATCTGACCCAAACCAATACTCACCGGTTGCAACATTTTCAATATCAACTTTAGGCCNTTCTTTAGAAATAAAATTTTTAAAAAGGGTGTGAATATTCTCCAACTGGTCTTTTAATTTCTTTCTATCTTGATCGGTTGTTTTTCCAAACATAGTCACAGTTCTTTTATATTTACCAGCTGTATGTTGCTCAAAATCTACTCCTTTTTCTTTTAATAATCTATTAAGATTAGGTATTTGAGCTATTACACCTATAGACCCTATTATTGAAAATGGTGCAGCCAATATTTTGTTACCTGTACATGCCATCATGTAGCCACCACTTGCGGCAACTTTATCAACAGAAATAGTAACTTTTATTTTATTTTTCTTAAGGCGAAGAATTTGGGAGGCAGCAAGGCCATGTTCATGAACAGTTCCACCTGCATTTTCAAGACGTATTAAAACTTCATCATTGCTCGATTCTGATGCAAGAATAATTGCAGTGATTTCCTCCCTCAATGANTCAACCTCACTTGCNTTTATGTTNCCAACAAAGTCAAGGATAAATAATTTTTTACTNTTATTTTGTTTTTTAGATTTTTGTTGTTTAAGAAAAAGTTTGAAAGATTTTTTATCTAATAAATCTTTTTTTACATTTCTTTCTATGTCATCAAATTTACTATTTAGACTTTTAACTTGGATAAAGCCTTTTGGCTTTGTTTTTTTTGTTCCCGCAATAGCATTTATTACAAGGATTAAAAAAATTAATATAGTAAGGGCTTTTGCTAAGAAAAGACCATAATTTGTTATGAAGCTAATAAAAATTTCCATTATTTTCCAAAATTAAATTTATAAAAAACCTGTTTTATTTTTTTACCTTTTCCTTCGTCACTTAAGAAAATGTTCTTAAGAAAGGGGCTAATATCTCTTCGCAATATATCACCTCTTATAAAAGTATCAAAGATATTGTTACCAACAATATTTATAGACATTGTACAAAATAACGTATCTAGAAGACCTTTATTTATCATATCCTCAACTATTTTTGGGCCTGCTATAAAGTAAACTATTTTAAAACCCTTATTATTTATATACTTATCCATATATTTTGCTGAAACATTTTTTTTGTTATTTTCAACCAGCACTTTAAAGCCTTGATCCCTCAATTTTTTTATTTTACTTTGTTTTTTACAAGTTGTGATAACTGTTAACCGATTTTTAAGGCTAACCACCTTTTTTGAAATTTTAAAGTTTAGTGAATTACTTAATAAAATTATGTGTGGTTTATTATCTTGATCAATAATATTTCCATATATTTTCTTTTCATAATTAATAAAATAATTTGTATGGGTAACTAAACAATCAGCAGATTCTTTAATAGTCTTAAAAAATAAATAATCCTTTTCAGTACAAATTGATTTTGGAGTTAGGTTTATATTTTTTTTTGGGAAGTATATTGAAATCCGGCCATCAAGACTAAATAAGAAATTAGCTATATAAAAAGGTTTTTTGATTTTTTTAATAGTTCTTTGAACTATTTCATTAAGTTTTATTATTTTTGCTGATGGGTATACTTGTTTTAATTCATTCTTTTTCATTTTAAGTTAGTCTTACTTTTAAAAATATATTCTAAGTCTTATAAGAGTATTTTTACAGCTTATTTATGATGTTTTTTTATCACATAGAATATGTATAATATAGATTACATAAGAATAATTATCCTTATTAAAATAGTAAATTATAAAAATACATAAAAAATAAGGTTAGAAGGGGGCTAATGAATAATATATTAGAAATAAAGAGTGTTTGTAACACTCCAGAAGAGCTATTAAGAAGTGAAGATTTTTCAAGATTTCTAAAAATCTTTAAAAGCGCACATATAAAAGAAATAAAATCTGAAGATAATGCATTAGAGTCTGATAAAAATATTATTCTTGATTTATGTGAAAAAATCGAAGTAAATGATGTATTAAATGCTTTATCTTCTGAGAGTCAGAACGATTTAGACGTTGAAAGATTACAAAGCGTTGTAAGACTTATGGAGAAAGCTTATTCCTTCTATTTAAATAAAGGTTTTTGCAGGTTCACAAAAGAACAAGATGATATTTTAAAGGGAAGAGCTATCAAAGACATAAAATCTGATCTTTCTAAAAACTCAAAAAAACTTTCAAGTATTATTATTGAAACAATTCAACTTCTTCATAAGAGAGCTGGTTTAGATTTCAAAGTTGAAGAAAATAGTAATTCGTATCCAAATGTAACAGCCTGTGAAATTCCTGGAGCTAACTGCAACATACCTGAGGATTATTCTATTTTAAAGGAATCTAATTTGACGGTAGCGGCAGAGATTAGAACTGGGGTCCATTATAACACTTCTGTAAACAAGCGAGCATTCCCCTTTTTTGAACTTGATAATAATCCACTTGATATTAGTAAATTCAATCCTGAAGAATGGGTTGGGGTGCCTCTACAAGTTGGTAAATGGATGATAATTGCCTACATAAAAAAAATTAGAGGCTGTGTTGAAATGGAGCCTGGACTATTAAATTTATTTCCATTCTTTAAAGTTGATCAAAATTTTTCATCAAGAAAGCCGGATGGATTGTTCTTTTTTGGTTACCCAGCTGACAAAGAAAATTTAGGCTTTTATATTGACGAGAAAAATGATTTATTAATAGGAATGGTTCCTAATTTTCCTGAATATGGATACTTTGGTTACTGTAAAAAACCTATTTTAACTCTTCATAATGTTTTAGCAATTAGAGAAGGTGATTTCCCATTACACTGTGGATGCAATAGATATGAAATTAGCTTTGATGAAAAAACAGATAGCCCGTATATTTCGAATGTTTTCATAAAAGCTGACGATATGGGAAAAGCAGAATTTCACAGTGGTTTAGATAATTCTGCGAAGCTATTGTTTTTTGGCACAGAAATTGGCGCTTTCACTTGTTTGGATGGTTTAAGTGAACAAGCAAAACTTCAAATGATCGGAAGAGAGATTGGATACAACGCGCATATGGGCACAAATGCTAGACAAGTTGTGCCAGTTGCTGACGAAAGTGAAGTTTTAACAGGAAGTGAAATTGACATGTTGTTATATATTAATAATTATGATTTAAAAAAACAGGGTGATAGGATGATTGACCTATCTATGCCTGTTAAAACTGCGATAGAACATTTTCATGACGGAAGGAGATGCGCAGCTGGAAGTACTCAAACTGGCCGAGGAGGAACAGAAATTAGTTATTGGGCAAACCCTTTTCCACTCTTAAAAGATAACGACGGAACAATTTTGCATAAAAATTTATATGATAAATATACAAAAACTGAAGAAAGACTNATTAATGATTTAGAAGAGTTGGTTTCTAAGCAAGAAATAAAAATAGGTGTGGCTTACAGCCAATTAATGGCAGGAGTATATGAAGGAAACTCCGATACAGANATTACTGCNTCAGGNTTTAATANCCGAGAAGAAGTTGAGCATGTTGGGCCNGAAAGGCTTGCAGAATCCCTNATAGANACCATTAAAGAATTAGCNATTGAAAAGAGAGATAGATTAGGGAAGAAATTAGAATCTGTAAATATTACNGTTGCAATGATTGGNGATAGCAGAACTGGGAAATCAGAAACAGCAGAAAAAATGGAAGGTATTTTAAATCTTGCGTCNTAGCTCATGCATGACAGTTTTTAGCCATTCATATGTTTTTGCTGGTTTTCTAGCTCNGTAAGTTTAACCTTTAAGCTGTCCAAATTTTCTTGATCTTTTACAACGACATGACCGGGTGCATTTTGTACAAAATTTTTGTTTTCTAACCTCAGCTTTAACCCATTAATAAGNTTGTTAGTTTTTTCAATTTCTTTCGATAACCTTTTTAACTCTTCCGAAATATTAATATTGTCATCATAAATNTGAATTTTCAGGTTTTCTACAACGATAGTTGGGACATTATCATNATTAATTTCCTTTATAATTTCACATTCANTTAACNTAGCAATTGACTTTAAATAATCTTGATATTTTAAGACTAACCNTTCATCCTCTTTTCTTAGATTTGAAATTTTTATTTTAACTTTTGCGGAAGGATTGATACCTAATTCTGATCGATATTTTCTAATTTCCGATATAATATTTGTAAGCCAATTAATATAATTTGACCTTGACTCATCGGGAATTTCAATTTCTGTAGGATAATTATGCTGAATTAAAAATCTGTCGTCATTAAATGAGAAAAGTTTTAATTCCTCTGTAATAAATGGCATTGTTGGATGTAAAAGTAGAATTATATTTTTAAAGAGTTCTTCTAGATGAAAAATTTTAGATTCAATTTTCATACTATCTTTAGATTTAATATCAATTTTTGAGAGCTCAATATACCAATTACAAAAATCATTCCATATAAAGTCATATAAATCTTTTGATGCAAAATCGAATCTATATTTTTCATAATTAGTTCTTAATGATGTAATTAAATTATTAAGTCTTTTGTATATCCATACATCTGTATCATCATATTCAGGATTTTTTACAGAGGTGACTTTATATTCATCTTTTAGAAGTTTTATATACCTAGCTGCGTTCCAAATTTTATTACAAAAATTTCTGTTACCTTCAAGTTTTTTTAAGTCAAAATTAATATCTCTATTGGAGGTTGCAAGCGATGAAAAGGTAAAGCGTAGTGCGTCTGTACCATATGCTTCAATACCATTAGGATATTCTTTCTTCGTATTTTTTCTAATTTTCTCTGCCATCTCTGGTTGCATTAAGTCAGAAGATCTTTTTATCAATAAACTATCAATATCAATTCCATCAATTAGATCTATAGGGTCAATAATATTACCTTTCGATTTTGACATTTTATTTCCATGAGCATCTTTAACCAAGCCATGAACATAAACCTCTTTAAATGGTACATCTTCTAAAAATTCTAAACCCATCATTATCATTCTTGCTACCCAAAAGAAAATGATATCAAAACCAGTAATCAGTACGCTCGTAGGATAAAATGTTTTAACCCTATCATTTTCATCAGGCCATCCCAAAGTAGAAAAAGGCCATAAAGAAGAAGAAAACCATGTATCAAGAACATCTTCATCCTGCGTTAATTGAACTTCGTCTCTAATTTGAAATTTATCTCTAATTTCTTCTTCACTATTGCCAACATATATATTATTTTCCGCATCATACCATGCAGGTATTCTATGCCCCCACCATAATTGTCTGCTGATACACCAATCCTCAATATTATTCATCCATTCAAAATAGGTTTTTTCCCAGTTTTTAGGCACAAATTTAATTTCACTTTCTTTTACTGCTTCCATGGCTTTTTCAGCAATTTCTTTTGTTTTTACATACCATTGATCTGTCATATACGGTTCTATTACTGCATGGCTTCGGTCTCCGCGAGGAATAACCATTTTGTGATCTTTTTCTTCTATTAAAACTTTTAGTTCATCTAGGTCTTTAAGTATTTTTTTTCTTGCTTCATATCTATCAAGATTGCTGTAGTTGTCGAAGGTATTTAAAACACGTGCAGAACTGTCAAAAATATTAATGACCTCAAGATTATGTCTTTTAGCTAACTCAAAATCATTAAAATCATGTGCAGGTGTAATTTTTAGACAACCAGTGCCAAACTCAGAATCTACATAGTCATCTCCAATGATTTTCACTTTTCTTCCAACTAAAGGAACTATAATGTTTTTTCCAATATATTTTTTATATCTTTCATCATTAGGATTTACTGCAACACCAGTATCGCCAAGTAAAGTTTCGGGTCTAGTCGTAGCTATACTTAGAAAATTATTTTCATCTTCAATTTTATAATTTATTGTCCATATTTTTCCGTCTTCTTCATTTTGAATTACTTCTAAATCTGATAATGCTGTTTGTAAAACTGGATCCCAATTGACAAGTTTTTTACCCTTATATATTAAATTTTTATTGTAAAGATCAATAAATACTTTTCGTACTGCTCTTGAGAGACCCTCATCCAATGTGAACCTTTCACTATCCCAATCGAGTGAAGCACCCATACGCCTAAGTTGTTTTGTAATAATGTTTCCAGATTGATCTTTCCACTCCCATACCTGGTCAATAAACTTTTCTCTTCCTAGGTCATTTCTTGACAANCCTTGAGCAGTAAGTTTTCTTTCAACGACCATTTGTGTGGCTATACCCGCGTGATCAGTGCCAGCTTGCCATAATGTATTAAAGCCACACATTCTTTTATACCTGCAAAGAATATCCATTAAAGTTACTTGAAATGCATGCCCCATGTGAAGTGTTCCTGTTACATTTGGCGGTGGTATCATAATACAGTAGGACTCACCTTTTCCAGATGGTGAAAAAACTTTATTTTTTTCCCATGCTGAATACCATTTTGATTCAATTTTCGAGGGGTCGTACTTTGTTTGACTCATATTTTAGTTAAATTATTTTTGCTTTCTTTAAAACGAAGTATGTCAACAGAGAAACTGGCCTTCCAGTGCCTCCTTTATTTGAACCTTCATTCCAAGCCGTACCGGCTATATCAAGATGTGCCCATTTATAATTTTCTGTAAATCTTGATAGAAAACATGCAGCAGTGATGGAACCTGCATATCTTTTACCTATATTCGCTATATCTGCAAAATTACTATCAAGTTCAGATTGAAATTCTTCCCACATTGGTAATTCCCATACATAATCATGACTTTCAAAAGATACTTTACAAATTTCTTTTGCAAGAGAAGAATTATTTGACATTAAGCCACTTGCAACTTTTCCTAAAGCTACAAGAACTGCACCAGTAAGTGTTGCAATGTCTATTACTATTTCAGGCTTAAATTTTGAAGCATATGTTAATGCGTCGCATAAAACTAATCTTCCCTCAGCATCAGTATTTAAAATTTCAACGGTTTGACCTGACATTGTCTTAACAACATCTCCTGGCTTCGTTGCCATACCTCCAGGCATATTTTCTGAAGCTGCAACAATACCAATAACATTTGTTTTAGCTTTCATACTTGCTAATGCATTCATAGTTCCTATAACACTGGCAGCTCCACACATATCATATTTCATTTCATCCATTGCATTACTTGGTTTTATAGATATTCCCCCAGTATCAAATGTAATACCTTTTCCAACAAGTATTATAGGCTTATCACCTTTCTTACCATTTAAGTATTTCATGGTTATCAGTTTTGCCTCTTGTTTACTTCCTGCACTTACAGATAGTAAACAATTCATTCCCATAGCTCTCATTTGTTTTTCTGTATGAACTTGAACATTAAGTTTACTATTATTTTTTGAAAGAGATTTTGCAAAGGTTGATAAGTATGTTGGTGTACAAATATTTGCAGGTAAATTACCTAATTCTTTTGCAATCTTTACACCTTCAGCTATACATTTTCCAATATTATAATTACTGTTTAATTTTGTTTTTAATTTATTTGAATTATTTAAAATTAAAGTAATTTTTTTTGGCTTAAAACTTTCTTTTTTAATTTTGCTTAATGTTTGAGAGTATACATAGTCAATGTTATTTAACCTTATTGACATTAATCTCACTAAGTTAAGAACGTCAGATTCTTTTAAAATTAAAGAATCAAAATCTATTGCACATTCTGATATTTTATTATTTTTAATACAATTACAAATACTGTCTACAACTCTTAAAAAACCTCTTTCATTATATTTTTTTTGTACTCCTTTTCCGATAATAAACAAATCATCAATATTTTTTGAAAGGTCAGTCATGTGAGTTAACTTACCGATTTCCGAGTTAAATTTATATCTTTTTAAATAGTCATTTACTTTCTTTAATTCTGCTGAAGAAAAATTTTTATGTGAAAAACTCGACTTATTTTTGCTAAAAGAAGCAGTAATTAGACACTTTGANGTAGATTTTGATAGAATATTATTACTAAAATTTACTTGCATATTTATGAACCTCTTTAAAAAAAATATAAAATTAACTAGATNTATTAAATATACCAAAACTACGAAACTTTTTTTAGCTAATTTTAATCTATTTTTAGTAAAGTACATAAAATCATCATATTTNTATNTTCGCNAAAACNTGGTNAATTACTTTCAANGATNTGTAGCNGAGTTAAAAGACCAGGAAAATTACAGAATTGGCATCTTAGAGAAATATGTTTTCAAAGAATTTGGCANAAATTTTATATTAGTTTTATTGATTCTTTTTCTAATAATATCTGTGAGGCTTTTTATNAAATTATTAGGATATGTCGTTGAAGGTAAATTTGATATTAATATGGTGTTTGAAATTCTCTTATTGAGTACTTCAAAATCCTTAATACTNTTTCTACCCTTTATAATTACAATTTCTTTGGTTATTACTATTTCTAAACTGCACCAAGATAANGAAGCATATGTAATGAGATCTTCTGGTTGTTATCTATCTTGNATTAAAAAAATCTCTTTTTTAATTTTCATACCATTTTTTATATTAATCACAATTTTAAATTTATCGGTATCACCNCACATATANGAAACTATCGAAAAAACTAAAATTAAAGCTGCATCTGAAGCGCAGGTCGGAATCTTAAGNCCTGGAAAATTTATGCAAATCAGAGAAAAGGGNTGGATAATATTNGTGGAAGGAGTTGATGNTGAGAAAGCAAAAAAAATATTTTTAAAAACCGACGAAGGCGATAGAGTTTCAATTGAAACAGCCAAGTATGCAAGTGAAAATCTAAAAGACGATATAAGAGAATTAATCTTAATTAATGGNCAAAGATACTCTGGAAATATTGGAACTGGTGATTTTCAGGTGCTTAAATACGATCAGCATAAAATTAAATTAATAAATTCGAATCCTGATTTTTCTTCAAACCATAGAATGATGACTTTAAGTGATTTATTCTCTGAAAATACAAATAAGGCAAGGGCAGAAATNGAATGGAGATTTTTTGCACCACTTTCATTGATCTTTCTTGTTTTACTTGCCTCCAAGCTAGGTGAAATGAAACCTAGGCAAAATAAATATTCAAATATTATATTAACTGTCTTAATTTATTTTCTTTATTCTAATTTGACAATCTTATCNGTAAATCAAATAAANCAAGATTCAAATTTATTTTTAAATATAGGTACATACTGGGTGCACTTATTATTTTTATTTATTGTTATATATTTTTTTAATAAAGAATATTTTTTTAACAAATTTTATAAATTTCTTCATTTAGTAAAAACATGAGAACTCTTGATAAATATATTGTTACTCTTGTAACAAAATCAATATTTTTAGTTTTATTAATTTTAGTACTTTTGGTTAGTACTCTAGATCTGATTGATGAAATAAAAAAATATGATTTNAGTCTAGCCCTTGCTTATGTTTTATTATCAATACCGCAAAATACTTATGAAGTTCTCCCATTCGCTTGTTTAATTGGTTCCTTTTCAAGTATTGCGAAGCTTTTAATAGCAAACGAGGTAACAGCGATAAAAGCTGCTGGAATTTCTACTAGTAAGATTTTCAAAATATTATTTATTTCTTCATTATTTTTTTCTTCCTTTTCGCTCTTTAATGGAGGTTTCTTAGCTCCAAACGGATTACAATTTGGTAATGAAATTAAAATAATTAACCAAAAATCTAGAGTAAGTTTAAAAGACAATAGTGGGACATGGGTAAAAAATGTAAATGAATTTATTAATATCAAAAATATACTTCCNAATAAAACTTTAAAAGAAGTATATATCTATAAATTTAATACCAACCAGCAACTTGAAGAAATTTTAACTGTCAATGAAGCAAAATATGCAAACGAGAGCTGGATTTTGAAAGATATAACTTCAACAAATTTTATGGAAAAAGAGATCCTAACAAATAAAATTGATTCTGCAGTTATTTCGAAATTTATTGATTTAGATCTCTTTGATTTTATTGTTATTCAGCCAAATGAAATGTCATTATTTCAATTAAATCAATATATCGAATATTTAAATAATAATAACTTAGACCCTTACGAATTCAGATTATCTTATTGGGAAAAATTTTCACAATCTGCGCTTTGTTTAATTATGATCATATTATCAATGACATTATTGAAAGTTAATCCTAGGAGTATGAATGTAAACTATATTGTTCTTCAAGGAGTAATTCTTGGTGTAATAATCTTTTTANTTAGCCAGTCAATTAATAAATTATCCTTAATATTTCAATTCAATCCGTTTATTAGCGCATTTTCTCCAATTATTATCATCGTAAGTGGTATATATTTTTATTTTAAAAGGAAAAAATTACTTATTAATTAAATTAGTCTTTAGAAAGCTATCATATAAAGCTTTATTATCTTTTTTAAAAAATGAACTCAGATAACCCACTAAAAAAAATATATTAAGTAATAATGATAAATTAAAGCGATATATTGCAGTCAAAAAAGAAAGTTGAGTGCCATTATCATTTATAATTATAGTTTTCCATGTTTTCATTCCTATAGTTGAACGTCCGTTTGACCAAAAAAAAACAAAATATAATTGTNCAATTAGATAAATATAAAATTGATGTAAAAATAGATATATCCAACTATCAAGTGTACTAATACTTGCTAATGGGAATGATAAGATAATAACCAAGGCTAATAGGATTAGAAGGTCATAAATAATAATCATAGATCTTTTTAAGATAGAAACATTTTTCATAAAAAGTTAATTTGATGATTTTATTAAGATAGACTATTATAAAATTAATGAAAAATATAGAATTTTCTGAATATAGTATTGATCATTTTATTGATGAAATTTGGTCTACGCACGGTCTCTCAGAAAATACCCTTAACTCTTATAGATCAGATATAAAAAATTTTTTACTTTTTTTAGCTAGAAATAAAATTAAAATTTCAAGTGTATCTAAAGAAGACATAAATCAATATATTTCTAAAAGATTTGCACAAGGTATATCCTCAAAAAGTAACATGAGATTAATATCAGCATTAAAAAAGTTCTTTCTTTTTATGAAAAATAATAATCATATTCAGCACAACCCAACTGATAAATTAATAATTCCTAAAAAAATTAAAACTTTACCGCATTCTATTGATATCNGCTCAATTGATAAATTGTTAAATTCCCCAAATACTCAAACCAATATTGGTTTTAGGGATAAAGTAATGCTTGAGTTAATGTATTCTTCAGGATTAAGAGTTTCTGAAATAATAAGCTTGAAAGTCTTTAATTTGTCAATAATAAATAATAGCGTTCGAGTGATTGGTAAGGGCAATAAGGAAAGAATTGTTCCCGTAAATGACTACGCATCCAGGATGCTAAAAGATTATCTCGAAAATTACAGAAATTTTTTTCTAAAAAACTCATTAAATGATTATTTATTTCTTACCTCGCGAGGAAAGCCAATGACAAGACATGCTTTCTGGCATATTGTTAAAAAATATTCAAAAAAAGTTGGCTTAGATGTCCAAAAACTTTCACCGCATGTCTTGAGGCATGCATTTGCTACTCATATGATTAATAATGGCGCTGACTTGAGAGTAGTTCAAATGCTTTTAGGACATGCTGACATATCTACTACACAAGTATATACTCATATTGCAAAGAGAGAGTTAAAAGAAATTCACAATAAACATCACCCAAGATCATGAAAAGAATTAGCGTCTTCATAATATTTTTTTGTTCGCAACTTTGTTTCTCAGGAGAGATTGAAAATCGCATAATAAAAGAGTTACAACTTAAACTACCCAATTATTCTTTTGATTCGGTAAAAAAGAGTAGTATTCCAAATTTGTATCAAGTTACCACCGGTGCATCGATATTNTACGTAACAAAAGATGTAAAATTTATTTTTGATGGAAATATTTTAGAGTCAAAATTTGATAAAAATAAAAATCATTTTTTTGTAAACCATACCGAAATAGCTGCAAATAANGCTAGGTCNGCACTGTTAAATAAAATAGACGAAAGCAAACTATTTATATATGGGGCAAATAATAATAAGCATGTGATAACTGTCATAACAGATATTGATTGCCCATGGTGTGTAAAGTTTCACAATGAAATTAAATATTATGTTTCCGAAAAGATTAAGATACGATATGTTGTGCATGTTAGAAATGACAAAGNAATGAAAAAAGTTATTTCAGCTTGGTGTTCAAGTGATCGAAATAAATCGTTTTCATCTCTTAAACAAGGAAAAAAAATAAAAACTCTTGAATGTGAAAACCCGATAAATGAGCATAAAGACATGATCAACTTAATTGGGGTTGGACCAACGCCAGCTATTTTCCTTCAAAATGGAGAAGCGATAAGTGGATATAAACCATATGATGAAATTNTGGCTATTTTACGTGAAAAAAATTAAAAAAACTCTCTTTATTCAGTTCTAAGTTACCTGTTATATACAATTCTTTTTTAGCTCTGGTACATGCTACATACATCATATTAAGCTCTTCGGACTGGTTAATTTTTTCTGTAATATCATAAATATTACTTTTGAATTTTTTAATATTATATTTTCCTATGTTTAGATGAAGTTTTGTAAGTTTACTTTTTTTAAATTCTTGAATTATATCCATTGACTTAAAATGGCGTGTTGTATCATAGCTTTGAGTAAGAAATACTACGTCTGCCTCAAGACCCTTAGAGCCATGGATAGTTTTAACGATCACACCATCTTCGTTTGAATTAGAGCTGTTAGGGGAATCCAATGCTTTGATTTCATCAACTTGAAAGAGAAACTCATAAGGCGAGATACTTCTTCCACTTTCTAGCTCAATTGAAAAAAGAATTAGGTCGTTTATATTGTTCTCTATTTTATTTTCATACCCCTCATCAAAAATACTTTTGTATAAATTTTTGAGATCTAATTCTGAACAAAGTTTTTGAATTAAATCGTGAGCAGGCACGGTTTTTGAATACTTGATACAAGATGAAATTTTTTTATTAAAAGATTCANGCTCACCTAAAGTCTTAAAATAAAGATATGCAAAAGTATTTTCATATGTCTCCTTTTTATCGAAATCTTGTTGAAAATATATAAATTTAAGTATTTTTAAAATATCAATAATTTCAGGAGACTTAAAAATGTTATATATACCTTTTTTATTTATTGGGATTTTGTAAATACTTAAATATTCTTCGATAATTTTTATGTGAGAGTTTTTTCTAACCAGTATCATTACATCACTATATTTTTTATTTTTATTATTTTTAAAATTTTCATATATCTGTNCTGAGATAAATTGAGCTTCTTCCGATTTAATATTTGATTTATTTGCATCAATTTCACAAATTGAAACCTTACCAAGAGTTTTATGAATGGTTTTGAATTTATTTTCAGACATCTGAAATTTATTATTTATAAAGTCAATAATTTTTATAGATGATCTTCTNGACGTGTTTAATTCATGATAGTCACCATTACACTTTTCCTGAACAAATCTAATCGCATCATTTAAAAGATTGACCTTACCNCCTCTAAATGCGTATATAGACTGTTTTTTATCGCCCACAATNGTTATGGTATTAAACTGGCTAGTTTCTATAATATCTGTAAATATATTTTTTAAAATATCCCATTGCCTTTGATTAGAGTCTTGAAATTCATCAACAAGTATATGNTTAATATTTGACGAAATCTTAAATTTTAATAACTCTGAATCTTTTGATAGNCAAATTTTTTTATAACAATCCCATTCTATTTGGTCATAGTCAATTAATTTCAATTCATGTAATTTTTTTTTATATAAATCTATGACTAGTAGTGATAAATATTTCCATATCTTTTGTATTTTAAAATCTATATTTAGGGACGAAGCTTTATATAAATCATTCAAAAATTTTGTAGAACTCTTATTTTTATGAAGNGATTTTTTTATATCTTTATTATTAGCAATAGTTATTTCTTTTAATATCATTTGATCAGCATTATTTTGATATTTTTCTAAAAATAATTCAATATTTAGAAAAAGATCTTTAAAATTTTTATCTATTTCTAAGTTTTTATTAATAGCTATAAGATCTTTTACATAGTTTTTATAATTATGGTTTTTAATTTCTAATGAACTTAATATGGTTTCTTCTCTNTCTAGTGTTTCATTTAATTCGTTAAAAAGGTTTATATTATTTAAAGACTTAAAAAGAGAGGCTCTCATATTATATGCACCCCCAATAGTGGAAAAATATATCTTTATTATTTTGTTAAGTTGGGGATAACTTTCTAAATTTTTAACATTAAGAAAGTCTTGTATAACCTGATTAGCGTGTTTTTCTTTAAATATATTTATTTTTGTGTTGATATAATCTTCTTTTTCCCAATACGAAAGGTTAAGAATCTCAGAAAAAAAAGAATGGAAGGTACAAATTCTTACCTCATCTTTCTCAATAAGATAATTAAACAGAAGATTTTTAGCTTTATTTATATTTTTTAGATTTGGATNTATNCCTATCTCTCTCAACATATTCTCTAATTGTGTGTTTGAGGATTTGGAGTATTTTTTTAATTCTTTAATAAACCTATCTCTAATCTCCTGCACCGCATCATTTGTAAATGTAAGGACCGTAATTTTTGACAGTTCAACATTTTTAAATAAAAGATTAATTAATCGAGCTATTATTACCCACGTTTTTCCAGTTCCGGCAGAAGCAGAAATAACTAAACTTTTATTTGTATTTACAACTGTTTTCATATTTTATTTTTGTNGTTTTTTCGTATAATATTTTATAATCAAAAACTAATTATAGATTGATTTTATGCTTAGAATTGCACTTTTTTTAGGAACTAACTTTGCTATTTTATTAATACTCAGTGTTAGTATGAGTATATTAGGTATCGAGGGAGTTTTAGATGAGCAAGGAGTAGGGCTTGATCTCAACTCACTTCTTATCATGTCTTCCATAATCGGTTTTTCAGGATCAATAATTTCTCTTTTCATCTCTAAGTGGATGGCAAAGAAGTCNATGGGGGTTAAAATTATATCAACTCCTAAAAATGATACAGAAAAGTGGCTTTTAAGCATAAATAAGGAACTCTCTCAAAAAGCTAATATAAATGTTCCAGAGTTTGGCATCTTTGATTCTAAACAACCCAATGCGTTTGCAACCGGATCTTCCAAAAATAATTCACTTGTAGCTGTAAGTACAGGCCTGTTAGTTACAATGAATAAAGATGAAGTTGAAGCTGTAGTAGCTCATGAAATTTGTCATATAAGCAATGGCGATATGGTAACAATGAGTTTAATCCAAGGTATTATTAATACATTTGTTATTTTTTTCTCAAGAATAATCGGACATTTGGTTGACAGANTAGTTTTTAAAGTACAAAGAGGCCATGGCCCAGCTTATTTTATTACATCAATTATTGCTCAAATAGTTCTCTCAATTTTGGCCAGTATAATTGTGATGTGGTTTTCAAGAAGAAGAGAATATAAAGCTGACTCTGGGGCTGCTCTTTTAGTTGGAAAAGAAAAAATGATTTCAGCATTAAAGGTATTAGGCAAACAGTCAACAGACCCGCTTCCGGATCAAATGGCAGCATTTGGTATTTCAGGTAACAAAAAAAAGATTTCTAGCCTTTTTTCAAGTCATCCATCAATCGAAAAAAGAATTAGTGCGCTCTTAAATTTATAGCAATGGGTATTTATAATACAAGTAATTTAAAAAATGGCTTAAAAGTTTTAATTAATGATGAACCATATGTAATTTTAGATAACCAATTCCATAAACCTGGCAAAGGCCAGGCTTTCAGCAAGCTTAAAATCAGAAACTTAATAAATGGAAGAGTAATTGATAAAACTNTAAAAATTGGAGATTCCTTGGACTCAGCCGATATTAATGAAAAAGATATGCAGTTTTTATATACTCAAGGCGAGGAACTAATATTTATGGATGAAGAAACTTTTGACCAAATTTCTATAAGTACTTCTGTTGCCTCTAGTGTTTCGTCATGGTTAAAGGGTGGTGAAAAGTGTGCGATTATTTTCTTTAATGGTAATGCTATNAATATTACCCCACCTACATTTGTTGAATTAAAAATATCAAATACAGAGCCAGGCCTTAAAGGGGATACTGCTACAAATGTTATGAAAGATGGTACATTAGAAACAGGAGTGAATATTAAAATTCCTTTATTTATAAATGAAAATGATTTAATAAAAGTTGATACGAGAACTGGAGAATATGCTGGTAGAGTAAAATGAAAAATTAATCCTTAAACATTTTTTGTTTAAATTTAATTTTTGCTCCAATTTTAATATTTGATGACCAAGTAACCTCTTTGTTAGTTTTCATTAAAAGTATTACAGTTGACCCAAGATTAAACATCCCTAATTCTTCACCCTTTTTATATTTGTCAATATTCCTAGAACCTCCAGTGGTAATCTCGGAAATTCTTTTATTTGTTGGGCATATTAAACCGTAATTCTTTAAACTTATACATCCAACATTCACAGCCCCAACCATTACCAAACGAGATTTAAAATTTCTATTTTCTAGATTTAAAATTACTCTTTCATTTTTTTCAAATAATCCATTAATTTCATGAACCACATATGGGGCTACACTGTATAGATTACCAGGGACATGAGTAATTTTTTTAAGCTCAAGATTGTCTGGCGAATACACCCTATGACAATCTGATGGAGTTAAATATANATTAATAAAAAAACAGCTTTCGAATTCTTTAGAATTTGAATTAATTAACTTATTAATATCAAAATTCACACCCTTAACATGNAGTAATTTACCTTTTNTGGCTTTACCGTACCCCTGGATGATNCCATCAGCTGGACTTATAGGAAGAGTAGTTTTACTCAACGGCCTATATTTTAAATTTAATTCTCTAGTAAAAAAATCATTTAAACTTTTATACTTTTTTAAATTAGTTTCTTTNCATTCGTCAAGATTAATATCATATAATTTTAGAAATAGGTCTATCAATAAGGTTTTAATAAAATCATTTTCTATTCTAGTGATAAAAAAAGTAATCCTTGAAATTAAATGAAGTGGAAAAATTATAAATATTATAATTTTTAGTTTTTTAAATATTATTTTCAAAACATCCATAATATACAAAATTCTATCAAATTTGTTATAATAAGCTATGCCAGGTAATTCAATAGGACAAGCATTTCAAGTAACAACATTTGGTGAAAGCCATGGCAAAGCTATTGGCTGTATAATAGATGGTTGCCCGCCTAATCTCAAGATTGATCTATCTGAAATTCACAAAGATCTTGATAGAAGAAAGACTGGTAAAAGCCGTCATACGTCACAAAGAAGAGAGGAGGATAAGGTTGAAATACTTTCTGGATTATTTGATGGCGTAACCACAGGTACTCCTATTAGTTTATTAATTCATAATAACGATGCTAGAAGTAAGGATTACAACGATATTAAAAATCTATTTAGACCAGGACATGCCGACTTCACATATCAAAAAAAATACGGATTACGAGANTATAAAGGAGGAGGAAGATCNTCAGCTAGAGAAACTGCTATTAGAGTTGCAGCAGGCTCAATCGCAAAACAATATCTTAAAAAGAAATATAAAACAAAAATATTTGGTTACTTAAAAAGCTTAGGTCCGATTGAAGCTGAGAAAATTATAGTAACTGATATCGAAAAAAATCCTTTCTTTTTTCCTAATAATAAACAGATAAATGAATTGGAAAAATATATGGATGCATTAAGAAAAGAGGGAAATTCAATAGGGGCCAGNCTTAATATCTGTGCAAAAAAAGTTCCAATAGGTCTTGGGGAACCTGTTTTTGATAGAATTGATGCAGACATAGCTAAAGCAATGATGAGCATAAATGCTGTCAAAGGCGTTGAAATAGGAGCAGGTTTTAGAAGTGTAGAGCAAAAAGGCACTGAACACAGGGATGAAATTTCAAAAAAAGGTTTTTTATCTAATAATGCTGGAGGGACATTGGGAGGCATCACTTCAGGACAAGACATAGAAGTATCAATTGCTTTAAAACCAACGTCCAGTATAAGAATTCCAGGCAACACTATTGATGACAAAGGAAAAGAAAAAAAGATTATCACAAAAGGAAGACATGATCCTTGTGTTGGTATAAGAGCAGTACCAATAGCGGAAGCTATGCTTGCAATNGTTTTAATGGATCATGACTTAAGAAATAAAGCGCAAAATAAGTGACAAATAATACAAGCTTTATCAATCATTCGTTTTTTTATTTTTTTTATTTTTCTACATTAGGTGCTTTCTTGCCTTATTGGCCGCTATATTTGAAATCAATTGATTTTTCCGCATATGAAATTGGCTTTATATCAGCAATTATGATTGGTACAAAAATAATCGCCCCTAATATCTGGGGTTGGCTTGCTGATTTTTCTGGAAAAAGGCATACGGTAATTCAAATTGGATCATTATTCTGTTTTTTAATATTCTTTTTTGTTTTTTTTATTGAAAAATTTTTTGCAATGGCAATTACTTTTTTTTTATTTAGTTTTTTTTGGAANGCTTCACTCCCTCAGTATGAAGCAGTGACAATGAATTCATTAGGAAAAAATTACAATAAATATAGCAATATAAGGCTATGGGGTTCATTAGGTTTTATTTTTACAGTTTTGTCTTTATCTTATCTGACAAAACTATTCTCAATAGAAATTGTACCATATTCTATATTTATACTGNTGATCATCACATGGATTATTACACTTAATATTAATAAAAGTTTAAGCACTGCAAATATTTTTAGATCTAGCGATATGAACATATGGAAAGTTATATCAATTCCTGCTGTTATGGGGCTGTTAGTATCTTGTTTTCTAATGCAAATTAGCCATGCCCCTTTTTACACATTTTTTGCTATCTTTTTGCAAGAAAATGGCTATACAGTTTTTCAAGTAGGAGCACTGTGGTCTTTAGGCGTTGTAGCTGAAGTAATAGTTTTTTTAAAAGTATCAAAATGGATACCTTTATTTGGGGTAAAAAAGCTTTTTGTAATATGTTTTATTTTTGCGTCTATAAGATGGCTTTTAGTTGCAAGTTACCCTGAAAACATTTATTTGGTATCTTTGTCTCAAATTTTTCATTCTTTTACCTATGGAATGTATCACGCTACAGCCATTTATTTAATACATGAATATTTTTCAGGAAAACTACAGGGAAGAGGGCAGGCAATATATTCAAGTTTAAGCTTTGGTTTAGGTGGCTCTGTTGGGAGTTACATTAGTGGCTTATTTTGGGATAATGTTGGAGGGAGCACCATTTTTCTTTTTGCCTCTTTTTTTGCTTTTTTAGGTTTTATTGTTGCTCTTATATTTGTAAAATCTCCTCAGGTGGAGTATTTAGATAAATGAAGAAAACGTTATATGACAAATTATGGCATGATCATCTTGTAAAACCTTTAGGCGATGGTTTTGATTTACTTTACATTGACAGACACCTAGTTCATGAAGTAACTTCTCCACAAGCTTTTGAAGGACTAAANCTTTCAAATAGAAAAATTTGGAATGTTAAAAGTATTGTGGCGGTTCCTGACCATAATGTTCCTACTACGAATAGATTAAATGGTATTGAAGATNAAATTTCAAGAACACAAGTAGAAGCTCTTAATGATAATTGTAAGACCTTTGGCTTGATGCAATTCGATCTTGAAGATTCTCGACAAGGTATTGTTCATGTTGTTGGGCCAGAGCAAGGTATTGTTTTGCCTGGTATGACAGTTGTATGTGGAGATTCACACACATCTACTCATGGCGCATTAGCATGTTTAGCTTTTGGCATAGGAACATCTGAAGTTGAACATGTAATGGCTACTCAATGTATTATTAAGAAGAAAGCTAAAAATATGTTGGTAAATGTAGAAGGTTCAAACTCAGATTTTATATTTTCGAAAGATATAGCTCTTCACATAATCGGACAGATAGGAACTGCTGGAGGCACAGGTTACGCTATTGAATACAAAGGAAATATAATAAATGATATGTCCATAGAATCAAGAATGACTCTTTGTAACATGACAATTGAAGCTGGAGCAACTACCGGATTAATAGCTTTTGATGAAAAAACTTTTGATTATATTAATGATAAACCATATTCACCCTCTGGTGAAAATCTAAAGAAAGCAAAAAATAGTTGGAACGATTTATTTTCTGATGAGGGATCTAAATTCGAAAAAGTAATAAATGTTGATACAAAAAACATAAATCCTATGGTGACCTGGGGTACATCGCCTGAAATGGTATCAGATGTGAATGGCAGAGTTCCTCAAGCGGATGATGACTTAATTAAGGACCATGAAGGATATCAAAAAGCATTAGACTACATGGGACTGGAGTCTGGACAATCAATCAATAGTATTGNTCTTGATAAAGTATTTATTGGCTCTTGTACGAATTCAAGAATTGAGGATTTAAGAGTTGTCGCAAAAGTCGTAGATGGTAAAAAAGTTTCTAAAACAATCAAAAAAGCNATCATTGTTCCTGGATCAGGAGTCGTTAAAGAGCAAGCTGAAAAAGAGGGCCTTGATGAAATTTTTATAAAAGCAGGTTTTGAATGGAGAAATCCTGGATGCTCTATGTGTCTCGGCATGAATGATGATCAACTTGGGCCATATGAAAGATGTATATCAACATCAAATAGGAATTTTGAAGGAAGACAAGGAAGACTTGGAAGAACTCACTTAGCTAGTCCAGCAACAGCTGCAGCATCAGCAATAAAAGGAAANATCNCAGATGCTCGGGAGTTATAAATGAATAAATTTAAAACTTTTAAATCTATTGCAATACCACTTATAAGAAATAATATTGATACCGATGCAATAATACCTAAGCAGTATTTAAAAGCGGTTTCAAGACAAGGCTTCGGAAATTTTCTTTTTGATGACTGGAGATACAAAGATCCAGGAGACCTTGATGTTGAAATATCAAAAAGAAAAAAAAATGATGATTTTATTCTTAATAAAAAGGATTTCGAAAAAGCTCAAATTATTATTAGTGGCGAAAACTTTGGGTGTGGCTCATCCAGGGAACATGCTGTATGGGCATTAAGTGATTTTGGCATAAAATCTGTCATAGCAATTAGTTTTGCAGACATTTTTTACAACAATTGCTTTAAAAATGGCCTATTGCCTGTGATTTTAAAAAAAGAAGAAATTGAAGAAATTAAAACATATATTGGTAGCTTATCATTAATTGAAATTAATTTAGAAAACCAATTAGTAAAATGCGCTGATAAAAGTTATGAATTTGAAATTGATCCNTCAAGGAAGTTTAATCTAATAAATGGAATTGATGACATTTCTAAAACTTTAGAATATCAGAATGATATTATAAGTTATGAAAACAAACGCAAAAAAAATAAACCATGGTTAATTTAATATGAATATTTTAATTTTACCTGGTGACGGCATTGGAAAAGAGATTTGTTTTGAGGTTGAGAAATTATTTAAGGAACTAAATAGNATCTTTAGTATTGATATTAATTTTGAAACTAGTGATTTTGGTGGTAGCGCCATCAAAAAATACAACAACCCTTTTCCAAAACACACAGCTGAAAATGTGATCGCTTCTGATGCAGTAATTTTAGGTGCTGTAGGTGGCCCTATGTTTGATCATTTGGAAGGGGAAATGAAGCCTGAATCAGGATTATTAAAATTGAGAAAAAATAACAATTTATATATTAATTTAAGACCTATTTTTTCTTTTACACATGCAATCGAATCTTCTCCCTTAAAAAAAGAAATAATTTCTAATTTAGATATTTTAATCATAAGAGAGCTTGTAGGCGGGTTATATTTTGGAGAGCCCAGAGGTTTTAATTCTGATAGAACCGAGGGTTATAATACTATGAGATATACAAAAACACATATTAATAAAATATTAAAATTTGCATTTGAAGTTTCAAGCTTAAGAAANAAGAAACTTTGCTCTGTAGATAAAGCAAATGTTCTCGAGGTTTCTCAACTTTGGAGATCTGAAGCTATTGAATTAAATAAAAGCTATAAAGATGTAGCTCTTGAAAATATGTATGTTGATAATGCTGCAATGCAACTTGTTTTAAATCCAGGTCAATTTGATGTAATTGTAACTGAAAATCTTTTTGGAGATATATTGTCTGACCTTGCATCAGTTTTAACTGGATCAATAGGACTTTTATCTTCTGCCTCACTTAATGATGATCATTTTGGTGTTTACGAGCCAATACATGGATCTGCGCCAGACATAGCTGGTAAAAATATTGCTAATCCATGTGCAATAATATTGTCTGTTGGCTTGATGTTTTTGCATACATTTAATCGAAAAGATATTTATGATGCTATTAATAATGCTGTCGAAAACACTATAAATAGTGGNACAAAGACAAAAGATATTTCATTAAAAGGAGATAAAGCAGCTACCACACAAGAAATGGGAGATTGTATAATTACAAACTTAAGGAAATATGCAAATGAAAAATTATAGTGTTGCAATAGTTGGCGCTACAGGAGCAGTTGGCAGAATGATGTTGAAAGTTCTAGAGGAGCAAAATTTTCCAATATCTGAGCTTTATTTACTCGCAAGTAAAAGATCAAAAAATAAAACAATTCAATACAACGATCATGATTTANTGGTTCAAGATATTAATGATTTTGATTTCTCTAATGCAGATATTTCTCTATTCTCAGCGGGCTCAGAAGTATCAAAAAAATTTGCACCTACAGCAGCTGAAAAAGGCTCTATAGTTATAGATAATACATCGTATTTTAGATATGAAGATGAAATACCACTAATTGTTCCTGAAGTAAACCCAGAGGAAATAGAAAATTTTAAAAATAAAAATATTATAGCTAATCCAAATTGCTCTACCATCCAAATGGTAGTGGCATTAAAACCTATTCACGATCTTTACTCTATTCAAAAAATTAATGTTTCAACTTACCAAGCTGTTTCAGGAACTGGAGTAAATGCAATTAATGAATTAATATCTCAAATTAAAGAGTTTTCAGAAAACAAGAAATTAACAGCAGAAGTATATCCCAAAAGAATTCTCTTCAATGCACTTCCTCACATAGACAGTTTTATGGAAAATAGATATACAAAAGAGGAAATGAAAATGGTTTGGGAGACGCAAAAAATATTAGATAAAAATATTCTGGTAAATGCTACAGCAGTCAGAATTCCAGTTATTACAGGACACTCAGAATCTATTCATGTAGAGTGCGAAAAAGAAATAGTATTAAAAAAAGTTTTTGATGAACTTAACAAATACAAAGATATAATAAAAGTTATAGATGACATTGAAGACCCTAGTTACCCCACAACAGTGGAATCTGAAGATTCTAACCATGTTTTTGTTGGCCGACTAAGGAATGATATAAACCACAAAAATAGTTTAAATCTATGGGTTGTAAGTAATAATTTAAGGAAAGGTGCAGCATATAATAGCGTTCAAATAGCTGAATTATTAGTAAAGAAAAAATTAATTTAATCTATGAGAAAAGTATTAGGTATAGAATACAAAGGCACTAGATATTTTGGATGGCAGAAACAAAAAAAATTTATAACTGTTCAAGGCGAGTTAGAAAAAGCACTTAAGAAGTTCTTATCAAAAAATAAAGTTGAAACTTTTGGCTCNGGAAGAACTGATACCGGCGTTCATGCTTCATCTCAAGTTGTTCATTTTGATACTGATATAAAAAGGCCAAAGAGAAGCTGGATAAATGGGCTTAATAGTCTCCTTCCAGATGATATATCTGTGCATAGCGTCTTTGACACCCATGACGAATTTCATTCAAGATTTTCNGCTATCGATAGATCATATCGTTATATTATTTATAACGGTCCATTTAGAAAATCTTTATTTGCAGATTATTTTTGTTGGTACCCAAACAGTTTATTAGATGAAAAAAAAATGCAACTATGTGATAAATATCTACTTGGTNAAAAAAATTTTTCATCTTTTAGGTCTTCAGGTTGTCAATCACACTCNAGTACAAGGAAAATAAAAAAATTTAAAGTATTTAGAAAAGATGATTACATATATATAGATATAAAAGCTGACTCATTCTTATATAATATGGTAAGAAACATTGTAGGATCACTTTGCTTAGTTGGNGAAGGAAAGAAAAGTAGATATTGGTTTAATGACCTTGTTAAAAAAGAAAATAGGATATACGGAGGTAAGAAGTTTCCAGCAAGCGGTTTGCATTTAGTTGAAATACGCTACCCTAAAAGATTTAATATAGATATTAGAAGAAAACTTCCTACATTTTAAAATGAAAGATACTAAAATTAAAATTTGTGGCGTAAATGATATAGATATTGCTAAATATATTTATAATATTAATTTGGATTATTTAGGATTAGTATTTTGTACAAATAGCGTGCGTAATATTGAAATTGATATTGCTAAAGATATTTGCTCCCTTGAAAGAAAAGAAACAAAAAACGTGGCACTTTTCATGGATAGTGAAAAAAACTTCATTAAAAATATTATAAAAGAAGTTAATGTGGATATTATTCAATTTCATGGCATGGAGAAAGATAGTTTTTGTAGCCAGTTTGATAAGCCTTTTATTAAAGCAGTTTCCTATCAAAATAAAGAGCTTTTATTAAATTTAGATCAACATTACCCAAATGCTTATGCATTTATTGTTGATAGCCATCAAGAAGGTGAAATGGGTGGCACAGGAACAACTTTTCAAGAGAAAAACCTTTCTTTTAGTTCAAAAAAACCAATTTTAGTNGCTGGTGGTATTAATTCAACAAATGTTATAAATGTAGTAAAAACATACAATCCTTATGGTATAGATGTGAGTAGTGGAGTAGAATCTTCGAAAGGAATTAAAAGTATAAAATTAATAAAAGAGTTAGTAGAAATTATAAAAAATGAATAGAAGTATNCAAAAGGGTAAATATAATTTTCCAGACCAAAAAGGCCACTTCGGTGTATTTGGAGGTAGATTTGTTGCTGAAACATTAATATATCCTTTAGATCAACTTAAAAAAACTTATTTATCTCTCAAAGAGGATAAGGATTTTAATGCATTAATGCAGGATGACTTTGCAAACTTTGTAGGAAGGCCTACGCCTTTATATTTTGCGAAAAGATTAACTGACNTATGTAAAGGGGCAAACATTTATTTCAAAAGAGAAGATCTTTGCCATACNGGAGCTCACAAAATAAATAATGCTATAGGCCAAGCNATACTTGCNAAAAAAATGGGTAAAAATAGAATCATAGCAGAAACAGGNGCAGGNCAACACGGAGTTGCNACNGCTACAGTTGCCGCTAGATTAGGAATGGAATGNGTTGTCTATATGGGNTCAGAGGATATAAAAAGACAATCACCAAACGTTTATAGGATGAAACTTCTTGGAGCCGAAGTTGTACCTGTGGAGTCAGGATCCAAGACTTTGAAAGACGCTTTAAATGAAGCATTAAGGGATTGGGTAACAAACGTTGATAATACTTTTTACATAATTGGAACCGTTGCAGGCCCTGAGCCTTATCCAGAAATTGTGAGAGATTTTCAATCTATTATTGGTTATGAAGTTATTAATCAAGCTAAAGAGATTAATTTAAATATCGATGCTTTAGTTGCTTGTGTTGGCGGGGGTTCAAATGCTTTGGGATTATTTTATCCATTTTTAGAATCTGATATTGAAATTTTTGGGGTAGAAGCTGCAGGTAAGGGTTTAAATTCTGGAAAACATTCTGCACCGCTTAATAAAGGTAAAATTGGAGTATTACATGGTAATAGGACATATCTTATGGAAGATGAAAATGGTCAAATTATAGAGACACATAGTATCTCTGCAGGTCTAGATTACCCTGGTGTNGGTCCCGAACATTCTTATCTGAAAGATATAGGTAGAGTAAAGTATGTTGGTTGCACCGATGATGAAGCATTATATGCTTTCAACATACTATGTAAAACTGAAGGCATTATTCCTGCCTTAGAAACTAGCCACGCTATNCACTATGCTATGGAGCTAGCAAAAAATATGNGTTCAGGTAAAAATATTGTAGTGAACTTATCTGGAAGAGGTGATAAAGACTTAAATACTGTATCAAAGATTGAAGGAATAAAAATTTGAATAGAATTGAAAAAAAGTTTAACGACTCAAAAGCAAGTGGTAAAAANTGTTTAATATCATATATTACTGCTGGTGACCCTGAAAAAAAAATTACTGCAGATCTGATGCATACTTTGGTTTCATCGGGTACAGATATTATTGAACTTGGCATTCCTTTTTCAGACCCTATGGCAGATGGTCCAGTAATACAAAAAGCATGTGAAAGGGCTTTAATTAATAAAACTTCATGTAAAGATATTTTTAATATCGTTAAAGAGTTTAGAAAAAAGAATGAAACAACCCCGGTTGTTCTAATGGGTTATCTCAATCCTATTGAACGAATTGGCTACGAAAATTTTTCAAGCGAATCAAAAGAGTCTGGTGTTGATGGAGTGCTTGTTGTAGATCTCCCACACGAGGAAGCACAAGATATTGTCAATATTTTTAAAAAAGATGGTTTAGATAGCATTTTCCTTATTGCACCAAATAGTACACAAGAAAGAATTTTAAATACCTTGAAGTACGCATCAGGGTTTCTATACTACGTTTCCTTAAAAGGGGTAACGGGAGCAAAGAATATTGATATTGATGATACTATCTCAAATTTGAAGAAAATAAAGGAAGATTCAAATATACCTTTAGCAGTTGGTTTTGGTATTAATAATGCTAAAAGCGCAAGATTGATTTCAAAACATTCAGATGCTGTAGTTGTAGGTAGTTCAATNATTAAAGTTATTGAAAATAACTTAAATAAAAGAGAAAATATTATAAATGGGGTTTCAAAAATAGTTAATGAAATCAGAACAGCTTTAGATTGAGGACANATTAATGAGTTGGTATGAAAAGCTACTGCCAAAAAGAATCAGAGTAAACACTGATAGCAGTAAGAGAAAAATTCCTGAAGGGGTTTGGGAGAAATGTAAGAATTGTGGAACTGTTCTTTACAGAGAGGAAATATCTAATAACCAATACGTTTGTACAAATTGTGATTATCACATGAGGATTGGAGCAAGAGAGCGTCTTAATATATTTTTAGACCAAGATTCACAAGTAGAAATTAATACAAAATTAACCTCAAAAGACTTTTTAAAATTTAAAGACAGTAAAAAATANAAAGATAGAATTTCAGAATCTCAAGATAGTTCAAATGAATTAGATGCACTGATTACATCAAAAGGTATGTTATACGGAGTACCTGTTGTTGTAGCAGCTTTTGAGTTTTCATTTATGGGCGGCTCAATGGGAAGTGTTGTAGGTGAAAAATTTGTTCGTGCTGTTAATGAAGCAATAAAAGATAATTCTCCACTTATTTGTTTTTCCGCAAGCGGGGGAGCAAGAATGCAAGAATCACTTGTTTCGCTTTTTCAAATGTCAAAAACNTCGAGTGCGATAAGTGAGTTAAGAAAAAANAATCTTCCTTANATAAGCGTTCTAACTGATCCAACTATGGGTGGAGTTTCTGCAAGTCTTGCAATGCTTGGTGATATTTTAATTGCAGAACCAAAAGCACTTATTGGTTTTGCGGGTCCAAGAGTAATAGAACAAACAGTTAGGGAGACTTTACCAGAGGGTTTTCAAAGAAGTGAATTCTTAAAAGACCACGGGGCAATTGATATGATTATCCATAGAAAAAACCTAAGGAAGGAAATTACAAATTTAATCAAACTCTTAATTAACAATGAAGAGAAGTATTCNTCGTCAAATACTTTATAAAATAAATTGAAACACTCGTCATTACAAAGTTGGGTAAATTGGCAACAAAAACTCCATAGAACGTCTATGGATTTCTCCCTTCATAGAATAAAAGACGTTGCAGAAAAACTTAAAATTATTAATCGTGAAGAGGTAATAATAACCGTTGCAGGAACTAATGGAAAAGGTTCTACCGTTGCATTTTTAGAATCAATATTAGTAGAGCACGGATATAAGGTAGGTTCATATACTTCACCTCATGTAATTAAATACAACGAGCGAATTAAAATTAATAAGGAACCTGTGACAGATGAAGAAATATGCCAGGCTTTCGACGAGATTGATAAAATTAGGAAAGATACTTCTTTAACCTATTTTGAGTTCGCAACATTAGCATCCCTATTAATCTTCAAAAAAAATAAAATTGATGTTGTTATTCTGGAAGTTGGCCTTGGAGGAAGGTTGGATGCNGTAAATATAATTGACCCAAACATATCTGTNATTACAAATATTGGNATGGATCATGAGGATATACTTGGTAATGATCTTGAATCAATTGCTTATGAAAAAGCAGGTATAATGAGACAATCTGGAGTTACAGTTGTTGGATTTAGTGATGCTCAAATTTCAATAATAAATAGGTCATTGGAACTAGAAAATAAATTATTTACCTACAAAAGTGATTATTGGTTTGAGCAAAAATCAAATCACTGGCTATTTAATAATAATGACAGTAATTTATTTCGCCTTGACTATCCATCCCTTAAAGGAAATATTCAACTTAATAACTGCGCTACGGCAATTCAAACTTTAACGTTATTAAGAGAAATTACCTTAAATGAAAAGACAATTAATGAAGCTATTAAAAAAACTAAAATTTTAGGTAGGTTTGACGAAATTAACTTTGCAGGAAAAAAAGTTATTTTAGATATTGCACATAATCCACAAAGTGTGAGTTTTCTTAAAGAAAATCTCAAAAAATATTATCCAAATAGCGAATTTATAGCTGTATTCAGCGCCTTAGAAGATAAAAATGTCTGCTCAATGATTGAAGAGCTTAACGGAACCATAAATCAATGGAATATTTCCGAAATTAATAATGAAAGAAAAACAGATATTCAGGATATTGAGATAGCACTTAAAAGGGCAAAGCAAAAATACAAAACTTATAAAAATGTCACGCAATCATTTAATAATGCAATCTCTTATACTGATGCTAAATCTGTGGTTGTTGTATTTGGTTCTTTTTATATGGTTGAAGAGATTTATAAATATCTAGATTACAAAAATGAAAGACTTAATAGTTAAAAGATTNGTTGGTTTAGTATTTTTTTTATTACTATTCATAATTTTTCTGCCAGCCTTATTTAAAGCAGAAGGTGTGAAAGATATACAAAAAATTTCATTTGGAAAGCCATCTGAAATAATTATTAAAAATAAAGACATGTTAAAGCAATCTGAAGATTTAGTTAACCTTAAAGAGAATAATGAATTTTCTTCTACAGAGAAGATTATTGACATAAATAAAATTACGCAGGCTAAATCAGAATTTAAAGCTTGGATAGTAAGAGTTGGTTCTTTTAAAGTACTGGATAATGCAAAAAAATTAAATGAAAAATTACAGAAAAAAAACTTTAGTTCATATATTGTGAAAAAAGAAAAAAATTCAGAATTTTTTTATTACGTAAATGTTGGTCCATTTAATAAATCAAAAGATATTGAAAATATATATTTAAGCCTTTCTAAGATAAANGAATTAAAAGGCATATATATAATAGAAAAAAATATTAAATAATATTTCATGATTGACTTTGATTATTTTTTACTTTTTTTNATTTTAATTTCTTTTATTTTAGGTTTTATATCTGGTTTTTATAAACAATTACTAGGTGTATTATTCTATATTTTTATTTTCTTAAGTTTAGCTCTTTTTTATTCTCACTTTACGGCTTATATATCAAGAACTATAGAGTTAAATAACAACTTAGTCTTTGGCAACTATGGTGTAATTGACATAATTACTATTACTTTAGTGATAATATTTTTTTACATTGTATTTCAAATAGCTTTAAGATTTAATAAAAACTCTTTTTCGTCATTCAAATATCATCTAATTTCTGGTTTTCTTGCAATTTTTAAAAATTGTTTACTTCTTTCCTATTTATTATTTATCATTAATTTAAATACATCTTTAATTGATAATTTTTTTTCGGGTAATTCTTTGTTATTAGGCTATTTTCTTAATTTTGGTGTACAATTAGATAATGTGTGGAATTATTGGAATAGTTAGTTCTGATCAGGTTAATCATCAAATTTATGATGGTTTAACTGTGCTTCAACATAGAGGACAACATTCTGCTGGAATCGCAACTTGCCAGGATCAAAGATTGTTTCATAAAAAGTCTATCGGCCTTGTAAGAGATATATTCTCTTCGGAAGATATGCAAAGTCTTATTGGGAATATCGGTATAGGTCATGTTAGATATCCTACTGCTGGTTCAAGCGGTTTATCAGAAGCTCAACCTTTTTATGTAAATTCACCTTATGGAATAGCTTTAGCACATAATGGCAATTTAGATAATTCCGAAGAACTTCGTCAAGAACTTTTGTTAAATGATAAAAGACATATTCATACCCAGTCAGATACAGAGGTATTATTAAATATCTTTGCTAGTGAATTAATTCGTCAAAATGAAAAAGAGTTAAGCCCTGAAACCATTTTTAAAGCTATAGATGGTGTGCATAAAAGATGCTCAGGAGCTTATGCAGTTGTCGCTATTATAACTGGTTTTGGCTTAGTAGCCTTTAGAGATTTAAACGGAATAAGACCGTTAGTATTAGGTAAAAAAATCAATAAAAATAAAAAAGATGACTATCTTGTGGCATCTGAGAGTGTTGCTTTAGATTTNTTAGGTTATGAGACATTAAGAGATTTAAGTCCAGGCGAGGCTATCTTTATCGATTCGAAAAATAATTTTTATCATTCATCTTTAAAAAATAAAGAAAAACATACTCCGTGCATTTTTGAATATGTTTATTTTGCTCGACCAGACTCAATAATAAATGGTGTAAACGTGCAGGAAGCTAGAATGAAAATGGGAAAACAATTAGCAAATAAGATTTTACGTGAGTGGCCAAATAATGACATTGACGTGATAATACCAATCCCCGAATCTAGCAGAACGGCTGCTTTAGAAATGGCCTATCGATTAAATATAAACTATAGAGAAGGTTTTATAAAAAATAGATACATAGGAAGAACTTTTATCATGCAAGGTCAAAAAGTTAGAAAGAAATCTGTTAGATATAAACTCAATCCTCTTAAATATGAGTTTTTAAATAAAAATGTCCTTTTAGTCGATGATTCAATAGTTAGGGGAACAACTTCAAGAGAAATAGTTCAAATGGCACGGGATTCAGGAGCAAACAAAGTTTATTTTGCATCTGCATCTCCACCAATAAGATTCCCAAATATTTATGGGATAGATATGCCAACCAAAAAAGAACTTATAGCTTATGAAAAAACTATTGAAGAAGTATGTGAGGAAATAGGAGCTGATAAACTTATTTACCAGGATTTAGATGATTTAATCTATGCAGTAAAATCTGGTAATCAAGATATAGAGGAATTTGATTGCAGTGTTTTCACTGGAGAATATATTACTAAAGTTAAACAAGAGTATTTTGACGAATTAGAAAAAAGAAGAAGCTCAAGTTAAAAAAATGCACTCAAATATTCTAGATAAATTTAAAGATTTTAAAAAGTCTATAGTTTTTGAGCCGTTTATTTTCATTGAAATTTCAAGTCAAAACTTAAAATTAATTAGTAAAGATAAAGTTTTTAAATCATACAGTATATCTTCTTCGAAACACGGAATTGGCATGCAATTAAATAGTAATAAGACACCCATAGGAGGACATATTGTCTCTGAAAAAATTGGGGGTGGAGAAAAAATAAATACTATATTTAAAGGAAGGGTTCCTACTCATGTGTCTGAATCAAATTTGTATGATGCAAATGCTGATACTATAACCTCAAGAATATTATGGCTTGAAGGTTTAGAAGAAGGCTTCAACAAAGGTGGAAACCTTGACAGTAAAAATAGATATATATACATTCATGGAACTACGCATGAAGATGAAATTGGAACTCCTACTTCAAATGGATGCATAAGAATGAAAAACATTGATGTCGTAGAACTTTTTGAATTTGTGAAATTAAATACATTTGTATACATAGAATAAAGAAATGAGTAAATATTTTAGAGACGTACTTCAAATATTTGAAAAAGGAGTAAGCGAGGTAACGGGTTTTAACTCAGTAGGAAATTTTTTGAATAATCATAAGATAAGTGGAAACTACCAACTTATTGCAATCGGTAAAGCTGCAGACTCAATGTCATTAGCAGTAATGAAATCAAAAAATATTAATATTGAAAATGGAATTGTCATTACTAAAGAAAATCACTTAAGCAGTGAAATTTTAGAATACGAAAACCTCCAATGCATTGAATCCTCTCATCCATCACCAACAGAAAAGAGCATTAATGCTGGAGAGAGATTAATTAACTTTATAGAATCGACCAAAATTGACGACCAATTTCTGATTCTTATATCAGGTGGGGGTTCCAGTCTAGTAGAATGCTTGTCAGATGGTGTTAATCTAGATGAGTTAAAACAATATACAGAACACTTACTTTCAAATGGATACAGTATTAGTGAGATAAATAACTTCAGGAAAAAAATATCAAAAATAAAAGGTGGAAAGCTTTCAATCTTTTTAAATAAGAGAAAGACCTTAGCTTTATATATTTCAGACGTTCCAGAGGATAAACTTTCTGTAATTGCATCTGGTCCTCTTGTGAAAGATGATAATATAATTTCAGATGACGCATATGATGATTTTATAAAAGAAAAATTNTTAAAAATTAAAACAAGCATATGCCCCCCAGATGATTTTTTTAAAAAAATTGAAAATCATATTGTTGCTAAAATTGAAAATGCAAAAAGATCTTGTGAAAAGGAATCAATATCACTTGGCTATAAAACTTTTTTTCATGAAAAATTTATTGAAGGAGATGTTAAAGATTTAAGTAATTATTTTTCAGAATTTTTACACTCATGCGACAAAGGCTTACATATTTGGGGTGGAGAATCATCAGTAATGCTTCCCAATAACCCGGGAAGAGGTGGTAGAAATCAACAACTAGCTTTATTGATGGCTAAGAAAATTAGGGGTAAAGATATTATATTTTTATCAGCTGGAACTGATGGAACTGATGGCCCTACAAATGATGCCGGAGGTATAGTTGATGGCGAGACTGAGGATAAGGGTTTCTTACTAGGATTAGATATAGATACTTTTTTAAATAATGCTGATGCAGGATCATATTTAAATAGTACAGATAGTCTAGTTACCACAGGCCCTACGGGCACTAATGTAATGGATTTAATAATTGCATTAAAAAATTGACTAAATTTTTTTAAGCTCTACTGAGTTTTCATCACACGTAATATAACTGGGGTTATTGTGCCAATCACCCAAGACGTATCTAGTTAGACCATGCTTCATATACTTATGAGTATTTAATCGATGAGTATGACCATGAATAATTATTTTTGTATTAAAATCCTGAGCATATTTTACAACTGTTTTATCATTTACATCCATTATGTAATCTGGTTTTTGTGAAACTATATTTTCACTTTTTTTTCTCAAAAAATTAGCAAGATAGGTCTTAATTGAATACGGTAAAATTTTTATAAGTGTAACTATAACTTTATTCCTTATAATTTTCCTAAATCTTTGATATGAAATATCATCAGTGCATAATAAATCTCCATGCATTATTAATATCTTATTGTTTTTATTATCNATTATGTGTTGATTGCCAAGAATTTTTATATTTGTATGTTGTGAAAAAAAATTTCCAATAAGAAAATCTCTATTTCCATGTTGAAAGTAAATATTTATTTTTTTAGAAAGGTTTTTTAAACATGTTATTACATCGTCATGATCTTGAATATTCTTTTTATCATCTATCCAGTATTCAAACAAATCACCAAGAATATATAACTCAGACATATTATTAGCATTATTTGATAAAAATTTTAAAAATTTATCTTTAATTTTTGGACTATTACTATCGATGTGTATATCAGAAGTAAAATAAATTTTTTTCATTTATTCAGATATTTTTACAGATATAATTTGTATAACATCTTTAGGGACGTCTGAGTAAGGACCATAGTTTCCTGTTTCCACATTTGCTATTTCGTCAACTATGTCTAAACCATTCACAACAATCCCAAAAACACAATAGCCCCATCCATTTGGGGANTCATCCTTAAAGTCTAAAAAATCATTGTCCTTGTGGTTGATAAAAAACTGTGATGATGCAGAATGAGGTTCAGATGTTCTAGCCATTGCTATAGTTCCNCTTTTATTACTGAGACCATTAGTNGCTTCGTTTTTTATTGGCTTGTCTGTTTCTTTATTTTGCATATCTTCTGTTAATCCCCCACCTTGAATCATAAAGCCTTTTATTACTCTATGAAAAATGGTGTCGTTATAAAAACCAGACGACGCATAATTTATAAAGTTTTTTACAGTTTCAGGTGCTTCAGTTTGATATAATTCTATCTCGATATTTCCTTTTGAGGTCTCTATGATAACTTTTGGATTCATTTTTGCGTATACTCCATTAAATAAGGTAGAAGAAATAAAAAGACATGCTAAAATTTTNGTTATATAGTTTTTCATAAATTCTACAAGTTAAGATTTAAGTAACTCTAAATATTATCATAACACTTTAAATTTTAATATTTACAAAGTATCATACCAATTTCTTGTATAATATAGGTTNAGTCGGGGTGTAGCGCAGCCTGGTAGCGCATCTGCTTTGGGAGCAGGGTGTCGGGGGTTCAAATCCCTCCACCCCGACCATTAGCGCCTGTAGCTCATTTGGATAGAGCATCGGATTTCTAATCCGAGGGTAGTAGGTTCGAGTCCTACCAGGCGTGCCATATGGTGAGAGTAGCTCAGTTGGTAGAGCACAGGTTTGTGGTACCTGATGTCGCGGGTTCAATCCCCGTCTCTCACCCCACTGGAGATTACAATATGGAAAATTTAATATTTGTTTTTTACGGGATATCGTTTGGTGCGATGTTATTCTTTTCTAGTGTTATCGCACCAAAAATATTTTCAGTACTTCAAGAAGAAGACGCTGGAAAATTTGTTAGATCAATTTTTCCTGCATATTACAAGTTCTTACTTATNATGTTCTCTATTACAGTAATTTTGAGTGATATTTATGATAAAACTGCAAGTGTGTATTTTTCTGTCACTTGTTTTGCATTGTTAATAATAAGTACTTTTGTGCTAATGCCTAATATAAATAAATCAAGAGATGAGAGTAATCAAAAGAAATTCAAGATTCTGCATCTATTATCTGTTATCATAAATATGATAATCCTACTAGGATTATTGATAATTATAGTATTTGAATACATATTTTGAAAACTACTAAGTTAAATAATTCTTTTATAGTTCTGTTTTTAAGTCTAGTACTTTTTTCCCAGTCTTTTTTAAATAATAATATTGTAGTCAATAAAAATAGATTCGAAATTTGTACTTTACATCATGTTAAATTTGTAACAAATTGGACATTTGAAACTGAGGAGTTTAATTGTTGTAGTGATTTTTTAAGTGATATTACTTTCATTAATTCAGTCGCCCATTATTATTCCATTATTTTCACCAAAAAAAATATAGTATTTTCTCAAAATAAAATCTTTATTAAAAATTTATTTGGCATTTATTCAAGAGCCCCACCTTTTGTTGTTTAACGTATCTTAAATTCTAATAAAATAAATAATTACTAAAAATGTTATATTGTTACGATATAACATCACCTGCTTAAAAAAGGGGGCAGAATGAACAACATGTTAAAAAATTTAAAAATTGTATTTCCTTTCTTATTTCTAATTTTAATAAGCACAAATACCCATGCTGAAGGAGTAATAATTTCAGATCCTATTGTGAGGCTTTCACCGCCAAATGCACAAATGACTGCTGGATACCTCACTTTAGAAAATACGACAAACAAAGATATTTATTTAATCGGGGCGTCGTCTGATGATTATAAAATGATTGAAATACACGAAACAGTTATGGACGGAGATAAGGCTTCTATGAAGTCTGTAAAATCTCTTCAAATAAAAGCTAACGAAACGGTAGCTCTTAAACCGATGGGAGTTCACTTAATGCTAATGGGCTCTAAAAAAATGATCAAAGAAGGTGATAGTGTGTTTATTAAACTTATTTTTAGTAGTGGAGATGAAGTCAAAGCTAATTTTACCGTAAAAAAAATGGTAATGAAAATGTCTGGCAAAATGAATATGAAAAATATGAAGCATATGAATATGAAAATGCATAGGCCTGATTTTGCTCCACCTACGGGAGTAAAAAGTCCAAAAAAAATGATGAAAAATAAATTAATGTTAAGTTATAAATTTGGTTCAATGGAAATGGGGTGTTGTAAGAGAGGNGGTAAAAATATTCCTAACGCCTCTATTGCAAGCNTAGGTTACTCCATGGCACCAACGNAAATGTCCATGGATATGCATATGTTTGGAGGTATGTATGCTTTTGGAAGTAATTTTACAATGATGGCAATGATACCTTACGTTGAAAAAAACATGGAAATGATAAAAATTTCTGGGATGAATCAAGGNAAGCTTCATCAAATGCAATCAAGGGGCGTTGGTGATTTAAAAATTCTAGGTATTTCACAATTTAAAAAAATTAATTTTTCACTTGGGCTTTCCCTTCCTACAGGTGAATATGATGAGCAGGATCACAATATGATGGGGCAGTTGAAAGTATTACCTTATGGTATGCAAATTGGATCAGGAACCACGGATATTTTATTTGGCATGGGAAGACAATATTTCTATGAGGATTGGTCTTTAGGGTATCAATTTAATGCGACTTTCAGAACTGAAAAAAATAACGATAAGTGGGCATATGGAGATGAGCAGTCATTAAATGTATGGGCCTCTAAAAACCTTAACAGCGAAATTGGTGTTTCAACAGGAATAAATTTCGTTAACAAAGATTCAATAGATGGAGACTCAATTCATAAACTTACAAATAGTCCACGATGGGATGGTAAATCCTATAATAGTCAAACCATTAATCTAACTGTTGGTTTAAATGCAAAATATGGTAAAAATAGAATCGGATTTAATTGTGGATTACCTGTGTATGAACACTATAACGCACCTAGTCCTGATCAAGATTTTAANTGTACTATCGGTTTTTCAACCATGCATTAAAAATAAAAATCAGTAAATAGGTTAGTATTNTTAATGATACCATATGGCCAATAAAATGGTCATATGGACTTATTAAATTTAAAAAAGATCCTTCGAAATTCACATAACTATTTTGCTTATAAGTTTTTATTACAAATATAAAACCTGNATGAATNCCTATACAATAAAAAATATTTTTATATCTTATTTTNANTAAACTCAAAAATATTCCAAAAATTAGAAGAGTGTAGAATGCGTCATATAAAATTAAATTATTTAAGTTTGTAAAAACATCAATTAAATAAGTGAGTCCAGTGTCCCATGCTATAACTGGATCGAGAATATCAGGAATTTTAATAAAGTGAAATGTAGAATAAGAAGCACTAGCTAATATAATGGGAAATAAATTATTTAAAGTAAAATTATTTTCCCTAACCATTATTCCTCTAAAAAAAAATTCTTCAATAAATCCAATTATTAAACCAGATAAAACTGATAAAAGAATTGTTACAAAGAACACATTATCAATATCATTCATATTAAAATTAAAAATTCTTATATCAAAAATATGTAATAAAATAATTATTGGTAAAGAGGCAANAATACTTATAAAAAATCCTTTTATGATGCTAAGAAGAATTATGTTTAGTGAATGATCAGAACACATCTCTTTAGGTGTAATTTTTTTAAATTTCAATGTTAAAAAAATAAAAATAAAGGAAAGTAAAATTGCACCATATTTAATAGCCTTGTTTAAGGTAAAGGTGGGTTGTTCTTCAAAATTCATATAAATGATTGAAAAAAGAATTGATGACACAATAGCAAAGAAAATAAGGTAAAAAGTAAAAAATATGACGTTTTTCATTTTATAAAAACTTTTTGCATAGATAGGTTTAAATAATATATCAATTTGCTATATAATGTGACCTCTTTTTATTGAAGCGAGAGTGGCGGAATTGGTAGACGCGCTGGTCTTAGGAACCAGTGGGGTAACCCGTGAGAGTTCGAGTCTCTCCTTTCGCACCAAATAATCTACTATAGAGTGTAAATATGGATGTAAAAACGAAAAAAATAAGTGAGATAGAAATNGAATTAAACATCACTTTTGATTATTCTGAAGTCGACTCGCTTNCAGATAAAAAGCTTCAAGATCTCTCAAAAGATGCAGATTTAAAAGGTTTTAGAAAGGGTAAAGTTCCAATTTCAGTATTAAAATCAAAATATTATTCTAGTTGTCAGTATGAAGCTCTAACGGACAGAATTAATGAAAATTATGTTCAAGCTTTAATTCAACAAAAAATTAATCCTGTAAATAAGCCTGAAATTAAACCTTCACCAAATAAAGACAAAAAAAAATATAGTTTCACAGCATTAGTACAAATAATTCCCGAAATAAAACTATGTGATTTATCTAAAATTAATATTATTAATCCAAATCTAATCATATCAAAAGAAGAGGTTGATAAATCAATAGAAAACCTAAGGTCGAGTTATACAATTTGGTCGCCTTCAGAAAAAAAAGCGAAGAAAGGAGATCGTTTAAAAGTTAACTTTAAAGGAAAAGTAAATAATGAAGATTTCCCAAATAATGAAGCTAAAGATTTTCATGTAATTCTAGGGAGTAACCAATTAATACCCGGATTTGAAGACGGATTGGTTGGAGCAAGCAAAGGAGAAAAATTAGACCTTAAAGTAAAATTTCCTGATGATTATCATGCAGACAATTTAAAAGGAAAAAATGCTGTTTTTGATACTGAAGTTTTAGAAGTTGAAAATGGTGATAAACCAAAAATTGATAAAGAGTTTTTAAAAAATTTTGGAATCGAAGATGGTACTAAAAAAGATCTGGAAAAAAAGATTGAAGATGGAATGAGACTAGATTGTGAAAATATTATTGAAAATTATATAAAGAAGCAAGCGATAGAAGAATTAGTCAGTAAAAATAAATTTAAAATACCTTCATCATTAGTTGAAGATGAGCAAAAGAGAATTGAAAATGATCCCTCCAGTAAAAAAATCTCTAATATCAATGAAGAAGCCACGAAAAGAGTTAGTGCTGGGCTTATAATGCGTGAAATTATTAATCAAGAAAAAATAGAAGCCTCCCAAAAAGAAATTGACGATTGGATTGAAAAAATTGCAAGAAACTATAACCCAGAAGAAGTTAGAAAATATTATTCAAATAATTCTGAAGCAATGAATAATATTCAATCGGTAATAGTTGAAAAGAAGACTATCGATTTTGTTAAATCTCAAGCTTCTGTAAAAAATAAAGATTATTCGTTTGAAGACTTAATGCAACTAATATAAGATATCTTTATGGCAAATCATAACGAAACATTTAATCCAAAAAATCTTAACCTCATACCAATGGTTGTAGAACAAACTTCAAGAGGTGAAAGAGCATATGATATTTACTCAAGACTTTTAAAAGAAAGGGTAATTTTTGTAGTTGGACCAGTGGAAGATTACATGGCTAATGTTATCATTGCACAAATACTTTTTCTTGAATCTGAGGATCCTAATAAAGAAATTTCAATTTATATCAACTCTCCTGGAGGGTCTGTTACGGCTGGCTTAGCTATTTATGACACAATGCAATTTTGTAAACCTAGTATAAACACATTATGCATTGGTCAAGCAGCAAGTATGGGCGCTGTACTACTTGCTGGCGGGGATAAAAATAAGCGTTTTGCATTACCTAATTCTAGAATAATGATCCATCAACCTCTAGGAGGATTTCAGGGTCAAGCTTCTGATATTAGTATTCATGCCCAAGAGATTTTAAAAGTTAGAGAAAAATTAAATGAAATTCTCTCAAAGCACACTGGAAATGATGTGAATAAAATATCGGAAGATACTGAAAGAGACAACTTTATGACTGCTGAAGAGGCAAAGCAGTATGGGATTATAGATAATATCCTTACAAATAGGGTTGACATGAAAAAAGATTAATATTACTTTGAGAATATGTCTGAGACAAAAGATACAGATCAAGATAAGAAGTTACTTTACTGCTCTTTTTGTGGAAAAAGTCAACATGAAGTAAAAAAATTAATAGCTGGTCCATCAGTTTTTATTTGTGATGAATGCGTAGAGCTTTGTAATGATATTATACGTGAAGAACTTCTTGAAAGTGAAGCTGAACCAAGTAAATCCCTACCTAAACCTGAAGAAATTAATGCAATTCTTGACGAATATGTAATTGGTCAAGAACACGCTAAGAAGATTCTTTCAGTTGCGGTTTATAACCATTATAAAAGACTTGAGTCAAAACAAATGAAAGATGATGGGGTTGAATTATCTAAAAGCAATATATTACTTATAGGTCCTACAGGGTGTGGAAAGACGCTATTAGCAGAAACTTTAGCAAGACTTCTTAACGTTCCATTTACTATTGCAGATGCAACAACATTAACTGAAGCTGGATATGTGGGAGAAGATGTTGAGAATATAATACAAAAGTTGCTTCAGAAATGTGATTATGATGTTGATAAAGCTCAGAACGGAATTGTCTACATTGATGAGATAGATAAAATTTCAAGAAAAGCTGACAATCCATCAATAACACGAGATGTATCGGGTGAAGGTGTTCAGCAAGCTTTATTGAAGTTAATAGAGGGAACAGTAGCTGCGGTACCACCTCAAGGCGGACGAAAACATCCACAACAAGAATTTTTACAAGTTGATACTAGCAATATACTTTTCATTGTTGGTGGAGCTTTTGCTGGGTTAGATTCAGTTATAAGAAACAGAACAGAAAAAGGTGGCATCGGTTTTTCTGCACAATTGAAATCAAAAGAATCTAAAGATACTCTTAAAATACTTCATGAAGTTGAACCACAAGATTTAATTAGTTATGGATTAATACCTGAATTTGTAGGAAGACTACCTATGGTTGCAACTCTTGATGCGCTAGATGATAAAGCTCTAATTCAAATATTAACTAAACCAAAGAATGCAATTATTAAGCAATACGCAAAATTATTTAAAATGGAAAACGTTGATTTAGAGGTAAGAGATAATGCACTGAAAGCAATTGCAAAGAAAGCTACAGAAAGAAAGACAGGTGCAAGGGGTTTGAGAACTATCCTAGAAAATATTTTATTGGAAACAATGTATGAACTGCCTTCTGCAGATAATGTCAGCAAAGTTGTGCTTGATGAATCTGTAGTCGACGGCGATAACAAACCGTTATTAATTTACGAACAAGTTCTTGAAGATAATAAACTTTCTGAGGAAAACACATAGTGTTATCTGAGGGCAAGAGTCTTCCAAATGCTGACATCTTCCTAATGACAGATGATGGGCCGGCAAAAAAAAAATCTAATGAAGTTTTTACAAATGGCAAAATCGTCATATTTGCTGTACCAGGAGCTTTTACTCCAACTTGCACAAATCAACATTTTCCAAGTTTTCTTAAAAATTATGACCAAATCATATCAAAAGGTGTTGAAAAAGTTTTTTGTGTCACTGTGAATGATCCATTTGTAACGCAGGCCTGGTCTTCAGCAAATGATCCAGACAGTAAGATTCATGTTGTTTGCGATCCAAAAATAGATTTCACAAATAAAATTGATATGGCTGTTGATTTATCAGATTTTGGCTTAAATGTTAGGTCAAAGAGGTATGCGATAATTGTTGAAAATCTAAATATTTTGAAAGTTTTAATAGAACCAAACTTACCAGAAGCTAAGGTTTCAAACGCGGAAGAAGTTTTAAAGTTTTTATAAATTTATACAAATCCTATAGTTTTTATAGAAAATACCTTAATTTGACCTTGATATCTAATATAATAGCCACATAATATAGTTATATTAATGATCTATAGAGGATCCGAATGTCAAATAAACCTAAATTTCCAGTTTTACCTTTAAGAGATGTAATAGTTTTTCCAAATATGGTAATTCCATTATTTGTTGGAAGATCAAAGTCTATTGCCGCACTTGATGCTGCAATGGAAGACAATAAGCAGATTTTTTTAGTAGCACAAAAAAATGCAGATAATGATAATCCATCTCAAAAAGACGTATATAAAAATGGAACTTTATCAACCATTCTGCAGCTTTTAAAACTACCCGATGGCACAATTAAAGTTCTAGTTGAAGGTTCTCAAAGAGCAACAATTGACGGAGATATAATAGATGATAACTATTTACAAGCGTCTGTAAAAATACACGAAGAATTAGATTTCGATGAAACAGAGGTTGAGGCTTTATCAAGAAGCGCAGTTGACTTGTTTGATCAATACATAAAACTTAATAAAAAGATTGCTCCAGAGGTAATGACTTCATTATCAGGAATCGATGATCCTTCCCGACTTGCGGATACAATTACCGCTCATATGAGTCTTAAAATGGATGAAAAGCAAAAAATGCTTGAAACATTTGATACTAAAGAAAGACTAGAAAAGATAATTAATTTAATTGAAGCGGAATTAGATGTCTTAAGCGTTGAGAAAAAAATCCGTGGCAGGGTAAAGAATCAAATGGAAAAAAGTCAAAGAGAGTATTATTTAAACGAGCAAATGAAAGCAATTCAAAAGGAATTAGGTGAAATGGAAGATGTTCCTAACGAAATTGATGAGCTTGAAGAAAAAGTTCATAAGGTTGGAATGCCAAAAGATGTAAAATCAAAGGCAATTTCTGATATTAACAAGTTAAAAATGATGTCTCCTATGTCTGCAGAGGCTACAGTGCTTCGAAATTACATTGATGTTTTAGTCGGCGTTCCATGGAAAAAGAAATCTAAGGTCACCTCTGATTTATCTTTTGCAGAAAAGGTTCTTGAAGATGACCATTATGGGCTTGATAAAGTAAAAGAACGTATTTTAGAATACCTTGCTGTTCAGCAACGTGTAAAAAAACTTAAGGGCCCAATATTATGTTTAGTTGGCCCTCCAGGAGTTGGAAAAACAAGTTTGGGTAGGTCAATCGCCAAAGCTACTGGAAGAAAATTCACAAGAATGTCATTGGGTGGAGTTCGTGATGAAGCTGAGATAAGAGGTCATAGAAGAACTTACATTGGTTCATTACCCGGAAAAATCATTCAAAATTTGTCAAAAGTTGGTGTTAAAAATCCTCTTTTCTTACTTGATGAGATTGACAAAATGGCAATGGACTTTCGCGGTGACCCCGCATCTGCTCTTTTAGAAGTTTTAGATGCTGAACAAAACGATACTTTCTCAGATCATTATTTAGAAGTTGACTTCGATTTATCAGATGTCATGTTTGTTGCTACTGCTAATACCATGAATATACCTGGTCCATTATTAGATAGAATGGAAGTAATAAGAATTCCTGGTTACACAGAGGATGAGAAAATTAATATAGCAAAAAACTATCTTTCCCCTAAGCAATTGGAATTTAATGGTTTAAAAGAAGATGAGATAAAGTTTGAGCAAAAATCTTTTAAGGATATTATTCGTTATTATACCAGAGAAGCTGGAGTTAGAAATTTAGAGAGAGAAATTTCAAAAATATACCGTAAAGTTGTAAAGAAACTTCTTTTAGGTAAAAAATCTAAGAAGATTGAAATAAATCCTACTAATCTTGATGAGTTTTTAGGTGTAAGAAAATTTAAACACGGAGAAACAGAGAAAAATAATACAGTTGGCCTAGTTAATGGTCTGGCATGGACTGAAGTAGGCGGTGAACTTCTTACTGTCGAAGCTGCTGTTGTCCCTGGAAAAGGTAAATACATTTTAACTGGTCAATTAGGTGATGTTATGCAAGAGTCAATTAGGGCGGCAATGACTGTAGTAAGAGATAGAACTGAAGCCCTAAATATATTAAGTGACTTTTATGAAACTAAAGATATACATGTTCACCTCCCTGAAGGAGCAACTCCAAAAGATGGACCAAGCGCAGGTGTAAGTATAACTACTGCTTTAGTTTCAGCTCTAACTGAAAATCCAGTTAAAAAAGACGTTGCAATGACTGGAGAAATTACTCTTCATGGGCAAGTACTTCAAATTGGAGGCTTAAAAGAGAAACTTTTAGCTGCATTAAGAGGCGGAGTGAAAACTGTTATTATTCCTGAGGAAAATAAGAAAGATCTTACTGAAATTCCTTCTAATATTAAAGACAATCTCGATATCAAAACTGTTAGTTGGATTGATGAGGTTTTAGAACTTGCTTTAGAAAAACAACCAGTGATATTTAAAGAAACAAGCAAAGGCGTGAGTAAAAATAAATTAGAAAATCCTTTAAGCCACTGATCTTAATATATATTAGTATTGATTAATATATTAATGAAACTATTTATGTTGACCGTCTAGGCATAAAAGTATAAATTAATTTCTACAGGTCTTTTTAGAATTTAAAAACAACACAATAGGGGTAAATCAAGATGAATAAATCAGAATTAATTGATGCAGTAGCAGAATCAACTTCATTAAGTAAAGCAGATGCTGGAAGAGCATTAGAATCAGTTTTAGAAACAATTAAATCAACTCTTCAGAGTGGTCAAAAAGTTACCATTCCTGGTTTTGGTACTTTTGAAGCTAGACAAAGAAATGCTAGAACTGGTCGCAACCCACAAACTGGGGAAACAATTCAAATTGCTGCTTCAAAAACTCCTGGGTTCAAAGCTGGAAAACAATTTAAGGATGCCTTAAACTAACATCCACCCTGCATTAGTAAAGGGTGCTTAGCTCAGTTGGTAGAGCGTCGCCCTTACAAGGCGGATGTCGGGGGTTCGAATCCCTCAGCACCCACCAGGGCAAAGGAGTGGTAGTTCAGTTTGGTTAGAATACCTGCCTGTCACGCAGGGGGTCGCGGGTTCGAGTCCCGTCCACTCCGCCATTTATAATTTTTAAGAGAAATAATGTTACAGTCAATTAGAGAGAAGGCTACAGGATGGATTGCTTATATAATCATAATAGGTATTAGCATACCATTTGCTTTTTGGGGAATAGACCAATACTTTGCTGGCGGAACAAATACTGTTGCGATTGTAGATAGTGAAAAGATCTCAAACGAAAGACTCACATTAATTTACAGAGATAAATTAAAAGAGTTAAAGTCAGTAATGTCTGATAATCCGGAAGAATTAAATTTACAAGAAAAAATACTCAAAAGAAGTGTATTAGATGACTTAATCGATAATACACTAGTCAAAAAATTTTCTTTAGAAAATAACTTAAATGTAAGTGATAAAATATTAGCTAACGATATTCAAAATAATAAATTTTTTAAATCTAAAGGTAGTTTTGATTACGAAAAGTATGAAATGATTCTTCAAAGACAAGGATTAGATCCATCAATGTATGAGTCTATTAGAAGAGAAGAAATTCGTAATAATTTATTTTTTTCCTCAATTATGAATACTTCCTTTTACTCTACACAAGAAATAGAAAATTTAGAGAACATTAAATATGAAACTCGTGACATTGCAAGTATTAATCTTAGTTATCAAGATTACCAAGATTTTAAAGAAAACATAACAGAAAAAGAAATTAAAGAGTTTTATGAGCAAAATAAATCTTTTTTCTTAAAGCCAAAAAAATACAAAATAGAATACGTTCTTTTTGAAAAAAGTGATTTTATTAATGATATTGAAGTCTCGACAGAGGCTTTATATGGGTTTTATGAAAATAATATTGATAAGTACACAGAAAAAGAACAAAGGAAAGTAAAACAAATATTTATAAAAAATAAGAATAATGAAGGATTTGATGATTTAGAAACAAATGATAATGCTGATAAAAAAGTATCAACTATCGTTGAACAATTAATCGAAGGGAAAAAATTCGAAGATCTTGTTTTTAAGTATTCAGATGATGAATTATCAAAAAATAAAAATGGGGAATTAGGTTGGATAAGCAAAGGAGATTTAAAACAAGATTTAGATAAAGAAATATTTAAAACTAAAGTTAATAATTATAGTGCTCCTATAAAAACCCCTAATGGTGTGTATATTTTTTATATTGATAAGATTAAAGAACCAGTAATTAAAGACTTTAATTTAATAAAGAAAACGATATCAGATGATTTTAAAAACTTTCAAAAGGTTAAAAAATTTAATGAAGCGTCAGAGGAGCTGTCAAATATAGCTTTTGAAACATCAGATTCAATATTACCAGTTGCCGAATATTTGAATAAAAATATAACAGAGACGAGAAATGACGTATTAAGTATTATTTCAAAAGAGACGTCAGTCTTTAAAAATGAGCTAGTAAAACAAGAACTTTCTAAAGCTAATGTTCAAAATGGAACAAATAGTAATATTGTAGAATATGAAAGTGGAAGATATGTTATTTTTAGAATTAAAGAATCATCAGAGAATAACTTTAAAGAATTTAATGATGTGAAGTCAGAAATTAAAACGTTAATAGTCATTCAAAATTCAATTAAAAAGATTGATAATAAGATGAAGGACTATATTTCACAACTTAATAATAACAAATCACTTGAGAAGCTATCAAAAAAACTAAAAAAGAAAATTAAATATAAGAAACAACTTAAGCGTGATGATCAATCAGTGCCTCCAGATTTTTCTAATACAGCTTTTTTACTCAGCAAAACAAAACCAGCCGCTTTCATTGAAAAAAGTACTGGAGAATATGAAATACTCTATCTAAAAAACATAACTGCAGGAGTTTCTGACCTATCTGATAAATCCCTTAGTAATATGTTTTCACTAGAGTTAGGTAATACTGAAATTTATTCTTTTTTAAGAAATTTAAGAAATTCCTCAGACATAGTTATTTATAATGATAAGTTAAATAATTAATTATTTATTTATGTTTATAATCTTTCTATCACTTTTTTTAGGTTTAATATGTGGATTTTTTTTGTCTCAGGATTTTGAGATTCTTGGTATAAACATCTTCATTCTTTTCCAATCAATTGGTCAAATATTTATCAACGCTTTAAAAATGATTGTTGTACCCCTTATCATTAGTGCGCTTATTTACAGTATTGTTTCAATTAAAGTAAATAACAAAATTAATAAAATTGGGGCTTATACATTTTCATACTATTTATTATCAAGTTTTATAGCTATCTGTATTGGCATGTTTTTTGTAAATACTATAAAGCCAGGAATTTCTGACCAAGAAAATGTTCTTAATAATCTTGGTTTGAGCGATAATATTTCAAAAATAGACAATTTTTCATTACTATCACAACAGTACTCAATACAAAGTTTTTTTGATTTATTAATTCCTAATAATATATTAGAAGCTATTGTAAGTGGTAATATGATTGCAATTGTTTTCTTTAGTATTTTATTTGGATATGCTCTTCGGTCTGTAAAAACATCACTCAATATTGTTAATTTTTGGGAGATTATTTACCATTCTATGATTAAAATCATGAATTATATTCTTATGTTTCTACCAATAGGAATATTTTGCTTGATTGCGACTTCAGTTTCAAACTGGGATAGTAATACAATAAGTATTATTTCATATTATTTTGCAACTGTACTGATTTCATTATTATTCTACAGTTTTATAATTTTACCTCTTGTATTAAAAATTTTTGGCATAAATGTTAGAGATCACTTCTCAAATATTGCTCCTGCATTGATAAGTGCATTTTCAACAAGTTCATCCATGGCAACGATACCAATTACCTCAAGATGTTTAATCAACCAATCAAAACTTCCAAAGGAGAATGTTAATTTCATAGTACCTCTTGGCGCAACAATTAACATGGATGGAACTGCACTTTTTGAGTGTGTTGTAGTAATTTTTATTGTTCAAATTTACGGCTTTGATATTTCTTTATCCCAACAATTTTTAATACTTTTTTTTGCATTAATTACTTCTGTTGGTGTTGCCGGCGTACCCTCGGCAAGTTTTGTTGCAATTGTATTAATACTAAATACATTAGGATTGCCGCTTGATGTATTAGTTATATTATTAGGTGTTGACCGAATATTAGATATGTCTAGAACAGCGGTGAATGTCTTAGGTGATTCGTGTTGTGCAGCAGTAGTTTCATCCAAAATAAAATAATATTTACTCTAATGCAGGCATGCCAATAATGTTAAAGCCAGAGTCTACATATATTGTTTGCCCAGTAATTCCGCTAGAAAAATCTGAAGCTAAGAATGATGCTGTATCACCAACTTCCTTAATAGTAACATTGCGTTTAAGTGGCGAATTTTTTTCAACATAATCGAGCATTTTTCTAAAGTCTGAAATTCCTGCAGCTGCGAGTGTTTTAATAGGTCCTGCTGAAATACAATTAACTCTAATATTATCTTTACCGAGAGAATATGCAATGTATCTCATGTTTGCCTCTAAACTTGCTTTTGCTACACCCATAACATTATAGTTTGGCATTCCTCTTACAGCTCCCAAATAAGATAGACTAATCACAGATGGGTTTTCACCTTTTAACATTGATTTATAGACTTGACATAACTCCAATAGACTAAAACTACTAATATTATGAGCAGTTTCAAAACCGTTCTTGGTTGTCTTAGATACATAATCTCCCTCAAGCTCTTCTTTTGGAGCAAATGCTAAAGAATGAACAAGAATATCAAACTCATCCCAATTCTTTATAAGCTCTTCTTTTGATTTAATTATACTTTCTGGGCTTGACACATCACACTCGATCGTTATGCTCGAATTACATTCTTTTGCAAGATCCTCAACTCTTGATTTAAGTTTTTCATTTTGGTATGTAAATGCTAATTCTGCACCATTATCAAACATAGATTTTGCAATACCCCAAGCTATGGATCTATTACTTGCAATTCCAAGTATTAATGCTTTTTTATTCTTTAAGAAGCTCATATAATTATTATAGTATATTAAAAACTTTATTATGAACTATTTATTTAAAATATTAATTATTTTTTTGTCTTTTTTTCTCATTTCGTGTTCTGATGGTATTTATAACAATCCTTATGGAGAAAAAGCGAAAAAAAATTTTTTATTTTCATCTTTTCAGGAAAGACCAAAGCACCTGGATCCAGCGAAATCTTACAGCTCAAATGAATATACATTTTTAGCGCAGATTTATGAACCTTTGCTGCAATATCATTACTTAAAAAGGCCATATGAACTAATACCTCTCACTGCCGAGCAAATGCCTAAAATTGAGTACCTTAATAGCAAATTCAAAAAAATTGAGAGAAGTAATCAACATAAAGCTTCTTATTTCAAATATATTATTAAAATAAAAAAAAATATAAATTTTCAACCACACCCTGCGTTTGCCAAATCTGAAAAAGGATTTAGATATCATAATATTAAGGATAATAAAAAATATTTTAAGTTATCTGACTTTGATTTCAAAGATACAAGAGAATTAACTGTAGATGATTATATTTATCAAATTAAAAGACTTGCTGACCCAAATAATCATTCCCCAATTGCTGGAGTGATGTCTGATTATATTTTTGGATTTAAAGAATTCCGCAATCATTTAAAAAAAGAGTCTGGAAAATCCATGAAAATTTATCAAGATATTTTAATGAATAAAAATATATTAGGCGTTAATAAAATAAACAAATATTCTTTTAGTATAACCTTAAAAAAACCTTATCCACAATTTATTTATTGGTTAGCAATGCCTTTTTTCTCTCCGGTTCCATGGGAAGCAGATGTATTTTACAAGCAAAAAGTTCTGCAAGATAACAATATAAGCTTAAATTGGTACCCAATTGGAACAGGACCTTATATGCTTGAAGAAAATAATCCTAATTTAAGGATGGTTCTTACCAAAAATCCTTTTTTTAGGGGAGAGGTTTATCCGTCAATAAATGATAAGCTACAAGATGGTAGCTACTTACCCGTCAATAAAAATTTGTCACTTCCTTATATTGATAAAGCTATTTACTCTTTAGAAAAAGAGCAAATACCTCGTTGGAATAAATTCCTTCAAGGATATTATGATAATTCCGGAATAGCCTCTGATAATTATGATCAAGCAATATCATTTGATACAAGTGGAGATTTAACATTAACTCAAGATTTAATTGATAAAAAAATTAAACTTAAAACTATCACTGCAGCGTCAACCTATTATATTGGATTTAACATGATTGATCCTGTTATTGGAGGGGTTTCAAATAGGTCAAAATATCTTAGGCAGGCTATAACAATTGCTATTGACTACGAGGAATACATAAGTATTTTTGCAAATGGAAGAGGACAAGTTGCACATAGTCCTCTTCCTCCAGGTATATTTGGCTATGATATAAATACAAAATCATATAATAAAACGGCATACACTCTAGAAAATAAAAAAATAACGCGAAAAAGAATCTCAAAAGCAAAAGAGCTGCTAGAGAAAGCTGGATATGTTAACGGTATAGATAAAGATACTGGCGAACCATTAATACTTTACTTTGAAGCTGTAGGCTCAGGCGCAGATACATATTCATATTTAAATTGGTTAAGAAAACAATTTAAAAAGATTAATATTCAGCTTGTAACTAGGGTTACAGACTATAATCGATTTCAAGACAAAATGATTAAGGGTACTGGACAAATATTTCAATGGGGATGGAATGCTGACTATCCAGACCCAGAAAACTTTTTTTTCCTTCTCTATAGTAAAAACGGTAAAGTAAAGTATGGAGGGGAGAATGCTGTGAATTATAAAAACGATGAATTTGATAGATTATTTTTACTAATGAAAAATATGGATAATAATATTGAAAGAAAAAAAATAATAAATAAAATGATTAATATTATCCAAGACGAATGCCCATGGATTTGGGGGTTTCATCCTAAATCTTATCTTTTATCGCAGTCATGGGTGGAAAATATAGAACCTAACTTAATGGCTAATAATACGCTTAAGTATTTAAGAGTAAATCAAACACAACGATTAAAAAGTATTGAAAAATGGAATAAACCAAATTTTTCTATACTATATGTAGCAGCAGTAATAATTTTATTTCTAATTTTTTCATTAATTAAAAATATTAGAAAAAGGGATAGTCAGAAAATAGAATGATAAGATATATTTTAAAAAGATTAATTTACGCGATACCAATTCTGATTGGTGTTAATTTAATTACCTTTTTTCTTTTTTTTGTAGTAAATACTCCTGATGATGTGGCAAGACTTCATCTTGGCAATAAAAGAGTAACGCAAGAACAAATTATTCAATGGAAAGATGAAAGAGGTTATAACAAACCACTTTTATATAATGAAATGGAGAAAGGCGTTAATGCTTTCACAAATACAATTTTTTATGAAAAGTCTTTCAAACTTTTTTTATTCGATTTTGGAAATTCAGACAGCGGGAGAAACATTGGTTACGACATAAAACAAAGAATGTGGCCTAGTTTAGCAATTGCTATCCCGTCTCTAATAGTTGGTTTGCTTCTTAATATTACGTTATCTTTATTTATTACATTTTTTAGAGCAACAAATATTGATCGGTTGGGATTGTTTTTATGCGTTATGTTAATGTCAATTTCAAGCCTTTTCTATATTATTGCTGGCCAATACATGATAAGTAAGTTATTTCATTTAGTACCAATTTCTGGATATGATTATGGTTCTGATTCTATAAAGTTTCTAATTTTACCGGTGATTATTAGCGTAATTTATGGAATAGGATCCGGTACTCGCTGGTATAGAACTTTATTTATTGAAGAGGTTGAAAAAGAATATATTAAAACTGCAAGATCCAAAGGCCTTTCTGAAGCAAGTATTATGATGAATCATGTTTTAAGAAACGCTTTAATACCAATTCTTACTGGTGTCGTAGTACTTTTACCATTACTATTTCTTGGAAGCTTAATAGTAGAATCCTTTTTTGGAATACCTGGACTAGGGAGTTACACAATAGACGCAATTCAAAGGCAAGATTTTGCGATAGTCCGCTCAATGGTTTTTTTAGGAACTGTCCTATACATTATTGGACTAATTCTTACAGATATTTCTTACACGATTGTTGACCCGCGAGTAAGATTATAATGTTTGTATTTTTTTTAACTGATATTTTCTTTTTTGGAGTTTTAACACTTTTAATTTTATATAGTTTATACGTTTACAAAACTGATGATATAAGACTCACTTGGGTGAAAGTTTTTTCACGAAAATCAGGTATTATTTCATCTCTAGTTCTAATTTTATTTTTACTTATAACAGCAATAGATTCAATACACTTTAAAAAAAGATCCAATAACGCACAAACGTCAGAAGTAATTAGTTTATTAGACTATCTAATGGAACCAATTTATATAAATTATGAAAAGAGTTATTCTGCACCGTTTTCTTCTTACTTATACTCAAAAGAAACAGTAATTAATAAAGAAGGTAAAGAAGAAAGAGTTTTTTCTCCCTTGAAATACAAAGGCGATTTGAAAAATAATGTATCTAATAGATTATTAAATGTCATTCTAGTATTTATTAAAGCTTTTTTTATTTCAATTCTAATAATATCAATGATATTACTTTCTTATCTTTATTTTGTATCAAGACTTAAATTAGGAAGCATCATTAATATAAAGTTTACATCAAATGAGAAAGTCTTTTTCGTTACACTTAACATCATAATATTTCTATTATCTTTTTTATACTTACTTAGTCTTGATTACTATATTCTTGGTACTGATAAGATTGGCCTAGATGTTTTTTACAAATCAATTAAAAGTGTCAGAACAGGTATTATTATTGGAACTTTAACAACAATTGTAATGCTACCTTTTGCTATATTTCTTGGAATAGCGGCGGGTTACCTTGGTGGTCTATTTGATGATTTAATACAATATTTATACACAACTATTAACTCTATTCCAAGTGTCTTGCTCGTGGCATCTGCCATTCTTATGCTGCAAGTTTATATGTCTAATAATCCTGGAGAGTTCCAATCAATATATGAGAGAGCAGACCTGAGGCTATTCTTTTTATGCCTTATTTTAGGTTTAACAAGCTGGACCGGTCTATGTAGACTGTTGAGAGCGGAATCATTAAAACTTAAATCTGTTGAGTATATTAAAGCAGCTGAAATTTTTGGATTAAAAAGAATTTCAATTATAGTAATAACTATTCAAATGAAAAAATAGTTAATGGAGAAGTACAAGGGGCAGCACAAATTCCTGTCGTTGAAGAAGCTAAAACTAATAAACTAACAGAAATAGCATCCTCATTTGGTAGTAATATAATGAGTGATATTAAAGAACGTGGTGTTACTGGTGTAATGGGTGGTATTGCTGATGTATTTACTGGTAATTTATTTGATTTTGATGGTAAGAATTTAAAACCAGATGAAATGAAAAATGCTCAGATAGATAAAGGTGAGAGTGTAACTTCTAAAATGATAGCAGCTTTAGATGGTGCAAGATCTGTACAAAATCAACAAGTAATGTCTAAGCAAAATTCTGGGACTGGTCCTAAAATGAAAATACCAGCTAGACCTACTTCTAAATCATCTCCATCATCAATTAATAAGTCATTACAACCTGGATTATGAACATTTCCGATCCATTACAAACCGATAGTTTTGAAATAGAATCTGCCTTTATTCACCCACATGAGGGTCAAAAAGAAAAGGTTGCTATAGATTCTGGTGCCATAAAACAGTTTGAGTATTCTGAAGGATTAATGCAGAAATATGTAACTGTTACACTTCAAATTGAGGATAGTACTTCTAGTTTATTTGAATCAATCTTTGGTATGGAAGAGATTGAAATTGTTGTATTTGATAAGTTTAGTGATAAAAGATTAGAGTTTACAAGAGAATCTGCAAATGGATCTTTATTCATATATGAAGTTCATAGTAAAGATGTAAGTGATACAGTAAAAACATTTGTACTTGAATTGTGTAGAGAAGATGCTTTAAATAATGCAGTTACTAGGATAGGTAAAAAGTATACTTCTATTAGTGCTCAAGAATTAGTAAAAGATGTTATAGAAAAAGAAT
>NZYO01000010.1 GCA_002702235.1 Gammaproteobacteria bacterium
TTATTTGATCCGTCTGCTCTGCCTTGTTCCAAGTTTGCAGAATGTGAGTTTTCAATCCACTGAAGCTAAAGTCACAATTTTTTTTATTTTTCAATGGCCTTGGAAAATCAAACTTTCCGGTGATGCCTTTTTTTGCCAATGATTCAATTTCAGGACCACCGGGGTATGGCAAGCCCATTAACTTTGCAGTTTTGTCAAAAGCTTCACCTACTGCATCATCTAAAGTAGTGCCAAGTAATTCATAATTACCAATTTCTTTGGCGTGCACCATCATGGTGTGTCCTCCGGAAATTAATAATCCTAAAAATGGGAAACGCAGCTCTGGGGCTTCCATCATTGGAGCTAAAAGATGAGCTTCAATATGATTTACTGAAAGGGATGGTTTATCTAGGGAGTAAGCAAGTGACCTTGCGAATGTAGTGCCAACTAATAAACAGCCTTTTAAACCTGGTCCTGCGGTGTAAGCGATCAGATCAATATCATCAAGCGTTGTATTTGAGTTTTGAAGAGCTGACTCCAATAAAGGGTTAGTCCATTTTATATGCTCTCTTGAAGCAAGCTCAGGAACCACGCCACCATATTGCTGATGAAGCTTAATTTGGCTAAACAACTCATTTGCTAATAAGCCTTTTTCGCTATCATAAACAGCAATTCCAGTTTCATCACATGAGGTTTCAATTCCAAGTATTCTCATTACACGCTTTTTGCTTTTTTAAAGGTTATCTGTATAATCGTCCAAATCACTAAATAGTTAGGAGTAGTATGCCAAGTATAAAAGTAAAAGAAAATGAACCATTTGATATTGCTATCAGAAGATTCAGACGTGCATGTGAAAAAGCTGGCATCCTAACCGAAATTAGAAAAAGAGAATTTTACGAAAAACCTACCTCAGTTCGCAAACGTAAAGCTGCTGCAGCTGTTAAAAGAGTATCCAAAAGACCAAACAGAACTGCAAACGGAAGACGTATTAAGTTGTACTAACCTACATAGGCCAACCTATGAGTTCAGATCTTAAAGCACAAATCACAGATGCCATGAAATCTGCCATGAAAGGTGGAGATAAAAACACACTTGGGGCGATTCGTTTAATTTTATCTGCCATAAAGGATAAAGAAATTGAAACCCGAGAGGATGTCACCGATAAAGATGTCACCGATGTGTTACAAAAAATGGCTAAAAAATACCAAGACTCTATATCTCAATATTCAAATGCTGGACGAGACGATCTTGCTTCAAAAGAAGAGTTTGAATTATCTGTAGTTAAGAATTATCTTCCTGAAAGTATGTCCGAACAAGAAACTACCGAGCTCATTCAAAAAATTATTGACGACAATAATATTAGCGGTATGAATCAAATGGGTCTGGTTATGAAAGAGCTCAAGGCTTTCTCCGATAAACCCATCGATATGGGACTAGCCAGTCAAATCACCAAAAAACTGTTGTCTTAAAATTTCCTAATTCAAACAAAACCTTTATAGAGTGTGCTATAGAGGTGCCTGCATTAGAAAATTATGTAATAATAAAATTATGAAAAATCACATGCAATTTTTAGAAGTTGAACGTATGGAGCCTAAGGAAGAGGTGCCTGCTGTCAGAGTAAAAAATTACAAAGAAATTTACTCTAATTACTCTGAAGACAAAGCCGCTGAACAGGCAGCAAGATGTCTTAATTGTGGTAACCCCTATTGCGAATGGAAATGCCCAGTGCATAATTATATTCCAACTTGGTTGGACTTAATAAAAGACGGAAAAATTCTTGAAGCAGCAGAAATGTCTCACAAGACAAATTCTTTACCTGAAATATGTGGAAGGATTTGCCCCCAAGATAGATTGTGCGAAGGTGCTTGTACCTTGCAAGATGGTTTCGGTGCGGTCACTATTGGCTCAATTGAAAAATATATAACCGATGAAGCACTTAAGCTTGGCTGGCAACCTGACTTGTCTGACGTGGTTCAAACCGATAAGAGAGTAGCTGTTATTGGAGCTGGCCCTGCTGGTCTTGCCTGTGCCGATATTCTAACCAGAAACGGAGTGAAAGCCACCGTCTTTGATAAGTATTCAAGAATTGGCGGCCTTTTAACTTTTGGGATTCCACCATTTAAACTTGATAAAGATATTGTTGAAAAAAGGAAAAACATTTTTGAAAAAATGGGAGTTGAATTTAAATTAAATACTGAGATTGGAAAAGATATTGCTTTTGATCAAATCTTAAACGATTACGATGCAGTATTTTTGGGCTTAGGAACATACACACCTCTCGAAGGTGGCTTTCCTGGCGAAGATCTTCCAAACGTTCATAAAGCCTTACCTTATTTAATTTCTAATGTGAACGGTGTTTTAGAAATAGATTCTAAAATCATTGATATGAAAGGTAAAAACGTAGTCATACTTGGTGGTGGAGATACCGCTATGGACTGCAACAGAACAGCGATTAGGCAAGGTGCAAAAAGCGTAACTTGTGTTTACCGTAGAGATGAAATGAGTATGCCGGGTTCAAGAAAAGAAGTTAAGAACGCGAAAGAGGAAAATGTGCAATTTAAGTTCAACTATCAACCGCTTGAAATTGTTGGAGATGAATCTGGAGTGAAAGGTGTTCGAGTCATTAAAACTGTTTTGGGCGAACCTGACGAGTCGGGAAGAAGAAGACCTCAAGTTATAAAAGGATCAGATGAACTTATTGAAGGCGACCAAGTTATTATCGCTTTTGGTTTTAATCCTAGCCCAGAAAATTGGTTTGATGATTTTAATATCCACACCCATGAGAATGGTTTAGTAAAAGTGAAACAGTCATTCGAATATCAGACAACCAATGAAAAAGTTTTTGCAGGCGGAGACATGACTCGTGGATCTGACTTAGTAGTCACAGCAGTTTTTGAAGGCAGAAACGCTGCAGAAAACATACTAGATTATTTAGAAATTTAATGCCCATTCAAAATCAAATTATTCTTGATGTTTTATCAGGTAAAAAAGTTGCTCGCACGCCCATGTGGATTATGAGACAAGCCGGGAGGTATTTACCGGAATATCAAGAAGTCAGAAAACAAGCAGGCAGCTTTATTAATCTTTGTAAATCACCTGAACTTGCGTCAGAAGTTACAATTCAGCCATTAAGAAGATTTGCTTTAGATGCAGCCATTATATTTTCTGATATTTTGACTATTCCAGACGCTATGGGCATGGATTTAAAATTTGAGGATAATAAAGGACCGTATTTTGAAGAAGCCCTATCCAGTCAGAAAGATTTGAAACGCTTAGATCAAAAAAATGCGGGTGAAAAATTAGAATATGTTTATGACGCTATCAACCAAACTAAAATTAAATTAGATAATAAAGTTCCATTAATTGGATTCGCTGGCAGCCCATGGACATTATGTGTTTATATGGTTGAGGGTAAAGCAACCAAAGAATTTAGAAAAGTCAGATCTTTGGTATATGAAGAGCCAGCATTTATTGAAAAATTAAATGAATCTCTTTGTTCTACGATTACTAGTTATTTAGTAAATCAAGTTAAGGCTGGCGCAAACGTTGTAATGTTGTTTGATTCATGGGGAGGGCTTCTAAATAAAAATAATTATGAAAAATTTTCTTTAGAGCCTATGAAACAGATTATCAAAGAATTTAAAAAGGAATCAGATGTTCCAGTAATTTTATTTACTCGAGGTGGTGGAAATTGGCTTCCATTAATTATCGAATCAGGTTGTGATTGTATCGGACTTGACTGGACTGTTGACATAAACCACGCAAAATCACTAGTTGGGAACAACATAGCACTCCAGGGAAATCTTGATCCTTGTGCGCTTCATGGTGATGAAAGAAGTTTAAGATGTGCAGCAAAAAAGGTTCTTGAGGGTTATGGCGAAGGTCATAGGCATATTTTTAATCTTGGCCATGGTATTGATCAATTTGTAAATCCAGACAACGTAAATTTGCTTGTTGAAATTCTAAAAGAAGAAAGTCCAGCGTTTCATCAAAATTAAAATATTAATTCTGGAGTTGTAATTTCTTCTTCCTTTTTTTGAAGTATGTTTGAGCCTTCACTAAATGTATTGGGCACATGTTCTTTTCTAAAAATTTCAGTAATTGTTTTTTTTGTTTTTGGCGAAGCTAAAAGACCCGTTTTACTATCAATTCGTACAGCTACAATATTTTCAGGTTGCTCTAAATCCAAGACAGGTTCTTTCCTCAGTGCTTTTTTCATATAGTCAATCCACATTGGCAATGCTGCGGTACTTCCAAATTCTTTTGAACCTAGGGGGGAAAAATCATCAAAACCAATATAACTTGTTGTCACTATGTTTCTACTAAAACCACAAAACCAAGAGTCTCTTTGGTCGTTTGTAGTTCCAGTCTTCCCTGCAATATCTCTTCTTTTAAGGCTTAACGCTTTTTTGGCCGTACCATAACGCACCACATCTTTGAGCATGCTATTAATTTGATAAATTATTCTGGAATCAGCAGTCTTGAGGGCAAATCTTGGTAAGCCTGCTGTCTTTCTAAGCTCGGTTAACTCCTCAAGTGTCTGCGCTGATGCAAATTGAATTGTGTCTAAGCTTTCTGAATCACAATATTTACCACATACCATTCTTGGATTTTCAACAAATAATAATTTCCCTGATCTGGTTTTTATTTGTTCTATAAAATAAACGTCTATATCATAACCGCCATTTGCAAAATAAGTATAAGCCTCTGCAAGTTTGATTGGTTCTATGGCACCACTTCCTAATGCCAAAGTTAAGTCTTTAGGTAATTTAGAAGTATCAAAACCAAAGTCTTTTAATTGTTTGATAGTGAAGTCAATACCAATGTCATCAAGTAATCTTACAGACACAATATTTCTTGATTTTGCCAGCGCGTATCTCAGTCTAGTAGGCCCATAAAACTTTCCACTATGATTTTGTGGTCTCCAGGCCTCGCTTACACTGTCTTCCTTAAAGACTTTTGGAGAATCATTAACCAATGTCGCAGGTGTGTAACCTTTTTTTAGCGCTGAATAATATATGAATGGTTTGAAACTCGATCCGGGTTGTCTTTTTGCTTGAATAGCGCGATTAAATTTACTTATTCTAAAATCATAACCGCCTGAAAGAGCCTTTAAAGCCCCAGAATTTGAATCTATTGAAACAATTGCTCCACTTACAATAGGAATTTGCGAGATATACCACTTACTTTTAATTTGCTGCATTGAAATTATATGACCCAATTCAAAAACATCATCAAAATTATTAATTTTTATTGTTTTATTTTCATTAATTAGTTGTTTTTTAATTCTTAAAGCAGATAAATCTAATTCTAAGCGGTCCCCTAGCTTTGTATAAACAATCATATTTTTTTTACTCACATTTACCACTACGGCAGGGACATGATTTTTGATTTGCCTAATTTTTGAAAGCACGTCTTTTGAGTTATTAATACCTTCTTCTATGTCGTACTCAAAATTACTATTAAGAAAAAATTTTGCTTCTATTTTTTTTTCTGGAATGCGATAACCGTGGCGTCTGTCATAAGACTCAATTGATTTGATAAGTGATTCATTTGCTTTTTTTTGTAAATTACCTTTAACGGTTGTGAAAACGTCATAACCTTTGGTATAAGCTTCTTCACCATATTTTTCATACATTTTTGCTCTTACCATTTCGGCAACATAAGGAGCATTGACATCGATTTCAATATTATTTATTTTTGCCTGGTCTATGGATAAATAAGCTATAACGTAATCATTATAAGAAATAAAATCATTGTACAGCATTCTTTTTAAAACATAGTTACGTCTTTGCATAGCACGTTTCATATTTGTGACAGGATTATATCTTGATGGTGCCTTTGGCAAACCAGCAATCATTGCAATTTCTGCTAGTGTTAACTGATCAATTTTTTTTCCATAATATATTTGTGCAGCAGCAGCAACTCCGTAAGCTCTATGACCTAAGTATATTTTATTAAAATAAAGCTCTAAAATTTTTTCTTTACTTAATGTACTTTCAATCTTAAGCGCTAAAAAAATTTCCCTTACTTTTCTAATAATTTTTTTTTCACTTGTAAGGTAGAAGTTTCTAGCGAGCTGCATAGTAATTGTGCTGCCGCCCTGAGTTTTTTCACCTGTTAAAATTAGGTTCTTTGTCGCTCTTAAAAGACCTGGAAAATCAACCCCAAAATGATTGTAAAATCTACTATCCTCAGCAGCTAAAAAAGCATTTTCCATATTTTTAGGTACCTGCTCAAAGGTAACTGGGATTCTTCTTTTTTCCCCAAATATCGCAATAAGTTGCTTGTCTTGTGTGAACACTCTGAGCGGTGTTTGTAACTCAATATTTTGGAGATCTTTGACAGACGGTAAACTGAAAAAAATGAAGAGAATAAAGGCTATAAAAGTTATAGACCCGACTACAAATAAACGTTTGAAATTCCTTAAAGTTATATACTTTTTCATACAATAGAGACTGCTTTGTCTTTATAATTTATACTATTATAATACATTAAAATTGTGAAAAAATTGTCCTTAGTTAACAACAATATAGTTCTTATAGGCCCTATGGGAAGTGGGAAGACATCAATTGGTAGAGAGTTGTCAAAACTTACAAATTTAAAATTCATAGACATAGACGACGAAATCGAAAAATCCACAGGCGTAGATATTCAGACGATTTTTGCTCACGAAAATGAAGAGGGATTTAGGTTAAGAGAAGCAAATGCGCTTGAAAAAGTAAGTTCAATAAATAATTCAGTCATTAGTACAGGTGGGGGTATTGTAATAAATGAAAAGAATAGAAAAATTATTCAAAGCCTTGGCTTAGTGATTTATCTTCAAACAAATGTTGAGAACATATTAAAGAGGATATCAAAAGACAAGACAAGACCATTAATTGATGTTGAAGATAAAAAAAATGCTATTGAAAAAATTATTTCTGATAGAAAGAGTTATTATGAAGAAATATGTATTTTAAAAATTAAAACAAATAATGTTTCGAAAAATGAAGTTGTAAATAAAATATTAATAGAATATGAAAATTATAAAAAAAATTAAAGTTGACCTAGGGGACCGATCTTACCCAATAATTATTGGAAATGGAATCTACGGAAATAAAAATCTTTATAGAAATAGTAATCCAAAAAATTCTATTTTAGTATCTACAAAGAAAATTAAAAATTTAAAAAACTCAAGTATTCCAAAAAGATTCTATAACTCAGAGATATTAATTGGTGATGGAGAAAATTTTAAAAATTTAAATTCATGTGAATCAATTTATAAAAATCTTCTTAAAAATAAATATTCAAGAGACTGCTGCTTATTAGCATACGGAGGTGGCGTAATTGGCGATATAACTGGTTATGTGGCTGCAACATATTTAAGGGGCGTAAACTTTATTCAAGTACCAACCACTTTATTGTCAATGGTTGATTCGTCCGTTGGTGGGAAGACCGGTGTTAATCATTCCCTTGGAAAAAACATGATCGGAGCTTTCTATCAACCTCAGTCAGTAATTATAGATTTAGATTCTTTAAAAACCTTGCCAAAAAAACAATTTAATGCTGGTATGGCAGAAGTTATAAAATATGGGGTCATTTATGATAAGCAGTTTTTTGAATGGTTGGAGAAAAACAAGAAAAAAATAATATCGCTTGATCGTGTTTCCCTTGCAAAAATTATTGCTACATCTTGTAAAATTAAAGCAGAGATAGTTGCAAAAGATGAAAAAGAGTCAGGTATAAGAGCTATACTAAATCTTGGTCACACGTTTGGTCATGCAATTGAAAAAAATATTGGCTACGGTCGTTGGACACACGGCGCTGCAGTGGCTTGTGGTATGGTAATTGCTTCAGAGTTATCTGAAAAATTAGGTAAATTGTCAAAAAATGATCTCAGTAGGATAAAAAATCTTTTGTCATATTTTGATCTACCTATAAAGCTTCCAAAAAAATTAAATGCTTCTAAATTATATGAGGCCATGAAAAATGACAAAAAGGTCTTAAATAATAAAATAAGGCTTATTATTCCTAAAAAAATTGGCGAATGCTTTATTAGTGACAAGTTTTCAAAATCTACCATCCTTAAAACTCTAGAGATAAATCGTGACCAATAAACTTGATGATAATTTAGCCGCTTACGCTGTTAAACCATCAATTAGTAAAGGAAGAAAATATAAAGAAGAGGAGAGCTCAGGCCGTTCAATATATCAAAGAGACAGAGAGAGGATAATTCACACTACAGCATTTAGAAGACTGCAATACAAAACACAAGTTTTTGTAAATGATGAAGGCGACCATTTTAGAACTCGTTTAACGCACACCATTGAAGTCGCACAAATTTCCAGAGCTATAGCTCGTCTACTATACATCAATGAGGATCTTGCAGAAGCTATTGCTTTAGCGCACGATCTTGGTCATACACCGTTTGGTCATGCAGGACAGGATGCGTTAAATAGCTGCATGAAAGATCATGGTGGTTTTGAGCATAATATTCAGTCTCTAAGAATTATAGATAAATTAGAGATAAGGTATGAAAATTTCGATGGTTTAAACCTTACTCATGAAACAAGAGAAGGAATTTTAAAACGTTGTAACAAAAAAACTGCAGAAAAATTAGGAGAAGTTGCTGAAAGATTTTTAGTAAATAAGAATGGGTCTTTAGAGTCACAAATTGTAAATTTTGCTGACGAGATNGCTTATAATAATCACGATCTAGAAGATGGAATCAAATCTCAAAAAATAAATTTCTCTGAAATTCAAAATTTAGANATAGTGGCNAANTTTAAANAGGAAATTAAACAAAATAATGATCAAATACCTCAATCAAGACTGGTAAAAGAAATAATTAGGAGAATGATAAATTTTTTAATCACAGACTTAGTTATAAACACTAAAAATTTATTAATTAAAAATAAAATTTCTTCGTATGAAGATGTNAGAGATTGCAAAGATACAATTGTTGGTTTTTCAGCAGAAACAAAAAAAATGAATGCTGATTTAAAGAAGTTTTTATTTAAAAATCTTTATAAGCATGAGGATGTAATGGTNATGACAAGAAATGCGGATAAAATTATTTCTGAACTTTTTGCAGCATATACAGATAATATAAGTCTGATTCCTAATCAATTTAGGGCTTATAATATTCAAAAAATCCAATCTGAGAAAAAGTTNCGTTTGATTTCCGATTATATCAGTGGAATGACCGATAGATTTGCAGAAAAAGAACATAAAAAGTTATAAATATTGTTTAATATTCTTATTAACCTTTATATATTGAACACCTAGAATGCAAGGTCTATACTAATATTCATTAATAATTAACTATTTTTAAGGAATAAATATGTCGGAGAGGATTGGAATGCGCGTAGCGGAATCATTAGTTGCTGGGGGGCCTCCAGGNACTGCAGCAGAGCCAGAAATTGTNATTGGAGAATTAGATGGGCCAGTAGGCACAGCTTTTGCAACCTTGTTGGGTGACCAAGTAAAAGGGCATTCGAGGGTTTTAGCTATTATGAATACGGATATAATGGTAAAACCTGCTACTTTAATGGTTAGTAAGGTGACAGTAAAAAATAATAAATATACAAATATTTTGATGGGTACGGTTCAGGGTGCTATAGCTAATGGTGTCTTAGACGCAGTCAGAAATGGTGATATACCAAAAGAAAAAGCTAATGACCTTGGTATTATTGTTTCAGTCTGGCTAAATCCTTCAGTTATCGATGATGAAAACTTAGACCATAAAATACTTTTTGATATNCACAGAAAAGCAACAAGCCAAGCAATTCATAAAGCAATGAAAAATGAACCTAATATTGATTGGCTATTAGATAATCAAGANAGTATTGTGCACAAATACTATCAAATGGGTTTAGATGGTAAAATTTAATAGATTATGAAAAAAAATAAAGGCTTATATAGAGAAGAATTTGAAAAAGACAGCTGCGGTTTTGGTCTAATTGCAAATATTGATAATAAGCCTAGTCATTGGTTGATTGAAACAGCTATTACTGCTCTTGAAAGACTAACACATAGGGGTGCAGTTGCTTCTGATGGAAAATCAGGTGATGGGTGTGGAATACTTTTAAAACTTCCAGAGTTTTTTTTTCGCTCAATCGCTAATNAAGAAAAAATAAATATAGCTAAAAACTTTGCTGTAGGTATGTTTTTTCTAAATCCTGATCCAAAAAAACAAGAAAAAGCTAAAGCTGTTATTGAGAAATATTGTAAGGAATATAAGTTTGAACTTGCCGGCTGGAGATTAGTTCCTGTCGATAAATCTTGTTGCGGTGAAGAAGCTTTGAAAACTTTACCAAGTATTTTTCAAGCTTTTATCAATCCAGATATTAATTCAAATGAAAAAGATATTGAATCNATTTTATACACAATTAGAAGAAAAATTGAGATCGAAATTTCAAAAGAAAACGATCCATATTTTTATATACCAAGCTTATCTTCAAAAGTAATTTTATATAAAGGTATGGTAATGCCAAAGCATCTTCCTGAATTTTACTTGGATCTTGGCAATAAAGATTTAGAAACATCAATGTGCATTTTTCATCAACGTTTTTCAACGAATACTTTACCGCAATGGAGGCTTGCTCAACCTTTTAGGTTACTAGCACATAATGGTGAAATAAATACTATTAGAGGTAATAGAAATTGGGCACAAGCAAGAAATAACGAATTCAGAACAAATAAAATTCCAGAACTTCATAAGCTAAAACCATTTGTTTCTATGACTGGCTCTGATTCACTAAGTTTAGATAATATGCTGGAAGTTCTAACAATTGGTGGAGTAAATCTTTTTAGAGCAATTAAACTTTTAATACCTCCAGCATGGCAAAATAATCCAACTACCGATAGTGACTTAAAAGCATTTTATGAATTTAATGCTAAACATATGGAGTCTTGGGACGGCCCAGCAGGGATTGTATTGACTGATGGTAGATATGCTGCATGCGTTACTGACAGAAATGGCCTTAGACCTGCAAGATACGTAATTACCAAAGATAGGCACATAACTCTTGCAAGTGAAATTGGCGTTTACGATTATGATGAGAAAAATGTAATTGAGAAAGGTCGACTTGGNCCCGGGGAAATTTTTGCTGTCGATATAGAGGATAACAAAATTTTAAGATCAAGTGATATTGATGATTTCTTAAAAACTAGATGCCCGTATAAAGAGTGGGTAGATTCTGGAGCAAAATACATGAGATCTATCATAGTTGACAAATTTCCAGATTTAGAAGTTTTTTCAAATGAAGAGCTTATAAATTATGAAAAGATGTTTAACATGACATATGAAGAGAAAGATCAAATACTAAAACCTTTATCAAATCTTAGCCAAGAGGCAATAGGCTCAATGGGAGATGATACTCCGCTTCCAGTATTTTCAGAGAAAGAAAGGTCGTTATATGACTATTTTAGACAACAATTTGCACAGGTGACAAATCCACCCATTGACCCTATTAGAGAAAAAAATGTTATGTCGCTTGAAACATACTTGGGGCCTGATCTTAATGTTTTTGAGGAAGGATCGGAACATGCTAACCGATTAACAATTGAGTCACCAATTTTATCACACAGAAAATTCAAACAGCTTACAGGTATATCAAAAAATCATTACCCATATNAATATATAGACCTTAATTATNAAGAAGGTACTAATCTTGAAGACGCTATTAAAAATGTNGTCAAATTAGCCGTAAAAGCAGTAAATGATAAGAACATATTTCTTGTTTTAAGTGATAAAAAAATTGAAAAAGGNAAGCTACCTATTCANGCATTGCTTGCTACAGGTGCAATTCATCATGCTTTAATTAGGGAGGGAGTTCGTCTAAGAGCTAATATAATTGTTGAAACTGCCACTGCAAGAGATCCTCATCACTTTGCGACACTCCTTGCCTATGGGGCAACTGCAATCTATCCATATCTGAGTTACCAATCAATTGCAGGNTTAATCGGTAGCTCTGGAGAAGATTTTTATAATGCTACCAAAAATTACAGATTAGGCATTGGAAAAGGATTGCTTAAAATATTATCAAAGATGGGTATTTCAACAATATCAAGTTACAGAGGGGCGCAGTTATTTGAATCTGTTGGTCTTGATCAAAATGTAGTTGACCTTTGTTTTTATGAGACAGTTAATAGAATAAATGGAACTAACTTTGAAGACCTTGAAAAAATCCAAGCTAAGCTAGCAAAAAATTGCTGGAGTAAAAGAAAAAAAGTTCAACAGGGAGGCTTANTAAAGTATGTTCATGGAGAGGAATATCATGCTTATAACCCNGATGTTGTTCAAACTCTTCAAACTGCCGTTAAGTCTGGAAATTATAGCGATTTCAAAGCATACAGTGAGCTTGTAAATAATAGAAAGGAAATGGTTATAAGAGATCTTTTTGATCTTCATTCAAATAAAAAACCTATAGATATTAATGAAGTCGAATCAGTAGAAAATATTGTCAAAAGATTTGACTCTGCAGGCATGTCACTAGGTGCATTGTCACCGGATGCTCACGAAACCCTTGCTGAGGCAATGAATAAATTAGGTGCCCGCTCAAATTCCGGAGAAGGTGGAGAAGATCCAAAACGCTACAATACAAACAAAAGTTCAAAAATTAAACAAGTTGCTTCAGGAAGATTTGGNGTAACACCTCATTATTTGGTTAACGCCGAGGTTATACAAATTAAAATTGCACANGGAGCAAAACCTGGAGAAGGTGGCCAATTNCCTGGAGCTAAGGTTGATAATTTAATAGCTAAATTAAGGTACGCAAATCCTGGTATTACTTTAATATCACCTCCTCCCCACCATGACATTTACTCTATTGAAGACCTTGCACAATTAATTTTTGATCTTAAAGCANGTAAATCNATAAAGCNCTNNTNTCAGTNAANCTTGTNNCNNANGCNGGNGTNGGNACNATTGCNGCTGGNGTNNCNAAAGCTTANGCNGATTTAATNACAATTTCTGGATANGATGGNGGNACNGGTGCAAGNCCNNTNACNNNTNTTAANTATGCNGGNANNCCNTGGGAANTNGGNNTNTCNGANACNCATCAAACNTTAANNATGAATAANTTAAGANNTAAAGTTAGAGTTCAAACTGATGGAGGACTCAAAACTGGGTTAGATGTTATTAAAGCGGCAATTTTAGGAGCCGAAAGTTTTGGATTTGGAACTGCGCCAATGATCGCTATGGGTTGTAAGTATTTGAGAATATGTCATTTAAACAACTGTGCAACAGGTGTAGCAACCCAAAATAATGTTCTCAGGGAAATGCACTTTATAGGCAAAGTCGATATGGTTGTTAATTATTTTAAATTTGTAGCAGAAGAAACTAGAGAAATTTTAGCAAGTCTTGGTTATAGAAGTCTCGAAGAAATTATTGGGAATGATGAATTACTGAAAATTAATGAAGACAAGTCCAAAAACCACTCTGATTTAGATATATCTAGTATTGTTAATTATGATATCGATAAAAAAGCATCTCAATGGTGTGAAGTTGATAAAAATAATCCTTGGGATAAAGCAGTTCTAGCTCATAAAATTCATAATGAGACTAAAGAATTAATAAACCAAAAAAAAGGTGGGGACTTTTATTACGATATAAAAAATACCGATAGATCAATTGGAGCGATGACCTCAGGTTATATAGCGCAACGTTTTGGTAATTACAACATGTCAGACACACCAATCAATTTATTCTTTAAAGGTACCGCTGGGCAAAGTTTTGGAGTGTGGAATGCAGGTGGGTTAAATTTAAGGCTTGAAGGTGATGCAAATGATTACGTTGGTAAAGGGATGGCTGCAGGATTAATATCCATTAAGCCACACGAGGATGCTACTTTTGCAAGTAATACTTCGGTAATAATAGGTAATACATGTCTCTATGGAGCAACTGGAGGAAAACTCTTTGCATCTGGTATTGCAGGTGAAAGATTCGCTGTAAGAAATTCAGGTGCTCTTGCTGTTGTTGAAGGGTTAGGCGATCACGGTTGCGAATATATGACAAACGGATGCGTGATAGTCCTAGGAAAAACTGGATATAATTTTGGCGCAGGCATGACTGGAGGTTTTGCAATTGTTTATGATAGTGAAAATAATTTTAAAGATAAAATTAATAATGAACTTATAGAGATTCATAATATGTCTGAAATCAAAATAAACGGTATGGATAATTTTCTTAAAAATACTTTAGTTGAATTTATTCAAGAGACTAACAGTTCCCACGCGAAAAGTATTCTAGAAGATTTCAAGAACTCTGTAAAAAAATTCATACTGGTCAAACCAAAATCAGTTAAACTAGACAAAGTATTAGATAATAAAAGTGCAGCAGCCTAAATTATGGCGCAAAGAATTCCAAAAGATTTTATCAATCTCCTTATTAGTAGAGCAAATATCGTTGATATAATTGGTTCTCATTTAAATCTTCAAAAAAAAGGGAATGATTATTGGGCATGTTGCCCCTTTCATAATGAAAAAACTGCGTCTTTTAGTGTTAGCGAAAGTAAGCAATTTTATTACTGTTTTGGATGTGGAGCGAAAGGGAATGTGATAGATTTTTTGATGGAATTCTTAAATTTATCTTATCCTGAAGCAATTAGAAACCTAGCGAACACATTGGGAATGGATGTACCTGAGAGTAGCGAAGAATCTAAAAGATACGATGAGTTCAAAAGATTGGAAGAAATTCTTATTAGCGCTCAAACACTTTTTGTAAAATCTCTTAAGGAAAATGAAAAAGCCATAGACTATCTAAAACAAAGAGGTATTACTGGTGAGACTGCAAAAGTATTTGGCATTGGTTTTGCGCCAAATGACTACAATACTTTAAAGAACCAACTAAACCAGTATCAAGAGAGTGATATGCTTTCAGTTGGTTTACTTGCAAATTCTGATAATGAGAATTATGTTAAGTTTAGAAATAGAATAATGTTTCCAATCTATAACACATATGGGAACTTATGTGGTTTTGGTGGTCGACTATTGACCGAAAACAATAAACTACCAAAGTATATGAATTCTCCTGAAACAAAATTATATTCTAAAAGAAATATTCTTTACGGTTTGAACATAGCTAGAAAAGTTAAAGAAACAGAAAAAAGAATTTTTGTTGTTGAAGGTTACATGGACGTGATTAGCTTGTATCAAAATGATATTAAAAATGTTGTTGCAACGCTTGGGACTGCTATCTCGCAATCCCATCTTTTAAATTGTTTTAAATATTCTAAAGAAATTATATTTGCATTTGACGGTGATGAGGCTGGTCAGAAAGCAGCTTGGAGAAGTGTGGAACAATTATTACCAGTTATTAAAGACGGATATGAGGCAAGTTTTTATTTTTTGCCTGATAACCTAGATCCTGATAGTTTTGTTAGTAAATTTGGAAAAAACGGCTGGGAAAAAGAATTAAAAAATAAAATCTCTTTAGAAAACTTTATTTTTCATAAATTGTCAGTAGACACAAACCTTGAGTCAGCATCAGGTAAAGCTACCTATATAACAAAAGTTAAAAATTTGTTAAGAGATATGAAAGCACTTGTATTAAAGGAAATGCTAGAAAAAGATTTATTTCTAAGAGTAGGAGCTTCATCTTCATCATCTGCTTCAGAGATAAAAAAAATTTATCCAAATAATGAAAAAAAGTCTTCGCCCATGCAAAAAGCTGTTTCTATAATACTGAACTTTCCAGACATTGAATTAGACAAGAGAATCTTTGAAGAACCTATTCTTAANAANGTNCCTGGTTTTGANATATTAAGTGAGATTTTTNTTTTAAAAAANAAAGTTGAGANAATNAGCACGGGTAAAATANTGGAGCATTTTAGAGACACTTCCAGTTATAAGCCTTTAAATAANATAGCCAGCCTAGANTTACCTCANCTNGANAATCCACAATCAGAATTTAATGGATTTATAGGCGTTATNTACTTTACAGAACTTGAAAAAAAGAGGGANGAATTAGTTTCTCTTCTCCAAAAAGCTGNTTCCTCGGANGAAGAAGCTAATAATGANGCTTTAAGCCAAATAGCNAATATTGACAAAATGCTCAAAAAAAGAAAATTTCTGTGATAAAATTAGCCCTTTTCAGCTCAACATTGANATTTTATGAAAGAGAACGCACANGCCAAAATCAAAGAACTCATCACGAAGGGTAAAGAACAAGGATATCTTACTTACGCAGAAGTTAACGATCATTTGCCAGACGGTATAATTGATTCTGATCAAATCGAAGATATCATTGGAATGATAACTGACATGGGAATAAAAGTTCAGGAAGAAGTCCCAGAGGATGATGATGCAAGGATATTTAACGATGATGCATCTTCAGAAGAAGACGAAGATGTTGCAGACGAAGCTGTACAAGCAATAACAAGCTCAGATCAAGAGTTCGGAAGAACAACTGACCCAGTAAGAATGTACATGCGTGAAATGGGGACTGTTAACCTTCTCACACGCGAAGGCGAAATAGCAATTGCAAAAAGAATTGAAGAAGGTCTAAACCAAGTTACCCATGCAATTGCTTTTTATCCAAATACAGTTGCAAANCTATTAAGCTATTATGCCCTGATAAATGAAAATCAAGACTTAGAAGAAGATGAAGATTCGGAAGAAGAAAGACTTAAACTAAGTGATTTAATAAATGGTTTCATTGATCCAGACCAAAAAGATGAAATTATCAACCCAGCAGATAATGACATCGACGATGATAAAGCTGAAAGTATAATTGATAATGGTCCAGATCCTAAAGAGGCTGAGAAACATTTTAAAAAATTAATTTCTTTATACAAAAAATCAAATCAACCNGCAGTTAANAAAGATGCAAAAAAATTAAATAAAGCAAGGTCAAATGTTGCTGACTATTTTATGCGCTTTCGACTAGTTCCTTTACTAATTTTAGAGTTAAAAGATGATCTTAAAGCAGATGTAATGAAAATTAGAAANATTGAAAAGCAAATTGGCAAAATTGTTACCTCTATAGGNATGCCACGAAGTAATTTTATTAAATCTTTCTCATCAAAACCGACAAATACTTCTTGGGTTGCTAATGAACTTAGAAAAAAGCCAAAGTATGCAACTAAGTTGAGNGATCACAAGGAGGAAATTGTAAAATTACAAAAGAAACTTGTATTGATTGAAAAAAATACTGAACTTTCTGTAAATGATATAAAAGAAATTAATAGAAAAATGTCTATTGGCGAAGCTAAAGCGAAAAGAGCAAAAAAAGAAATGATTGAAGCAAACTTGAGATTAGTTATTTCCATTGCTAAAAAATACACTAATAGGGGTTTACAATTTTTAGATCTGATTCAGGAAGGTAATATAGGTTTAATGAAAGCAGTTGATAAATTTGAATATCGTAGAGGATATAAATTTTCAACTTATGCTACTTGGTGGATAAGGCAGGCAATTACTAGATCAATTGCTGACCAAGCAAGAACTATTCGTATTCCTGTTCATATGATTGAAACCATTAATAAACTNAACCGAATTGCTAGACAAATGACTCAAGAAAACGGAAAAGAGCCNACACCAGAAGAACTTTCAATCAAAATGGGAATGCCAGAAGAGAAAGTTAGAAAAGTCTTAAAGATTGCNAAAGAACCAATNTCGATGGAAACTCCAATTGGAGATGACGAAGATTCGCATCTTGGAGATTTTATTGAAGATGGCAATATTCTTACTCCAATNGAATCGGCCGCTAATGAAAGCTTAGGAGAGGCTACCAGATCAATACTCAGCTCATTAACACCCAGAGAAGCAAANGTGTTGAGAATGAGATTTGGAATNGATATGAATACAGATCACACTTTAGAGGAAGTAGGCAAACAATTTGATGTTACAAGGGAAAGAATAAGNCAAATTGAAGCAAAAGCTTTAAGAAAACTAAGGCACCCAAGTCGNTCCGAACAATTAAGAAGTTTTCTTGACATTGATTAACTAGATTGGGATNGCAGGCCCAATGCTTCTATGAATTTCATCTATAATAATCAAGGTTTCATCTTTGAAAATATATGCAACAGCACCAATTATAATTATGAAAAAAATAAAAATACTTAAGAAAGAATAGGCGATCATTTTAAAAAAAAATTTAATAATTGAAAAGATAAAATTTAAAATAAACATTTANTTAAGCATTATAAAAAANAGNATAGCTACTAACCCTATAAATAGAATCCCATTAGATAGGCTCGACGGAGTTAAAGAACCTGAACTTGCAATACGTACCGGGCTAGTTGAAATATTTCTATTCAAGGAACTATTAATTTCTTGAAGACCATCAAACTTTTTACTAAGCTTTGAAATTTTTTTTTCTAATTTCTCTACTCTTTTTGTTAAATCGTTACCTTGATCATCTTGATTCACTAGTCCATAAAGTTCTTCAACTCTATTTTCAAGATCTGTAAGACTTGCAATAATAGAGAGTTGCTCATCGGAAATACTGTTTTGATTGTCCATTAATACATTTTATATTATTGTAATTTAAATAAACAGAGATATTATTAGAAGTAAATTATGAATAAAAAGACTTTAGTAGCTCTTCTTTTTTTTAGTACATTAGTGTTGATCTTTGGTATCTTTGATCANGAAGACAAGTATCTTCAAAAAAAAGGTAATATTTTTGGAACAACATTTTCTATAACTGTTAAAAATATTGAAGATGAAAAATTTGAAATAATTTTTAAAGAAGTAATGTCAATTTTAAATAATATTGATAATACTGCTTCAAATTATAAAGTAAACTCAGAGGTGTCTAAATTTAACAGATTAGATGTAAATAAAATTCATAAAATGTCAGAAGATTTTTCTAGGCTGATTTTTCTAAGTGATAAAGTTTACAGTCTGACCGATGGATATTTTGATGTCACAATTAATAATGTTTTCAGTAATTATAAATTCTATGGGGATAAAAATAAAATAACTCCTGTTAATAATACATTTCAAGATCTTAGTTTTGACTTTAAAAAAAATATTATTTTTAAAAAAAATAAAAAACTAACTATTAGTTTGTCAGGAATAGCAAAAGGATATGCTGTAGATAAATTATCTGAATATTTAAAACAAGAGGGTTTAGAAAGTTTCTTAATAAATATTGGGGGGGATTTGTCAGCATATGGTAATACACCCTGGTTAATTGAAATTGAGAACCCTGTAATTCCACATAAATATGAAAGTGTGAATATTAAAAATATGTCTATTGCTTCTTCGGGTACTTATAAAAATATTGTTAAAGGGGAAAATAAAAATTACTCTCATATTATCGATCCAAAAAGTAATGTGCCAATAATTGATGGAGGTAAGTTAGTAAGTGTGATTGAAGAAAATTGTGCTGAGGCAGATGCAATTGCTACCGGTCTTTTAGCAATGAACATTAAGGATATCATAAAGTTTTCGGACGAAAATAATATCGCAAGCATGTTGATTTATAAAGCTGATAATAATTTCGTAAAAAAATACTCAAAGAATTTTAAAAAATATCTTATTAGTGAATGAGTTTTCGTTTCAACCAAGTAATAAATCCTGTAATCGAGAGTAGTATAATTCCAATTGATATGATATCAATTAGACTAATACCTGCTACACCAAAAATTCTGCCCGTATGCATATCCACTATAATTCTCTCATACGAGATGACCTTTGCAAGCTCATCATATTCAATAAGTTTAGAGTAAGTATTATCTACTTTTGAAAACACAGGTGATGTTTTTTCTCCAGTTATTTTATTGAATGATTTTGTTATTTCGCCTTCATCAGAGATTGTAAGTACAAATTTATCAATTCCAATCTTATAATCATCACCCACTTTTTGCACAGAATGGATTTCATTAAAATTGCTTAGTATCTTAATATCGTTTATGAATACTTTATTATTACAAGTTAGAATCCACTGCTCTTCAAACTCAAAACCGTATATTTCACATGGCTTAATATCGTAAAAAAATTTTACCATTGACGGGCCAACAAATTTTTTTCTTGTCTCAAAGTAATCAGGATGCTGTAAGGCCAAACCTGTAATGGATAATAAAAGTATGAAAAATATTAGGGACACCCCTAAGATGCGATGAATTTTAAATAACATAAATATTATTTAATTACTTTTTTGTATAAAAATAGTGATAACTTTGTTAATTCTCTCATAGAATCAACTGACATAGTAGCCCCAGAAATATTGTAGATGCCTTTAGTGAGTTTAGAACCATTTAATTTTTGACCGCGAATCTGCTTTAAAAAACTATCAAATCTTACTTCCCAGCCGTATTTTTCACGATATACTAGAATTTTTGCGTCAACTACCTCATTATTTTTGACTACATATCCTGCTGTAATAAATTCATGTTTTCCAATCATTTCTAGTATATATGCTACCTTACCTTCCTTTTCCCAAAAACTTATTAGAGGGGTATGGTAAGTATCGCCAATTAGATCATATACCTCATCCATTTCGTTATCCTCAAGAACGAAGAAGTCTTCTTCAGGAGCACCTGAAGGAAATGTCTGATTAATAAATTCTTCGGGCTCTAGATAAATTTCCTCAGCAAATGTAAAGTTTGAAAAAATAATTATTAAAGATATGAGTAAGATTTTTTTCATAATTAAGTAATGGTATCTCAAAAAGAAATTTAATGTGTTATACAATTCATTTATTGATAATTTAAGTTTAGAAACCTAGGTAAAACAATGTGTGGTTGAGATGATTGTTTTTTAAGGAGAAATGTAACAAAAGTCCCCACATCATTTAAACCTAAGTTCCTAAAACACACTTAAAACAACTAAAAATTATTTGAGTCCTATAAATAAGTTCTTAGAAGTCGTAGCCCATTCCTACATTAAATCCATCAAAATCAGAGGTCGAAGACGCATCTTTTTCGTGATCAACATAGTCAAATTTAATTACAGCATTTTTATCCCAATACATGTTAAAACCAACTCTGTATTGATCAAACTCATTAGATGCACTGTATGCTTCAACCGATTCCCACTCTGCAAAAATTCCCCAAGTGTCATCAATTCTATAAGAAGCTAAGAGATAACTTCCTTCTTGCTCATCAAACCCATTTGTCACTAAGCTTGAAGAACTGTCAGTTACATCTAGATCAGCTTCTGCATGAAGAGCTCTTAACTCTAAACCTGATGGATGTGTATATTGTGCAGAAACACCATATATTGAAGCACCATCAAGAATGTCAGCCTCATTGGCTGATGCATCTGTTTGTTCGTTCCAAAATGCAGAAAGAGCTAGTCCGTCTTTTTGCCATTTTACTCTGGCTGTGTATGCCATATCGCCAACATCAGCATTACCNGTCTTTTGTCTACCACTTCTAATATAAAGTGCAGAGCTTCCACTAACTGGAACTGCTAATCCCTCATGGAACATTGCATCAATCGTTATATTTTGAGAAGCCTTGTATGTCACACCAACACCACCAGCCCACCATGTTGCTGGAATAATCTTTGCCTCTACATTGTTTCTTTCCACGCCGTAAAAAGTTGTTGGCTCATGAACTTCGTTCATAATACCTACTGGTAAAAGCATCATACCTGCTCTAGTGGTTAACTTATCAGTGACATCATATTCAATGTATGCCTGTTCAAGTTCAACTTCTCCAACCTTACCTTCACCAGCGATTGAGTGTTCTAACTCATATTCAGAGAAAAAACGTACTTTTGGTGAGAAATCATACCCCACAAATAACACGAATCTATGAAAGTCCATTTTTCTAGTTTTTGCACCTGCATCGGTTTCAGTGTTGTTATAATGAAGTTCACCATATCCACCTAAACTAAGTTTTGAAAACTTCTTCGCAACTTTTGAACTGGCAGACATAGCTTTTTTATTAGCAGAGATTTGAGCTTTAAGTTTATTAATTTCACCTTGNAGAGCTTTAATTCCTTCTAANGCAGCATGCACCTCATCTTCAACATGCTCCAANGTATCAGCAATTAAATAACTAGGCGAAAAAAATAATGCAAAAATCAATATTAATCTTTTCATGTCTAACTCCTATTAATTATTAATAATTATGAGAATAGAAATGATAATNAATTTGATTCGCAAATGCAAATAATTATTATTAATATTTTAAAGTATTGATTTTATTGATTATTTAATTTCAAAGTATCTATTGAAATAGCTTTTCATTATCTTCCAAGACATATGCATAGCGTCCCTATCGTATTTCAAGCCATTTGCAGGGTCATTTGCATCTGGGTTTGTAAAAGCATGGGCAACTCCGCCAAACTCATGAACAAACCATTTTGCTTTTTTTTCTCTAAGCTCAATTATTAAATTTATTAAATCATCCCTAGTTGCATATGGATCTTCATCTCCATGAAGAATTAAAATAGGTGTTTTGATATATTTAGAACTATCCTCATCAGGTTTATCATATATGCCATGAAAGGAAACAATTAGATTTAACTCTGCACCAGACCTAGCTAAATCTAAAACGCACTTACCTCCAAAACAATATCCAATGGCAGCAGTATTATTTTTATCAACACGTTTATGGTTCTTCAACAAATCCAAACAATGATTTATTCTTAAAGAAATAATTGATCTGTTAGAACATAAGTCATTCATTAATTTTAATGATTCTTCAGCATTTTTACCTCTAATACCCTTGCCATAAAGATCAACCGCAAAAGCGAAGAAACCAGCATCTGCTAAATGCTCACATTTCCTTTCTTCCAATTTTGAGCAACCTGAGTATTGATGAGATACCAAAATACCTGGTAAAGGTTTTGAAATAGAATCATCAAAGCAGATAACTCCCTCGTACTCAGAGCCATCAATAACATAAGTATATTTTTCTTTTACTATCAAGTTTCTGTAAATGAAATTAAAGATATTTGATTTTAACAGTTCTTAATTAAAGTTTATAGACTGAGACAACCTGTAAGATTCTTTGACAAATCGTTTAATAAGTTTAAATACATTTCAGGGCCAGGCTCGATATTTGCTCCTAAAGGGTCAAGAATACCAACTTTTATTTCTGAGCCTTCAATAACAGTATTAATTATTTTTGCCTTAAATTGAGGCTCCTTAAAGACACAGTGTGCTTTTAAATTTTCAATTTTTGTCCTAATTTTTATAATTCTCTGAGGCGAAGGAGGGAGTTCAGGATCTAATAAAATGGAACCGATCGCGTTCAAATTATATGCTTTCTCAAAATACTGATATGCATCATGAAATACAATATATGGTTTATTTTTGATAGATTCTAAATTAGCTTTTAAAGATGAATCCAAAGCAACAATTTTTTGAATAATATGTTTTGCATTTATTTTATAAGCAGAAATATTTTCAGGATAAATACTACTTAATTTTTGAGTAATACCTTTAATAATTTTTATGGCATTATTTGGGTCTAGCCAAAAATGAATATCATTTGAACCATGATCATGCCCGTGACCATGATGGTCATGTCCATCTTCTTCCCAATTTACATCCTCTCGCACAGGAAGAAGATTTAAATTTTTAAAGGTAGAAACTTTAATAACGTTAACATCATCAGGCAAGCCGCCAACAGTTTTTTTTAGAGCAGATTCAAGTTGATCGTCAATGTAAAAAAATACTGCTGAATTATTCAATAGCTTCGTATCAGAGGGCTTCAAAGCAAAACTGTGGGGTGACATGCTGCCTTTTATNANTAATGAAACTTTATCTGTTTTACCAACCACTGCACTTACCAATGAGTGCAAAGGTTTAATGCTCACTAANATTCCGGTATTTTTTGCAAAAACTTGNTTTGCAAACAATAAGGAAAAAATTACTATAAATACATTTTTATACATTGATGATATCCTTAAAAANAATAANANAANTACNAATTAATATTTTCTTNAAGATGTTATANTATAACANANNGTATATCAATTATTTTGNGAACAAAAATGAAAANTAGTAAAGAGAATAAAAATNNTAANATTTACATGAAGAATATAGAAAAATTATGTAAATCAAATAATTTAAAATTAACNGCTCTNAGAAAACAAGTATTAGANTTGATTNTATCTAAANAANGTTTTGTAAAAGCTTANGACCTCCTGAACGATTTTAAAAAAATTCAACCTAACGCGAAACCACCAACTATATATCGATCTCTANATTTTCTTGAGGAAAATGGTTTTATTCACAAACTACAATCTCTTAANGCGTTTATTAAATGTACTCACCCAAAAGAACATGACAATTGCTATTTTTTAATTTGTAAAAAATGCAATAATATTGAAGAAGTATGTTCGTCTAAAATAGATAAAGTAGTNTCAAACACTTCTAAGGAAAAGAATTTTTCACCAAAAAATGTCACCTTTGAAATATCTGGCATATGCTATAAATGTATGAGTTAAATGGAAACTTTAATTCAAGCAATTGGACTTTATGTTAATCGTCATAGCAAAGATATTCTAAAAGATGTTTCATTAGAAGTTAAAAATAACGACTTTATAACTATTGTAGGCCCAAATGGAGCCGGTAAATCTGTTTTACTAGAATGCTTAATGGGAACATTTATTCCTAATAGTGGAAGTATAAAAAGAAAAAAAAATATTTCTATGGGTTATATACCGCAGAATTTCAATCTTGAAAAATCTATGCCAATCTCGGTAAAAAGATTTTTAAATCTTAATAAAAAATTTTTACAAGTTAATTTAGATAGAGCAATAGAAGAAACAGGCATTCTTTCAATTTTAAATAGTAATTTAGCAACGTTATCTGGCGGTGAACTCCAAAAAGTATTACTTGCTAGAAGTCTTTTAAGTAATCCAGAGTTATTGATTTTAGACGAGCCAGCGCAAAATTTAGATATTAAAAGTCAGCTTAANTTTTATAATCTTTTAAATGAGATTTTTGAAAACAGAAATTTAAGTATTTTAATGGTNTCTCACGATCTTCATATGGTTATGGCATCTACTAGAAAAGTAATTTGTTTATTCAACCATATTTGTTGTTCTGGAGAACCACAAAAAGTGGCAAAGGACCCAGAATTTATAAATTTGTTTGGTAATGACATGGCAAAAATGATGTCCGTTTATCAACATACACACGACCATACTCACAACGAGAAGGCTAATGCTTGAACCATTTCTCATTAGAGCAATTATTGCGGGCATAGGTGTAGCAATAATTGCTGGAATTATTGGCTGTTTTGTAGTGTGGCGAAAAATGGCCTATTTTGGTGATTCCTTAGCTCATAGCGCGTTACTTGGTGTGGCTCTGGGATTAGTTTTTGGNATNAGCACTAATTTAGGAACCATAATCATATGCTCAATATTTACAATTTCTCTTATTTGGCTTCAACAAAAAAATGTTTTAGCAACCGATACCCTCTTAGGAATATTGGCACATTCTGCCTTATCGGTTGGGATGGTGGTTCTAAGTATTTTAGAAAGAAGTATTGATCTTCACTCTTACTTATTTGGAGATATTTTAGCNGTTACAATTATGGAAATTTATTTAGTAATGATTGGTGGTATTTTTGTATTAATTATATTATCAATTAATTGGCAATCTTTTGTGTTAACTACTATCAATGAAAAACTTGCAAAAGCAGAAGGAGTNAACATTTTGATTAATCAACTNCTAATTATGCTACTAATGACAGTAGTTGTAGCAGTTTCATTTAGAATAGTTGGCTTATTGNTAATTACTTCGATGTTAATAATACCAGCAGCAACNGCAAGACAACTTTCAAACTCTCCTGAGAAAATGGCGTTTTTTTCAGCTCTTTTAGGAGTGGTAGCTGTGATTTTAGGAATATTTTCATCATTATTTTTTGATACTCCCTCAGGTCCATCAATAGTTGTTGCAGCTGTTCTTATCTTTATAGCAATTTCCACAATAAAGGTCGTTTCTCGAAGTTAAAGAGAAAATCTTGACATGNNAATAATGTTATAATATAACATTAATTTTTTCGGGGAGAATATCATGAAATTTTTTATAATAATTAATTTAATCCTATTAACATTTTCANTNGCTAAGATNTCATATGNATCAGAAGAACACGATCATGATCATTCTGCCCACTCTGATGAGCCATTTTACGGTCATGTTGGTATAAGGATACATATGGATCACGTAAGTGATTCGGATGAGGGTTCAGAGAACATTAATGAGGTTTATACTCACTCGCATATAGAACTTGGATCTCAAATAGCTGAAGGTTTCAATATTGATACTAATTTAAAAATTGAAGGAGAGCCAGCAGGACATGCGCATGGGGGTGTAAATAGAACTGCTGACGGAAACAGCCGATTTCTTGAGGACCATCCTTTGATTGTTGAATCGCTTACTCTTACTTATTCAAACGAAGATTTTGCTTTATACTTAGGTAAATTCAACCCAACTGTAGGCTTTAATTATCATAATTTTCCTGGGCTTTATTCGTATTCAATGGTTGAAGAATATAAAATTGCAGAGCGTATAGGTCTTGGTATTAAATATTCGGCAAACTTTGAAGATTTTGGAACACACCAAATAAATGTGAGTTCATTTTTTGCTGACACAACATTTTTGAGTGATGCATTACTTGATCAAAGAGGGCATACAAGTAAAGAAGATGGAGGTTTAGCCAATACTGAAGATTTAGACTCGTATGCAATTTCAATTGGAGGAAAAGATTTTTACTCATTGGATAATAATATCGTTGAAAGGCTTTCATACAGAGTTGGTTATGCTTTACAAAAAAAAGGTTCGACTAATGATAATGATGAAACCAGGTATTCTGTTTCACTGAGCTATAAAGAAAACTTTATCAATCAAATAAGTAAAACGCTTATTTTTGAATTCATGGAAATTAATCATTATGATGGCGAAGCAGCTCACGATAGATCATATTTTACAAGCTCGCTAGGTTTAAAATTATACCCTTGGAGTTTTGATACTTCATATCAATTTATTGACAATGATGCCACGGAAGAAGATGAAGGAGCTGACGGTAAAATTTTACAAATTTCAGTTGGATACAACTTCTCAAATAAAACGCAACTAACCTTTGGCTTTAAAAGAGCTGATGAAGAACTAGAGGTGACTGAAAGATTCGGTCTAGGTTTAAGGCATGCATTTGAGCTTTAGGATTAATTGAAAATAACTTAAGTTCGCGGTATTCTTCTTTTTAAGCTAATTGTGGGCCTGTAGCTCAGTTGGTTAGAGCCGCGGACTCATAATCCGTTGGTCGTAGGTTCGAGTCCTACCGGGCCCACCAAATCTTTTAAAATATGGATCCTTTATCTCAAAGTTTATTTGGTGCATTGAGTGCACAAACTGCTTCTAAAAAAAGAGATATCAAAGTTGCCACAATTTGTGGGATAACAGGGGGAATCACCCCAGATATAGATATTTTAATTAGATCAAATTCTGATCCGCTTTTATCTATCGAGTTTCATAGACATTTTACACATTCTATTTTTTTTGCACCAATTGGCAGTTTTTTTGTCGGATTGATACTTTGGTTGCTTTTTTTTAGGAGAGATAGTTTTTTTAAAGTTTATTTCTTTTCTTTTCTTGGGTTTCTTTCACATGGGATTCTTGATAGCTTTACTTCATTTGGAACTCATTTGTTATGGCCGCTATCTGAAACTCGCTATGCATGGAATATTATATCTATAGTAGATCCAATTTTTACCGTTTCACTACTTTTATTAGTTACTTTATATGTTGTAATTAAGTCAATAAAAATTAATCTGTTAGCAGTTTCTTTTACCATTTTTTACTTATCTTTTGGTACATATCAAAAATATAAAGCAGAGGAATTCATTCTTAACTATTATGAAAATGAAATTTTTAATATAGAAAGAGTACTAATAAAACCAACTATCGGAAACCTTTTTTTGTGGAGAACAATAATTCAAACTGACAAGGTATTTTATGTCAATGCTGTTAATGTGATGCCGTTTAGTGACTACAAAATATATAAAGGCGATAGTTACCCATTGCTTGATTTAAAAAATTACAAAGATTCGCTTGGAGAAAATTCAAGAATGTTTAAAGATATACTAAGATTTTTAAAATTTACAGATAACTATGCAATTGAGGATAATCAAAGTAAAATAATAATTGATTTAAGATATGGAACTTTACCGAATGACAGTAGATCACTTTGGGGTATAAAAGTAGATAAAGAAAAAGTACATAATCATGCAAATTTTATAAGAATG
>NZYO01000011.1 GCA_002702235.1 Gammaproteobacteria bacterium
TCACCATCAAGAGTGTAAGCAAAATCAGTTAATTCTTTTACTTTGCCCTCTTTAAGCACGGCTCTACATGTGCCACAACTTCCAACCTTGCAATCGCACGGCCACTTAATTCCAGCATTTACTGCAGCTTGGAGCAAATTTAATTTACCTTCAACTTCAAAGGTTTCGCCTGTATTTGCGATGGTTACTTTATGAACTTTATTTTTATCTCCAAAACCAAACATATTAATCTCCTAAAATCTTTAAAAAAGGTAGCCGGCATTATACCGGCTACAAGTAATTGGAGCAATGTGCTCCAGGGGGATTGATCGTTACTTTTTGCAATATAGCATAATTTACACATATGTACAGATATATTTATACAATAATTGATATTATTGCATAATATCTATACAAATACAATATTTGTACAAATAAACTTAAAAAAAACTTGTTTAATANTTATAAAGGTGTATATTAANNNCATGAACGAACAAAATTACAGAATTGGATTAACAACTCAGATTACTGGAATTAGACCAGAGACCTTGCGCGCATGGGAAAGAAGGTATTCTGTNGTNAAACCTATNAGAACTGAAGCTGGTGANAGACTGTATACTCAAGCTGACATAGATAGATTGTTATTAATTAAAAGATTAGTTGATAATGGTGATGCGATAAGCGCAGTTGCAAATCTTAGTCATGATACATTAAAAGAAAGAATTGATAATTGCAGAACTGCAATAGCAAGTGATAAAAAAGGTAAACTTGCNTTNGTCNTATTAGGGTCAACTATTTTAGATAAAAATACACTCGATCAAATGAATTTAAATATGATAGATGTNAAGACTGATGCATCAGAGTTAAAATCTAATTACCATNCTAAAGTCAATTTTGTCATTGTTGAAATGCAAAGCGTTCACCCAGGAAGTTTGGATTATATTCAAAGTATAAAGAAAATTACCAAGGCTGAAAAAATATTAGTTGCTTATGACTTTGGTAGAGAAGCAGATGTAGCACTTTTAAATACAATTGACTCATCNGCTATAAANTTACCTCTCAAAAAGGANNCTATAACTGACTGGTGTCAAGAAAATTTCCCNTCNTATAGATCNGCTGATTCTAGTTTCATGCCTAGAGTACTTTCCTCTGAGCAAATAAATACAATTATTAAAGCTGGTTCAAATATTAATTGTGAGTGTCCACAACACTTAAGTGAAATNATTGGAAAATTAGTTGCTTTCGAGAAGTATTCATCTCAATGCGAAGCCAGAAATCCTCAAGATGCTGAAATACATACTCTTTTAGAAGAAGAAACATCAAAGTGCCGTCATGCATTTGAAAAACTCTTAGTCGCTGTTGCAAACTTTGAAAATATAGAATATTAAAAAATGTCTTCATTAGTTGTTTTCTCTAATGATTTAAGAATTTCAGACAACCCCTCTTTGACCCAAGCCCTTAAAGGTGACGGAAAAACTTATCTCTGCTTTATATATGACAAAGAACTATTTCACTCTTCCCATGGTAGGGCAAACTTGTGGTGGTTAAGAAAAAGCCTAAATNAATTGTCGATAAAAATAAAANATTTAGGAGGTACCTTAAATATAATATCTGGTACTTTTGACAAAAAACTAATAGAAATAACAAATAAATATNATATCAATAACGTCTATTATAATTTAAATAGAGATCCTTTATTTAAAAAAGCTTTTCACGAATTTGAGAGTAAGGTTGCCAATCATGTAAATGTTCATAGATTTGATTGTTCAATCGTTCATAATCCTGATAATTGTTTCAATAAAAGTGGTGAACCATTCAAGGTTTATACACCTTTTTTTAAATATTGTAAGTTACAATATACAAATGANATTCCTCTTTCTGCTCCAAAAAAATTAGCAACTGAACCATTAAACGAGAAAAGTCTTGATCTATCCCTGCCTTTTAGTGAGAGCGAAAAATACTGGGGGGAGAAATTTGAAAAAAATTGGGAAGTTGGAGAAGAAGCTGCTCAAAATAAACTTAGAAATTTTGTGGAATATAAAATTAAAGAGTACAAAGTTGAAAGAGATTTTCCTGCAAAACCCAGCACTTCAATGCTNTCCCCACATTTAAGATTTGGTGAAATTTCTCCTAGGCAGATTTTACACTATATTGGGTTTTCAGCATCTGAAGAACTTGATAAGGGCTCAGAACATTTTGCTAAGGAAATATATTGGAGGGAATTTTCACATTATATTCTTCATCACTTTCCGTTTGTAAGTAAAAAACCATTTAATAAAAAATTTGAAAATTTCCCGTGGAAAAATGACTATAGAAACGAATTACATAGATGGAAATATGGTAATACTGGAATAAAGTTAATTGATGCTGCTATGATTCAACTTTGGCATACTGGCTGGATGCACAATAGAATGAGAATGTTGGTCGCATCTTATCTTACTAAAAATCTTCTCATTCATTGGTTAGAAGGAGAAAAGTGGTTTAAAGATACTCTTGTTGATGCAGACTTTGCAAATAATGTTTGTGGTTGGCAATGGGTTGCAGGAACTGGAACAGATGCGGCACCGTATTTCCGTATCTTTAATCCTGAGGTCCAGTCAACAAAATTTGATGAGAATGATGAATATACAACTAAGTGGCTTAATATTAGANGAAAAGAGTACCCTTCTCTTCCTAATGAGGAAGGTTTGTTAGTTGACCTAAGCGATTCTAGAAAAAGAGCTTTAGAAGTTTTTTCAAATATTTAATTTTTATTAAAAAATTACATTTTTTTAAAATTTTTTTAATTTTNTTTTAATATCTCTTATTCATAATCTAATACGTGATTAAGAGTCATCAAAATGTTAAACCAATTAAGTCCTTAGATTTTAGGCTCGCATCTTCTACCTCCGAAATAATTGAATGCCAAAAACTTAGATATCAAATCTTCGCCGAAGAATGTGGTGCTAATATCTTCTCAAATGGAGAAAATATNGATAAAGATAAATTTGATGATATTTGTGAACATCTATATGTAAGAGATGTAAATACAAATCAAATAGTTGCGTATACTAGAATTTTAGATAGTGAGGTCGCTTTAAATAATTTTGGTTTTTATTCTCAAACAGAATTTATCATAAGCGATGTTCTAAATCTGCCTGGAAAAAAACTAGAAATTGGGCGTACATGTGTTCACTCAGAATATAGAAGTGGCAGTGCAATAATTACACTATGGCTTGGATTAGTAAATATTATGAATCAAAGAAATTATGAATATTTATTTGGTTGTGCGAGTATTCCTCTGGATAAAGATATTGCAAATATTAGGAATATATATAAATGCTCAGAAAAGAATAGTTTAGTTGAACCTCATATTAATGTTTTTCCAATTAATGTGTTGCCTGATAGTAATTTACAGGATGATCTTTTGAATGTTAATATAAAAAAAATCCTTCCCCCTTTGTTAAAAGCTTATTTAAATCTTGGTGGAAAGATTTGTGGTAAACCTGCTTTAGATAAAGACTTTAATGTAGCTGATCTTTTTATATTGCTAAAAAAATCTAACATTCAACANCGTTATATAAGAAAATTTAAGTTAAAAACAAATTCTATCCCAAAAGTTAATTCAAAAATATTTTAATCTACTTATCTAAGAGTATTTTTTTTCTATGTAGCTATGTAAAATACTTTTGAACTCTTCAGCTATATTCTCCCCTTTTAAAGTGCAAGCTTTTTCACCATCAATAAAAACTGGTGCAATAGGATTTTCTCCCTTACCTGGTAGGCTTATTCCGATGTCAGCGTGCTTGCTTTCACCGGGACCGTTTACAACGCATCCCATGACCGATATTTTTAAATTTTCTACTCCAGGATATGATTCTGACCACTTTGGCATATTATGATTAATATGTTCTTCAATATTACTTGCAAGCTTTTGAAAATAGTCACTTGAAGTTCTTCCGCATCCTGGACAAGATGTTACATCTGGAGCAAAATTTCTTAAATCTAAGCTCTGTAATATTGCCTTAGATATTTCTACCTCTTCACTTCTATTACCATTAACTTCCGTAGTTAGTGAGACTCTAATAGTATCTCCAACACCATTAANTAGTAATGGAGCTAAAGCAGCTGTTGAGTAGACAACACCCCTTCTTCCACTTCCTGCCTCAGTTAANCCAAGATGGAGTGGGAAGTTACATAGTTTTGAAATCTTAGAATATACNTCTATAAGTAAGTTAACTTTGCTAATTTTACATGAAATAATTATTTTATTTTCTGGCATTCCTAAATCAATAGCATATTTTGCGCTATTTAAAGCGGATGAAATAACAGTATCACACAAAATTGTGTCTAAAGACTTAGGTGAATTAGATTTAGAATTTTCGTCTAAAATTTCCTGAAGTAAATCTTGGTCTAGACTCCCCCAATTTACGCCAATTCGTACCGGTTTTTTCAATTTATTTGCAACTTCAATAATAGACGAAAAATTTGTATCTCTTTTTTTTCCACTGCCAACGTTACCTGGATTAATTCTAAATTTATCAAGATAGCTAGCTTCTTTCTCTAATTTGTTTAGTAAAATATGTCCATTAAAATGAAAATCCCCAACTATTGGGATATTGATATTATTACTTAAAAGTTTTTCTTTNATTTCAGGAATTGCCTTTAAGGCTTCGGTGTCATTTACAGTCACTCTNACAATTTCTGAGCCTGCAAAAAATAATTCTTTTATTTGGTTTACTGTAGCATTAATATCTGAAGTATCGGTGTTTGTCATTGATTGAATCACAATTGGATTACCACCTCCAATTCTAATATTACCAACTTCTACTTCATTTGTTATTTTTCGTTTCAATATGTTAATCTCATGATTACCGTTAGTTTAAGTATAATACAAATTACACATATGAAAAATTACTTCGTTACAGGTACGGACACTGGTGTAGGCAAAACCTATTTCATAAGCAAATTTACTCANCAATTTATNAATTCAATATCAATAAATATAGTGAAACCTATTGAATCTGGCTGTGAATTAAAAAATGGTAATTTAGTTGCCTATGATACTGGTATATATTCTNAAATAATTAATAAAGATATCTCCAAGATATGCAAATATCCTTTGCAAGGTCAATTTTCNCCTCACAGAGCNTTAAAAGAAATAAATAAAGAAGTGACTTGCGATGAACTGAAATTTTTTACTGAATCACAGTATATTAATAATGGTATTAATTTTGTAGAGGGTTGTGGGGGTTTTAANTCGCCAATTGCAACAATGTGTCTTAATAGTGATTTTGTAAAAAAATTAGACATACCTATTATATTAGTTATTAAAAATAAATTAGGCTGTATTAACCATACACTTCTAACAATAGAAATGATTGAAAGCTTAAAATTAAATTTAAAATTAATTATTTTTAACAGGTTTAATAAAGAAGATGATTCACATTTTGAGGAATTAAAGGACTTTGTGAAAAACTATGATATATATAATTGGCAAGGTCAGGATTTTCATCCAGAAATTTTAAAAAAACTATAATGCCAGAATTACCAGAAGTAGAGACAATTGTAAATGGAATAAAGCAATTTACAGANAATCAAACGATTAAAAGCTGTAAAGTTAGGGTAGAAAAATTACGCTGGAAACTTGATAAAAGATTAGATAGAAAAATCATTAATTCTAAAATTCTCGGCGTTAAGCGACGCGCTAAGTATATAATTATTCAAACAAATAAAAATTATATAATTTTTCATTTAGGAATGACTGGTAGTTTNAGAATATCAAAAGAAAATAAAAAGAATGAAAAACATAACCATATAATTTTTAAACTTTCAAATGGCTTTCATTTACTNTTTTATGATGTTAGAAAATTTGGAATGATCTTTGTTACACAAGAAGATCCTGAGAAAAGCCATGAACTTTTAACAAGGTTAGGTGTAGAACCCTTAACAAAAGAATTTAATCAAAATTTTTTATTTAAGCTTACCAGAGGGAAGAAAGTTAATATTAAAAGCTTGATTATGAATGCTAACTACGTTGTTGGTGTGGGTAATATTTATGCTAATGAAAGTTTATTCTTATCTGGTATTTTACCTACCAGAATAGCCAGTAAACTTAGTAAAGATGATTGCAAAATTTTAGTTCNATCAATTAAAAATGTTTTAANAAAGGCCATTCGAAAAGGAGGCTCATCAATTAAAGATTATATCGATGCTGANGGGAAGGAGGGTTATTTTCAATACGACTTCAAGGTATACAGCAGGGCTGGTGAGCCCTGCTATAATTGTAGTAATACCATCTTAAAAATTACTATTAACCAACGAGCCAGTTACTTATGCAGTAACTGTCAGAAATAATTATTTCTTTTGTTGCTCGTAAAACATTTGGTTTAGTCTGTGTGAATTGGCATCAGCTGCAGAAATCGCTTGTCTAGCAGTTTCTTCAACTAATTCTAGTCTAGATAAGATATCTTGACTTACACACCCAGAAAGTAAAACTAGAGATAGTAAGCTTGCAACTATTTTTGTTTTTATCATACGTCCTCCTAGTTAAAACGCGTTTACCCTATAAGAGGGTAAATTTAACTATATCAGGAGTATACAAAGAGTTAAAGCGGAATAATGAAAAAAAGGGCAATCCATTGCCTACTTATCCATAATTAGCGGCCTAAACACTGGCGATATAAACAAATACCGGCAAATACCCAAATAAAAAATGCAATTGAAAGTTCTAACATAATAAGTAAATNATAATATGTTAATATTTTAACGTCAAGCTAACTGAACTGATGTTGTAGTTTTGTTAATACAGATTTTGAGACATAGGCCGATACATCTCCTCCTAGTTTTGAGACTTCCTTAACTAGGGAAGATGAAATAAAAGCATATTTTTCTGATGGTGTAAGGAAAACTGACTCTAAGTTTACGTTCAACTGTCTATTCATACTTGCCATTTGAAACTCATATTCAAAATCTGAAACAGCTCTTAAACCCCTTAAAATCGCCTTAGCATTAACACTTTCAGCATAATCTACNAGAAGNCCTTCAAATTTNCTTACATGGACATTTTTAATTCCCTGAAGAGAATCCTTCACCATATCAACCCTTTGATCAACATCGAACAGGATATCTTTCGAAGATTCACCAACTACGCAAACATGCAGCTCTGAAAATACAGAATTAATAGCTCTAATAACTAGATCTTTGTGACCGTTTGTAAAAGGGTCAAAAGTACCTGGATAAACTGCGATCGTCATTTTTAAAATCCTTTAATTTTTCCAACAATCTAACATTAATTTAGTTAGATGAAAATAACCCATAAAAAACGTTACCTATTTTGGAATGTTTTNTTAGATCCCAACCNTTGGGNTTTGCTTTCAAAACTTGATCTTTGATTTTTAGTGGTATTTCAAAATAGACTACAATATCATTTGTATTAGATAATATTTCAATAATTTCATATATGTCATTTGTCAAAAAAGGCGGATCAAGAAAAACTATTGAAGATTCTAAATTATAATTTTTTAAAAATACTTGCGCATATTCATTATAGATTTCAATATTATTAGCATTTAATTTTTCTTTTTGTTTTACGAGAAAATTATAAACTTCTTTATCACTTTCCAGCATAATAACTTTTGACGCTTTACGTGATGCTGCCTCAAANCCTAATGATCCACTACCTGCAAAAGCATCTACTATCCATTTATTAGAAAGATTATGACCAATCCAATTAAATAAATTTTCTCTNATATAACTTTTTGTAGGCTTTACGTTAGATTTATCAATTATATCTATAGATCTTCCCTTCCAATNGCCCCCNGTAATCTTCGTTTTATTAGAAAGGGTTTTCATTTCCAACGACAACTGTAATAAAGTTCTCATCTAGTAAAACTTCTTTCAANGCGTCTTTAATATTTTTTNGTGTCACAGATTGAATATTTTTTTCAAAATTTACTAAGTAATCTAAGGGTAGATCATAATATGCGATCATAGATATATAATTCAAAATATCTTTATTGCTACTCACTCTAAGTGGAAATTTNTTNANNATTGCATTTTTAGCATCTTCAACTTCTTTTTTTGTTGGCCCTTTAGAAACATATTGATTGAGCATTTCATGAATTGTATTTATGGCATCTTTAGCTTGAGAATTTTTAGTTTCAAGATTTATAGCCATTGGGCCAATGCTTTTTAATGGATATATGTAACTATAGACACTATATGCATATCCTCTTTTTACCCTTATTTCTTTCATTAATTTAGAGCTAAAACCTCCTCCTCCAAANATATAATTTGCAACATACAAGGGGAAGTTTCTATTATCCCCACGTTTGATAGTATGCTGACCAATATAAATATGAGATTGCTCTGAATTTAACTTTTTAAAAAAACTTTTTTTACTTGGACTTTGAATCTCACCNTTATGGACTTGATTATTCTTGTTGGTTGAAGAGTTAAGACTTATCGATATCTTTTCAGCTAATTTTTTAATTTCTTCNAACTTTAAAGAGCCAACTATTACGATTTTTGCGTTTTGTCTTATGATATAGCTATTATAAAAATTCATTACATCTTTTCTACTTATTCTTTCGATAGATGAAACATAACCTTCATTTGGATTAGCATAAGGATGCTTACCGTATAGTGATTTGTAGAAAAGATTAATTGATACGTCACTTGGATCTGTTGCCCCTTCTTTTATAAATGAAATAAGTTGATTTTTTTGGATTTCAAATTGTTCTTTAGGAAAATTAGCACTGCTTAAAATTTCAGCGAAAATTTTGACTGAATTTTTAAAATAATTCTCTTGAGTTAAAGATCTCAGAGAAATTATAGATTTATCTTTATATGAGCTAGCACTAAAGATTGCTCCATTAGATTCAAGTTCGTAAGATATCTCGTCATATTTTTTATTTTTTGTTCCCTCGTTTATTAGCCCATGAGTAAGGTTTGAAAGTCCATTTAGCTCATTATCTTTATTTGATCCTGCATCAAATATAACCTGGATGTCTACCATGGGAATGGTGCTAGAATTTACATAAAAAACCTCGACTTTATTTTTGGTCAGGAATTTTTTAATTTCCATATTTGCTTCAGCTTTACTAATCATAAAAATTAAAATAAAAAAAGAAAAAATTATGAACTTATATAATTTTTTATTTATTAACATAAGCTACAGTTTTATTAGTAGGAACAAAGTATTTCTTAGCTACCGACATAATATCTTGGCTTGTGACTGAGCCAACATAGTCAGTAAATTTTTTTATAATGTCTATACTGCCAACAGTAGTCGAGGTCATACCATATACGTAAGCTTGATAAAAAAGTGAATCTTGTTGATAAACTTCATATGCTATGACTTGAGCTAGGATCTTATCCAAATCTCTTTTCGTTACCATACTTTTTTTGTATGAGTAGAGAATGCTTTCAATTTCTTTTTCAAGATTCTTTAAATTTATACCTGACACTGGGCTTGCGTCTACTAGAAATAAACTATCGTTTCGCGCAAATAGTGAGTAACTTGAATCTACCGCATATGCTACTTTTTTTTGTCGTATTAATTCTTTACTTAATCTCGAATTATCACCGTAACTCAATATCGAGCTTAATACATAAAGTGCAAAACAATCTTTATAGTTCATATCCGACGAGGCAAGGCTTGGGACTTTATAACCAAATATTAAATAAGGTTGCTTTCCATCTATTTTTAGATCTGCCAATTTAGTTCCAAATTGCTTTGGTTCCTTTTTATCTTTTCTTACAGGTAATTGCATTGTTTTGATTGGTCCATAATATTTTTTAACTAATTGAAGTGTTTTTTTTATGTCTACGTCTCCAACAATTACTACAGTGGCATTATTTGGTGAGTACCACCTGTCATACCAAACTTGAAGATCCTCAACTTCCATAGTCTCTAAATCTTCCATCCAACCTATTACAGGATTATGATAAGGGTTATTTACAAAAGCTGTTGCATGAAGTTTTTCGTATGCGATTGCTTCGGATTGATCATCTGTTCTTAACCTTCTTTCTTCTTTAATAACCTCAATTTCCTTAATAAAATCAGATTTTTTAAGTTGTAGGTTTTTCATTCTGTCAGATTCCATTTTGATTACATCTTCAAGAAATGATTTTGGAACTGTTTGATAATATGCTGTATAATCTCTACTTGTAAATGCATTTTCACTTCCACCAAATTTTTCAACTTGATCTGAAAATTTTGAGCCTGGAAATTTTTCTGTTCCCTTAAACATCATATGCTCTAAAGCATGAGATATTCCAGTAATTCCGTTTTGTTCGTCCCCAGAACCAATTTTGTACCACAAATGAGATGTAACTACAGGGGCACGAGAATCCTTCTTAATTACCACTTTTAAACCATTATCAAGAGTTGTTTTCATAGTTTCTGCATAGCTTAAAGTTGAAATAAAAAAGATAAAAAAAATTTTAAATAACGCATTTAATCTTGTTAACATAAAGGTTTCTTAAACAATTTCGTAAACATTATAATATTAAAATGCTTAAACTTTTAAACATTTACAAAAATTATACTCAAGAAAGTAATATATTACAAAATATCAATTTTGAAATAAAAAAAGAAAGCTGTGTGCAAATATTTGGAATTTCAGGATCTGGTATAACCTCATTATTTAAAATATTAACCTTAAATGAAAAGGCTTCGAAAGGATCTATAATTGTTGATGGAAAAAATGTAAATCGAAAAAGTAGATCTGAAAAGCTTAAATTTATAAGAGAAACTGGAATAATATCAGAAGATACAGTTATTCTTGAGGATCTAACAGTTATGGAAAATATTGAAATACCTCTAAGAATAAAGGGAGAGTCTTCTAAAATTTCTCAGGCAAAAGTGAGCGAGGTACTCAAAATCCTTAAATTAGAACATAAAAAAAATTCTAAGGGGTATGAATTATCCAGAAGTGAGAAAAGGTTAGTATACATTGGGCGTTGCATCATTAAAAACCCCAAAATTCTAATTGCAGACAATATTTTTAGTCAAATTGATTCAAACCAAAAAGAAATCATAGAAAAATTAATTAACATTTTGGTAGAGATAAAGACAACTATTGTTCTTCTTACGAATGAAAAGCTAATAGAAAACCATAGTTTTTTAAATTTTGATATTAAAGATTTAACAAGCGACTAAAATGAATACTACAAAAAATTATAATAAATTACTATTTAATTTAAAAAAGCTAAAAAGATATTTTTTTTATAATAAAAGTTATCTTTTCATAAGTATTTCTTATATATCTATTTCTTTTTTCTTATTCATTTTTCTTAATTTTGCTTCAAGAAATGTTCATACAATGTGGCATCATTTTTATGAGAATACTCAGATGATAATTTTTTTAAAAGCAGATGCTAATTTAAATGAATTAAACGACCTTAAGGGAAAAATAAATAAAGATAATATAAGTATCAAAATAGTTTCAAAAGAAGAAGCTATCAAAATCGTAAGTGATAAAAACAATAATTTTACATATAATTTTCCAGATCTTCCTTTTAGTAATATATTAATTTTAAAATCAAATAATTCTTTTAGCTCATCAATTATTAATTTGGTAAGCCAATCAAATATTGTAGAAAGTCATGTTATTAAAAATCGCGAAAATGTATCTATTCAATATATTAGGGAGATAGGTGAAATTTTATATTACTTATTCAGTCTTTTTACTTTGTTGCTTATTTTTTTCTCAATAAGGAATTTTGTAAAAGGCTTTTATATGAGATTTTCTAAAGAGCTTAAATTATATATGCAAGAAGGCGAATCAATTACCTTATTGAGGTTTTTAAATTATATTTTTTTTACAATAATTTTATCTTTTAGCCTAATTGTTAGTTTTTATTCGACAAACATATTATCAGAATTTATCATTGCCAACGTGAATAAATATACGGAAAACTTTTTATTTCCTCTGGTATTGAAAGAGGTATCAGAAACTACTGTCTTTCTTACTTTTCTAATTGGTTTGTTATCTTTAATAATAAATAGCTATAAAATTGCCTCAAAAATATACAATTTCCCTAAAATTTAATATTGTAAGTTATTGATTATATTAAGTTAATTTGTAATATTGATTTTTATTAGCACTCTTCTATAATGAGTGCTAAATTATGAATATGAAATATAACAATTTTGAAATGGCAATATCACCTGCTTCATCTGGAGAAGCATATTATTCTTATGTCATGTCTTTACCTGTTTTAACAAAAGAAGAAGAAAAAGAGTTAGCTCAAGATCTATTGGATAATAACAACCTTGATTCTGCAAAAAAATTAATTATGCATAATTTGAGGTTTGTTATTTATATAGCTAAAGGTTATTCAGGCTATGGATTAAATGTTAATGACTTAGTTCAAGAAGGTAATATTGGCTTAATGAAAGCTGTCAAAAAGTTTGATCCTTCCAAAAACGTGAGATTGATAACCTTTGCAGTCCATTGGATAAAATCAGAAATAAATGAATTTGTAATAAAAAATTGGAAAATAGTTAAAGTAGCAACAACAAAGGCACAGAGAAAACTTTTTTTTAATTTAAGATCTAAGAAAAAGTCTAGTACTTGGCTAAACAATGACGAAGCGAAATCAATCGCTTTAGATCTCGGCGTATCTGAAAAAGATGTAAAAGAGATGGAGTCAAGGTTATCAAATTATGATTTAGCTGTAGAATCTGAATCTGATGACGAAAATAGTTTTGGGCCAATTGATTATTTAGAAAGTAGCGAACTTCAACCGGATGCAGTTATCGAATTAGAGGACAAAACAAAGTACTATGAAGCTCTTAAACTTGCTTTAAGTAATCTTGATGATAGAAGTAAAGAAATAATTTCAACAAGGTGGTTAACTGATAATAAATCCACTTTGGCTGAATTGTCTAAAAAGTATGGTATTTCCCAGGAAAGGGTAAGACAAATAGAATCAGAATCAATTAAAGCTCTTAAAAAATATATCAAAGTATAACTAGTAGATTTAAATATCTGTCAGCTATCATAAATCCAAATAATGCCGATAAGTAAATTATTGAATAATTAAATATTTTAAAAGATAAATTATTGCTTTTTGAAATTTGCATTGAAATTGTCAAATACAAAAAAAATAGATTTAATACGATTGAACCAAATAAATAGAATTTTCCTGAAAAACCAATTAAAAAAGGTAGAAAGGAGCATACACTCATCATTAATGTGTATAAAGTTATATGAATTCTAGTGAAATTATCTCCATGAGTTACTGGTAGCATAGGAATTTTAGCAGCGGCATATTCATCTTTTTTTGCAAGAGCCAATGCCCAAAAATGGGGAGGTGTCCACATAAATATAATTAGAAACATAATAATAGCCATGTAATCGACAGAGCCAGTAATAGCAGTCCAACCTAATAACGGTGGTGTTGCACCAGCTGCCCCACCAATCACGATATTTTGTGGAGTAGCTCTCTTTAAATACATAGTATATATAAATGCGTAACCGACCAATGAAGCAAAAGTAAGATAAGCAGTTAATTGATTAACATAAAAGAATAATGTTACAAATCCAATAAATCCAATCACAATTGAGTAAACTATCACATTTATTTCTTTGAGCTCACCCGAGGGTAAAGGCCTTTTTTTAGTTCTATCCATAATACGGTCGACTTTTTGGTCTACTAATTGATTAATAGCGCCAGCTGAGAAAGCCATTAATGCAATTCCTACGTTAGCAATAATAAGAAGTAAAAAATTAATATTAAGAGGATTTGCTAAAAGCATACCTATTAAAGATGTAAAAATCATTAAAAGAACTACCCTAGGCTTTGATATTTCAATGTATGGCTTAATTGAGGATATATACGACATTTTAATGCTTAATTAAAGATCTGCTATAACAATAATTTAATACATATGCTAATGTTATTAAACTTATGAGTAATAATGACGCATTTCCAGTGTGAGCAACTGCTATCTCAATTGGCAAACTATAAACAACATTCATTATACCAAGCGCTATTTGAGCTATTAGAAGTAAGAAAATTGTAATACTTAAATATTTTATAAAATCATTTTTAATTAATCTATTTACGTATATTAATGAGAAAACTAAAACACAAAAAGTTACTAAAGCCCAAACACGATGAGTAAAGTGTATAGCAACTCTTGAATATGAATCTAAAACCCCAAACTCATAATTTTGATCAGTAAAGTCAACAGAAAATCCACTAGTGAAATCCATTTTTGGCCACCATTGAGTATTGCACTTCGGAAAATCTACGCAAGCAAGAGCAGCATAGTTTGTACTTGTCCAACCGCCTAGAATTATTTGAATAACTAAAAATAGAAGAGAAACATAAACTATATTTCTTGCATACTTAAAATACTTAAAATCTAAATTTATATTTAAAAATACATGGTTACTAAATATATATGATTTGTGTTTGATAAAAATAAGCCATATTAGTGAAAATATTGATAAGCCGCCAACAAGATGAAGGGAAACAATAAGGGGTTGAAGTTGTTCAGATACAGTTAGTAAACCTAAAAAAGCCTGAAGTAAAACTAACAATCCAGTAAACATTGAGATTTTTTTTAAATTTTTATAATCGTATTTATAAATAATATAAACGAAGGCCAGAATTACTAGACCGAATATACCTGCAAGATATCGATGTATCATCTCTTTCCATGCTTTTCCAATATCAACTTGAGAGCCCTTAAAAAGCTGTTCAGCCTCAGTAATTTCGCTTGCTGTCTCTGGAACACCTAATAAAATTCCATAACAACCAGGCCAATCTGGGCATCCTAAACCAGCATCCGAAAGTCTTACATAAGCGCCAAAAGTTATAATTGTAAAAACTAAAACTAGCATTATATAAAGTATGTTGTTTATACTCATAATTTCTTTATCCTATTTGCGATATTTTAAGAACTTTTTTTAAATCTTTTCTAAGTCCTTTAAAATTTAAATTTTCTTTATTGTAAAACATAAATATATTTCCAAGCGGATCGGAAATATACAAAGTTCCGTTATTTAAAAGTTCATTGTCTAGTAACTTGGGGTCAATGAGCTTATTAATATTTTTGTAATCAGCCTTAATTAGACCTTCAATATCATCATTTTTTTGATCAGTAATTACAATGTTCATAACCCTTGAACTATCTTGGTTAAGACTAATCCTAGTTTGTCTAATGAGATGTAATATTTCACTACATGTTTTATCACATTTGTTTCCTCTGACTACAAAAATTAGTGACCATTTTTTGTTACTAAATGTTTTTAAAGTTTTTTCGCTTGTTGAGTTTTTATGAATATTTATCATACTTTCAAGTAATTCGCCATTAGTGCTTGGTGGTGCAATTGGAAGGCTATCTCTATATATATACATTAATGTAGCAAAAATTAATGGTCCGATAAAAGACAATATGATTAAAATAAAATATATCCTAGATTTAATTTTTGCAGAATAATCTATATTGATATTCACTGTTTTCTTCCCCTAAAAAATAGGATTAAATATATGACAAAGAATATACCTGCCAAACCAAACCATTGAGCAGAGTATCCTAAATGCTTTTCATGAGTCATATTAACTATCTTAAAATTGTTTTTAAAATTACTAATATTTGAACTCGCAACAAGAGTTAAATCGTAAATCAAATTGTAATTTTTGAATATATCGCTAATCTGTTCAAAATCAATATATTGAATTAGTCTAGGCCAAAATTCATTAATGTCCATATCGCCTATATGATAGGGCTCTTCCATCAAATACAAAAATCCATCGATTTCTTTGATATTCAAAATATTGTTTCGAGTTAATAGATCTGCATATCTCTTACTAATATTTTTTCTATTTGTATCAAAGTCAACCCATCCTAAATTTACCAAAATAACATTTTTTGTATTTTTAATTAAAAAGGGTACATAGACATTGAAACCTACTTTTTTATCATGAAATTTGTTGTCTAATAAAAAAAATTTTTCAAAAAAATTTCCTTTCAGTCTTACATTTCTATAATTAAGAAATTCTTTTTCTGAAGATTTGATGTCTTCAATAAAGATTGGTGATATAGATTTTCTTGAATCAAATTCAGATATAATGTTCTCTTTTTCCTTAGCTCTTTCAAGTTGCCAAATACCTAAGTAAGTAAAAAGAGATATACAAAATAGAAAAAAGATGCTAGAAAGTAAATTAATTTTCATAAACTGTATAAATCTATATTGTTAAAATTTATTGTCATATCCCTTTTTATTTTAATACTAATAAGCTTATTTAGCTCAATGTTTTTTTTAATAAAGGATAAAGGTCAAAAGAGAAGGGTTGTGAATACACTCTTTATAAGGATTCTATTATCAATAATTTTATTTATAATACTTATAATCTTATATCAAATGGGCTACATAGAGCCTAATTCATTATAATCTTATTTATTACAACCAATAAACGAATATAAATAAACCCAGCCAAACGACATCGACGAAATGCCAGTACCAAGCGACCGCTTCAAATGCAAAGTGATTTGCTGGCTTAAAATGACCTACTATGCATCTACCTAATATTACACATAACATTAAAGTTCCAACAGTTACATGAAATCCATGAAAGCCAGTGAGCATAAAAAAAGTAGAACCATATATCCCACTTCCTAAATTCAAATTCAAATCTTTAAAGGCGTGACCATATTCTACTCCTTGAAAGTACATAAATATTGCACCTAATAGAACAGTTAAGGCTAAGCCAATAATTAACTGGTATCTATTTGATTCTTTAAGCGCATGATGAGCCCAAGTGATTGTTAAACCACTTGTTAATAGAATAGCTGTATTTAAGGCTGGTAAACCCCATGGTCCCATGTATTTAAATTCGCCGCCTATTTCGCCAGGGCCATTGGCATTTTCTGGCCAAATTGCTTCATAACCTGGCCATAAGTAAGTATTAGTTGGCAGACCAGTTCCTTCACCCCCAAGCCAAGGTAGCGAATAAGCTCTTACATAATATAAAGCGCCAAAAAATGCAGCAAAGAACATTACTTCTGAGAAAATAAACCATATCATTCCCCATCTAAATGACTTATCAACTTGTTCATCATATATACCGCTCTCAGATTCTTTGATAACAACTGAAAACCAGCCAACCATCATAAAAATAACAATTGCTAAACCAACAAATAATATTTCTACCCCTAAGTCGCCACCATTGAACAAGTTTGCTGCACCAACCATTGCAGTACATATACCGATGGTTCCAACCATTGGCCACTTACTTCCATGCGGAACATAATAACTAGATTCAGACATTTTTATCCCCAATTAATTTATTTTATTAATCTTTTTTTTATTTGCCACATTGTCAATTTTATAGAAAGTATAAGACAATGTTAAAGTTTTTATATCATTTGGTATATTTGGATCAATGCTAAAGTAAACCGGTAATTTTAAAACTTCTCCAGGCATAATTTTTTGCTGTTCAAAACAAAAACATTCTATTTTTTTTAAATATTTCGATGCAATATTAGGTGAGACACTTGGAACTGCCTGACCTACAACAATATTTTCTGATATGTTTTCAAAATAGTAATATGTACTATGAATTTTACCTTTAGTAACATTTATTTGAAACTCATCAGCTTTAAAATTTACGTTAGTCCCCTCACCAGAGTTTGAAACAAACTGTATCTTAACAGTTGAGGAATCTAGACTAGTATTAATATTATTATTAACTTCAGTTTTTAATTTTAGGTTACTAGTATTGCCATTCAAACCGGTAAGATCGCAAACTATCGAATAGATAGGGACTAAAAGAAAGGAAAAGCCAAACATCAAGATAGAAATAAAAAACAGCTTTTTTATAGTGCTTTTACCTTTATTCATTTTGCCGCCATTACTAGATAAAAACTTACGTAGAAAACGATAGCTAATAGTGCAAGCAATGAAGCTGTTAGTCTAATTTTACCTTGTGTTTTCATAAATAAATAACTTTTATTTGACAACCGGTGGCTCACTGAAAGAGTGATAAGGTGGTGGTGATGATAATGTCCACTCCAGACCTTCAGCTCCTTCCCAAACCTGGTCGGTTGCTTTCTCTCCGCTTTTTAAACACTTAAATAATATATATACAAATATTAGTTGTGATAGCCCAAACCCAAAAGCACCTATACTAGCTATCGCATTATAATCAGCAAACTGTAAAGAGTAATCTGGTATTCTTCTTGGCATGCCGGCAAGACCAACAAAATGCATAGGGAAGAAAGTTAAATTTACAAAAATCGTAGAAAGCCAAAAATGAGTCTTACCTAAAAACTCTGAATAATAATGTCCTGTCCATTTAGGAAGCCAATAATATACGGCTGCCATAATAGCAAATATAGATCCAGGAACTAATACGTAGTGAAAATGAGCAACTACGAAATAAGTATCATGGTATTGGAAATCAGCTGGGGTAATGGCCAACATAAGTCCTGAGAAACCTCCAATTGTAAACATCACAATAAAACCTATGGCAAAAAGCATAGGGGTTTCAAAAGTCATTGCTCCCTTCCACATTGTACTTACCCAGTTAAAAACTTTAACACCTGTAGGCACAGCTATAAGCATCGTTGCGAACATAAAAAATAATTCTCCACCCAAAGGCATGCCGACTGTAAACATGTGATGTGCCCAAACAATGAAAGATAAAAATGCTATAGATGCTGTAGCATAAACCATAGAGCTATAACCAAATAAAGGCTTTCTTGAAAAGGTTGGAATTATCGATGAAACTACACCAAATGATGGAAGAATTAAAATATATACTTCAGGGTGCCCAAAGAACCAAAAAATATGTTGGAACATAACGGGGTCGCCACCTCCGGCAGCATTAAAGAAGCTTGTTCCAAAGTATTTATCAGTCAGTAACATTGTTACGCCACCAGCAAGTACAGGCATGACTGCGATTAAAAGAAAAGCTGTGATTAACCAAGTCCAAACAAATAAAGGCATTTTCATTAATGTCATTCCAGGAGCTCTCATGTTTAATATCGTTGCAACCACGTTAATTGCGCCCATTATTGATGATAAACCCATAAAGTGAATGGCAAAAATAAGAAATGGAAATGCGTTACCAGTTTGCAGACTTAATGGAGGATAAAGAGTCCAGCCGCCTGCTGGAGCACCACCATCCATAAACAAAGTTGAGAGCAACATTGAAAATGCAAAAGGTAATATCCAAAAACTCATGTTATTCATTCTTGGAAGAGCCATATCAGGACCTCCAACCATGATTGGTATTAACCAATTTGCAAGGCCCGTAAAAGCGGGCATAACGACACCAAATATCATGACCAAGGCATGCATTGTTGTCATTGAATTAAAAAATTGAGGATCTACAAATTGTAAACCAGGTTGGAATAATTCTGACCTTATAACCAAAGCCATTAAACCACCAATAAAAAACATTATCAGTGAAAACCAAAGATATAGAGTTCCTATGTCTTTATGGTTTGTTGTAGTTATCCATCTCATTATTCCTGATGGATGATCGTCATGGTGTTCATTAACTACTGAGCTCATAACTTTAATCTCCTTTATTTATTAGCTAGGTTTGATTCAATTTTCTGACTAGCTATCCATTCGTCAAATTTATTTTCGCTAACGGCTTCAACCACAATAGGCATAAACCCATGGTGTCTTCCGCATAATTCTGCACATCTACCTCTATAAACGCCTGGCTCTAAAACAACAGTAGATAATTCATTTATGAAACCTGGAATAGCATCTTTTTTTAAAGCTAAATCAGGAACCCACCAAGCATGAAGAACATCATTTGAAGTTACTAAAAATCTTACTTTTTTATTTGTTGGAATAATTAAGCGATTATCAACTTCTTGCAGATAATTTAGGTTCTTTTGCTTTTTATTATAAATTTCATCGTAAGGTGTACTTAATTTACTATAGAAGCTTACACCTGAATCAAGATATTCATATTTCCATAACCACTGGTAACCCGTAACCTTTATTGTGATATCAGAGTCAGTATGATCATACATCTTTATTAATGTCTTTGTAGCAGGGATTGCCATCAAAATCAAAATTGCAAACGGAACTACAGTCCAAATAAATTCTAATTTTGTACTTTCATGAAATGTAGCTGGTTTCACGCCGCGTGATTTTCTATGCATTAAGATTGACCAAAACATTGCACCAAAAACAACTACACCAATGCCAACGCAAATCCAAAGGATTAACATATGAAGATTATAAATCTCATTACTAATTTCAGACACGCCTTTTGGCATGTTTAGGGTGTCCCATCCTGCAAAAGCTGAACTCATAAAGAGTAATAAGGATGAAATGGTTAAAAAGATTTTATATTTAATTTCCATATGGAATTTTTCCTTTAAGTAATTTTGCCAATTTCAATCTTTCATCGTCATTAAGTAAAGCTCCAATTTCAGTTTGCTTTCCGTGAGACCTTAAAAAAAGCTTATGTGGATGACCCTTATGGCATGGTTTATCTAAAACTACCCTTGTCCAATATCTTTCCATATTATATTCTTTTTTACCCCTATGAAACCTACTCAAAATAGATACTTTGCTGTCTGTTATTGAAATTATTTCATATTGGTTCCTTTTTAGATAACAATATGAAAGAGCTAAAGCTAAAAAAAGCATCTCAAATCCTGTGAAAGGCATTATAATCCAGATACCGTTTAATGCAAAGAATATAGCTATAATAAAGGAAACACTAAATATTAGTATGAAAAAAATTTTGAGCCCGCCAGCTGAGATTGATTGGTTAGGCTTTATTATAAATCTGTCAAAGTTATTGTTTGAGTATTCTATCATTTCGTCCCCAGCTGTATTCTACACCAATAGGCATATTAATGAAGTGTACAGAGGTTAATTATAGGGTTTTCCATGCATGCCCATAAATAACTTCATAAGTGAGAGGGTAAGTCGTTTGTGGTCCTTTTAGCTCTTCATACGATTTGTACATATTTTGCATTTTACCTTTAGAAGTTAGCCCTAGTCC
>NZYO01000012.1 GCA_002702235.1 Gammaproteobacteria bacterium
TCATAAACTTTCAGTTTATTGTTGTAGCTGTAAATATTCCAAAATGATAAGGCGAACAAAATTAAATATATGCCCGCAACAGCCCCGACAACTCCTTTGTATGCAAAGTCAGAAAATGCTTTCATTTTCTTTTGCTTAATCATCCCCTCTCTATTTGGAAGAAGGTTAATGTTTTTAACGGCTGTAACAAATTTATAATATCCAAATACGTCAAGTTTTCTAAATGCCAGACCAACGACAGTAGAAAAATAAGATCTGTTATCAAAAGTAATTTTACTTTCTAATTGTTGTGGAATTTTTAAACCATCAAAAGGATCAAACAAATTAAAACCAGTATTTACCAAACTTTTTCTAAAGCTTGACAGATAATCATCTACATTTGGTAAATTAGAAACTACTTTTATATTTCTAACTCTTTTTTCATATTTTGTTTCAAAATCCTGCACTGCTTGTTTAACTTGTGTCATAAAGCGTCTGACTAATGCGTCTTTTTCCTCTTGATCCTGAGACTCTTTTAGAATTTTTCTATCTTGGCCACGTAGAAAAATATCAGTAATTATTGGGTTATTATTATACAATATCATTACATAGTTCTCATCTAAACCAAATTCTAACATTGCAGTAAAATTAGCATCTTCGGTTTTATTTGAGATTTGATTTATTTGATCAACTGCAGATTTTAATGCAAAACATTTAACGTCTATTATTACAGGATTAAGTCCACTNTTTTTAATNATANNAGTATANTTNTTNATATCNGCTAATTTNGAAGCNACAAATAANATATCCATNGTGTTNTCTTTNGANNTTCTATTTATTACTTGNTGAAANATTGAATAATCATCTAANTTATCAGTTAATTGAACTAANTTTTCCCATAATGAATTTGTATCAATNGCTTTTTTNAATTCNTCATCNTTCATTAANGGTGCTGTAACAACTCTTATAATTGCNTTTGTAACNGGAATTGCTATNGCNGCNTTNGGTGTTGATATTTTTGATTTTTGTAATGCAATATTTAATTGTTCACTTACTTTTTGCTCATGGTCAACAATTGCAACATCTTCTGGTAAATCAATTTCATGAGTATAAAATCTATCGAGTACCCATTGATTTGCCTTGTTAGAAGAAATTTGCGCAAGTCTGATTTCTTTATTTGTAATCTCAACACCTACAATTTCTTCCCCTTGTGCTGTCTTTTTACCAAGCTTTGATTTTAAAAAATTATTAAATTTATCTTTTACTTTATTTTTATCAAAACTTAATTTNGGAGAACTTGAATCTTTTTTTCCAAAAGATGGCGATTTTAATTTTATATTTTTTAATTTATTAAAAATATTTTGAACTTTTGAACCACCNGTGTCAGCATTTTCATTTTGGATTGTTGANATGTTANTTTGTTCTTGTTGTTTAATTTCGCTTATTTTTTTATTAATAAGTTCTTGTGTCGACAACTCAGGAGATTTTGTTGCTGTTGTTTCGTCAGGAATGGTTGGTTTTACCTGAGAAGTTTCTTGACTTTCTAATTTTGGTTGTGCATCAACGTTATCTGTTGCTTGTTGCTCTAGTTGTTTTTGCTCTTTTTCTTTTTGTTTGTGTACATCATCAAACCATTTCTCCAAGATTGGAATAGCCTCCTCTAAATTTGGAGTACCAGATGATGAAATCTTTTGTTTTCCGTCNATATAAAGTCTTCCAACCCAATTTTTTGATTTTAACTCACCTTTATATTTATCTTGTCTTATATANATGTGTAATCTCCCATCTTTTTTGTGAATTACCTGATGTTCCTTCTTTTCCTCTACATTTTCAGTTTTAATTTCGCTTTCATTTTGTAGGTTTTGCTGATTATCGTTAACACTTTCCTCTAAATTAGTTTTTTCCTCATTTTTATCTAAAACATCTGAAGTTTTATCGCTTTCAGGTTGTTTTTCTTCTGGATTAGTTGAAGTTTCAGAGGAAGTGGTGACACTCTCTTTATATATATTTTTATCTTCAGTACTTTCATCAACTTTTGGTTGATTTTCAGTATCTTGGTCATTTTTATCTATAATGACTCCAAATTTTTCTTTTTCTTTATCGTCCATATTTAAAATTTAAAATTTCTCTAACACAAACATNGTGAATCTCTAACACAATTTATAAAAATGTCTAACACAAAATACAACCTATGGTGACCATTTTAGGTCAATTGGTCTATAAGTGTTGATTTTACTTGCTTTTTTCATTTTCAGAAAAAAAAATAAAAAAAATAAATAAATGAAAAATTTTCTCAAACTCTAACACAAATGACTTAAATTTTTTGTGTTAGAGTATATTTAAAATCTATAAAATAATAAAAAGCTAATAAAATCAACATTATTTATATTTTAAGTTAATAGCATATTTTTGTGTTAGAGAAATAATTTTTTGTGTTAGAGCAGNNNAATTTATGAAAAATTAATTTTATAATGATCAAATTAGAGAGTTCATAATCTGGATTATTAAAACATTAACCCATTCAAAATTTCTAAAAATAGCAAATTTTATGAAAATACAATTAAAAATTGTATTAATTTTATCTCTAGAAAGGATTTTTTAATAAATTTTATCAAAAATTGAAAAAAATATTTTTTTTTACAAGAATTTTAAAAAATTTTCGATTTTAAGAATATTTTTTGTTAATTAAGAAAATTATTTAGTTGTAATAAAATATCTTTTAAAGAAAAACATTTTAAACAAAGTTAAAAACATAATTTTATTTATAAATAATAATTTAGTTAAGATAAAATTATTCTATTAAAGATTTTCCTCTTATATCAGTTGTAAAGGACTGGTACACCATTACACTTAAAGTCTCAACATTTTTTACCACTCTATTATAATCAAAAGACCAATCAACTTTGGTGCAATCTAATTCTTTATAATAATAAACTTGCGCTCTTCCGATTGNTGGACCAATTTCNTCNGAAAGAATATTTAAAATATTTGTTTTCTTATCAATTGCAAAATTATATCTACATACATTNGCTGTTGTCCAATAAAGAACAACTGAAACTAATATTGCAATGAAGCTCATAAGTTTTGTCATTGTACACTATCAACAGTGACAATTGTTAAATCATCTTTTTGAATCATGCCTGCCTTTACAATATCTTCTATCATTAATTTTAATCTTTTATTATTTGGTGTGTGTTGATATTTTTTTATATATTTTTGAAAACCTTCCGCTTCAAGCATGTCACCTGATGGATTTTTTATTTCAGTTATACCATCGGTAAAGATATACATTGAGCTCTCTGAAAAGTTTGTTGTTGTTTCTTTATATTTAATTTTAGGAGTTATGCCTAGTGGAGGACCAGCTTCAGAAAAATTTGAAAACTTTTGATCTTTATCAATTACAAGAGGTGGTTCGTGTCCAGCGTTTGATAAAAGTAATTCTTTTTTATTGCTATCATAAATTCCAACTAACATTGTTACAAACATTCCTCTGGCAGCTGTTTCACAAATTTCTTTGTTAAGTAAATTTAAAAGATCTGATGTTGAAAAAATAGTTTTACTTAAGCAACGATATAAACTTGATGCTTTTGACATTAACAAAGATGATTTAATTCCTTTGCCCGATACATCAGCTACACCAAACCCATACATTCCTTTTCCTATCTCAGAAAAATTATAGAAGTCACCTGATACAACCTTTGCTGGGATATTTATTCCGGCAATCGGAAAATTCTCGTCTTTATTTTTAGATAATAATGTTTTTTGTATTTCTCCAACTATTTCNATTTCTTTTTGCATTCTATTTTTTTCTACAAGTTCTTTTGCCATTTTTGCATTACGAATTGCTAAAGCNGCNGGAGCTGANAAAGTTTCTAATAATTTTCTNTCATTCTCCTCAAATAATTTTGTAGNAGTTTTTTTATTTAAACAATGAATAACACCNATACATTCATTAGCAGCAATTAATGGNGAACANAGAACTGAATAGGTTGTGAAATTAGTTTTNTTATCTAAATCAAAATAAAATTCTGCAATTTCTCTTACATCTTTTCTTACATCGCCTACTCTAATACATTTTTTTTGAAGAACTGCTTTACCCATTACACCTTGTGTCAGTGGAATTTCATATTCATCAAGGTATGATTGATATTTAGATGCAATACATTGAAATACTTGTTTTTTGTCGTCAATTAAAAATATATTTGCTGCCTGGGCATTTATTCTTTTTATAATTACNTCTAAAGCAGTTTGTAAAGTTTCACTTAAGTCCAAAGATGTTGCAAACTCTTGGTTCATTTGAGTAATAATAGCTAAATCCTTATTTAAGGAGCTATCTTTCTCAATTGGTTCTATTTTCTTTGTGTTAAAAAACATTTTTTATACAAATCCTATATTCTTTTATAATTGGCATTCTAATGCTTTTTTGGTAATTTTAATAGCTATGGAAATTATAATTAATTCGCCAAGTTTCTATTTACATATTCAAGATGCAGTGGTTTTTATTCANTATTGCATTGATGGGATCATAAATATTGCATCGCAATTTAAAATCTAGTTAGTGATTTTTGCTTTTTTTTTTATTTTAGGAGCCATCTGGGGTAGTTTTTCAAATGTTTGTATATTTAGACTACCGCAAGACAAAGGAGTTGTGTTAGATCGTTCATTTTGTCCAAAATGTAAATGTATTATTAAATGGTATGACAATATTCCTTTAATATCTTTTTTATATTTAAAAAGAAAATGTAGAAATTGTGATTGTAAAATTGATTTTCAATATTTTTTTGTTGAATTATTGAGCGCATTGACTTTTTGTGTCGTCTATTTTGTATATGGATTAAGTGTAACAACATTATTATTTATAATTNTAAGTATATTTTTTATTATTATATTTTTTATTGATCTAAAGCACTTNATTATTCCAGATGAACTATCCTTTCCTTTAATGTTTATTGGTCTATTGAAATCATTTTATCCTAATTTAGATCAAGAATTATTTCCAAATTTAATTAATTCATTAATTGGTGGNATACTTGGTTACGTAATCATTTGGGTTATTATTTTTTTGTATAAAAAGATTAAAAATAAAGANGGAATGGGTTTNGGAGATGCTAAACTTTTATCTGCAATAGGATTTTGGTTTGGATGGGTAAGCGTTCCACTTATAATTTTTTTTTCCTCAGTAATAGCTTTGTTATATGTTGCTCCAACTTTAATAAATAAAACTAAAAGCTTAACTACTGANATTCCCTTTGGTCCATATCTTATAATTGGCACATTAGTTTATNTTATCTTTGGGAACCAAATAAAATTAATATTATTTAATATCTAAAANTTCTCACGCCAAGAATTTCTAAAAGTTCTAAATTGTTTTTCACTTGCAAGTATTNGGACAAGTGTATCTTCCGACTCCTCTGGTCCAGCAAGGTTTGCAAACATGCTTCCACCGTGGACAACTAATTTAGATAAAATACCACTTCCAACTTTATAGCAGCTACCCTCGGCTACAGAAGAATCAATGTGAAGTGAATCTAAATAACCGCATTCATCATCATAAGCACAAACATACGCTGTTCCTAACTCGCAAACTAATTCTGCTGGTTCATAGATTGGAAAATAAACTTTTCCTCTATAAACAGTTGGCGCTGCTGAAGTTTTTCTAAACTTATTTCCTGTTGTTGACTCTGGGTTTGCATCGGGNTCGCCTAAATGATATCTCCATGCTTCATCACTAGTTGTTACCTTACATACTGGACCNACCTCGTCTGTTGTATTAACACANTNAGAGCTTCTCTCAATCCTAGGGGTATTATCGCTAGCGAANGCAANAGCACTATCAAGAATAAAGTTTTCACTTCCGCTTACAAGTTTAGGTGAATTTTTTGAAACAAAGTTTGGAAAGTCNCGATCTCTTATTCCATAAACTATATTATCCATTAAGCTTTTCCCGTCTTCTCCTGCCTTTTCGGATATTCTATTAAAGTTTCCTGTTCCCCCAAACAACCATAGATTTCCAGAGTCTCCTCCTATGGCTGCATCCATTTCAAAAAAACTAAATCTTTTATTTACATTGTCTGCTTGTAAATTCATAAGAAATTGCTGCTCGAATAAAGTTCCTTCTGATGTTAAATTAATTTTCATAACTTTACCCTCTAAATCATTAATATAGACCATTGCTCCACGCCAATCAGCTTGTGGAACATTATCTGCGGTAATTACTATCGGAGTGGCTGGAATAGAGTTTACTATTGGACTTGCATGTTGATACTCTCCTGTAATTCCGATTTTATATCCCTTTTCTTCACTATCTAATATTCTCATAAAACCTGCATTTTCTACCGATCCGAATAATCTTCCAGCTTTATGCTCAAGTTCTGTATTATCCCCTAAATGTCCAGCTTCCAAGTCCACCATGATGATACCAGAGCCTACACATTTAGTACCAGACCCCATTCCTCCACCCATGACTGCAACATATCTATCATCAGCATGATCTGAAGCTCCACTTGAAGATGGTATCCTAACAATTCTTGGTGTTGACCACGTCTCGCCTAATCCAGAATAATCAAATTCTTTATTATCAATTGCTTGCCCTTCACATGTAGTATCTATTTTAATCACATCTGATAATCCACTTATACCTTGGTCGACTGTTATTGGATTACTAGTACCAAAGTTTACTGTTAATATTGATCCATCATAAGTTGCTGTTACTCCTGTCATTTCAACCCAATCATCACTCACTAATTTTGAAATTGATAGTATTCCGTCCTTCACCGTTCCGCTACTAACAGCGCTGTCTGGTAATTCTATATCAAATGTAAAGACATTATCTTTAAAACAGGTTGTTGCTCCTCCGTCATATGTTGTATTTACAAAATCACCTCCTGCGTAATCGCTATTACCTTGACATGCTGCTTTAGCTTCCCTGTTAGTAAAAAAATCTGCTTGAAAGTCATCCGTAGTATCGTCTGGCGTACCAGCATCATCTGTATAGGTGCCTAAAGCTATATCTTTTGTTTCTGCTTCCTGATAGATATTAGCTGCATGTACAGCCTCAAATGACTCCTCAATAGAAATTGTAGATCTTTGATAAGGTATTCTATGTGTCACACCATTATGGTCTACTCTTACAACTTCTTTATTATAAGCGTCATTGTATATAGAAAACATATGGAGTGGTCCTGAACCTGGTTCATAATTACCCTTTGCATCTTGTGCACCAACTGTTACTGTTGGTTTAGTTACATCTAATACAGAAAATCCTGCACCACCACGACCATAAGGAATCATTAATAATGTACGCCATGATTGAAAATTTTGATATTCTGTTCCACCATCGTTTAATCCATAAATAAAAGCATCATGAACAACTGGTGATCCATCTACAGCAAATATTGGATTAGTACCACCCGATTCAGCTGCACCTCCAAATTGTCCATCCAGAGATTTGTTTACTAAGAGTGGTAGTTGAGCTGCAATCATGGGAGGTACAAATGCCCACTCCTCATCTCCAGTCTTAGCATTAAATGCATGCAACGTTCCTCCGTTTGAACCAGCATAAACAACTCTTGTTCTATTTTGGTTGGCTGTTTTAAATGCCCCATAACCTTTTGTTGATCTCCAATATTTTTCTTGGTTGTTACCAAAAAAGTTTGTACTAGCACCTGGAGGGCCAACTTCGATTAATTGAGAATGATATATATCTCCTAAAATCCAGTCTCTATCTTCATCAATAGGGCATGCTCCACCACCTGGAGTTCCTTTATAGTTAAAGTAGTCAACACCTCTTACAAAATTAATTAATCCTTTTACATCATCATCGATACCATCTTCGACACCATCTGTTCCTGCTAGACCACATGTTGATCCTGAATTGTGATAATCTCTTACNGCGTTACCAGTTGCTTCAAATAAGTTTTGAATTGCGGCTGCATTACTTGTGTTCCAATTATTCCATCCACCACCACCAGTATAACCAGCATCTCCATACTGATTAGTGTCAATTGCAGTCCAAATTTTTCTGCCAGTGGAACCTTTTACAAGAAGTCTTTCTCCAGCGTCCCAGTTTCCAAAANCATTATTTTCTTCCANGCTATCTTGAATTACATCGCCNTCAATTTGATATCTATAAAGATGCCCTCTCCATTCTTTATTTGCCTTATAATTAAATTGTGCTTGATAAATAGATCCGCCTTCCTCAAGAGTTGCAGTGATTGATGGTGCTGTAAAAGATAATCGTTCTGCAATAATTTGTCTGATTTTTGATGAGATCTCTGTCTTTAAATCAGCTGGAGTTTCAGCGTCTATCGGGCTTTCACAACCTGTTTTATTGTCTAGTCCTTCGTAGGAAATCGGATTTACATTGTCATAATAATCACCCGGACTTTCGCAAGATCCAGCTCTTGCTAGTCTGTCAAATATNACTTTAGCATTTGCATTTTGATAAGATCCACCATAGCCAACCATAAGAGTTGTAACTTCATATTCATCTCTTAGTTTTGCTAAAGTTCTGAATGCTTCTGTGCTATTTCTTATATGTCCNTCACTTATAACGATAACATAATTTTGCTGACANGGTTTGCCCACTTTATCTATAACTGGCGTCTCTCCCGTTCTATTTCCAAAATATTGATATGCAATGTCNGCAAAAGCNTTTCCATCTGTTCCCCATGCCATACCGATAGTTGGAAGTGTGGCAACAATTTCAGAAGCCCCAGTAGCNCTTACCCCNTCNTCTAGACAGTAATCATTAAGNCATCGATCAGACGTACCTACTGGGTGAGTTCCNCCCATCCAACCATTGTCCATNTAGTAACACGCATTTACAAAGTGACACCATTTTTCACCACCGCCTCTTGNCCCGTCTTGANNCCANGCTGCNCCACCTCTNGANTCATTAGTNCCTGAATTCCAATGACCAAAACCATAGTTTGCACCTGATGTTAAAGAACTATCAGTTACAATTTCCTCNATTGCATCTTTNGCACCATCAAATTTTGATTTTTTTGCACCACCATATCTTGCTCGCCAGGCTGTATCTTTTAAAGCATCAGTCATTTTATTTTGATCAAATTTGTGTATAAACGAGTTTCTATCACCCACTAAAACTCTTGTAGCGCTAGCAAATATATTATTTGCGAAAGTAGAACTCGAAGCCTTTCCTGGCAGATTAAATTCAACATCAGCAGCATCGACATCTCCTGGGTCTTTATCATTTAAAGTCTTAGCAGGTCCATATTTACCTATGGTAAAATCTAAGCTAGCTGAAGTAGAGGTATGATCTATTGAAATTTTTTGAAGAAGATGAGAGTTTTTACTTGTTGCATAGATCTTGTTATCTTCTGCTACAGAATATTTGATCGCGTAAATATCTTTNATATCATCTGCAAGAGAATTTGTTTGGCTAGGAGTTTTTGCTTGATCTCTTCCNGTATNAATAAAATAATCCCAATTTCCATCTGTAGGACAATAAAGNTCGTTNCNATCTTTTGTTAAAGTNTANCCNACAANNTGCTGACCTGCTGCAAGATAAATATAATCACCATTATTACTAATGGTCATCGACATAGCTGCGTTTCTATTTAATAGTTTTCCAAAATGTTGATTATTATTTATCGAACATTTTTTTTGTTTCCCATTCGTCAAGTTCTTGACATATAATTTTCCTTTCTTACCACCACCTTCATGAGTTCTACCTCCGACAAAAAGAATTTCATCATTATCAATCTCTCTTATCTCAAGTAATGCTGGCATTGCAATTTTTGTTTTATTAAACCCAATAACATCAACGCATTTGCCGTCTTTATCAATTGCAATTATCTGCCCGCTATTTTGAGTTGAAACTCCATAAACTATATCGCTTGACGTTACAGCCCCGGCCCAACTTTTATTAACTTGTGAATTTTTATTTCCACAATTTGAATCTCTATTCGCTCCTCTAAAATTGATAGCACCACCAGCAAATGTTAAATCTCTTTCGCCCGTTTCAGCAATAATTTTAGAAAAACCTCTTCCGTTCTCAGCAAAAATTATATTGCCATCACTTAATTCTACTGCCCAGTCCACACCATAGGTTCCCATTCCACCTGATGCTATATTTCTCATACTCACTGAGCTATCTAACAATATTAATATATTAGCTGGAACATCGCCCTTTCCTGATCCAGGGGGAATTGGTTTTGTAAAAGATTTTGAACCTGTTAAAGATAATAGTATTAAATTAATTATAATTATTTTAAATAAATTTTTTATTTTCATTATTCTTCCTGTTCAAGTAATACTTCAAAATAATCTGGTGAAGTTACTGCAACGCCCTCTATAATTTCTTTATCAATATTTTTTATCTTATAGTAATAAATTTGTTTATTCCCGAAATTCCAAAACTTATACCCTGGCCAAGATTTATCTTCAGTGTTTACTGCTCCAAAACTTGATTGAACATATTTATTGAGCAAACCCTTTGCACTCTCATCATTGTTTTGACCATTTTGCAATTCGATTTCTACTGCACCAACTTTGTTGTTTACTACATATCCTTTAATTAAAACTTCTCCAAAGTCTATATCTTCACAGAAAGCATTTTTTTCTGTAACATAAACTGAAACATCTCCCCCGAGACCACTAGAACCACTTCCTCTAGTTGTTCCAAGGACTCCTTCTATTTGGGACTGTTCATCCTCAATTGTTCCAAAAATATTTTCAATTGTTGATTTATCTGAACCTATTTCAATTCCTAGTAAATCACATGCCCATGATATTTGTGAGCTAAATAAAGAAATTATAAAAAATAAAGTAAAAGTTTTTCTTTTCATTTTTTATTCCGGTAAAACTACCATACTTTCAAGAGGGATTATAATTTTATCTTCATCAAAAATACCGCAGGAATAAACCCTGAAAGCAGTTCCTCTATTAACAACATCGGTAGCTGACGCTTGAACACTATTTCCAGTCTCAAAGGAGTCCGCTGGGCCAACATTAACCATAAAGTATTCATAAGTAAATCTTTGTAAAAAGCTAATCTCTCCATCTCTATACTTGCTCTCTCTTCCAGATGCAGATGAATAGACAGATGCAACTATTGGTTCCACGATTTGATAAAATGAGCCCTCAGTATAATGTGTAACTACATTTTCTAAATTTATGATGTTTTTAAAACTTTTGTAGCACGGGGTTCTATCAGCAGCAGGGATCGTAAAGGAATTTGCTGGAGGTATATTTTTCGATAACTCGTCATCTTCTCGAGATACTGCTCCAGCAGTTTTTACTCTTCTTGGTTTTCCCATAAACTTATTTAACAAGTATTTTTCAGCCTCTAATAATCCAGTTTCAGCAACGTAAAAAGCTTGCTGATATAAATCATCAGTATTATTATCTCGGTGATCACTCGAAGATAACACAACTAGAGTTCCACCCATTAATGACATAGCTATTAAAAGAACTAACGATAAAATTAGTGTAAATCCTTTTATATTTTTATTTTTATTTTTCATCTTCCTATGTTTCTTGTAGCAATACTTACAACTACATTGTCTCTTAAATATCTATCATCAAGACCTAATCCTGAATATCTGTCATTACTTAATGTTTTTAAAAATTGCTTTTGTTTTGGTTTATTTTTATAAAATTCTTTATTTGATCTAAACATTAGTGACATATCCACTTGTTTAATATTATAAAGATCGGATCTATGAGCATTATTTGGTAGAGGATAATCTCCATTTTTCCACAAATGATGTCCATTGCCATCAAATAATAAAAATTCCATATCGACTAAATGTGATCTGACAAGTTGATTTGTGTAACACTCAGTACATTTACTTGTCCAATTACCAAATGTATTCTCATCGTTTTCAATCCAGCTTTCTTTAGTTTTATAAACCCCATAAAAATCATTATCAGGATTTCCATCCTCATTGTTTATTGGTAATGCAAAATATGAAATTTTATATCTTTTATATTTTTGTATTGGATCATTTTTATCAAAATCACCATAGACAATAGATATGCTATCGCAACAAGTATCTGTAGATCGATTTTTTTGTGGAATTGGAAGATCGCTATCTGGATCCACAGTAAAATCTGCAGGATAATAACCAAGAGTATTTCTAAAGACTATTATTGGATCGTGGGTATCTATTATCCCTCTGCCTTGCTCTAGTCCTGAGATATGAGTTAGATTATCTGATGGTGGAATTCCTTCATCATTCCGACCATAATAATATTTGTATCCTGCTAATCTTATATCTCTCATCATCATTCCAACTATGTCTCTGCTCGAGCTACTAATTCTCGCTTTATCAGTTACTTGTTTATAGCTACTATTAACTGCAGTATAAGATGCAAACATTGCTCCCATCATTATAGCGGTTACTGCAACTCCTACTAATAACTCAATTAATGTTACACCTGATATCTTTGTTAATTTTTTTTTCATCATTCCTTAAAAATATAATCTGCTTGAAAGTATAACGTTCTTCTTTTATTGCCCGCATTAGTATTAATTTCAACTCTACCAATGTAAATTTCGTCAAAAATCATATCCCAACTCCCTGGAAGACATCCTGTACCTGTGCAAATTTTATAAACATTAATAGTTTTTCTATCACCTACACCATCTGGGTTATCTCTACATTTTAAATAACGATCTTCACCTAAAATAACTCCCCATCTATTTAACTTATTTTCTGGAGCACCTTCTGTTAATGAATTTTTGTAAATACTTGTCATATTGTCTTTTGAAAAAATAGGACCTCCTTTTCCACTACATGAATCATATCCTATTGGGCTTTGATTAATATGCTGTGCGAATTTTTTTATATTATCCGGACATACACCACCATCCAAAGCTGTTGGTACACCATAATCATTAATCAAACATTGTTTGGAATTTGGATTAGTATTTGTCGTCTCATCTCTTGAGCCAATCATATCCTCTGCTATCATACTTGTAATATAATTTATTTTTGTTCGCTCACCTGAAACTCCAATTGAGTTAACTGAATAATTTACTAATTGAAATACTGCAAGAAAACCTATTGCAACTATTGCAGTTGAAACTAAAGCCTCAACTAAACTAATACCCTTGATAAGTTTATCTTTAGAAAAATTTCTCATTGAGTCACCCAATCGTTTGCCCATTTATATAAATTAATACTACCAAATCTACTCCATTCTATACGAAAAAAATTACTCTGAGCAGGGCCGCTATTATTTAATACACAATGATTATCTTCATCTGTTTTTCTTTGACAAATAAATAAATTTTCATTGGCTAAAAAATCTGATCCCTCATTCATTAAAAACATACCACTTGCACTATAAAAAGTTCCATCTTTTGAAAAACAAATATTACCGCCGTCATTTGGTATAGTCATAGGATTATCATTATTATCTAGCATTCCTATTAAGACTTTAGTTTCATCAAGTCTAATTTGTTTCACAGTCAATTCATCGCTTGATGCTCCTTCATCATCCCAGTCAATATCCATTGAGCATCTCTGCTCAAATCTGTGAAAAGGTTTTTCAGTTGTTCCGTCCCACTTATCTCTTACAAGGTTAATAAACTTATTTTGCCCTAAACCATTTGTCTCAACAACTATTTCTTCGTTATCAGTATCTCTATAAACACTAAATTGTACAAAACTATATTGTCCTCTTTGAACTTGTGAAAAAATATTTCTCATTAGGGAAGCTGTCTCTGTTGCTTGAGCTCTAACCATTCGTTCAGTTCTCCACTTTAGGAATGGTTTAAAAGCTGCAGCTGACATTGCACCAATAATTGCTATAACTACGATGAGCTCTAATAAAGCGAAACCTTTAATTTTCTTTTCCTGCATTTGCATCAATCTTTCCAGCTGTAACAAGATTTTCTAATGATTTTGACATTGTGATCATTCCATCTTTTACTGCGGTCTGCATGATGCTAGGTATTTGATGAATTTTTGCTTCTCTAATTAAGTTTTGAATCGGAGCAGTACATTTCATAATTTCAAAAGCACCTACACGACCTTGGCCATCTTTTGTTTTTAAAAGTCTTTGTGTTACAACCATCTTCAAAGAAGTTGAAAGCTGCGCTCGTATCTGAGCTTGTTGTTCTGGTGGGAAAACGTCTATGATTCTATTTATTGTATTTGGTGCTCCACTCGTGTGTAGTGTTCCAAAAACCAAGTGTCCAGTTTCAGCAGCTGTAAGTGCAAGACTTACTGTTTCCAAATCCCTCATCTCTCCAACTAAAATCACATCAGGGTCTTCTCGTAGGGCTGCTTTTAGTGCACTTGCAAAAGTTTGTGTTTGCTTTCCAACTTCTCGATGTGAAACGATACTTTTTGAGTCTGTATGAATAAATTCTACTGGGTCTTCTACAGTTATAATATTTGCAGTTCTTGTTTTATTTATTTCATTAACTATAGCTGCAAGTGTAGTTGATTTTCCAGAACCTGTTGGTCCAGTGACTAAAACTAAACCCTTATGCATATCGATTATGTCATAAAGGGCATCTGGTAAATCAAACTGTCCCATCTCTGGTATTTTGCTTTCTACTCTTCTAAGAACTGCAGCTGGTCCATTTAATGTTTTATAAAAATTAGCTCTAAATCTTAGTCCACTAATATTAACTGCAGAGTCTAGCTCGTGTGTATCTTGGAATTTTTTTGTCTCATGCTCATTACAATTCGTAGTCATTAAATCTATAAGATCTTGTGGTTTTACCATAACATCTTTAACCATGATAATTTCTCCGGTTTGCCTGTATGCTAAGGGAGAGCCTGATCTAATATGAAAATCAGATATTTTTTTGTTATTTTTTGCAAGTTCTTCTAATTTTTCAAACATATTAAATTTGTATATATAAATGTGAAAAAAAACAATATTTACTTCGGCCTAAGCGACCAAAATAAGCAATTATTTAATAAATAAAATAATATAAAATCCAAATAATTAAAGAGTATTCAAAAAAACTTTTTGTAAGATTCAATTGCTTTTCTGTAAATTTTGATTTTAAGAATTTACTCAAAAATATAAAACCCAAATGTACTAAAATGATTGAAAAAATAATTCCTATAAGAGTAAACTGAAAAGAGAAGTTTTTATATCCAAAGTAAACAGCAGCTATAAAAGTAAACCATGACACTTTTGTTATAAATAATTTAAAAATAAGACCAGCTTTTTTACTAAATATAGACTGTGTTTTTATTAAAGAGTAAGACCAAGTTAAACCAATTAAAAAACTCAAATATTTTAAAATCATTTTATTTTTTTTCCTTAAAAACTAAACAAACCCCGTTATTACAGTACCTTTTTCCGGTTGGCTTTGGCCCATCATCAAATATATGTCCATGATGACCTCCACAATTTTTACAATGATACTCAGTCCTCGCATAACCAATGAGATGATCGGTTTTAGTTTCAAACACATCGGGCAAGGATTCAAAAAATGACGGCCAACCAGAGCCACTCTCGTATTTTTTTGAGGACTCAAAAAGTTTAATATCACAATTTGCACAATGATATGATCCAGCTCTTTTTTCAAAATTTAATTCACTTGATCCAGGAGGTTCAGTTCCCTCC
>NZYO01000013.1 GCA_002702235.1 Gammaproteobacteria bacterium
ATACTAGCGACAACTGGTTTAGCATTTATTAATTCTTGCGGCATAAGGCCTTCAGATTCTGCTACAGTTAATCTTTCTTTTACAGCTCTTTCTAGCCTCACTAAGCCAACTCTGTATACATTTTCTACCATTTCACCAACAGACCTTACTCTTCTATTTCCTAAATGATCGATATCATCAACTTCACCATTGCCATTTCGAATATTTACTAGCTCAAGAATTACACTAACAATATCATTTTTATTAAGAATATTTTCTTTTGAAGAGTCATCCGCAATTCTTGCATTAAATTTCATCCTGCCAACATCCGAAAGATCATATCTTTCCTTTATAAAGAATAAATTACTAAATAAGTTTTGAGCTGACTCTTTTGTTGGTGGCTCGCCAGGTCTCATCATTTTATAGATTTCTACTTGAGCTTCCAGCTGAGTTTGAGTTGAGTCAATTGATAATGTAGAAGAAATATATGGACCGCAGTCAATATCGTTGATGTACAGTGTTTCAAATTTACCCTTTGCTTTTGAGAGAAGCGTACTAATATTTTCTTCATCTATAGTTGTATTTAGTGGTAAAACTATTTCACCAGTTTCATCATCAACTAAATCATTGGCTAAAATTCTACCAATTAAAAAGTCATTAGAAACTTCCAAATATTCTGTTTTACTATCTGATAATTGCTTAGTATGTCTAGCGGTGATTCTTTTACCTTGTTCTACAATTACTTTATTTTTAATCTTGATCTCATCAATGGCAATCGTTCCTTTTAGTCTGTTACTTACAAATTTGTAGTAAATTTTTTCACCATCAATTTTAATTTCATCTTTTTCAAAAAATAAATCTATTATTTCTTGGGTTTGAAAACCAAGCGCTCTAAGTAAAATTGTTGCTGGAAATTTTCTTTTCCTGTCTATTCTTGCAAAGACACAATCTTTTGGGTCAAATTCAAAATCTAACCAGGACCCTCGATAAGGAATAATTCTTGCTGAATAAAGGAGCTTACCTGAAGAATGTGTTTTTCCTTTATCATGATCAAAGAAAACACCAGGTGATCTATGAAGTTGAGATACTACCACTCTTTCTGTTCCATTAATTACAAAGGAGCCTTTCTCAGTCATTAAAGGTATGTCGCCCATAAAGACTTCTTGTTCTTTAATTTCTCTTACCTTTTCTTGATCGTCTTTATCGCAAATTACAAGCTTCATTAAAACTTTAAGAGGTGCAGAAAATGTTATGCCTCTTAACTGACACTCTTGAACATTAAAAAGGGGTTTGCCAACACTGTAATCTATGAACTCTAATCTTACGTGTCCAGCATGACTTACAATTGGAAAAACAGAGTTGAAGGCTTTGAATAAACCTGATTTTTCTCTGTCTGCGAAAGTGCTACTTCCAGAAAGAAAAGATGAATAAGAATTAGATTGAATTTGCAACATTGAGGGGATATCAATGATTTGTTTAATTTTACCAAATTTCTTTCTAATTCTCTTTTTTTCAGTATAAGAATAATTCATATAAAATAAAAAATATCCTGCCAGTAATAATCTAGCAATAAAAATTAACGAATTTTTAACAAAAAGTAAATTTAAGCGAGCTCAACAGTTGCTCCAGCTTCCTCTAATTGCTTTTTAAAATCTTCAGCTTCGTCTTTAGCGACACCCTCTTTAATAGTTGCAGGCGCTCCTTCGACAAGATCTTTTGCATCTTTTAGACCTAATCCCGTTATACCTCTTACAACCTTAATAACTGCAACTTTATTGTCACCAAAACTAGGCATTTTAATTGTAAATTCAGTTTTTTCTTCTGCAGCATCTCCACCTGCATCTCCAGCAGCAGCTGGTGCTGCGGCAGCAACAGCAGCGGCAGCAGTTACTCCAAATTTATCTTCCATTTCTTTTATTAAATCCACAACATCCATAACACTCATGTTTGATATTGCTTCAAGAATTTCATCTTTTGATACAGCCATTTTCTATCTCCCTAATTGATAGTCTAGTTACTCGCCTTGCTATTACTGTAAGCAAACAAAGTTTGAACTAATTTAGTGTGCGGTGCAGCAACGGTTCTAACTAATTTTTCAATTGGCATTTTCATTACACCCATCAACATACTAATTGCTTCATCTTTAGTTGGTAGCTTAGCAATTTTAGATAAGTTACCTATATCAACTAATTCACCATTTAATGCAATTAAGACTGGCTTTAATTCTTCTGACTCTTTTGCAAAATCATTAAAAAGTTTTGCTGCGGAACCAGGGTTGTCCCTTGAAAAAGCAAGTATTAATGGCCCTTTTAAGTCGTTTTGCATACATTCAAAATCAGTATCTTTAATCGCTCTTTTAGCTAAAGTATTTTTTACAACTTTCAAATAAACATTAAGATCTTTTGCATTTGATCTTAATTTTGTAAGCTGGTCAACACTCAGACCTCTGTATTCTGCTGCTGCAGCTGACAGAGCGACTTTAGCTTCACTCGAAACTTCTTCAACTAACTTTTGTTTTTGCTCAATGCTTAAAGCCAAGTTGCTACTCCATATTATCTACGAAGGCTTAATATTAAGTGTTTTAACTAAAACACGCCTACGGTCTTTGACAGTTATCAATTAGACAACTTAACAAAGTCTATACCAATAATGCCTGGTCTAAATTTAGACTTAGGCCCATTGAAGAAGATACACTTATCTTCTGTAAATACTTTCCTTTTGCAGATGCTGGCTTAACCCTATTTAATTCAGCAATTAAAGAACTAAGGTTTTCTTCAAGCATTTGCTCACTAAAATCTACTTTGCCTATAGAGCAATGAATAATTCCAGCTTTATCTGTTCTGTACTGTACTTGCCCTGATTTAGCATTTTTAACTGCTTTTGCCACATCTTTACTAACTGTTCCAGTTTTTGGATTTGGCATAAGGCCCTTCGGTCCTAATATTTGACCTAATGGTCCAACCATCTTCATTGTATCTGGAGTGGCAATAAGTATATCAAAATTTATTTCACCTTTCTTTATATTTTCAGCTAAATCTTCCATACCAATGACATCAGCGCCATTTTCTTTTGCTGCTTTAGCCTCATCGCCCTCACAAAATACTGCTACTTTAACGCTTTTGCCAGTTCCATTAGGTAATACTAGCGAACCTCTTACATTTTGATCAGATTTTTTTGCATCAATTCCAAGATTGATACTTACATCAACTGATTCGTTAAATTTTACTTTTGAATTTTCTTTAATAATTTTAAAGGCCTCTTGCATATTGTATGCCTTAGATTGATCAATACTTTCTAAAAATCCTTTAATTCTTTTTGATAACTTCGCCATTAGTCTTTCACCTCGATGCCCATACTTCTGGCACTTCCTTTAATTATTTCCATTGCTGCCTCAATATCATTAGCGTTGAGATCAGGCATTTTTGTTTCAGCGATTTCTTTAACTTGTTGGCTTGAAATAGATCCAACCTTTTCTGAGTTTGGTTTTCCACTTCCTTTTTCTACATTTGCAGCTTTTTTAATTAATATAGATGCAGGCGCAGTTTTGACAACAAAATCGAAGCTTTTATCGTTGTAAACAGTTATTACGACTGGAACCTTTATGCCTTTTTCTAATTTTTCTGTTTTTGCATTAAACGATTTACAAAAATCCTGAATATTCAACCCATGTTGGCCTAGTGCTGGACCAACAGGTGGAGCAGGATTTGCTTCACCAGCAGGAATTTGTAACTTTACATAATTTTCAATTTCTTTAGCCATCTCTTAAGCCTTTTCAACTTGACTGAATTCTAACTCAACTGGAGTAGAACGTCCAAATATTTGAACTGCAACCAACATTCTATTCTTCTCATAATTTACTTCTTCCACAACACCATTGAAATCATTAAAGGGGCCGTCAATTACCCTTATAACTTCACCAGTTTCATATAAAACCTTATGTTTAGGTTTCTCTACACCTTCTTTAATTCTACTCATGATGCTCATGGCCTCATTTTCACTAATTGGAGCTGGTCTATCCGAGGTTCCTCCAATAAAGCCCATGATTTTCGGTGTCTTTTTAACTAGGTGCCATAGATCATCGCTCATTTCCATTTGAACCAAAATATAACCAGGAAAGAATTTTCTTTCACTTTTATGCTTTTGACCCTCACGCATTTCGACTACTTCTTCTGTTGGAATAAGTATTTCACCAAATTTGTCTTTTACNCCAAANCGTTCGATTCTCTCTAAAAGAGCTTCTCNNGCATGATTTTCATATCCCGAATAAGCATGTATAACNAACCATTTTAAACTCATAACTATTACCTAATTTTTTAGGACGACAATAACAATGTTACNCCAGANCCTAATAGTTTATCTAACAACCATAAAAAAATGGAGATAATAATAACCACAACAAAAACTATAATTGTGGTTTGTACGGTTTCCATTTTAGTAGCCCAAACTACTTTTCGAAGTTCTTGCCTGGCATCTCCCATGAAAGATCTTAAAGTTCTACCTTTTTCAGTATTAAAAAGAATTATTACATCNAAAATGAATACAAGAACTAGTCCAAGAACCCTATATATAAGTGGATATGAGGAAAAATAATAAAAACCAAATATTCCAAGNCCAGCAACTACTATTGCTGCGCCCCAAGCAATTCTATCCTTACTATTTATTTCACTTTCAACTACTTTATCAACCATTACTACCTCGTAAATGGCAGGCCAGGAGGGACTTGAACCCCCAACCTGCGGTTTTGGAGACCGCTGCTCTGCCAAATTGAGCTACTGGCCTAAAAAACCAAAAAGCGGGACGAAATTACTCCTCCCGCTTTAAATTAGCTTATGAAAACTTTATTCAATAATTTTCGAAACAACTCCAGCACCTACAGTCCTTCCACCTTCTCTAATAGCAAATCTCAATCCTTCTTCCATTGCAATTGGAGCGATTAGTTCAACTGTCATAGCTATGTTATCTCCAGGCATTACCATTTCTGTGCCAGATGGTAAAGCGCATGCGCCAGTAACATCAGTTGTTCTAAAATAAAATTGTGGTCTATAGTTACTAAANAATGGAGTGTGTCTTCCGCCCTCATCTTTTGACAAAATATAAACTTCGCATTCAAACTTAGTATGAGGTTTTATAGAGCCAGGTTTACAAAGGACTTGTCCACGTTCAACCTCTTCTCTTTTTGTACCTCTAAGTAATACTCCAACGTTATCACCAGCTTGACCTTCATCTAGAAGTTTTCTAAACATCTCCACTCCTGTACAAACTGATTTTTGAGTATCCTTGATTCCAGTAATTTCAATTTCATCATTAACTTTTATGATTCCTCGCTCAACACGACCGGTCACTACAGTACCTCTTCCAGAAATTGAAAATACATCCTCAACTGGCATTAAAAANTCACCATCAACAGCTCTTTCTGGTTGTGGGAAAAATTTATCCATTTCTTCAACTAATTTTTGAATTGAAGGAGCGCCGATATCACTTGAATCACCTTCCAAAGCTTTTAAAGCTGAGCCAGTAATTATAGGAGTATCATCACCTGGGAACTCATAGCTTGTTAATAATTCTCTAATTTCCATTTCAACAAGTTCAGTTAATTCTTTATCATCAACTTGATCAGCTTTATTTAAGTATACAATAATGTTAGGTACGCCAACCTGTCTTGCTAAAAGTATGTGCTCTTTGGTTTGTGGCATTGGGCCGTCTGCAGCACTACAAACTAAAATTGCTCCATCCATCTGAGCTGCTCCTGTAATCATATTTTTTACATAGTCAGCGTGTCCAGGGCAATCAACATGAGCATAATGTCTATCTGGTGACTCGTATTCTACATGAGCTGTAGCAATTGTTATCCCTCTTTCTCTCTCCTCAGGAGCGTTATCAATTTGATCATATGCTTTAAACTCACCACCACTGGCATCTGACATTACTTTTGTAATAGCAGCAGTAAGGGTTGTTTTACCGTGATCAACGTGACCAATTGTACCCACATTTAAATGTGGTTTGTTTCTTTCAAATTTAGCTTTTGACATTATCTATCGCCCTCCGCGAATATTAAATTAACTCCCCCCTGGAGATCATTTAATGTTTATTAATTCAATGACTCTATGGGCGTGATTGTATACCTTTTTAAACAAAAATGCTCTAATTTTTGCAAAAAATAGAACGCATATTCTCTATTAGGCTAACCTTTCTGTCAATGAATTTATGGAGCCCATAACCGGATTTGAACCGGTGACCTCTTCCTTACCAAGGAAGTGCTCTACCGACTGAGCTATATGGGCATGCATGGAGCGGGTGAGCGGGATCGAACCGCCATCATCAGCTTGGAAGGCTGAGGTTCTACCATTGAACTACACCCGCAGCAAAGANGTATTATAACATTTTTATAAAGTGGTGGAGGGGGGAGGATTCGAACCTCCGAAGGCATAGCCAGCAGATTTACAGTCTGCCCTCGTTGACCGCTTGAGTACCCCTCCACTATTAAAACAAATGAATTGTGAGCNAGTGTTGAAGTCTAGTCAAATAAAATTTGATAATATGATGATGGTTTATTGACTAATTAACTAATGCAAGCATTTCATCAATATATGTGAATTTCTCTCTTGGTTTACCTTTAGGCTTTCCAGCATCTATCTCTGCCTGATCAATTACTTCCCATTGAATAAAATCAATATAATTTACTTTTCTTTTCTTTAGAGCTTTATGAATGGCAACTATTCCTGGTTTTGTTTTCNTATCGTCTAAAATTTCAATATCTTTTAAAAGGTACTCTATTGTTTCATTTGCACAGGCTTTATTAGTTCCAATAATTCCACTTGGACCTCTTTTAATCCATCCTGCAGTATATAATTGCTGAACAAATTTATCGTCTTGCATAATTCTACCGTTTTCATTTGGAATAATGCCCCAGTCATCATGAAAAGGAACGCCATCAAGAGGGACACCTCTGTAACCAATGCTTCTAAATAATATTCCAGCATCTTGTTCATATTTTTCACCAGTTCCCCTTGCCTTTTGCTTAAACGGATCACCTGATAGAGCATTCTTTTCAAAAACAACTTTCTCTAACTTCCCATTCCCTTTTAATTCAACTGGGCTTCTTAAAAATTGAATATGGCATTTTCTGGGTTTCACATAAGGTTTAGTCCATGGAAAAGATCTAGCTTTATGTGGTTTTTTTTCTAAGGAGTAGCCAACGAAAAGTTCGTATATCTTTTTTGCTGCTCTGCCATTTTTTCTATCAGCTAATTCTTCTTCACTNGATTTATTTAATATCACTTCATTTGGGTCTACGAAAGTATCGCAATCCCAAAGTTCACCAAATTCTTTTAATTCTTTTGAAGTCATTGCTCCTTGAGCAGGACCTCTTCTTCCCACAATGTAAATATTTTTAACTTTACTCTCAGCTAATACATCTAANGCATGTTGAGAGATATCGGTATGTTTTAATTCGTCAACAGTTTTTGAGAGAATTCTAGCTACGTCAGCTGCAACATTTCCTTGCCCAATAATTACAGCTGTATCATTTGATAAGTCAAACTCTCTATTACGATATTCCGGATGGCCGTTATACCATGCAACAAACTCCGTTGCAGTATGACTACCTTTTAAATCCTCTCCAGGTATACCTAGTTTTCTATCAGTCTCGGCACCCATGGTAATTACAACTGCATGATGAGACTTCTTGAGCTCATCAATTGTTATGTCAGCACCCACACTAACATTTCCAATATAATTAAATTCCTTTGGCTCGGTCATTAAAGCAAATTTTTCGGCACTTTTTTTAATAAGTTGATGATCAGGAGCTACACCAGTCCTTACAAGTCCATAAGGAGCAGGTAATTTTTCTAGTAAGTTAACTTCTACTTTTATTCCAGAGTTAATTAAAGCNTCAGCTGCATAAAAACCACTTGGNCCAGCNCCGACAATAGCAACTTTTAATGGATTTGATTTACTTCCTAACTTGCTCATATATTTACAAACCTAATTTTTCTCTTTTTTCGTCAGCAGTTTCAAGTGGCTCAAGAGTTTCAGTTATCTGAGGTAATTCTTGCGACATATTTTCGTTTATGTCTACCCAATCCTCCATTCCATCAGGCAAATCATCTTCTTCAAAGATAGCCTCGACTGGACACTCAGGAATACACGCGCTGCAGTCAATGCAAACATCAGGATTTATGTAAAGCATGTCATCACCTTGATGAAAAGCTTCGACCGGGCAAACTGTAACGCAGTCTGTAAATCTACAATCTTTGCAATTTTCAGTTACGACGGTTGTCATATATAGTCTCCTAAAATNATAATTTTAAACAATACCCTAATTATTAAAAATAAATATTTCCCCTTTATTTAATTCTACAGCATCACCACTATATCTTCGATAATTTCCATTTATATATTTACTTTGCATGTTCAAAAATCCTTTATCCTTTAAGTTTCTAAATAATAAACTAAAAAAAGATGGAGAGTATTCGCAATCGTAAGTAAAACCTGGAAGAAGTTTTATTTCATTTAAAGATATAATTGTACCTCTTTTCATTCCAGCTCCTGTTCTGATGCCTGTCTCACCACAAATAATTATAGTACCAGAATTCATATTTACGCCTGCAAAATCACCAACATTTCCCTTAACTATAATTAATGCGTTTGACATTCCATGGCCAATTTCATTTTTTACCGACCCTTCAATGATTATTACTCCGCCTTTCACACCTTTTGAAGCACCTCTNTATGCACATGCAATGCAATGACCTCCATCACCCGAAACTTTTATAACACCTCCGCTCATTTGAGGTGCTGCCCAGTCACCTATATCTCCATTAACTTCAATTGTTCCACCAGACATTTCAGACCCTAAATGCATGCCGGTATTTCCGTTTATAATCATTTTTCCCGATTTCATTTTGGCACCAAGATATTTAACGACACTAAGGTCACCCTCTACAGTTAATACATCAGATTTATCATCGGTTACAGTAAAAAATTCTTTTAATGGAATTTTTCTATTACCTTCGATAATCTCTAAGTCTAATATTTGACTTTTGTTTAAACCGTCAATAACTGCCGTAGAAATACACTCAGCTTCTATAGGTATATTTGTTTTTTTCTTAATCTTAATTTTCATCTAGAGCAAATCCTTGAGATGTATTTGATATTTTCCTAACTTTCCGTCGAAGTTTCCTGCAGTAATTTTTACAACTCCTGGTGAGTTAGCGGCTGCTTTTATTCCAGTTTTCATTGCTAATTTTAAAGTATCTTCGTCAACTGCATCCATAACAATTTCTAAAACAGAATTAACATTTTCATCTAATTCTGAATTCACAACTCCTTTTAAAGTAGGGCAATAATTTTCATTAGTTGATGCGACTAGTTTTTTATATTTTTTTGCCCCAACTTTACTTCCACTTCTAACCACNCCGTGCGGAAATGGCATTATAACATTNGGAATTTTATCAATAGCTTTATTTGATTTTAATGCTGCATTAAGGCAGCTATCTGATGAATTTCCTAGTATATAAAAATTTCCGCCACCAACTGAATATTTCATTCCAAACTTTTCTTCAATTAAGAACTCTCCTTGCATNACTGGAATCCGCCAAANTCTTTTTCCATCAATAGATTTACTTATTTGATGACCATCTCCAAAATATCTTAAAGCTCCGCCAATGTTTAAAAGCTTATCTCCATCAAATCCAGAAAAACATGAAGTGCTCGGACAGGTCATNACACACTGTCCAATTCTTTCGACAAGTCGTTTTATCAATCCAGCTTCGTCAAGAGCAAAAATTAAAACACTATATCCAGGCCTGTTATCAGGAGTTTTAGTTTTACTGAGTTTTTCATCAATTGCAGCTTCACATTTACAACCTATGACAGATGTAGCAAATCCTGTCATGCTATTAGCAGCTGCTATTGCAAGATCGTCTGTTTTTGCAGTAATAATTACTTTTGCACAAACCATTTCAAAAGCCTCAGCAAATGTATCTACAATTTCAGTGCCTTTAATTTTCATAAATATTATTTTTCTTCTTAGATTCTATGATTTTATTTGCATGCAAAAANGAGTCATCAACAGGATAATTTTTNTATGAGACAGAATAAAAGTCATCAAAAAACGGTTTAATGACATTTTCTATACTTTCATCATATTCAGGTGCAACGCGGAGTATCTTTTTATCTGTATAATCTGAAACAAATTCATGGTCAGCAATTAATAATTGACCAGCTTTCATTACATAACGAGGTGCGCTAAACATTTGCTCTTTATCATCNAGCATGTCATAAATAGTTACATCTCCATCTGCACCTACGCCAAGATGCCCTTTCTCTTTTAACCCTAGGCATTTTGCAGGACCCGCTCGACTTATGATACAAATTTCTTCAAGCGTGTACTCTCTGTCAAGGTCTTTAAGGAGTGAGGCGTTCATAGCTTTTTCATTTAAAACACCCATGCATTCTTTTCTAAAGGTTCTATCCATCAAAAGTTTAATTATTAAAGGATAGTTTGCAAAAGATCCNCCGTTTGGATGATCAGTTGATAAAACTATTCTCCAGGGATCTTTAGATAATAAAAATATTTCTAATCCTATCGCCCATTGCAATGCATGCGTGTACACATGCCCCATATATTCAAACGGGAGAATTCCACAGCCACTTTCACACTCTGTGTCAGCGTTAACCCATTTTTCTTGTTTATAATTCCTGAGTAGGTATGTTAAGGGTGCATCNGCTGTCATGAAGCATGCATTTCCCATTACAACCTGNCCAACATCACAGGTAATATTTTTATGTTCATTTATATATTCAGTAATTTCTTTTGCAGCACTTTTTGGTGGACTTCCAACCTTTCCTGAATAACTGTTAAATTGTATATGTGCTACATGAAGTCTTTTATCTCCCGCAGTTTTCATTGTTTCAAGTGTGGTATTAAAGTTTCCAGAGTGACCTAAGTTATTACAATGTATGTGAGGTGGGTGAGGCAAGCCTAACTCATGAACGGCGTCAACAAAAGCTTTTATCACTTTTCTAGGTGCAACGTCGGTAGCCTTACTGTCTTCATCTATATCCTTAACGTTGGTATTTCTATGTCCTTTCCAAGGTTCGTCTCCTCCTGGGTTAACAATCTTAACGGTATAAGCTTTTGTAGCATTTAACCACCACCCAACTGCATTTTTGAATTCTTCCATTCGTCCTTCAGCAATTAAACTTTGAAGAAATAAATTATTGCCTAATAAAACGTAATATCCATTATCCACAACTGGCGTGTCATACAACTCTTCAAGAGCATGTCTAGCCGCAAGTGGAGGAACNGCAGCCTCCATACAAGTTGTGTAACCCATTGTGGCGTACCTATAACCGGTTGCAAAGGTTGATGGAACAACTCCTCCTACACCAGAACGCGTATGTTCATTTTTAAATTGTGGATCAAGTCTGTGGTCTTCGGGTAGAAGTTTTCTTGCAATATTTACCTTTGGTCCAGCTATATGACAATGGATATCTATACCTCCAGGCATAACTATCATACCTTTTGCGTCTATTATTTTTGCTTTGGAGGAAACCGATTCAACAACTTTGCCATCTCTAATACAAATATCTTTTACTTTACCAGACACTTTGTTGGTTGGATCATACACAATCCCATTAACAATTTTTACTTCATCGCTCATTTTTTTTATGTCTTTATTATAATTACGATTTTTTACTAAACATCTTTTTACGTGTTTTAAAAGTAAGCTCTCGGACTCTTTTTCTTAATTTTGTTAANACTTCTAAATCACTTGGAAAAGGTGATTCAAACGCAGGACGTAAACTTATTGGAACATCGTCCATTCTATATACAGTACCACCTGTATTAATCCCATAGGTACTTGTAGCTATTGCAACATGTGCTATAACGCTAGTGTGTGTTTCCTTAGTATCCAGAGAAATAACTTTACATTTCTTACTTTTCAAATGTTTTATAGCAGGTTTTGGAAAATTTGATGCTGGATCACTTGCAATAATCATGGCTGCATCAGCTTCACCTCTACTTAAAGTATCAACTGTTGTGAATTCTCCTGGATTGAATCTAGGGTAACCTTGACTAAAGTTTACGCCGAAAGGATATCCNGTTTGCCAAGAAACAACATTGTCAGCACCGGTAACATTGCCATGACCTCTAACAGGTTTTGCAACAAAATGTGTGAATTCATTCAAGTCAGTAGCTAAAGCAAGTAAAGCACCAGAGTTAAAATGTTTTCCACGAGTCATTGTTAAGCCCATACCAAAAAATAAGACTCCATATTGACAACTTTTCATTAACTTAACTAACTCTTCAATTTGTGATTTTGACACACCAATTTCTTCTTCTGTATTTTCAGGAATTTTTCTTCCTTTAACTGCNANTCTTAAAGTCCAGAGTAATTCGAAATCTTTGCCGGGTTTAGGTTGAATAAACATNTCAGCAACACCTGCACTTTTTGTTTTTCTTACATCTACAAGAACCACAGTTCTATCTTTTTTTCCATTAGGGGTAAACATTCCCTCTGGTGTGACTGCATATCTTCCAAANTGTCTTGGGTGTGATTCAGCAGGATTACCTCCCCAATATATCACAAGGTCAGCTCTATTTTTTACTTCACCNAGGGTCATGCTTGGTTCTCCAACACCTTGGAAAGCCATGCCCGATGGTCCGTGGCATACTGAAGTTGTGGTATCAACAGTTCCAGAAATATCATCAACAATTGGGACTATTTGTCTTTGAGCTTCGCAAACTGTATCACTTAAACCATAAACGATAGGAAACTTAGCGTTAACTAAAGTCTGCGCAGCTTCCTCAATAGCTTCATCAAGTGTAACTTCTTTTCCGTCAATCCTTGCAATAGGTCTGTCTTCAATTACATGATTTAAAAACCAAGCTTTACCTAAAATACAAGCATCTTTAGCTTTTGTGATTACCTTTTTTTCTGTATCAACGGTAAGAGTAATATCATCACACACGCACCCACAAAAAGTACAAGTAGCATTTTCAACAATTTTTTCATTTACATTTACTTTAATATCTTCTAACTTTGCGCTCATCTCACTCTCCTTGAATCAAATTCAAACCTTTTCAATTATAACTTCCATATGTTTTGATAAAGGCATCCCTGTACTACCTGTATCACCTTCCATAAGTTGACTTGATGGAGGGCCGTAAGGAATAAATAAACAACCTGAAGGTAATTTTTCACTTAAAACTTTTTTTACTGAGACAATGGTTTCACCGATTTCGTTGCTGAGTTTAACTTTATCTCCGGCTTCAAGACCAAGTCTTATCATGTCGTCTTCGTTGACTTCTAATGTTGAGGTTACTGTTTGATACTCTTCCTTAAGTTTTCCCTTGTTAAGTGACGTTCCTTGCTTACTGGAACGTCCAGGGATAAGAATCATTTTTTCCTTCATTTAAACATTTCTGTTTTTCCTAAGCCTCTATATAAGAATATATAATGTAGCATAAAATAACGTAAAATGAACTAGAAAACAATACAAATCGGCTTTAGTACAGCATTTGTTGGAGCCGCCTGTCAGATTCGAACTGACGACCTGAGGTTTACAAAACCCCTGCTCTGGCCAACTGAGCTAAGGCGGCAAATTTAATTAAATTATATCTAACATTCCTTTAAAGATTAAGGAGTCTACATGTATTAAGTTATAGTTACAATTGTCAATTAAAGCTAATGCATTGCCACCTGTAACATATATATCAACATCTTCGCCTTCAATTGCAATAAAATTATCTATTAAATAATTTATATTATTATAAGCACATAAAGTTGCACCAGATTCGATTGATGCATGAGTTGAATTNTTAAGAAAATTAAATATAGTATCTTCCTTTTTTTCAACTGTAAGTCCAAGCCGATTNGAAAAAGCATCAATTACCATNNCTTTACTAGGTAAAATAATACCTCCTTTATGCAAAAATTTATCATCTATATAATCAATTGTTGTGGCCGTACCAGCATCAATAACAATACAATTTTTTTTTGACATTTTTCTTGCACCTAGCATTGCTAATATTCGATCAATTCCTAAGCTATTACTATCCGCATATACTGTTTTAAAATTTTTAAAAGATAGGATACTTAAAAAAGAGACATCAAGCTTAAGAGTTGTTAAAAAATTTTCGTAATTTTTTTTATTTACAACAGACACTAAAACCTTCTCAGATTTATTATCATGAATATACTTTAGACACAGATCCTTATAGTCATCCAAATAAGTNCAGANAGATAAATTCTCAATAGANCCATTTGAAATAGTGCCCATTTTTAATCTAGTATTTCCAAAATCAAAAGCCGTAATNTTCATTTTTTAATAATTTTTGCTTCGTTATATTTATAAGTTTTAGATGAGTTATTATACTCTCCAATTAGAGAGCCGTCTAAGTCAATGCCTTTATTTACTATTTCTATATCTTCNCCATTGTAATGAATTTGGATATTTTTATTAAAGGTCGGGTCATAATTTTNCCATTCTTTGACTATATTTTTATAGTTATGATTTTCAAAAGATTGTAATGAATGAATTATGGATTCTAGTGTTCTAGCACATAGCTTGTTGTTATCAANAGTNACATTATTATTTACTTCATATAATGAAGTTGACTTTCTATCTATAGTTTTTTTGTTTTTATCACTTAGTGTTAGATTGATTCCTATTCCTACAACTACATACATTTCTTTATNAGCTGTAAATTTTGACTCAATTAATATACCCCCAAGTTTTTTTTGGNTATANACAATATCATTTGGCCATTGAATGGATAAGCCGTCAAAGCCGTAANCTATTAAAGTTGTTATAAGATTAATACCAAGTATTTGGTTAAGTACCGGCAAACTATTAATATTTTCTTCAAAGGTCCATGATGTTGAAAGGTATATACCATTTTCTACTGCTATCCATTTTTTTCCACTCACACCTCTTCCATGATTTTGTNTCTCAGCAAAGCANGTATGTCCATTAGGGTATAAAGTTCTTTCGTTTATCATGATNTCGTTNGTGGATCCTACTTCTGAGAAAACTTGTATACATGGTATACTTTGCTTTATATCGGGCTTTAAAAAGTCCTCTATTATTTTAGGGTTTAAAAAATTATCATTAGTCATGGCGGAAAAAGAGCTACAAACAAATTTTATAAAAAATATCATTATAGATGATATTAAATCGAATAAAACCAAGAAGTTGATTACAAGATTCCCTCCAGAACCGAATGGATATCTGCACATTGGTCACGCTAAATCGATTTGCTTAAATTTTGAACTTGCAAAAGAATTTGGTGGGCAATGTAATTTACGGTTTGATGATACAAATCCAGAAAAAGAAAGTGATGAATATATAAAATCAATTCAAGAAGATGTTAGATGGTTGGGATTTTCATGGGATAAGCTTTGTTTTGCTTCCGATTATTTTGATCAGCTTTATGATTATGCATTAAAACTTATTGAGAAAGATTTAGCATACGTTGATTCTCAAACCGGAGATCAAATTAAACAAAGTAGAGGAACTCTTCAGGAACCAGGNATAAATAGTCCTTACAGNGATCGTTCTGTTCAAGAAAATCTTNCGTTATTTAAAGATATGAAAGATNGTAAGTTTCCTGACGGNACTCATGTGCTTCGATTAAAGATTGATATGAAAAATTCAAACATTAATATGCGAGACCCAGTAATTTATAGAATTAAGCATTTTAGACACCACCGCACTCAAGATAAATGGTGTATTTACCCAATGTATGATTTTACTCATTGTCTTTCAGATGCTATTGAAGGTATTACTCATTCATTNTGTACCCTTGAATTTGAAGATCACAGAATATTGTACGATTGGATCATTGATAAATGCGATATTAAAAATAAACCTCGCCAAATTGAATTTGCGAGATTAGAGTTAGAAAACTGTGTTATGAGTAAAAGAAAACTTAATGAATTAGTTAATAATAAAGATGTTGAAGGTTGGGATGATCCAAGAATGCCAACTATTTCAGGATTAAGAAATAAAGGTTTTACAGCAAAATCTATAAGGGACTTTTGCGGAAGAATTGGTATCACCAAAAAAAACAGTGAAATTCAATTTTCGGTATTAGAGAATTCAATTAGAGAGGAATTAAATGAGAGCTCACCTAGGGCTTTTGGAATACTCAAACCCTTAAAAGTAAAAATTATAAATTTTGATGAAGGCGAAAGACAAATTGAGGCATCGAATGGTAGAAAATTGATACTTTCAAATGAAATATTTATTGATGAGGATGATTTTATGGAATCTCCCCCTGAAAAATATTTTCGCTTATATCCTGGAAACACTGTAAGGCTCAAGTATGCTTGTAACATTACATGTAAAAACGTTGTAAAAAATAATGATGGAAGTATAGATTTTTTAGAATGCGAATACGATAAGGATAGTTATGAACTCACAAAAGATAAAAAAGTTAAAGGTATAATTCATTGGCTTGATCAAAAAAGTTCCGTACAGTCAGTCATTCAAAACTTTGAAGGTGCTAAAAAAGTTACTTATGACAAAGCAGTAGTTGAAGCTTCAATTTTAAACTTAAAAAAAGAAAACAATTGTCAGTTTGAGAGAGTTGGTTATTACAAAATTAACAATGTAAATAATGGCTCTCATGAGTGTTATCAAATTGTGACCTTGAAAGATACTTCAAAAAGAAAAGTATAGAGCTACTTGGCTTTATTAGATTTTATACCTAAATCCTCAAGTTTTTTTGCTTTATCTTGCAAACTTCCTCGTCCAGTAAATAGTTGCTTAAGAGCTTCACTGTAACTACCTTGCGCATTTTCTAAATGCTTTCCAACTTTATCAAAAGAGTCTCGAGAATTATCTAGTTTTTCCATTAAAAGCCTGCCTTGATTTGCTATTTCTTGCGCATTTTTACTTTGTCTATCAAGCGTCCACATAAGATTTATTAATTTTAAAGTTTGATACATCGTGTGATGAAGAACTATCCCAATATTTTGCTTATTGGCAAAGTCATCCAACAATGGATCAGTTTGTTTAGCAGTATAATAAGCCCCTTCATTTGGTATAAACATTAGCACTCGGTCGTATTGAGATCCAATTGCATTTGCATAGTCCTTCGAAGATAAATCTTTAATGTGATTTTTTATATTAGCTGCTACCTTATCTTGAAGTACTTTGTCAGTGCCGCCACTATTTATGAAGTCATAATATGCATTTAATGAGACTTTTGAGTCAATTGGTACAACAACATCATTTGGGAGCTTTACTATAGCGTCCGGTCTTTTCCTATCGTTATTGTCATCTTTGAATTCTTCTTGAAGCTCGTATTCATAGCCCTCGCGCAAACCACACTTTTCCAGTATAACTTTCAGTTGGGTTTCACCCCAATCACCCTGCTGTTTATAGTCACCTCTTAATGCCATTGCAAGGTTATCAGTACTCATGTTTGTTTCCACTTGAGTTTTTAATAAATCGTCTATTTGTTGAGAAAGTTTTGCTCTCGAAGTTTTGCTCTCTCCCTCCACAGATTCAAAAGCATCTTTAAATCTTTTAATTTCATCCTGCAAAGGGCTAAGGATATTTTTCATGTTCTCAGAGTTTTGCTCTTTAAAATCTTTTGTCTTTTTTTCAAAAATATCACCAGTAATTGTATTCACAGCATTTTTTAAATTCTCCGAAAATTCATTATTATTCTTTATTTGATTTGAGAGCGCATCTATTTCGATATCTTTATTTTTAAGGGACGATGACAATTTAATATTCTCTTTTTCAACTTTTGTATTAAGTTTTATAAGATAGAAAACATAAAATATGAGAAGAGGGATGCTAGTGAAAAGAATAATTTGAATGTAAATATTCATCAGTACCTATTATATACTCCTTTAAAAATCTTTACATTGGAAAATAGAAATAATTTATCCTCTGTTAAAAATTCTATTATGAAATTATCCTGATTTGATATATTAATTAATTTTGAATCATATTTTAATCCTTCATATTGAATTTCTTTATATCCAACAGCAGGGTCATAGTAATATAAAATAACTTTCCAAATTTGTTCACCTTTCTCCTTTTGCATTTTTATATCAATGTAAACATGATTATTATTTCTATCATCTAGCCAGTTTTTAGAATCGTCGCTCCTGAATCTTAAAATTTCGTATTCAATTATTTTATTTACAAATTTGGCTGCAACAAAACCAAGTTGATTATTATGTTCAACCAAATACCATTTTTTTATTGGCAAACTTAGTTCATCTGTATCTTTAAGTTTAAAAAAACTTACAATTTTTAAATCAGAGTTTTTATTTATAACAGCCATAACATTTTTTTCTGTTGAAACAATTGGCATTGATCTAAGCTTCAAATTTACTAGGTTTTTGCCTTGATATTCTTTTTCATTGTAGGATTCAATTATCTTTGATGGTATATTTTTAAAGCAGTCGCTGTAGCTTTCATTACAATTTACTCGTGCAGATACTGCTTGTGTTAGAAATAATATTAAAAAAGTAAATAACTTAATCATATTCGGTATCCTTCCACATTCTAGTATGATGAAAAACCTCTATAGAATTAGATATTTCTTTCTTATAGTGATTCGCTACTGATTCCATAATTACTTTATCTTTATACCTAAGGAAAGGATTAATTAACTTTTCTTCTTTTAAAATCGAAGGAACAGTTGGTATATTTTGGTCACGCAATTCTATAACTTTTTTTTCTTTTTCTATTAAAAGATCATTAAGGGGATCTACGATTTTAGCAAAGCCAATGTTATCAAGTGTGTACTCATGAGCACAATATACTAATGTATCATCAGGCAGATTTTGAATTTTTTCCAATGAATCATGCATTTGTTCAGGCGTGCCCTCAAATAAACGACCGCAACCACATGAAAACAAAGTATCTCCACAAAACAATTTTTTATCAAAATAATATGCGATGTGTGATGAAGTGTGCCCTGGTACTTCTATTACCCTAAATTTTGCACCAATATTTTCTAGATTTAATTCTTCGTTATCATTAACACATATATCAGTTGGTATTCGCTTATCATCAGGACCATAAACAATACACTTTGGGAATACCTTTTTTAAATCGTTGATACCACCTATATGATCATTGTGATGATGTGTAACTAAAATACTCTCTAAAATTAAGTGTTCGTTTTGTAAAGTATTTAAAACGGGTTTTGAGTCACCGGGATCAACTATGGTAGCAAAATGATTATTCTTGCTGCTTAGTAGCCAAAAATAATTATCGGTAAAAGCTGGTATTCTCGTTATATTCATAATCTATATATTGTTCATTTAACTAAAACATCATATTCAGTATTATATATTATATGAAGTTATTTATAATACTTGGAAACCAACTTTTTCCCAAAAAATACTTTTTAAAATATAAAAAAGACCACCACTTTTTTATGGCTGAAGATTATAAGTTATGTACTTTTCAGAAACATCATAAACAAAAAATATTATTTTTTTTATCTTCAATGAGAAGCTTTGCAGACGAGCTTAAAGATAACGGCTATAACCTCTCCTATTATTCTATAAACGAAAAGCATTTCAAAGATTCATATGATAAAAAAATTCAAAACATATTAAAACAAAAAAAGATTACCGAAGTTACTAGTTATGAAATAGAGGATAAATTTTTTGAAAATTATTTAAATAATTTTTTTAAAAAACATAATATCAAATGGAATATTGTTCAAAGCCCAATGTTTTTAAATAGTAGAGAAAGTTTTAAGGAATACTTAAAAAAAACGAAAAAACCTTTCATGGCAAATTTTTATAAATCGGTAAGAATAAATTCAAATATTTTGATTACTAAAGATAAAAAGCCTATTGGGGACAAGTGGAGTTTTGATGCAGAAAATAGAAAAAAAATTCCAAAGGACATCCCTATTCCTAAATTTCCAACCATAAAACTTTCCAATCATAGTAAAGAACTTTTGCCTTTTATTAAAGAAAACTTTTCATCACACCCAGGAAATATTGATAATTTTTGGTTTGCGACATCTCATAAAGATGCAAATAAAATTCTAGATTTTTTTATAAAAAATAAGCTACTTTTATTTGGTGATTATGAGGATGCAGTAAGCCAAGATAATAATATTTTGTTTCACAGCGCGATCAGTCCATATTTAAATAATGGCCTTCTTACACCAGATGATGTTGTAAATAAAATATTAAAAGCTTCAAAAATAAATAAAATACCAATGAATTCGCTAGAAGGCTTTATAAGGCAAGTAATAGGTTGGAGAGAATTTATGAGAGGTATATATCAAAATTATAATACGGAGCTGGAAAATTCTAATTTTTTTAAACATAAAAGATTATTAAAAAGTAGTTGGTATAATGGAACTACAAACATACCACCACTGGATTATGCAATTAAGAACGCTGAAATGAATGGATGGTCACATCATATAGAAAGATTAATGATATTAAGCAATCTTATGAATCTATGTGAGATACATCCAAAACAAGTGTACAACTGGTTTATGGAAATGTTTGTTGATTCATCTGATTGGGTAATGTCACCAAATGTTTACGGGATGGGGTTGTTTAGTGATGGAGGTATTTTTTCAACTAAGCCATATATTTGCGGCTCGAGTTATATTCTTAAAATGATGGATTTTAAAAGAGGTGAGTGGTGTGATGTTATGGACGGCCTATATTGGAGATTTATTAATAAAAATAGAAATTTTTTTAAAAAAAATCCAAGACTGTCGATGATGGTTAGTACTTTTGATAAAATGAATAGTGAAAGGAAAAAAATGATCCTGTCAAAAGCAAATGAATTTATAAAGAACAACACTAAATGAATTTTTTTTAATAAAATTGTAATTTTTTATTCAAATAAACTTAACATAATATTCAGATAAATTTAACAATAGTAGTTTAAATTTTTAGACCCATAAGGAGTAGATTTTTATGGGTCATACTATACTAAATAAAAAATTCAAATTTAGATCAGTCTTCATATCAGATATTCATCTTGGTTTTCATGGTTGTAATGCCGATTTACTTCTATCGTTTTTAAGACATGTAGAATGTGAATACCTTTATTTAGTAGGCGATATAATAGATATTTGGTCACTCAAAAGGAAAAGGTATTGGCCGCAAAACCATAATAATGTTGTAAGAACAATATTAGGAAAAGCCAAGCATGATACAAAAGTTATTTATGTTCCTGGCAATCATGATGAGTTATTAAAAACATATAATGATATGGTTTTTGGTAATATCACAATTAATACTAAACATATTCATACCACTGTAAATGGGAAAAAATATTTAATTACCCATGGGGATGAGTTTGATCAAGTTGTAAAATATTCAAAATGGTTAGCTAAGGTTGGAAGTAAATTGTATGATTGGCTTCTTTCATTTAATTCACTTGTAACTAAAGTAAGAAATTTTTTTAAATTAAATCATTGGTCTTTATCTGCATTTATAAAATATAGAGTCAAAAATGCAGTTAGTTATATTGGTTCTTATGAAGAGGCATTAGCATATACCGCTCAAAAAAATGATGTTGATGGAATAATTTGCGGTCATATTCATCACCCTGAAGTCTCAATTATTAAAAACATTGAATACTGTAACTGTGGTGATTGGGTGGAAAGTTGCACAGCTCTAATTGAAGATTTCGATGGAAGCATAAAACTAATAGAATGGGGTGACCTTATTGAGATGCAAGATCAAAAAAAACAAGATTATGTTGATGGTCGAACTGCATAGATGAAAATTGTAATTATTACAGATGCATGGAAACCTCAAGTCAATGGAGTTGTAAACTCATTAAGTAAAATAGCAGAAGGTTTAACACAAAAGGGTCATAACGTTGAAATTATTGGACCAAACCAATTTAAAACAATTGCATGCCCAACATATCCATCAATCCGTCTGGCATTATTTTCAAAAAAAAAATTAAAAAAATTATTATTTAAAATTAAACCTGAATCAATTCATATTGCTACAGAGGGTCCTTTGGGGCTAGCTGGTAGAAAAATATGCATTCAAAATAAGTGGCGCTTTACAACTTCATATCACACAAGATTTCCCGAATATATTAAAGCAAGAATCCCGATACCATTGTGGTTAACATATAAATTTTTAAAAAATTTTCATTCGGCTGCCCATAAAACTCTTGTGCCAACGATTTCAATTAAAAAAATGTTGGAGTCAAGGGGTTTTAAGAATATAGATATATGGTCAAGGGGTGTAGACCAAAATATTTTTAAACCTGTAAAAAAAAAGGAAGAATCATCTTATACCAAACCAGTCATGGTATATGTTGGAAGGGTTTCGGTTGAAAAAAATATTGAAGATTTTTTGAAAATTAATATTAATGGCAGCAAAATTATTATTGGTGATGGTCCAGATTTACGTAAATTAAAACATAAATATAAAAATGTAATATTTCTTGGTGAAAAATTTGGTAAAGAGCTCGCAAATATTGTTGCTAGTTCAGATGTTTTTGTTTTTCCAAGCTTAACAGATACATTTGGGATTGTATTAATTGAGGCATTAGCATGTGGCATTCCAGTTGCAGCGTACCCTGTGTCTGGTCCTATTGACATAATTGAAAATGGGGTCAACGGCTCATTGAATCGTGATCTTGAAACTGCAATCAAAGATGCTTTAAAAATTAGCAAAGAGGAGTGTATAAAAAAAGCAAAACAATATACTTGGCAATCCTCAACAAACCAATTTGAATCTTCGCTAACTCCAATCAAAATATTATGAAAATTACTATATTTGGCTGCGGATATGTTGGACTAGTTACAGCGGCTTGTTTTTCACAAGTTGGAAATCAGGTGATTTGTGTTGACAATAATGAAAAAAAGCTAAAGAAACTTAAACAAGGAGTGATAGATATTTTTGAACCAGAGTTGGAAAATATTCTAAAGGCTTCTATTAAAAAAAAAAATATTGAATTTACAAACGATACAGCAAAGGCGGTAACTTCTTCAACCATTATATTTATTTGCGTAAATACACCACCCCTGGAAAATGGTGATGCAGATTTAAGTAAAATTATAAGTGTTGCCGAAAGTATAGGGGCTAATATAAATGGTTTCAAAATTATTTCGACTAAATCAACTGTTCCAGTAGGAACATCTCGAAAAATTAAAAAAACTATTAATAGTTGTTTGAAAGCTAAAATAAAATTTGAAGTGGCATCAAATCCTGAGTTTCTCAAAGAAGGCTCTGCTGTGAAAGACTTTATGAAACCTGATCGAATTGTAGTTGGTATAAACTCAAACCAAGCAAAAAAAATATTTCAAGAATTATACGGTCCATTTAATAGAAATCACGATAAATTAATTTTTATGGACATAGAATCTGCTGAACTTACTAAATACGCTGCAAACACAATGCTTGCATCAAGAATAAGCTTAATGAATGAACTTGCAAATATAGCAGAATGTGTTGGTGCAGATATAGAACATGTTAGAAAAGGTATTGGATCTGATCCACGCATTGGGTATAACTTTATTTATCCGGGTTGTGGGTATGGTGGTTCGTGTTTACCTAAAGATGTTAAAGCACTAAATATGACTGCTAAAAAGTGTGGTTATGATGCAAAAATCATTCAGGCTGTAAATAATGTAAACGAAAATCAAAAAGAAGTGATATTTAATAAAATAATGAAAAGATTTGGAAAAATCAAGAATAAGAAATTTGCTGTTTGGGGCTTATCCTTTAAGCCAAACACAAATGATTTACGGGAAGCACCAAGTAAAAAGATAATAGAGTTATTGAAAAAAAATGGTGCGAAGGTAATAGTTTATGATCCAATTTCGATAAATGAATTTAAAAAAGAATTCAAAGATATTAAATCATGTGATTCGATGTATGAGGTTTTAAATGATTGTGATGCATTAATTATTAATACTGAATGGCAAGAATTTAAATCACCAAACTTCAAAAAGATAAAATCAAAATTAAAAGAAAATTTAATTTTTGATGGGAGAAATATGTACGACCCAAAAATTATTAAAAAATACAATATAGAGTATCATTGTATAGGAAGAAAATAAAAGCCTGATAGTGTCCTACTCTCACATGGGGAGGCCCCACACTACCATCGGCGATACACCTTTTCACTTCTGAGTTCGGGATGGGATCAGGTGGTACAAGTGCTCTATGGCTATCAGGCAATTTTTTACAAGATGCAATTCTTTAGATATTTTATTTCAACAATATACTTGGACGTTATATAGTCAAACCTCACGGACAATTAGTACTGGTTAGCTTCACATGTTACCACGCTTCAACACCCAGCCTATCAACCTAGTAGTCTTCTAGGGTCCTTTAGGGATCTCAAGGATCCAGTGAGAACTAATCTCAGGGTAGGCTTCCCGCTTAGATGCTTTCAGCGGTTATCCCTTCCGTACATAGCTACCCGGCAATGCTACTGGCGTAACAACCGGAACACCAGGGGTACGTCCACTCCGGTCCTCTCGTACTAGGAGCAGATCCCTTTCAATTCTCAAACGCGCACGGTAGATAGGGACCGAACTGTCTCACGACGTTCTAAACCCAGCTCGCGTACCACTTTAAATGGCGAACAGCCATAC
>NZYO01000014.1 GCA_002702235.1 Gammaproteobacteria bacterium
CAGATGTTGATGAAGTTACAAGAGCATATTCAGCAGAAAGTGTAAGTTTACATGCAAAAATTGAACTTAGATTGAAGATTGATGGGAAGTATAAAAGAGTTTCTACTACCGTGGGTAGAGCCCTATTAAGCAAAACTCTTCCTAGAGGAATGGACTTTTCTACTGTAAATAAAGTTATGGATAAAAAAGCTATTTCAAATGCAATTGATAATTGCTACAGAAATAATGGTCTAAAAGATACTGTAATATTCGCTGATCAACTAATGTATACAGGATATAAATATGCAACAAAAGCAGGTGCATCATTTTGCATGGATGACATGGTCATTCCAAGCGAAAAATCTACAATTTTAGAGTCTGCTGAATCTGAGGTAAAAAATATTGAAAATCAATATCTTTCAGGCCTTCTAACTAAAGGAGAAAGATATAATAAAGTCGTAGACATCTGGTCAAAAACGAATGACCAGGTCGCAAAAGCCATGATGCAAAAGCTTGGTAAAACTTCAAGAGTTGATGCAGACGGTAAAGAAGTAGAGCAAGATTCCTTCAATTCTATTTATATGATGGCTGATTCTGGAGCCAGAGGTTCTGCTGCTCAAATTAGGCAATTGGCAGGTATGAGGGGTTTAATGGCAAAGCCAGACGGATCTATTATAGAAACGCCAATAACTGCAAACTTTAAAGAAGGATTAAATGTTCTTCAATACTTTATTTCTACACATGGTGCTAGAAAAGGTCTAGCTGATACTGCATTAAAAACCGCTAACTCAGGCTATTTAACAAGAAGATTGGTCGATGTTGCTCAAGATTTAGTTGTTACNGANCATGATTGTGGAACTTCAAATGGNGTNTTAATTAAGCCNATAATTGATAGTGGTGAAGTAGTCGTTGAACTAGCAGACAGAGTACTTGGNAGAGTTGTTGCTGAAGACNTANAAACCAGCAANGGGTTTAAATTAANTGCAGGNACACTCATNGANGAAGANGTAGTNAAGCAATTAGATGAAAATNGTGTCGACGAAATCAAAGTAAGAACATCAATTACTTGCGATACCAANTATGGAGTNTGCTCAATGTGTTACGGNAGAGACCTTGCAAGAGGNCATCTAGTNAACATTGGTGAGTCAGTAGGNGTAATGGCTGCNCAATCNATTGGTGAGCCAGGNACACAGCTTACAATGAGAACATTTCANATAGGTGGTGCAGCTAGTGGATCAGTAGCAATCAATAGTATNATGGTTAAATCTGACGGAATAATTAAATTAAGAAAAGCNAAAANAATTAAAAAGAGTGANGGTAAGTTTGTATCCATAACGAGATCNGCAGAAGTAATAGTNACTGATGAAAATGGAAGAGAGAAAGAATTATATAAATTACCATATGGAGCTATNCTTACTGTNAATGACGGCGATAAAGTTACNCAAGGCCAAANAATTGCNTCATGGGATCCTCATACAAGNCCAATAATTACAGAAGTTAAAGGAACTGTTCAGTTGGTAGATTTTGAAGAGGGNGTAAATGTTGATAAAAAGATTGACGAAATCACTGGATTATCTTCAATGGTTATTTTAGATTCCTCATCAAGAGTTGGAGCAAAAGTAACTAAGCCCGCAATTAAGCTTGTTGATTCTAAAGGAAAAGATCTTAAGCTACCTAAATCAGACAATATTGTAAGTTATTCTTTACCAACAGGAGCAATATTAAATTTAGATAATAATGATAAAGTAGAGGCTGGAGATGTAATAGCAAAAATTCCTCAAGAAGTCACGAAGACTAGAGATATTACTGGTGGACTTCCAAGAGTAGCCGATTTATTTGAAGCAAGAAAACCAAAAGACTCTGCAATTTTGGCAGAATCATCAGGAATAGTTAGTTTTGGAAAAGAAACAAAAGGTAAGCTTAGATTGGTTATCACAGACGAAGCTGGAGATTCTTCAGAAATATTAATTCCTAAGTGGAGACAAATTAGTGTTTTTGAAGGAGAGACTGTAGAAAAAGGTGAGATAATTTCAGATGGTGAGTTAAGCGCCCATGATATCCTAAGATTACTTGGTATATCAGAATTAGCGTCCTATTTAGTAAATGAAGTTCAAAGCGTATACAGACTTCAAGGTGTTAAAATAAATGATAAACATATTGAAGTTATTGTTCGCCAAATGCTTAGAAAAGTTGAAATCACGGATCCTGGAGATTCAAATTACCTCATTGGCGAACAGGCTGATAGAGTTAAAATTATCATTGAAAATGAAAACTTAGAAAAAGAAAACAAAAAGTTAATAAAATTTGATTCTATGCTTCTTGGCATTACTAAGGCTTCATTAGTAACAGAGTCATTCATCTCTGCCGCTTCATTTCAAGAGACCACTAGAGTTCTTACAGAATCAGCAGTAAAAGGAGCTAGTGATATGCTTCATGGGCTAAAAGAAAATGTTATTGTAGGAAGATTAATTCCTTCAGGAACAGGCCTTGATTACCATAATGANAGAAAAANGGATAGATTTATAGAATCAAATGATAGTGAAAAAGAAGAAATAGCTGACTTNGATGTAATGAAGCAAGAACTATCTTCAATTGATGAAAGTAAAGAAAATGCAGATAATCCTTGACAGTTCAAACAGCTGTTTCTAAAATTCGCAGCTACAAAGTAAACTTTTNAATTATGACTACANTTAATCAATTAATTAGAAAACCAAGNAAATCTAAAAAGGAAAAAAGTAANGTTCCTGCNTTAGANGCCTGCCCTCAAANAAGAGGGGTTTGNACTCGTGTTTANACAACAACTCCNAAAAAGCCAAACTCAGCTTTAAGAAAAGTGGCCAGAGTAAGATTAACAAATGGATTTGAAGTTACTGGTTATATTGGNGGAGAAGGTCATAATCTTCAGGAGCACTCAGTTGTNCTTTTAAGAGGCGGAAGAGTAAAAGATTTACCTGGAGTAAGATATCATATTGTCAGAGGAAGCTTGGACACCCAAGGTGTTGAAAATAGAAAACAAGCAAGATCTAAGTACGGCTCAAAAAAAGCTAAGAGCGCAAAATCAAAGTAAGGTTTATAGACTATGTCAAGAAGAAGAGAAGTTCCCAAAAGAGAAATATTGCCTGATCCACGGTTTGCTGATGAGCAACTNTCTAAATTTATAAATGCAATAATGATGCATGGNAAAAAAGCTGTTGCTGAAAAGATNATCTATGGAGCCATTGATCAANTATCTTCAAAAGGTAANAGTGAAGATGGATTAGCAATTTTAAATAAAGCCCTAGAGAATGTTAAGCCAAAAGTTGAAGTTAAATCTCGAAGGGTTGGCGGAGCTACTTATCAAGTACCAGTGGAAGTTAAATCAGATAGACAAATATCTCTAGCAATGAGGTGGATAATTGAAGCGGCAAGAAAAAGAAATGAAAATTCAATGACTAAAAAACTTGCAGGCGAACTAATGGATGCATCAGAAAATAGAGGTTCTTCTATTAAGAAGAGAGAAGATACAATCAAAATGGCAGAGGCTAATAAAGCATTTAGCCACTTTAGATGGTAAAAATTATGGCTAGAAAAACACCTTTAGAAAGATACAGAAACATTGGCATTATGGCACACATTGATGCTGGTAAGACAACTACTTCAGAAAGAGTATTATTTTATACTGGCATATCACACAAGATTGGTGAAGTCCATGACGGTGCTGCAGTAATGGATTGGATGGAGCAAGAACAAGAAAGAGGAATTACAATTACTTCAGCTGCTACCACTTGCTTTTGGAGAGGAATGGATCAATCTTTTGACGAACATAGAATAAATATAATTGACACTCCTGGACATGTTGATTTCACAATCGAAGTCGAGAGATCTTTGAAGGTTTTAGATGGGGCGTGTGCTGTTTTTTGCGCCGTAGGCGGTGTAGAACCTCAATCAGAAACCGTTTGGAGACAAGCTAATAAATATTCTGTTCCTAGAATTGCCTTTGTAAATAAAATGGATAGATCCGGTGCAGACTTTTTAAGAGTTGTAGANCAAATTAAAACAAGANTAGGATCAAACGCNGTGCCGATTCAGTTAGCNATTGGAGCNGAAGACAATTTTGAAGGCGTTATNGATCTTATNAAGATGAAAGCTATTTATTGGAATGATAAAGATATGGGAACAACTTTCGAGGAAAAGGATATTCCTGAAAATATGATATCTGATTGTAATAAGTATCGAGAAGAACTCTTAGAAGCTGCTGCTGAAGCAAATGAAGACTTAATGAATAAATATTTAGATAGTGGTGACCTTAATGAAGATGATATTTGTAATGGAATAAGAATCAGGACACTTGCTAACGAAATTGTACCAGCCCTGTGTGGTTCTGCTTTTAAAAATAAGGGTGTTCAAGCCATGCTTGATGCTGTAATTAAATTTTTACCATCTCCATTAGATGTTCCTGCAATAACTGGTTTAAATGAACAAGAAGAAGAAGANCAAAGAANTGCTTCTGATGATGAAAGTTTTTCAGCCTTAGCNTTTAAAATTGCAACAGACCCATATGTTGGAACATTAACTTTTTTTAGAGTTTATTCTGGGGTTTTAGAGTCAGGGTCATCAGTTATGAACCCTGTCAAAGGAAAAAAAGAAAGAGTGGGAAGAATTTTACAAATGCATTCAAATAGTAGAGACGAGATCAAAGAAGTGAGAGCTGGAGATATTGCAGCAGCNGTTGGTTTAAAGGATGTGACTACAGGTGATACTCTTTGTGACCAATCAAAAATTGTTACTCTTGAAAAAATGGAATTTCCTGANCCAGTTATATCAGTAGCTGTTGAACCAAAAACAAANTCCGACCAGGAAAAAATGGGTCTAGCGTTGCAAAAGTTNGCGCAAGAAGATCCATCTTTTAGAGTAAAGTCTGATGAAGAATCTGGGCAAACGATAATTTCAGGAATGGGAGAGCTTCATCTTGAAATACTTGTTGATAGAATGAAAAGGGAATTTAATGTTGAAGCAAATGTTGGTGCGCCACAAGTTGCTTANAGGGAATGCATAAGAAGTGCAGTTGANCAAGAAAGTAAGTTTGTTCGTCAGAGTGGNGGTAGAGGNCAATATGGCCATGTTTATCTNAGATTAGAACCCCAAGAACCTGGNAAAGGATATGAGTTTATAAATGAAATTGTTGGTGGTGCAATTCCAAGAGAATATATTCCAGCTGTAGATAAAGGTATTCAAGAACAGATGGGCAATGGAGTAATTGCTGGATATCCTGTTGAGGATGTAAAAGTTACGCTTTATGATGGTTCATTCCATGATGTAGATTCATCTGAAATGGCTTTTAAAATTGCTGGCTCTATGGGGTTTAAAGAAGGAGCACAAAAAGCTAACCCCGCATTACTGGAACCAGTAATGAAAGTTGAAGTTGTAACGCCTGAAGAATATATGGGTGATGTTGTTGGAGACTTAAACAGAAGAAGGGGTATAATTGGTCAAATGGAAGATGGGCCAGCCGGAAAAATTATAAGGGGTGAGATTCCATTGAAAGAGATGTTTGGTTACGCAACTGACCTCAGGTCGGCTACCCAAGGAAGGGCGACCTACTCAATGGAGTTTGCAAAATATGTTGAAGCTCCTGGAAATATTGCTGAAGAAATAATTTCTAAAAGCGCTTAATTGGATTAAATTATGGTTAAAAAGACAGATATTNCAAACACACAAAGTATTAGNATTAAGCTAAAAGCTTTNGANCATAAGTTGATTGATCAATCTACTGAAGAAATTGTAGAAACTGCAAAAAGAACTGGAGCTAGAGTGAAGGGNCCAATCCCTTTACCTACAAGAAAAGAGAGATTTACTGTGTTAATTTCACCTCATGTTGACAAAGATGCAAGAGATCAGTATGAAATAAGAACACATAAAAGAATTATGGATATTTTGGACCCAACTGATAAAACTGTGGACGCGCTTATGAAGCTCGATTTAGCAGCTGGAGTTGACGTACAAATCAAGCTAAATTAGGGTTTTATCTCCCTTTTTTTAGTGTATAATCACCNTTTTTAACTCTGACTTTCATCTACTGAAGGTCTGNATTTTTTTGGGGCATAAACATTGAAAGCTGGAATGATTGCTAAAAAGATTGGCATGAGNAGAGTCTTNACNGAAGATGGTGATTCTGTGCCTGTAACAATTCTTGAGGTACCTNAAAATATCATTATCTCTCGAAAAANANCTGAAAANGNTGGTTACAACGCATTAAAACTNTCAGCNTTTGATGTAAAAGAAANTAAAGTTTCCAAACCNATTCAAGGTGTCTTTAAAAANCTTGATCTNAAGCCTAAAAAATTTATTAAAGAATTTCGTAATCTAGACCTNGAAGGGCTAGACACTGGCGATGAAATACCTTTAACATCATTTGAAGTTGGGTCATTTGTAAATATAAGATCCAAATCAAAAGGAAAAGGTTTTGCAGGAACTATCAAGAGACATAATTTTAAAGGTAAAGACGCAACTCATGGAAACTCTATCTCTCATAGAACCCCAGGCTCTACTGGACAATGCCAATTCCCAGGAAGAGTTTTTAAAGGGAAAAAAATGGCGGGACAAATGGGAAATACTTATGTGACAAAAAAAAATCTTAAAATTGTTCAAATAGATGAAGAAAAAAGATTAATGATGGTTAAAGGGTCTATTCCAGGTTTTAATGGAAGAGAAGTCTTTATTCAATCCTCAGTTAAAAAGGCGGTATAAGTAAATGGAGATTTCGATTTTACCAAATGATAATAAGATGGAGATCTCTGAAAAATGTTTTGGTGTTCAATACAATGAAACTCTAGTCCATCAAGTAATTACATCGTATCAATCCAACCTAAGGTCAAATTCGAGCTTGCAGAAAAATAGATCTCAGGTAAGTGGTGGTGGCAAAAAGCCTTGGAGACAAAAAGGAACAGGACGCGCACGTGCTGGAACAACTAGAGGTCCTATATGGAGAGGTGGCGGAGTAACGTTTGCTACTGGAATAAGTAATTTCAATAAAAAAATCAATAAAAAAATGACTAACGCCGCAATTATCACAATCGTTTCTGAATTATTTAGAGAACAAAAACTTGTCGTTGTAGATAAAATTGACGTAAAAGAACCAAAAACAAAATTAATGCAGACTTTTCTAGATAGTCTTAAGATTACATCAGCATTATTTGTCACAGAAGAAGAAGATAACAATATTCTTTTAGCTTCGCGAAATATAAAGAATATAAATGTAATTAGTGTAAATAATTTAAACCCTTTAATTCTTTTAAAACATAAAAATGTTGTATTTACAAAGAACTCATTAACAAAGTTTGAGGAAAGATATGGCAACTAAAACTCAAATAGATTTATCAAAAATTATTTTAATGCCTCATGTTTCAGAAAAATCTGTGATGTTAGGAGAAAATAATAAGCAACAGACTTTTAAAGTAATTAAAGATGCGTCAAAAAATGATATTAAAAATGCGGTGGAGTTTTTATTTGACGTTGAGGTCGAAAAAGTAAGGGTTGTCAATGTTGAAGGCAAGAATAAAAATTTTGGGAGAACTAGAGGTAAAAGAAAAAGTTATAAAAAAGCCTTTATTACTCTAAAGGGTGAGCAGGATATTGATTTGGGAGTAAATAGTTAATGGCTACTATTCTATCAAAACCCACATCTCCTGGTAAAAGATTTCAAGTTAAGGTCAAAACAGAAGGCCTTCACACCGGAAAACCTCATGAAGCACTTACTACAAAAAAGAATAAGACTGGAGGTAGAAATTCCTACGGTAGAATTACTACAAGACATATCGGTGGAGGTCATAAGAAAAAGTATAGACATATAGATTTTAAGAGAGATAAAGACGGAATTCCAGCCAGAGTTGAAAGAGTCGAGTATGACCCAAACCGTTCTTCGCACATAATGCTTATTCTTTATAAAGATGGTGAGAGAAGATACATAATTGCTCCAAATAAAGTAAAAGTTGGAGATGAAATTATGTCTGGAAACGACTCTCCAATAAAAAGTGGAAATGCTATGCAACTTGAAAAAATTCCGNTAGGAACTAACGTNCACTGTGTAGAAATGAAGCCCAAGAAAGGNGCGCAGCTAATTAGAAGTGCTGGATCATCAGCCCAATTAGTTGCTAAAGAGGGACTGTATGCATTATTAAAATTACGCTCGGGTGAAATGAGAAAAATTGCATTGAATTGTAAAGCAACTATTGGTGAGGTATCTAACTCAGAGCATAGCCTTGCAAAGCTTGGTAAGGCTGGCGCAAAAAGATGGAGAGGTGTTAGACCAACTGTCAGGGGCGTCGCAATGAACCCGGTAGACCATCCGCATGGTGGTGGTGAAGGCAGAACATCTGGTGGTAGGCATCCTGTTAGTCCGTGGGGTACTCCAACGAAAGGTTATAAAACAAGAACAAACAAAAAAACTAATAACATGATTACAAAGAAGAGAGGAAAATAAGTGCCTAGATCATTAAAAAAAGGACCATTTGTTGATCACCANCTTTCGATGAAAGTTAAAACAGCTGTGGAAACAAATAATAAAAANCCTATTAAAACGTGGTCAAGAAGATCAATGATTATNCCNGANATGGTAGGTCTTACAATCTCGGTACACAACGGTAGGCAACATGTCCCAGTTTTGATATCTGAAAACATGGTAGGACATAAGCTAGGTGAATTTGCTATTACAAGAACATTTAAAGGTCACTCTGGTGACAGGAAGGCAAAATAATATGGAAGTNAGTGCGACATTAAAATATATAAATGTATCACCACAAAAGTGTAGGTTAGTAATTGATCTTATCAGGGGTGATAATGTATCCGAGGCAATTGACAAATTAAATTACAGTAAGCAAAAAAGTGCTGCCATTGTAAAAAAAGTATTAGAGTCAGCTATAGCCAANGCTGAAAATAATAATGGGGCTGATATTGATCAATTATGGATTAATAAAATATTTGTTAATTCAGGGCCTATAATGAAAAGATTTAAAGCTAGAGCAAGAGGCTCAGCGGATAGAATATTGAAAAGAACATGTCATTTAACAATTAACTTATCGGATCAATAAAATGGGACAAAAAGTACATCCAACTGGTTTTAGATTAGGAGTGGTCACAGACTGGACTTCCAAATGGTACGCTGAAAAAAGTGAATATGTGACATTTCTTCAAGAAGATATTCAAGTAAAGGAATTTTTAAAGAAGAAATTATATGATGCATCTNTAAGTGCTATNACTATTGAAAGGCCAGCTAAAGCTGCAGTCATAACAATACATACTGCGAGGCCTGGTATTGTGATTGGAAAGAAAGGTGAGGATGTAGAGGTGTTAAGGTCAAAAGTAGCTAACATAATGAAACTTAATACTAACAATGTAAAAATTAATATTGAAGAAGTAAGAAAGCCTGAAATCAATGCTCAGCTAGTATCTGAAAGTATTGCGTCACANCTTGAACGAAGAGTTATGTATAGAAGAGCAATGAAGCGAGCGGTACAAAATTCCATGAGGCTGGGTGCTTTAGGAGTTAAAGTTAATGTTGCAGGTCGTTTGAACGGAGCTGAAATCGCAAGATCTGAATGGTACAGAGAAGGGAGAGTACCTCTTCACACTATAAGAGCAAAGATAGACTACGGATTTGCAGAAGCAAAGACAACTTACGGAATTATAGGAATAAAAACTTGGATTTTCAACGGAGAATCTGTTGAAGATGATAATACTGACAATAAGAGCTAAGAGATGTTACAACCAAAAAAAACTAAGTATAGGAAAATGCAAAAAGGTAAAAACCGAGGACTTGCTGTACGNGGNTCGAAAGTTAGTTTTGGTGAATTTGGATTAAAAGCAATTTCAAGAGGAAGAATTACAGCNAGACAAATAGAATCAGCAAGAAGAGCTATGACAAGACATATTAAAAGAGGAGGAAAGGTTTGGATAAGNATTTTTCCAGATGTTCCAATAACAAAAAAACCTCTNGAAGTAAGACAAGGAAAAGGTAAAGGAAATGTTGAGTATTGGGTTGCAAAAATACAACCAGGAAAGATGCTATATGAGATGGAGGGTGTTACTGAAGATTTAGCTAGANAGGCGTTTAAATTAGCTGCTGCAAAATTACCAGTTCAAACTGAGTTTGTAGTGAGAAACNTATTATAAAATTATGAAGACTAAAGAAATCAGGACAAAAAAAATTAATGAATTAAAAACTCTTCTTGAAGATACATCTAAAGAGTTTTTTAAGACAAAGATGCAGGTAGTTACAGGTCAACTCATGACTCATCGTCAATTAAGAGAGTTAAGAAAACGTATTGCTGTTATTAAAACAGTTATTAGAGAAAAAGAGATTAGTGATGAAAGAAGTTAAAAAAGAAAGGTTATTTACNGCTACTGTNTTGAGTAACAAAATGGATAAGACNGCNGTTGTNTTACTTGAAAGAAAAGTTAAACANCCAAAGTATAAAAAATATGTTACTAAAAGTAGTAAGTATAAAATNCACGATGAAAATAACGTATGTAATATAGGNGATGTTGTTTCTATAAAAGAATCTAAACCAATTTCTAAAGATAAGTCGTGGAAATTAGTTGAGGTTTTAAGTAAAAGAGAGCAGATATGATTCAAGTACAAACAATTTTAAATGCTGCTGATAACAGTGGGGCTAGAAAAGTTCAGTGCATAAAAGTACTGGGTGGTTCGAAAAGACGCTATGCGTCGGTAGGTGATGTTATAAAAGTGAGTATAAAGTCTGCCATCCCAAGAGGGAAAGTAAAAAAAGGACAAGTATGTAATGCTGTCGTTGTAAGAACAGCTAAGGGAGTAAAACGAAATGATGGCTCTTTAATTAGATTTGATACAAATGCAGCGGTTTTACTTAATGCACAGCTTCAGCCAATTGGCACTAGAATTTTTGGACCAGTAACAAGAGAACTTAGGTCTGAAAAGTTTATGAAAATTATTTCATTAGCTCCAGAGGTATTATGAATGAATAGATTAAAGAAAGGCGACCAAGTTTATATTATAAGCGGAAAAGATAAAGGAAAAACTGGAACCGTTAATAGACTTACACAAGATGATAAAGTTCTTGTGGATGGTATAAATCTCGTTAAAAAAAATGTTAAACCCAACCCTAATAAAAATGAAACAGGTGGAATTATTGAGAAAGAAATGCCGTTACATGTTTCTAAAGTTATGTTATTTAACCCAAATACAAAAAAACCAGACAGAGTCGGTTTTATGACACTTAAAAATAATAAAAAAGTTAGGATCTATAAATCAACAGGCGAGCAGGTGGATTTATAATGGCAAGATTAGAAGAATTATATAAAGATGATATTTCAAAATCTTTACTTTCAAAATTGAATTATAAATCAAAAATGGAAGTGCCTTATATTGAAAAAATTACTATAAATATGGGCCTTGGTTCAGCTGCAAAAGATAAAAAGATTATAGAACAAGCGATAGCTGATATGGAAAAAATAGCAGGACAAAAACCAGTTGTTACAAAAGCTAAAAAATCAATTGCTGCATTTAGTTTAAGAGAGGGAATGGCTATAGGATGCAAAGTAACTTTGAGAAGAAAAAAAATGTACGAATTTTTAGATAGACTTATAAGTATCGCTATACCACGAATAAGAGATTTTAGAGGTTTTTCATCTAAGTCTTTTGACGGCAGAGGAAATTATACGCTTGGAGTTAAGGAGCAAATAATTTTCCCTGAGATAGATTACGATAAAATCGATAACTTGAGAGGCTTAGATATATGTATTACAACTACAGCCAAAAACGACGAGGAAGCAAAGTTGCTACTTGAAGAATTTAACTTTCCTTTTAAAAAATAGGTATAAATTATGGCAAAACAATCAATGGTAGAGAGAGAAAAAAGAAGAATTAAACTTTCAAATAAATTCTTAACAAAAAGAGAAAAGCTCAAGAACTTAATCAAAGACTCTAGTTTATCTCCTGATGAAAAGAATTCATTTGTTGAAGCTTTGCAAAAACTCCCAAGAGATTCAAGTAAAGTAAGAGTTAGAAATAGATGCAGTATAACTGGGCGCCCAAAGGGTTATTACAGAAAATTTGGCTTAGGTAGAATAAAGCTTCGCGAAGCTGCAGTACGCGGTGATATTCCAGGCCTAGTAAAAGCGAGTTGGTAGATTATGAGTATGAGTGATCCAATAGCAGCGATGCTAACAATTATAAGGAATGGCCAAATGTCGAATAAGACGTTTGTATGTACGCCATTTTCAAAAATAAAAATGTCTATACTAAGTGTTTTGAAAGACGAAGGTTATATTCTTGACTATGAGCAAAAAGAAATTGAAAACAATAAAAAAAGATTAAAAATAAAATTAAAATATTTTCAAGGTCAACCCGTTATTAGTAAAATGAAAAGAATCAGTAAGCCAAGTCTTAGGGTATTTAAAGATAAAAATTCCTTACCTAAAGTTTTAAATGGGCTAGGTATCGCTGTTGTTTCAACCTCTAAAGGTGTGATGACTGATGCCGAAGCAAGAAAAAATAATTGTGGCGGTGAAATATTATGTACGGTGGAGTAATTTAATGTCAAGAATTGCAAATAAACCCGTTGATATTCCAGATAATGTTGAAGCTAACATTAATAATAACCTTTTAACGGTCAAAGGACCTCTTGGAGAAATGAAGCTTGATATTCATGGAGATGTAGACGTTCAAATTAATGATAATATTATTAGTGTTAATTCTAATCAAAACTCAGCTATGGCGGGGACTATGAGATCGCTAATTTGTAACAATGTGGTAGGTGTTTCTAAAGGATTTGAAAAAAAACTTATGCTTGTTGGAGTTGGTTATAAAGCTGAGGCTAAAGATAAAAAATTAAATCTCAGCTTAGGTTTCTCCCATCCAATAGTTTATGAATATGATCTTGATCTCGATATATCAACACCATCACCTACAGAGGTTGTGATAAAAGGCGTAGACAAACAAAAAGTTGGTCAGGCAGCAGCTGAGATTAGAGCTTATCGACCTCCGGAACCTTATAAGGGCAAAGGTGTAAAATATAGTGATGAAGTGATCATTAGAAAAGAAACTAAGAAGAAATAAACCATGAAAGATAAATACACACGACTAAAAAGAGCAAAAAAGATTAGAGGTAAGATTTCATTATCTGGCAAACATAGGCTTACTGTATTTAAGTCAGACCGACACTTGTACACTCAAATTTTTTCACCAGACGGCAAAGTTATAACGTCAGCAAATACTTTGGAAAAAGGCGTATTAAAAAAAGGTGGTTCAAGCAATTTGGAAATTGCTAAACAAATTGGGAAGTTGATTGCTGAAAGAGCAATAAAAAAAGATATCAAGGAAGTAGCATTTGATAGAAGCGGTTTTATTTATCATGGTAGAGTGAAAGCTCTTGCAGAATCTGCAAGAGAAGCTGGATTAAAATTTTAATTAGGGTGCTTAACTATTATGTCAACAAATATTGAAAAGGTTATTGGAAGCGAGGAGTTACTTGAAAAGCTAGTAGCTGTAAATAGAGTAGCAAAAGTTGTTAAAGGCGGAAGACAATTTGGCTTTACCGCATTGACAGTCATTGGCGATGGCAACGGTAAAATAGGCTTTGGTTATGGAAAAGCTAAGGAAGTACCTTTAGCAATTCAAAAAGCTATGGAAAAGGCGAAAAGATCAATGGTGAAAGTACCGATTATAAATGGCACAATTCATTATTCTTTAGTAGGCAGACATGGTGCTGCAAGAGTGTACATGCAACCTGCTTCAGAGGGTACAGGTATTATAGCAGGGGGCGCTATGAGAGCTGTTTTTGAAGTTTTAGGTATTCATAATGTTTTAGCAAAATGTATTGGTACAACAAACCCAATAAATGTTGTAAGAGCAACAATCAATGGGTTAACTTCTGTTCAATCACCTCAGTATGTTTCTAATAAAAGAGGAAAAAAAATTGAAGATATTCTTGGAGTTAAGAATGTCAAAGATTAAAGTTACATTAAGGAAAAGTTTAATTGGAAGGCTTCAAGCACATAAATCATGTGTAAAAGGGCTTGGTATAAGAAAAATAAATCATACCGTAACTGTTGAAGACACTCCTGAAAATTTAGGCATGATTAATAAAGTAAAATATATGTTAGAGGTTGAAAAAATAAAATGAGATTGGATAACATTAAATCTAATTCAAAAACTTCCAAAAACAGAGTTGGAAGAGGTAAAGGCTCAGGCTCAGGCAAGACTTGTGGCAGGGGTCACAAAGGCCAGAAATCAAGAGCTGGAGGATATCATAAGGTAGGATTTGAAGGTGGGCAAATGCCTCTTCAAAGAAGACTTCCTAAGGTAGGCTTTACTTCACGTAAAAAGGATACTTATGCTTTAAGAATTTCAGATTTAAATAAAGTAAATTCTAAAGTTATAGATATTAATGTACTTAAAGAGTCTGGCTTTGTGCCTAAAACTATAAAAAATGTGAAAATTTTTCTTTCCGGCAAGCTCGACAAAAAAATTGATGTGAAAGGTTTAGTATTAAGCAAAGGTGCTAAAGAAGCAATTGAAAGTATTGGGGGCTCAATAAGCTAATGTCTGATTTAAGAAAAAGATTATTGTTTGTCTTAATGGCTATTATTGTTTACAGAATAGGAACATATATTCCTGTTCCAGGAATAAATCCTGAAGCATTATCATCTTTTTTTGAAGAGCAAAGTGGAACGATTATAGATATGTTTAATATGTTTTCTGGAGGAGCTCTTGAAAGATTTAGTATTATGGCTTTAGGTATTATGCCTTATATTTCTGCATCTATTATCATGCAATTGATGACTTCGATTATCCCTACATTAAAAGAAATCAAGAAAGAAGGTGATAGTGGTAGAAGAAAAATTACCCAATTTACAAGGTACGGTACCGTGGTTCTAGCCACTCTTCAAGCGGGAGGGGTAGCAGTAGCACTTCAAGCGCAAGGTATATCGCTCTACCAAGGATCAGGATTTATTTTTTCTACAATAGTTACATTAGTTACAGGAACAATGTTCTTAATGTGGTTGGGCGAACAAGTAAGTGAGAGGGGTATTGGAAATGGTATATCAATAATTATTTTCATTAGTATTGTTTCTGGACTCCCATCTGCCATAGGCGGAACCTTAGAACTATCAAGCACTGGCGAATTGAGTTCATTTATCATTGTAATCCTCATGCTTCTTGCAATATCAGTTACAGCTTTTGTTGTTTTTGTTGAGAGAGGATTAAGGAAAATTCCTATTAACTATGCAAGAAGACAGCAAGGAAGAAAGTTATTTCAAGCACAATCAAGCTACTTACCTTTAAAGCTGAATATGGCAGGAGTCATCCCACCTATATTTGCATCAAGTATTATTTTATTTCCATCTACACTTGGTCAATGGGCTGGATCAAGCGAAACAATGTCATGGCTTAAAACTGCTGCTTCATCGATAGCGCCAGGCCAGCCTTTATATGTGGTTTTTTATACTGTTGCAATAGTGTTTTTCTGTTTTTTTTATACCGCTATTGTATATGATTCAAGAGACACTTCTGATAACTTAAAAAAATCAGGAGCCTCTATACCTGGGGTTAGACCAGGTGAGCAAACCTCAAAATATATTGATAATGTTTTAACAAGGCTAACTGCTGTTGGAGCTATCTATATTACATTAGTTTGCTTGCTTCCAGAATTTTTAATTATCGGCTTAAATGTTCCTTTCTACTTTGGAGGCACATCATTATTAATTATAGTAGTTGTGATTATGGACTTTATAAGTCAATTACAAGCTCATTTGATGAATTATCAATATGGCAATCTGATGAAAAAGTCAAATTTAAAGGGGTATAGCAGATGAAAGTAAGAGCATCGGTTAAAAAAATATGTAGAAATTGCAAAATTATTAGACGAAATGGAGTAGTTCGGGTAATTTGCATCAACCCTAGGCATAAACAAAAACAGGGATAAATAATTGATATGATTAAAGCTTTTGAATACAATACAATGCTTTATACGGAGAAACAATGGCTAGAATAGCTGGGATAAATATACCTGATAATAAGCATGTAATTATTGCTTTAACATCTATATATGGAATTGGAAGAAGTCTATCTGGAAAAATATGTGGCGAGTTAAATATTAATCCTCAAACTAAGATAAATTCATTGACTGAAGAGCAAATTGAATTACTTCGTAACCATATTGTTAAATATAACATTGAAGGTGATCTAAGAAGAGAAGTAACTATGTCAATAAAAAGACTCATGGATCTTGGAACCTACAGAGGTATAAGACATAGGAAGGGTCTTCCGTTGAGAGGACAAAAAACAAAAAATAATTCTAGGACTAGAAAAGGGCCTAGAAAAGCAATAAGGAAATAGAAAATGGCAAAAACTACAAAAACAGCTGTAAAAAGCAAAAAAAAAGTAAAAAAAGTCATTACTGAAGGTATTGCTTGTATTAACTCTACATTTAACAACACAATAGTGACCATAACTGATCGACAGGGTAATACACTTTGTTGGGCAACTTCTGGAGGATCAGGATTTAGAGGTTCAAGAAAAAGTACACCATTTGCTGCTCAAATTGCTGCTGAAAAAGCTGGCACTAAAGCAAAGGAGTTTGGTTTGAAAAATCTTATGGTTTTAGTCAAAGGACCTGGCCCAGGAAGAGAATCAGCAGTTAGAGCGTTAAATGGATTAGGGTATAAAATAACCGATATAAATGATGTAACACCAATTCCACATAATGGTTGCAGGCCGCCTAAAAAGAGGAGGGTGTAGTGGCTAGATATATAGGACCAAAATGCAAATTAATGAGAAGAGAAGGTTACGACCTATCACTTAAAAGAATTTCTAGGCCTTTGGATTCTAAATGTAAATTGGAAACACAACCTGGTCAACACTCTGAAAGAAAAAGCAGATTATCCGATTATGGTTTACAGTTAAGAGAAAAGCAAAAACTAAAAAGAATGTATGGAGTTTTAGAAAAGCAATTTAGAAAATATTATAAAAAAGCCGCACAGAGAAAAGGAGCCACGGGTGAAAATCTCCTAAAATCACTAGAGTGTAGACTTGATAATGTTGTATATAGAATGGGTTTTGGAGTAACTAGAGCTGAATGTAGGCAACTTGTTAATCATAAATCTATTTTAGTCAACGGAAAAATTGTAAATATACCATCATACCAAGTGAATCCAGAAGATATTATCTCTATTAAAGAGAAATCAAAAAATCAAACAAGAATAAAAGACTCCCTCGATATTGCTGAACAAAATGAAGTAATATCAGATTGGGTTAAAGTTGACGTAAAAAAGATGGAAGGAGTATTTAAATCTGTTCCAGAAAGAATCGATTTACCGAGCGATATTAACGAATCGCTAGTAGTAGAACTTTATTCAAAATAATATAGAGGTACTAAAGTGACTAATTTTAATAATTTATTAAAACCTAAAATTGTAAATATAGAAAATACTTCGCTAAATAATACGCGAGTAACCCTTGAACCACTTGAAAGAGGATTTGGACATACTCTAGGAAGCGCTTTAAGACGTATTATGCTTTCATCAATTGTTGGTTCTGCAATTACGGAAGTTTCTATAAAAGGTGTTAAGCATGAGTATAGTGCGATAGAGGGTGTAGAAGAAGATGTTATTGATATACTTCTTAATCTAAAAAATATTGCCTTTGTTATGAATGGTAATACAACTGCAAACCTAAGTCTTACAAAAAATGATGCTGGTCCTGTTACAGCAGCTGATATTGAGCTAAAGAATAATATTGAAATAGTTAACCCAGATTGCGTTATAGCACACATTACCAAGCCTTTTAATTTTGAGATGGATATAAAAGTTAACGAAGGCATAGGATACGTCCCATCTACTGTATTTGCGGAAAACACTGAGAAGAATATTGGCTCGCTTTTAGTTGATGCAAGTTTTTCTCCAGTAAAAAAAGTTTCCTATAATGTAGAGAGTGCAAGAGTTGAAAAGAGAACTGATTTAGATAAATTAATTATCGAAATAGAAACTGACGGCACAATAGACCCAGAGTCTTGCATAAAAGAAGCAGCAACAATCTTACATGATCAAGTATCAACATTTGTAGACCTAAAAGCAATTGAAGAAAAAGAACAAGTTAAAGTTGAAGAGCAAGTAGATCCAAACCTTTTACGCCCGGTTGACGATCTTGAGCTTACTGTAAGGTCCGCAAATTGCTTGAAAGCAGAAAATGTTTATTACATAGGTGATTTAATTCAAAGAACCGAAAGTGAGTTATTAAAAACACCTAATTTAGGAAAGAAATCTCTTACTGAAATTAAAGATGTATTGGGTACATATGGATTATCATTAGGAATGAAGCTTGATAATTGGCCGCCAACGAATTTAAGAGCGGAAGATAGTAGTCAACAAAATAACAGGTTTTAAAAATGAGACATAGATATTCTGGAAGAAAACTAAATAGAACGTCCTCTCATAAGAAGTCAATGATGAGAAATATGAGTACTTCCTTATTCGAGCATGAGTCAATTAAAACAACTTTAACAAAAGCAAAAGAGTTAAGAGGTTTTGCTGAGAGGCTTATAACCATCTCAAAAAATGATTCAGTTTCTAAGAGAAGAATTGTATTTTCTAGACTTAGGTCCAAGGAAATGGTAAAAAAATTATTTGACGAAATTGGACCACGTTTTAAAGATAGACCAGGTGGTTATACTAAAATATTAAAATGTGGTTATAGAAACGGGGATAAAGCTGACATGGCTATTATACAACTTGTTAAAGATAACGCTGAATTGTCAGACGATAGTATTCAGGCTGAAAAGTAATCTTTTAAAAATTTACCTGTGTATGATTTTTTACATTTTACAATATCTTTTGTCATTCCCTCAAATAGTATTTCTCCACCTTTTTGACCACCATCAGGGCCTAAATCAATCACCCAGTCACTGGTTTTAATGACATCCATATTGTGTTCTATTACAACTATAGTATTTCCTTTTTCCTTTAAAAAATAAATAATTTTTAATAACTGGTCGATATCATGAGAGTGAAGGCCAGTTGTGGGTTCATCAAATAAATACAGTGTTCTTCCAGTATCTCTTCTTGAAAGTTCTTTTGCTAGCTTTACTCTTTGCGCTTCTCCGCCTGATAAGGTTGTAGCATTTTGCCCAATTTTAATATAAGAAAGCCCTACATCCACAAGTGTTTGTAACTTATTTTTTATAGTCGGAACATTTTCAAAAAAATTATAAGCTTCTTCAACTGTCATATCTAAAATTTCTGAGATATTTTTATTTTTATATAGTATTTCAAGTGTTGCATCATTGTATCTCTTACCTTTACAAACATCACATTTCACATAAACATCAGGTAGGAAATGCATTTCAACCTTTATAACCCCATCTCCTCTACATGCTTCACATCTTCCACCCTTAACATTAAAACTAAATCTTCCCGTAGAATACCCTCTTGATCTTGACTCTTTTGTAGCTGCAAATAAGTCCCTAATAAGTGTAAATAAACCTGTATACGTAGCGGGATTTGATCTTGGAGTTCTTCCTATTGGGCTTTGATTTATTTCTATAACTTTATCAAAAAATTCCACCCCAGATATACTTTTTACATTATTCCTAGTATTTTGGTATTTGTTTATGTAATTATGAATAAAAGGGAGCAAGGTATCATTAATTAGTGTTGATTTTCCAGAGCCAGATACTCCAGTAACACAAGTAAATAATCCAACAGGAATATTTGCATCAATATTTTTTAAATTATTGGAGCTTGCTTTTTGGATTTTTATAAAATTTTTATTAGGTAATTTTTTTTTGGGAATAGATATTTTTTTAACACCATTTATGTATTGCGATGTAAGGGATTCATTACTTTTAAGTAATTTTTTTAATTCTCCAGCGAAGACAACATTTCCACCATGTTGACCAGCGAAAGGCCCAATATCAATTATGTAATCAGCTGATTTAATCGTTGCCTCATCATGTTCAACAACGATGACTGTATTTCCTAGATTTTTAAGGTATTTAAGGGTTTTAATTAATTTTTCATTATCTCTCTGATGTAAACCTATAGAAGGTTCATCAAGAATATATGTAACACCAACTAAACCAGCCCCAATTTGGCTAGCCAATCTAATTCTTTGATTCTCTCCACCTGATAAAGTTTCAGCACTTCTATCAAGTGTTAAGTAATCAAGGCCAACGTCGACAAGGAAATTAAGTCGTGAGCTTATCTCGTGGATTAATTTTTCAGCAATAATTTTCTTCTTCCCCGAAAATTCGAGTTTATTAAAAAAAGAAAGAATCTTTTCAATACTCAAATTTGATAGTTGTGCTATATTTAAATCATTAATAAAAACATTTCTAGATGTTTCAGAAAGCCTGGTTCCATTACATTCATCGCAGGTCATCTTAGACATATATTTTCCAAGCTCCTCTTTTACAAAAAAGGAATCTGTATTATAGTATCTTCTTTCAAAGTTATTTATAACACCTTCAAATATATTTTTTTTATTAACTTTTTTACCATTAGAATTATAATAAAAATATTTAATTTCTCTTTTTCCAGAGCCATCTAAAATAATGCTTTTATTTATTTTCGATAATAATTTAAAAGGAGTATCTAAATTTATTGAAAATTCTTTTGATAAAGATTGCATTAAGGAAAAATAAAATTCATTTTTCTGAGTCCATCCCTTTATCGCACCATCATTTATGGATAACTCTTCATTTATTATTTTAGATTTATCAAAATATTGTTTTATTCCTAATCCATCACATTCTGGACATGCTCCGACTGGGCTATTAAATGAAAAAAGTCTAGGCTCTAATTCTGGTATGGAGTAATCACAAATCGGGCATGCAAATTTAGTTGAGAATGTTTTTATAGCTCCATTTACGTAAATTTTTAAAACATCGTTTCCATGTTCTAAGGCTATTTCTATAGATTCAGTTAAACGAGTTTTTATATTTTCAGTTAATTTGACTCTATCAACAACTATGTCAATTGTATGATTTTTTTTTGGGTCAATTTTTGGTATTTCGTCTATTAAGTATGTTTCGTTATCTAAATTAACTCTTATAAATCCTTTTTGCTTTAGCCCAAGTAGAGCATCTTTATGCTCTCCTTTCCTATTACGAACTAAGGGAGAAAGTATTTGTATAGGTGTGTTCTCCTCTATACTCTCATATAATTCCATTACTATTTCATTAACAGTTTTTGCCTCTAAGCTACATTTGTGATCAGGACAAATTGGTGTTCCTGCTCTTGCATATAGTAGTCTAAGATAGTCATGAATTTCTGTAACTGTTCCAACCGTAGATCTTGGATTATGAGACGTTGTTTTTTGCTCTATAGATATTGCTGGCGANAGNCCTTCAATAGANTCAACATCAGGTCGCTCCATTCTTGCTAAGAATTGTCTTGCATATGCGGACAGAGATTCAACATATCTTCTTTGNCCNTCGGCAAAAATTGTATCAAATGCTAATGATGATTTTCCTGAACCAGATAGACCCGTTATAACAATTAATTTGTCTCTAGGTATTGTTAAATCAATATTCTTTAGGTTATGGCTTTTAGCGCCTTTAATTACTATATTCCTCATGAGTATGTGATATTATAGGAATCTATATAAAAATTAAATATATAATAAATTTAAACTAAGGATTTTTGATGTCTTCAATAAATAAGGTAATTATACTTGGAAATGTAGGAAATGACCCTGAAATGAAATATGCACCTTCAGGAACAGCGATGTGCAGGTTATCTATCGCTACTAACATGTCTTGGAAAGATAAAGAAACTGGTGAAAAGAAAGATAAGACGGAATGGCATAATGTCATGTTGTTTAGACAACAAGCTGAACTAGCCGAAAAATATGTNAAGAAAGGCTCAAGACTTTANGTCGAAGGTAGGATTGAGACAAGTAAATATGAAAAAGATGGCATTGAAAGATACTCAACATCAATTATTGCTGACAGATTACAGTTTATGGGTAGCGCAAACCAAAATACTTCTGANGGTAATAGTGAAACNTACAGTACAAATAATCAAGAAAATAAAAAAGACAACCAAATACCAAAAGAATCAAATTCCAAAAATGACAGCGAATTTGACGATGATATTCCATTTTAATTAAAACAAATGCTGATTTTAAGTTTTGTATTATGCTTTTTAGCTTCATTATCCGTAACTTTATTTATCGAAAAAAAATCATCATTCCTAGGATTTATTGATAAACCTAGAGAGGATAAGTTTCATCATAAAGAAATGCCTACTTGTGGAGGATTAGCAGTAATTTTTTCTTACTCCTTGTATTTAATTTACTTATTTGAATCAAATATTTTAGATAAGGAGCTTTTAATAATTTTTTTAATTTTTATTCCAATTATATTGATAAGCCTAATTGATGATATTAAAAATGTTAAAATCTATATAAGATTAATATTTCATTTTTTATTTGCTATCACTATTATTTTTTATTTTCAATATCAATTTGATATTCACTCAATACTAATATTTAGCCAGAAAGATATTATCATTCCTATAGCTTCTATATTTTTAATTGTTTGGCTTATGAATTTATATAACTTTATGGATGGATCAGATGGATATGCTGCAGCTCAGGCTCTCTTTGCAAGTTTTTATGCCTCATTACTTTCATTTTCTAATAGTTCTTACTCATTATACACATTACTGCTAGTTGGTTTTTTTATCTCCGTACTTGGTTTTTTTGTAAGAAATTTTCCTCCAGCTAAAATTTTTATGGGCGATGTAGGAAGTATAACTATTGGTTCTTTTTTCGGTTTTTTAATAATATTTACTGCATCAAATTCTGTTTTAAGTATTTATACTTGGCTAATTCTATTATCATTATTCATTACTGACGCATCATATACTCTACTCACTAGAATTGTTACAAAGCAAAATGTTACAAAACCACATAATACTCATTATTTTCACAAGATTTCGATNTCTAGTGGGACAAATAAAGCCCCTTTATATAATCTTATGCTTATCAATTTATTTTGGATTGGGCCATTAGCTATTTTGAGTAATATTTTTAAAGATTTTGATGTTATAATTTTCTTTATTTGCTACATCCCTCTAGCAATATTCATGATCAAGATTGGAGCAGGCTTAAAAAATGACGCAAACTTCACTTAGAAAAACATTCTTTCTTGAGACTCAAGGCTGTCAAATGAATGAGTATGACTCAAAAGTAATGACCGATATACTAAATATTGAATTGGGCTTAAGTGAAACTAAAGATTCTAAAAATGCTAGTCTCTTAATTGTAAATACTTGTTCAATTAGAGAAAAATCGCAGGAAAAAGTTTTTTCTTTACTAGGAGTTTGGAAAAAAATTAAAGAAAAAAATCCTAATGTAATTATTGGTGTTACAGGTTGTGTGGCTTCACAAGAAGGTGATTTGATTCGAAAAAGGGCGCCATATGTAGATATTGTTCTAGGGCCACAATCTATTCATAGATTGCCTAATATAATTAAAAAAATTAAATCTAAAGAAGAAAAAAATATTATTGATATTGATTTCTCTGTAATAGAAAAATTTGACAGTATTAAGTTTAAAACAGACTCGAAAATTTCTGAGTTTATTACAATAATGGAAGGTTGCAGTAAATATTGCTCTTATTGTGTAGTTCCATACACTAGGGGTACTGAAGTGAGTAGGTCGTTAAACAGTATATTGAAAGAGGCAAAATTTTTTATAAGCAATGGAGCAAAAGAGCTAGTTTTACTTGGCCAAAATGTTAATGCATACAACTATAAAAGCAGTAACGAAATTTGTGATTTTGGTTTACTGCTATTTTATATCTCTCAACTTTCAAATCTTAAAAGAATAAGGTATACAACCTCACATCCAAATAATTTTAGTGCTTCTGTTTATAAAGCATATCAACATATTCCTAAATTAGTTAATCATCTACATCTTCCTATACAGTCTGGATCGGATAAAATTTTGGCTTCTATGAAAAGAGGCTATACCGTTATAGAATATAAGTCAGTAATAAAAAAATTATTGGAAATCAGACCATCTATGACTTTTTCGTCGGATTTTATTGTTGGCTTTCCTGGTGAAACAGATGATGATTTTCAAAAAACTTTAGATATAATTGAGGAGATTAATTTTGATGTATCATACAGCTTTGTTTACAGCAAAAGACCAGGCACTCCCGCAACATATTATAAAGATAATGTTGAAGATGTAGTAAAAAAGAAAAGGCTTCACAAGCTTCAAGACTTGCTGAATAAAAAGCTTGATACACGTTTAAAAAATATGCAAGGTTCAACTCAAAGAATACTAGTTGAAGGAGTCTCCAAAAAAGGAGATAATTTACTTACTGGAAGAACAGAAAATAATACAGTAGTAAATTTTAAAGGCAAATGTAACTCTATTGGAAATATTGTTGACGTTAGAATTACTGATAAATCAAAAAATACCTTAAAAGGAGAAATTATTTAATTATATATGGAAGAAATACAAGTTACACTTGAACCTCAAGATAACAATAGATTGTCCAACCTTTGCGGACCTTTAAACGATAATATCAAAATATTAGAAAATCTTTTAGATGTAAAAATTAATCAGCGAGGAAACTTATTTCATTTCATTGGAAAAAAAGAAAGTGTGGAAAAAGCTTCAGCAATGATTAAAAAATTATACATTGATTCAGAAAATTCTGTAATAACAAAAGATGAAATATCAAAGAATTTTGATATAAATAACAACTATAATAACAAAAATAATTCGCAAAAATACACTCATTCAAATATTGTAATAAAAAATTTTTCTATCGCTACAAAATCTGAAAATCAAAGAAGGTATATTAATGCCATAAGTGACAAGGATCTTGTATTTTCAGTCGGCTCAGCTGGTTCTGGTAAAACATTTCTAGCTATAGCTATGGCACTATTTTATTTTGAAAAAGAAATGGTAAAAAAAATTCATTTAGTAAGACCTGCTATTGAAGCTGGAGAAAATCTAGGTTTTCTTCCTGGTGACCTACAGCAAAAAATAGATCCGTATTTAAGGCCAATGTATGATGCACTAGAAGAAATTGTTGGCGCAGATTACACAAATTCATTGATAGATAAAAATATTATTGAAATTTCACCTTTAGCTTTCATGAGAGGTAGAACACTCAAAAATTCTTTTATTATTCTTGATGAGGCTCAAAATACCACAATCGAACAAATGAAAATGTTTCTTACTCGAATAGGCCACGGATCAAAAGTTGTTGTTACAGGAGATATAACACAGATAGATTTAAAAAAAGGAGTAAAGTCTGGATTAGCTGATATATTAACTAAAGTGAAAAATATTGAAGAAATAAGCATATGTGAGTTATTTGAAGCAGATGTTATAAGACATCCTATAGTTAAAAAAATTATAAACGCCTACAAAAGAATATAAAAAATGTTAAATCTTTGTCTAATAAATAACTCTAAGGGTTTTTATACACCTCAAAATAAAACATTCAAATCATGGTTAAATTTTTTGAAAAGTAATGAGAATTTTGAGATTAATATCGTTTTAGAAAATAAAGATAAAATGAGAGAATATAATCATAAATACAGAAATAAAAAAAAATTTACTGACGTCCTTTCTTTCCCATATGATGGACATCAACCAAAGGGTATTTTAATTTTAGGTGATATAATTATGTGTCCAGAGGCAATCTATGACAAAGCCAATAAATATTCCTTTTCAATAAAAAACTGCTGGGCTCATATGACAATACACTCTACATTACATTTATTAGGTTATAAACACGATGAGGAACGTGATAGATTTTTAATGGAAAAAAAAGAAATAGAGCTTTTAGGGCAATTAGGAGTTCAAAACCCATATCTTTATAATGTTAGTTAAAATTAAAGAAAAACTTGTCAAAAAATTATCAAAAGATTTATTGAATAAAAGCTATTTAATAAAGCAACTAAAAGAATATAAGTCTTATAAAATTCTAAATAATGAGCTTTACTCCATGATACTTGGTGTTTTAAGAGTTCAAGAAATGCGTGTAAGAGATATAATGATTCCTAGGTCAGAAATGGTGATTATCGAAAAAGATTCACATATAGAAAATTTTTTACCAATGATAATAAAGTCAACTCACTCAAGATTTCCTGTAATTCTTGACAATAAAGATGAAGTAATAGGAATACTACTAGCAAAAGATATATTACCTTATGCTAATAACACTGATGATTTCAAAATTGATGATATTCTAAGGCCCGCTGTAATAATACCAGAGTCAAAAAGATTAAATGTATTACTTAAAGAATTTAAAACAGGAAGAAATCACCTTGCAATTGTAGTAGACGAATATGGAAGAGTTTCAGGTTTAGTAACAATTGAAGATGTTTTAGAGCAAATCGTAGGTGATATTACTGACGAACATGATTTTAAAAAAGATAATATTACAACTGTAGAAAATAATAAATATATCTGTGAAGCGTCAACACCAATAGAAGAATTTGATGCAAAATTCGATACAAAACTAAATAATAGAAACTACGATACAATTGGCGGCTTTGTAATAAAAAAACTTAATAAACTACCAAAAAAAGGGGAAAATTTAGTATACGGTGATATGAGATTTACTGTTAAAGATACATCTAACAGAAAAATAAATAGAATTCTTGTTGAAATAGTAAAAACTTAAGCTTGTGCTATATATTTTATCTTTTTTCCTAGGTGCGTTTAATTTACTATCGTTCAGTCCGTATAATTTTAAACTAGCAATTATAATATCCTTTCTGTATTTTTTTTATGTAATCGAAAAAAGTAGTTTTAAAGAAATCTTAATTCATTCATTTTTATTTGGCTTTGCATATTTTATTTTCAGCACATATTGGTTATATGATGTGATAATTTTATATTCAAACGTAAATAGTATTAGTGCTTACATATTGCTTACTATTTTCTGTGTGTATTTATCACTTTTTATTATTTTTCCTTCACTAATATACTTCTTTTCATATAAAAAACTTAATAATAATTTCTTTTCTCTTATCCTATTTTCATCTTCTTTAACCCTTTTTGAGATTTTAAGAGCTTATCTATTTTCTGGCTTTAGTTGGAATAATTTCGGTCAAGTTGTTCTTGATACCTATTTTTCTAGTTACCTTAAGATAATTGGTGTTTATGGATGCTCCTTAGTTATACTTCTTTTGTGCGTTTCTATCTATTGTATTAAAAGTAAAACAAGATTTAGTGTAATAATGTTTTCATTATTATTATCTATACCGTTTTACGAAAATGCAGTGACTTTTACAAAACCTCATTCTAATAAAGTAATTATATATGGACTGCAAAGTAATATAAAACAAGAATCCAGGTGGACTAAAAAAAGTTTTACTGATGCATACAGTTATTATTTTGAAACAACTAAAAAAATCATTAATGATGAAAATGATGCAAAGAATTATGTTGTCGTCTGGCCTGAAGCAGCCATTCCATCTCTATTTAAATCATATCAGCCTGAAATTAAAAAGCTTTATGCCGAATATGGGAGTAATTTTGACTTAATTATAGGCGCTTTTTTTAAAGATGAAGATAAAATATACAATTCAATTATCAACACTAAAAANAANGATTTGTATCATAAATCGCATTTAGTTCCATTTGGAGAGTACATGCCATTAAGAAACATTTTTAATTTTCTTTACAAAAAAATAAATGTACCTATGACAGATATTTCATCTTCGTCATACTCAAAAAAAATATCCTCATTTGGTAACGACATTCAGGTATCAATTTGCTACGAAAGTATTTTTCAACATATAAATATAGTGGATAATGAGAACATTAAATTTTATTTAAATTTAACAAATGACGGATGGTTTGGCGATACTAGTGCTCCAGTACATCATCTTGATGCTCTTCGCTTAAGAGCAATTGAAAATGAAAGGCCATTTATACGTGTAGCTACAACTGGCATATCAGCTTTTATNAATGAACAAGGTGAAATTATAAGCTCATTAAAACTCAACAAAGAGGGATATATGCGTTTTGAGGTGGAACCAAGAACTGGTAAAACGTTTTTTTCAAAACATCAAAACAATACATTGTTTATAATTATATTTATTATTATTNTTATTAGCTACAGAAAATTAAAAGTTGATTGATAGTTTATTATTAGAAAGTAAGGAACATATCTCNAATAATTTATCTTTATCAATTTCGGTATTTCTATCTTTATTGCAAAGCGCTCCTCGAAAACCTAGATAGGAAGGACTAAATGATTTTAAATAAGATATATGATCTTTTTTTAATGACCCAGCTAAACCAAATTTTAAATTATATGAATCAGCAAAATATTTCAATCTAATAATATCTTTTTCACTCACGTAACTAATTAAAGACCCGCTTTTTTTATGTGCTGTGTCAATCATAAAACCATAAAAATTATTTTTNTTAAGGTTTTTAATTACTTTTTCGTTCGGTATGAATATATCAGCAAAAAAAACTATCACTAGTTTTTTATTTGATCTTATTTTTTCAAGTAAATGGCAGTACGATTCGTCAAAAAAGCCAATTTTAATAATATCAATCTTTAATTGACTGAGAAGATCTACTTCCTGCTGAATTTTTTCTTTTGAATTTTCAATATCTCCAATTGTTGAGCTTACTGTTTTATTGTGATTTATATACTCACAAATTTTTATCATTTCATTATGTTCAATTTTACCCAAAGCTCCTAAGTTTGGATTTTTCAAATCGATAATGTCTACAGGGGTGTCTATTACAATTTTTGTTTCATCGAAGTTTTTTACACTTGCTAAGAATTTAGTCATTTACGCCTCAAATTTATCTATTTTTTCCTTAAGTTTTTCCCAAATAATGAGATCATCTTNGTTTGCAGTTTTTTCAACAGCTATTCTAAGGTAGTTCATTTCTTTATTAATTTTATTAATATCTATAATACCAAGTCTTGATACCAGTATACACATTTCCAGAATAGAATTTTGTGCTCTGTTATAACCTTTATACATCTCGTGATTTTCCTCGTGAAGAATTTTACAGATAAAAGTTGGCCTTATTTCGTCTTCCTGAACTTTTATAACCTTAAATTCTGAATGTGCTAAAGCCTCCTTGAGTCTATAACCCTTAATTTTCTCTGCTTTTACTTTTTTTAGATCGAGTTCTTCTCTAAGGATACAGCTTGCAAATATTTTAATATCTGAAATATAATTTATCACTCCGTATGGACACTCCTTTAAGTTATTAAGTGTCCTAGACGGCTTAAAAGGCTTAATATGAATTTCACTTTTTGAAATAACGTGTATTCCAAGTGGTGAAATTTTTACGTCGCCATTTAAATTTGTTGTAGTAACTATTACCTCTTTTATATACGCCATTTTATTTTTTTTTGTTTAAGCCCCTCATTGTATGTCCAGCAGTTTTAAAATTTAGCTGATCCTCGTCATCTATCTCTACAGAGCATCCCCACTTGAGATACTCGTCTTGTTCATATCTTTTACCCAATATAAATGATATATGAGCTCTTGATAATTCCATTCCTAAATAATATGCATGCCCATCGTCATTTTTTATGTCAAGTTTAGGGTAAATATCTGCGGGATTTTTTTCTATTATATATGATTTATTATTAAAAACATGAATACCATCATCATTCACATAAATTCTATAATTTTTATCTTTTACATCTTTAGCCATATCCTTTAATTCCTCTGTTGAATATGGAAAAGGTTTAATATCTCTTAATGATAGTAATTCCGATGAAAGTTCTTTTGGTGGCATTTTGTATTCGTATGACTTGTACATGAATTTTCTAGAAATATCAGCTTCTTTGATTGCATTTCTGCAATGCTCACTTACTTCAGTGCATAAAGCATATTTAATTTTTAGTTCTTGTGCAATTCCGAATAGCATTGCGTTAGTACCTATACTATCACAATGTGTAAGTTCAGTTAGATTTCCCACTCCAAGCATAATGTCAATATCAGGGAAATTCATACGAAGTTTTTTATATCTATAAATTGAGTCTGAAAAGCCAAAATTTATCGGTTCTAATATTGGGTCCGCAATAAAATTTTTATTTTGTGCTTTAAGAGATACAATAGTTTCATAAAATTTCTCTTCCTCTTTTGGATGATCAGGTATAACAACAGCTTTAGCGTCAGTTTCGTTAAGTATCCATAAAGTTTCTTTTTGCAAACTTAAAATCAAATTTACACCAGATTTTATTCCCCTCATAATATCTTTTGAATTTAGAGAATCTATACTTACTTTAAAATTATTGACTTTCAATTCTTGNATAGTTTCTTCTAAATGTGGAAACTTTGTGCCAGGAATACACCCAATATCAATATAGTTTGCACCATTTCTTTTATAATACTCAGCTCTTTTTATGATTCTAGGTATAGTTAGTTGAGGAGCATCAGTTATTTCGGCTATGATTTGAGTTTCATAATTTGATAATTCAATGTCTTTTCCTTCTAGACCAAGAAATTGAGGCAAATCNTTAAGCTCATCAGGCCCTCTTTGTACATCGATATTGTTGTATAAGGTTTTGAGCTTTTCAATGTCACCCTTACACCTTCCTGGAATTACTATTTTGTCAACATCCTTNAGATCATTTGGCTTAAATTTGTTTGCAATAATATCAATAGTGGCTAGAGCTGCCACACTTACACCTATTTCTACTACATCATAATCGAATTTGTCGCTAGGATTCTCTTCTAGGACTTTTAATAAAGCGGGGTAGGCTAGTTTGCCAGTTAAAAAGATAATTTTTTTCTTCATATTTTTATTAGTATATCATTATGTAATATACTTATAAAAAATCAAAATCTAGAATTGAGATATTATGATAGGAGTTTTTGGAGGTAGTTTTGACCCCATACATTTTGGACACATTAAGCCATTAATGGAATTGAATAAAGAATTTAATTTTAATAATATTTTATTGATTCCATGCAATTTATCTCCATCGTTAAAAAATACAAANGCTTCAGCAATTGATAGATTGAAAATGACAAAAATCATAGCGCAATCAACTTCAAATAACTTTTTAAGCGATGATAGGGAGATAAAGAGGGGTGGTATATCTTATTCTTANGATACATTAAGAGATATAAAAAATAAATATGACCAAAACATCTCATTAATTATTGGCGAAGATGNTTTTCTTAATTTNGATAAATGGTATAATTATAATAAAATAATTAACATGGTTAATATCATTGTCTTAAGTAGACCAAAACACAAAATTGATTTTAGCAACTCGCTGCCTAAAGAAATAATTGATAAAATTANAACAAACAAAGATAATTTCTTTAATAAAAATTCAGGTTATATTTATCTTTNTAATAACATCGAGTACAATATTTCTTCCACTACTATTAGGAATATGATNAAAAATAAGAAGGAACCAAGAAGCATGATGCCTGGCTCAGTTTATAGCTACATAAAAAGGAATAAATTATATAAGTAAAATGAATAAAGATTTGTCGGTTTTAAAAGAAGGTATTTTAAAAATTCTCGATAATGCTAAGGTTCATGATGTATCTGTCATAGACATTAAAGATAAATCAAATTTTGCTGAATTATTAATAATTTGCACTGGAACATCAAATACCCATATAAAATCTACCTCAGTTAAACTTATAGACTTTATTAAGCAAAATAAAAACTCTTTTTTAAGAGGTGTAGAAGAGACGAATGATTGGATATTAATAGATTTAATAGATGTAGTCATAAATATTATGTTAAAAGATACAAGAGATTTTTATTCGTTAGAAAGTCTTTGGGGTCCTTCNAATGAATCAAAAATTATTAATAAATGAATGTATTGGTTTACTCGATAAATCCATCTAAAAATAAGATTTTGCTGCCTGCAATTAATGAGTATTCTAAAAGAATTAAATATTTTGTAAATTTTAAATTCATTGAAGTCAAATCTTTAAAATTAGAACATATTAAAAAATTTAAAAATAAGTTTATATTTGCATTAGATGAGGAGGGAGAATTATTAAATTCATTAGAATTTGCAAATAAAATTAGAGATTTTATGGAGGATAATTTAGATATAGTTTTTATTNTAGGAGATGCAAATGGCTTACCTAGCGATGTAATAAAAAACTCAAATATGGTATTAAGTTTATCAAAATTGACTTTGCCACATTTGTTAGCAAGAGTTGTACTTATTGAACAATTATACAGATCTTTTAGTATAATAAATAATATCCCATACCATAAAGGTTAAAAATGAAATATTTTTACACTATTTTTTTTATTATCGTTACATACCTAGCTGTAGGCTCATCGGCAATTAGATATTTTGTATATGATATTGAGAGTCATGCGAGCAAAGTCTCTAATTACATTGAAAATAACATAGAAAAGAATATTAAGATTTCAAGCCTCAAAGGATACTGGCAGGGACTTAATCCCAAAATATCATTTAATGCTTCAAAAGTTTCTGACAATAAAGACCTAGGACAAATAATTGTTCAACTTAATATATTCCAGACTTTGTCTACATTCCAACCTGTCATTAAATATATATTTGTAGATGGCTTAAATATGAGTCTAAATTTTTCTGATAGTAAAAATGCTTTCTCTCTACCAGGTACTATGATTATTAGAAACTCAAATATCAAAATGGAGTACGAAAAAAATAAATATGAATTTTCAAATTTAAATGTAGATTATAATAAAAGCTTTATAGGAATAAAATCAAATGTAAGTTTTAAAAAAAATAAATTCTCTTTAAATGGAATAATAAATATAACGAACAAAAATATAAAGGATTTTGTTTATAATAAAGATGATATTAGTCTTAGTGGAAACCTTCACATCCAAGGAAGCGTTTCAAATAATATTTTCAAGGCTTTAAAAATAGAAACTCCATTAGTGTTTAATAACTTAGATGTTGATTCCTATCATCAATTTGAAATATCAAAAAGTAGAATTTTAAAATATAAAATAAATCATAAGAATACGAACAATGTAGATATTTTTATTAAAGACAATAATATTAATAAACTGAATAATCTTATTCTTGATGGTTCCTATTCAAATACAGCTACTAAATCTATCTATGATATCGATAATTTAAAATTCAAAAATAATTTTGATAATTTCACCTTTAAAAATATAATTTTACAAAAAACAGAAGATTTAAAAATCTTAAATTTATACGCAGAAAAAATTGATGTTAAAAACTTTAATTTTTTGCTAAGTAAATATAATTCTTATTTTACTGATATACGTGATAAGTTCAAAGTTACTGAAGGATCTTTGAGTGATTTGTTGATTAACTATAATTACGAACATAATAAATTATTTTCTTCGTTTACTCTAGATAATGTTTCTCTTGATTACCTTGAATATAAGCTCAAAAACCTTTCAGCAAAAGTCTTGTTTCTAGATAATTTAATAACGATGAAACTCAATTCTGATAAATTAGAACTATCGTCAGATAAGATTTTTAGGGGACCGCTAAATTTAATTAACACAAATGTAGATATTAAAACAGATCTTTCCAAAGGAACACATTTTATTAATATATTAAATTTATCAAATAAGGATATTTCTTTTAAAGGAAATATTTTATTAGATTTAAATAATGATTTTATCCATTTAAATACTTCTATAAATTCTAGCAACATTAAATCTCTTCCAAGCATTTTTCCTAAAACTATAATGGGTGAAAATATATCCTCATGGATCAATAAATCCTTTATTAGAGGAAAAGTGAACGAAGGATTTATATTTATGAAAGGTGCATTGTCGACAAACCCTTTCTATCATGACTATTCTGGAATTTCATATGCTAATCTAAATTTAAATGATCTAAACATTAAATACTCTTTAGAATGGCCGTCAATAAAACTCAATAATGCTGTAGTTAAAATAAAAAATAAAAATTTTTCATTTGAAACTACCAACGAAAAAATTTATTCTTCTAATATTAAAAAATTGCGTGTAAGTGTGGATGATATGAATGATGCAACACTTGAAACAAAGGCAATAATTTCTGGTCCAATAAAAGATTTTGTAATATACAATAAAGATGCTTTCAATCTAAAAATTAATCCAAACGATTTAAAAGATGTAAGTGGAAATATTACATCGCACCTAGATTTTATTTTTTTAAAATCAAAAAATTCAAATATTTACAATGCATCCTTTGATCTAAATAATGCATCGTATAAAAATAAATATATAGAAATTACACAAGTAAATGGATCCATTAATCTTAAAGAAAATTTGATTACTCTTAATGAAGATAACTATTTAAATGGTTTAATTAATGGAAATAAAACGAATGTCAAAATCAAATCGTTGAGTAGTAATAAGATTTCAATATTTGGAAGCTCAAATATTGATTATTCATCCTTAAATGTAGAATTTATTAACCAATACATAAAAGGTAAAAGTTTGTGGAATTTTGATTTTGAAATAAATCTTAGTAATTTTGACAATAATTTGTATAAAGTTTCGTCTAATCTTGTAGGATCTGAAATGAATTTTCCATATTTATTTACAAAGAAGAATCAGAATACTCATCAGTTAAATATATCCTATTACAAGAAAAATAATTTTGATATGATTAGTCTAAATTATGACAAAATTGTATCCCTTATTAATCTAACAAATACCAGTGGATTTATTTCATTTAATGATTTAAGAAGAGATATACCAAAGCAAAATTTTAATTTGTACGGTAATATTGAATACTTAGATCTTAATGAAATTAGTAAGCATAATAAAAATGATATTGATCTTACGAAGTACATTAATCAAGTAAGCTTAAAAATAAAGCAGTTAAAGAAAGGTGATTTTATTTTTAATAATTCTGTTATTAACTTAACTAAGAAAAAAAAATCGTTATTTTTAAATGAATTTAGTTCTGTTTCTAATTCTTACAATTTATTTGCAACTGGTGAACACGAAATTAATAATTTATCGCGTATTGATTTGACTCTTGATTCTACTAACCTACAAAGGATCTTGGATGATTGGAAAATTGATCATGGAATAAGAGATGGCACTTTATCTTTAAACTCTAATATTCAATGGAGTGGAGGCTTTCATGAGTTTAATATTAATAACATTGATGGTTCACTGAACCTATCATTGTCTAATGGGAGAATTAAGAAAGTAGGTTCAAGAGCTACTCGTTTACTAGGCCTTTTAAATTTTGACTTACTTACTAAAAGATTATCTTTAGACTTTGATGATGTGACAAAAAATGGTTTTTACTTTGATAATATCGCTGGTGATTTCAGAATAGACAATGGAAGTCTATATTCTACCAATTTAATTACACAGGGTCCTTCTGCACAAATTTTAGTTATTGGATCAACTAATTATGTAAATGAAACCTATGACGCAACAGTAATCGCAACACCAGAGGTTAGCAAAACTTTACCCGCATTTGCTTTAATTGGTGGTCCTATTGCAGCTGCAGCAACTTATGCTGCTGAAAAAATTGCTAAAGCACTTGGTAAAGATATTGATGATTTAATTAAAGTAAAATATAGTGTTAAAGGTACGTGGAATAAGCCAAAAATAGAGGTTATAGAGAAAAATTTTGATCCTTTAAAAGAAATTAAAGAGTTATTTAATTGAAACCTATGAGTAAATTTCAAATATCCGCTATTCAAATGGCGTCTAGTCCAAATCTTAATAGTAATCTATCTATTGTTAATGATTTAATGAATACAGCTATTAAAAAAAACGCAAAATTAGTTGTTCTTCCAGAAAATTTTGCTCTTATGCCTCATAAGGACAACGACTATCTTACAATTGCTGAACATCTTGGTCACGGACCAATTCAAGATTTTTTATCTACATACGCAAAAAATAATAAAATTTGGTTAGTTTCAGGAACTATACCTATTAAATCAAACTCTTCTAAAAAAGTATATGCTGCAACCATTGTTTATGATACATATGGTTGTCAACTAGCTCACTATTATAAAATGCATCTGTTTGATGTAAACATACCGGAAAATAATACTGAGTCATATAGAGAATCTGACACATTTCTGCCCGGCAATGATATTTCATTTTTTGATACAGATTATTGTAGAGTAGGGTTAGCCATTTGTTATGACATAAGATTCCCTGAGCTTTTTAGAANTCTTAGTAAACATAATGTCATGTTAACATGTATACCATCTGCATTTACAAATATTACAGGGAANGCTCATTGGCATAGTTTAATAAAAGCTAGGGCAATAGAAAATCTTCAATACATTGTTGCAAGCTGTCAAGGAGGCTTTCATGTAAATGGAAGATCTACATATGGCCATTCAGCAATTATTGATCCCTGGGGTAAAATAATGATAGAAAAGAAATCTGGTAGTGGAATTATAAGTTCAGAAATTGATATAGAATATCTTGAGACAATAAGAGGCCAGTTTCCCTGCTTAGAACATAGAAAAATTACTTAATTTTTATTAACTCCTCTTTGAAATAAATTTTTAAAATAGATTTATCATTTTTCCTTACTTCCTTATAGACCATCTTATTTATATCGTCTACAGCATAAAATGTTATATTATTTTTATTTTTATTTACATAAGTTATACTGAATCCAGTAAATGATTTATCTCCAATACGTATTTTTTGATTTTTTTTTATTATAGGGTATATTTTTCTAACATTATCTTTAGAGACTAAATTATATTCATTTTTTATATTTTTTGGATTTGTCATTGATAAAAACTTAAAAAAAAGCCCATCTACAAACATTTCATCAGATTTAAACTCTTTTTTAATATCATTAATATTGCTAATTTCATTAATTTCTAGTTCATATTTATTTTTTAGGTAGCTATAGTTATATCTATACTCTTTGTTTTTTTTTCCAATTTTTTTGTACTCATAATATATTGGTAAAGCTTTGCTATTGTTATATTTGATTTTTAATTTTTGAATTTCCTTATCCCGGCCAATTAGCCTTGCTAGTGAGTTGCCTTTAGTTTCAACAGTTATGTCAATTTCATTACCATCTTTGTGGTAATTAAATATCATTTCACCAGCTTCAATACCCTTATAATAGACCTCATATTTAGCTGCGTATGATGAGAACTGAGTGATATCAGCCATACCATAAGAGTAGATTACTAAGTTTAATAGTATTGTATAAAGTATTCTCATTCAAATAGCATAGGTTTATTTAGTAAAGAATTTTTATAAAATATTTCATTTTCATTTATTATAAGTTTTTCACCTATAATTTCTTCAAGGACTTTGGAATATAAAATATGTTCTTTTAGTAATAATCTTTTTGATAGAGTTTCTTCATTATCGTTGTCATAAATTTTAATTTTATACTGCGCAATTAATTTTCCTGAGTCAATACCTTCATTAACTTGGTGAACAGTGCATCCATGATAGGCTTCCTTATTTTCTAAGACTCTTTTATGAGTGTTTAATCCTTTGTACTTTGGAAGTAAAGATGGATGAATATTAATAATTCTACTATTTAGTTCCTTAATTATTTCGGGAGGTATAATCATCATGTATCCACATAAAAAGATAATATCTTTATCGCCTGGATTAATAATAGATAAAAGTTGTGTATTATAATCTCTAGTATTTGCAAAATCTTGTGGATCCAAGACAGTAGATTTTATATTTCTTTGCTTAATTTTTTCTATTGCTGGTGAATTAGGATTATTAATTATTACTTTATTAATCAAATTAGTCAGATTTTTTTTTATTAAATAATCAACTAACGAAATAGCATTTGATCCTCTATTAGTCAGTAAAAAATTAAATCTCATAGATTGTTCTCATAGAAAACTTTTTTAAACTTAGATTTTTGTACGTGACCAATTATTGAGGATGAAAATCCAATTTCTTTTAAATTTTTGACTGTAAGATTAGCTTTACTGTTGCTTACTATTAAAACCATTCCTATACCACAGTTAAAAGTTTTATACATTTCATTTTGAGAAATAATTTTCTTTTCAACTATATATTTATATAGAGAAGACCGACATAAAAGATTTTTATTAATGATTGCAGATGTTTTGTTACTCAATACTCTAGGTATATTTTCAGAAAGACCGCCACCTGTAATATTAGCCATTGATTTAATATCTTTTAAATTTTTAAGATTAATTAAATTTGTATAAATTTTTGTTGGTTTAATTAATAAATCTTTTAGGTATTTATTACCTATTTTATCATTAAGTTTAATTTTCTTTTCTTTTATTAAAAGGTTTATAAGTGAATATCCATTTGAGTGTAAACCATCTGATTTCACCCCAATTAAAATATCACCTGGTGATACCTTTTTTGGGAGAATTTTATGTTTATCAACTAGACCTACCGAAAAACCAGCTAAGTCAAAATCGCCTTTTTTGTAAAGAATTGGCATCTCGGCTGTTTCGCCACCAATGAGAGCAATATTTGAGTTTTTGCAGCCCTTATAGATTCCTTTAATAATTTCATGTGCTTTATTAACGTTTAGCTTTCCAGTTGCATAGTAATCAAGAAAAAATAAAGGCTTTGCTCCTGTTGTAACAATATCGTTAACGCACATAGCAACAAGATCAATACCTATGGTGTCAAGTTTATTAATTTTTAATGCTAAATTAAGCTTTGTACCAACTCCATCAGTGCCAGAGACTAAAACAGGATTTCTGTAATTAAAATTAGAAATATCATAAAGACCAGCAAAACCGCCAATATTATCTAATACTCTTTTATTATGGGTTTTACATACGAGAGGTTTTATCTTATTAATAAAATTGTCAGCTGTATTAATTGATACACCTGAATTCTTGTAAGTATATTTTTTAATAGATTTTTTGTTCATATGTGTTTTGTATGTATAATAGCAAAAAAATGACAAAAAGTTTTAAATTCTTAGATGCGTCAATTATTTATACCTTATAAAAATACATTACATTATTCTTTGAGTAATTTTATATCGGACGATCAAGACTTTGTATCAAAAATATTAAAAACTTTAGATAGCTCAAATTTTATTGGAATTCACATATATTCAGAAGATGCTATAGGAAAAACTCATATTTTAAATGCATTGTGTAATCATTTTTCAGATATGAAAAAAAATATATCCTATATTCCGCTTAAAGATTATAAAGAATTAATAAACTACGTTGAAGATAATCTTACTCACCTAGATTTTATATTTATAGACGATATAGAATGTATCTTTTCTAAGAAAGAATGGGAATTATCTCTTATAAAAATTTACAATCTTGTTAAAGATAATAATAAAAAAATAATATTCTCATCAAATAATATTTCAAAAGATTATGATAATATATTTTTTGATGATCTTAGATCAAGGATATCAAGTCTTCATACTTTTGAAATACCAATTAAAAATGAAAAAAACAAAATCCAAATTTTAAAAAAATATATTGAAAGAAATCATTTCAATATATCAGATAAAATTGTTAATTATCTTATGAAATATCATGATAGATCGATAAGATGTTCTATAAAAATTTTAAATGATTTAAATGATTTTTCTTTATCAAATAAAACTAGAATTAATCTAAAAAACATAAGCAAAATCCTTGAGTNACTTGCTTAAATAATTTCTAACATAAATGATTGACATGAAAAAAATTATGAGCGAGATTATTATTGTAAAAAAAGCATGAAATTGAGAATCTCTTTCTACAACATATATAAATCCTATTATAAAATAAAATAAGGATACGTAGCATGTCCAAATATAGTTTTTATATTTATTGATACGAAGTTTATTAATTATTATAAGCCAAGGTGTGCTTAGTAAAATTAAGCTTATAGATTTTGGAATTACATTTNCACTCATAAAACCTATCCATATGGTTTGCTCTATGAGCGCTACTACAACTAAAAGATATATTATATTGCTGAAAATATCTTTTTTATTCATTATTTTACAATTAATGAAGCAATTCGTTTACCCAATAATTTACATAACTTAATTTCGTCTTCAGAAAGATTATTTGATTGATTTGCTTCTACATGTGATGGTCCATATGGAGTTCCACCTGTAAGTGTTTTATTAAGTGTTTTCTCTGAATACGGTAACCCACAAATTATCATGCCTAAATGAAGAAGGGGAATCATCATAGTAATTAATGTTGTTTCTTGACCACCATGAATACTGTTAGATGATGTGAACACTCCGCCAGGTTTTCCCTCTAAACCACCGTTGAACCATACCGTTGTAAGTTTCTCCAAAAAAAACTTCAAATGTGATGACATATTTCCAAAATGAGTTGGTGACCCAATTATCATGGCATCACAAGTATTAACATCCTCTAATGTCGCATAAATGAAATCATTTTCATTTGCAATATTATTTTCTTCCTCCTCCTTGACTGGAACGGTTCTAATAACAGCTTCAACTCCTGAAATTGAATTAACACCATTTGATATTTCAATAGCCATTTTTTGAGTTGAACCCTTTTCTGAGTAAAAAACTATTAATACTTTTTTCATTTTTTTATATACCTATTGGTAAAAATATAGCAGAAGCTATTCTTTTGGCAAATTTCTGAATAGTACGTCCCTCTTGTGAAGCAATAGATTTAGATAGTATATCTTGATTTGCAATTAGCTTTCCAAATAATCTTTCAAAACTTAAGTTTTTCTTATCATTATTAAATGTATTTGTAATAAGTAAAATTTTACCATTACTATTGTAAGTATTACTTAATCTCCATATTAAAACTTCAATATTTCTTGCGCTATTATAGAGTTTTTGTGGATTTAGCTTTTTATCTGTTATGTAAAAACTTTCCTTATAATTATATGAAGCTTTTATCATTCCATGTAACCCTTTCATTAGAATGTACACTCTGTCATCTTTATAGGCAACATCAAAAGATTTCAAAATCATGTTTATATTTTTTTTTCCAGTCTTATCTAGTTCAACCGGGTTAGTAAATATATCAAGTATGACTTCCCCATAAGAATTATATTTTTTATTCTTGTTTAACTCATTTGGGTTAAGCTTATATAATTTAACTGTTAAAGTTTCTAAAATTTCTAATGCGTTCTTAGCATGAATTTCAGTAATAATATCAATATCTGATTGTCCAAATCCTTTTAAAGGATTTTGTGAGCATCCTATGAGTAAAAACAGTAAAAAACCAATAATAATTTTCATCCAGTTACCTAGTTATTTTTCTATAAATGTCCGAAACTTTAGAAGGTAGCTTATCTATTTGATCAATCACAGTAAAATTATTTCGTCCGTACATATGAGGAAGATATTCCATTCCCTCTTTATCAATAGTTATGCAGAAGGTGTGTATTCCAAAGTACCTTGCTTCCAACAGAGCTTTTTTTGTATCTTCTATACCATAAGTTCCTTTGTATCCATCCACATCGTCTGGTTTTCCATCAGAAAGGGTAATTAAAATTTTAGTTTTAGCTTGAATTTGATTAAGAAGCATAGATAAATGTCTTATGCTTGCTCCCATTCTCGTATAATTCATTGGTGAAATATTTGATATTCTATTTTTGACGCTTGAATTATAGCTTTCTTCAAAGGCCTTAATTTTATATATTTCGCAATTATTTCTTGTCCTTCCAGAAAATCCATAAATACCATACATATCTCCTAATATCTCAAGTGACTGACATAATAAAACTAAACTCTCTTTTTCCATTTGGTTTACCCAACCAGTAGTTGAGCCACTCATATCAACCATAAACATTACAGCTACGTTTCTCTCTGTTTTATTCAATTTTATAAAAAGTTTTTCATCAATTTCAGAGCCCCTTTTCATATCTACAAAAGCATCTATAAATGAGTCTAAGTCAATATCATCTCCATAGTTCTGCATCCTTTGTCTTTTGTCATCTTGTCTCAAAGCTTCGAAGGTTTTATTTAGATGTTTTACTAAACCTTTATATTTGAATAATGTGTCTGCAACAAAATTATTTTCAGTTTCATCAACATTTATCACATCAAGCTTACACCATTTTTTATGGTAATTTTTCCTCGAATAATCCCATTCATCATATAAAAATTGTGACGCAATTTTTTCATTTTCAGATTTTTCAAAATCGTTTGAATTTCTTTTCTCTGTAACTAATAAGTCATCTGATATTTCTCCCGCATCTTGAACTATTGATTCAAGAACATCTTTTAACTCATCAGAAATTTCTACCTCTTTATTATCAATCTCTAACTTTATATCGTACTCATCATCAGGATTTTGTGTAATTTTAAAATTTTTGTCTTGATCAGTTCCTTCCTCATCTTTTAATTTAGTAAGATTATTTTTAAGCAAAGATTTATTAATATCAAGGCGTTCATCAATTTTTTTAAATACTTCGCTGCCTTTATACTTACCCGTATATGGAATTTTGAAATCATCAATTTCCTCTGTACTTATTTTATCTAGATATTTTAAAGAATCTTTATATGTTGAATCTGTATTAGAAAGTAAAGTTATTATTTCTTTTATTTTTGGGTCTGTTGTTGAATATATAGGATTAAATTTATTTATTAATTTACCTATACCAGGATAATCTTTTTTTATTTTACTATCTAGTCGTATAGTTTCCATAAATTGATACTTTTTGAAAAAATCGTTAATTTTAATATTTGTGTCGTCAATATCTTTCTTTTTTAGTCTCCATGTTCCATACCATGTTTGTGCCCATGAGTAAAAAGTGGATAATTTTATAACGTCAAAATTATCATTTTTATTATTGTACGATGATATATTCTCAGGAAGAAATATTGACTCTGTATCAGTGTAAGAATCATTTGAAGACTGAATTTTCAGTGATCTTCCATTTAATCCTGTTACCATAGATTCCATAAGCTTTGATATTTCGGAAAAATTTATACCTGTGCTTTCTGAAGAAAACCTTGATAGAAAGCTGTCATAATCTTTAATTTCGTTAATTGATGAATTAAGATCACTCTCCTTATAAATTTTATTTAGGTGTTTAAGCCAAGTATTCCATTGGTAATCATCCATTTTTTTTATAGCTTTTACACCATAGTCGCAAAAATTATATGCTAATTCTTGATTAATTGAGCTCAACTTTTCAATTGCATTAAGAAATCTTTCTTGATCTGACAAACTATATGTTTTTAGTATTTTGCACGTTTCAAAGATATTCTTGTTAGAAGATAAGCTTGGGTCAATTAAAAGTTCTAATTTAAGTTGTATTTGTCTCTCTGACATACCGCCACTTCTTTGTGGAGTTCTTTTGGCATTATCAGTTTTATGCTTAATACCTTTACCTCTTTGGTATTTTTTAACCTGTTTTTCCCAAAATCCTGCCATAAATAAAATCTTTCATTGGTTTAAGCTGTTTGATATATAATTTATTATAATCATGACTAATCCTAAAAGACAGGAATATATAAAACTACTTTCAGATAGATTAATTTCTTCGAAAGAAAAATTATCTTTGTGCGAATCTTGTACAGGCGGGCTTTTGTCTAAAATTTTAACCGACACCCCTGGTTCTTCTGAATGGTTTGAAGGATCAATTATTTCTTATAGTAATGCATTGAAAACTAGAATTGGAGTAAACGAAGAGACACTTTTGAACCATGGAGCAGTAAGTGAAAATACAGCTATTGAGATGGCAAAAAATACCAAAGATTTAATAAATTCTTCTGTATGCGTTTCTATAACTGGCATAGCTGGTCCTGAAGGTGGGTCTGATGAAAAACCTGTAGGCTTAGTATATTTTTGTTTCTATAAAAGCGAATTAAATTATAAGATTTTTTGTAAAAACTTTAATGGAGATAGACTATCTATTAGAGAGCAGGCTGCTGATGAAGCCATTAAGATTGTTGTGGATAACTTTTAATAAAACATTTTATTAAAATAAATATATGAGATAATATTAAAATCATCAAATAAAGGAAATTAATTATGGCATCCGATAAGTTAGAGTCTCTTAAAGCAGCAATAGGTCAAATAGAAAGACAGTTCGGTAAGGGAGCGGTGATGAGATTGGGTGATGAAGAGGCCCAACATAATATTGAAGTCATTTCTACTGGTTCACTTACACTTGATCATGCTCTAGGTATTGGTGGTCTGCCAAGAGGAAGAGTCGTAGAGATTTATGGACCAGAATCTTCAGGTAAAACTACGCTAACTCTTGAAGTTGTTGCACAGTGCCAAAAAACAGGAGGTACAGCTGCTTTTATTGATGCTGAACATGCATTAGATCCAATATACGCAGGGAAAATAGGTGTAAACGTTGACGAGCTTCTTGTATCACAACCTGATACCGGAGAACAAGCCTTAGAAATTACTGATATGCTTGTAAGGTCAAACTCAGTTGACCTAATTGTTATAGATTCCGTTGCAGCTTTAACACCAAGAGCAGAAATAGAAGGCGATATGGGTGACAGCCATATGGGCTTGCAAGCAAGATTAATGTCCCAAGCTTTAAGAAAACTTACTTCTAATATTAAAAAATCTAACACACTTGTAATATTTATAAACCAAATAAGGTTAAAAATAGGGGTCATGTTTGGAAACCCGGAGACTACAACTGGAGGAAATGCACTAAAATTTTATTCATCTGTNCGACTGGATATAAGACGAACAGGTGCAATTAAAAAGGGTGATGAAATACTTGGAAATGAGACTAGAGTAAAAGTTGTAAAAAATAAAGTAGCTCCTCCGTTCAAATTAGCAGAGTTTGAAATAAGATATGGAGAAGGTATATCTCGATATTCTGAAATTATAGATCTTGGTGTAGATGCAAAAATTATAGAAAAAGCAGGGGCTTGGTATAGTTATAATGGTGAAAAAATAGGCCAAGGAAAAGATAATGCAATTTCNTTTCTAAAAGAAAATGAAGATATTTATAATAAAATTCAAGATANATTACTAGACGAACTTTATCCAAACAAAGATAAAAAATTAAGTGATAATATNGAAGAAGAGGTAGATGGCTGATTTTGAAAAATGTTATAACACTTCACAAAAAATGCTAGCAACAAGAGAGCATGGAAAATCTGAAATTGAAAAAAAACTTATAANAAAAGGCTTTCAAATTCCCATAATTCGTGAAGTAATTAAAGAATTAGAAGAAAATAATTATTTATCTGATGAAAGATACTCTTATGAATATATAAGGATGAGAAAGAAAAAAGGTTATGGCGAAAAAAAAATTTTTTTTGAATTATTAAATAAAGGTGTGGATAAGAAAATAATTCAAGAGAATCTCAAAGACTTTAAAGATGAAGAAGAAGTCTTAATTAAAGCTGTTGAAAAAAAACTAAATTCTNAATATTTATTGGACGAAAATAAAAAATTAAAACTTATGAGATTTTTTTCCTCAAGAGGTTTTGAAGAATTTCAGGTAAAAAAAATTTTAAAAACTTATGAGTAAAACAAGTAATGATATTAGAAGGTCTTTTATTGATTATTTTGTAAGTAATGATCATGATCATCTCCCGCCAAGCTCAATAATTCCAAGTAATGATCCCACATTGTTATTTACAAATGCTGGCATGGTTCAATTCAAAAATATTTTTATTGGTAACGAAAACGCGAATTTTAAAAATGTTGTCACATGCCAAAAGTGTCTTAGAGCGGGTGGAAAACATAATGACCTCGAAAATGTAGGGTACACATCAAGACATCATACCTTTTTTGAGATGTTGGGTAATTTTAGTTTTGGTGGTTATTTNAAAGAGGAAGCAATTCTTTATGCATGGAATTTTTTAACCAAGGAATTAATGATTGATAAAGAAAAATTATGGGTAACTGTTCACATAACTGACAAAGACTCAAAAAATATATGGTTAAATAAGATTGGTNTAAAAGAAAACAGAATTAATGATGTTGACAGTGATGATAATTTTTGGAGCATGGGTGAGACTGGGCCTTGCGGTCCATGTACTGAAATATTTTATGACTATGGAGACAGTTATAGAGGCAACCCACCCGGAACTGGCGATGAAGGCGAAAGATATGTTGAAATTTGGAATTTAGTATTTATGCAGTATAACCGAAAAAGTGACGGTAAATTATATGACTTACCGAAACCTTGTGTAGATACAGGTATGGGTCTAGAGAGAATAACTGCTGTAATTCAAAATGTTCATAGCAACTACAACACAGATGCTTTTCAAGATTTATCTAATATAATTCTAAATTCAATTGGGAACTCTGAGGATCATAACGATTCAGTAAATGTGATTGTTGACCATATCAGATCTGTTGCTGTAATGATATCTGATGGAATATACCCTTCAAATGAGGGAAGAGGCTACGTTTTAAGAAGAATTATAAGAAGATGTTTGAGGCATGTAAGAAAAATTGAATTGAGTGAAAAAAATTTTCCTCTAATTTTTGAGAGTTTTGCCAATCAAGTTAAAGATATTTATCCAGAAGTAAAAAAAAATCTTACAAAAATAATTGATTTATTTAAATCTGAAACTGATAGTTTTTATGAAACTCTTGATACTGGGTTACAAATACTTAAAAAAGAGATTGGTGTAATTAAAAAATCAAATTCAGATGTATTAGGGGGTGAAGTTGCTTTCTTATTATATGATACCTACGGATTTCCATTAGACCTTACTATATCAATTGTTGCAGAAAAAAATATTAGAGTTGATACAAAGCTTTTNGATAATCTTATGNGCGAGCAAAGAAATAGAAGTAAAGAGAGTATGAAATTTAANAAAAATACNCCANTAGAGATAAAANATANAAAAGCTACGTCTTTNGAGGGATANACAAATAAGAATACAATTTCGAANATTATTGAAATNATCATAAATGGTAANAATGCTGAAAANTTAAANTTAAATGAAAAAGGTATAATTATTCTTGATAAAACCTGTTTTTATGCAGAATCAGGAGGTCAAATAGGTGATCACGGAAAAATTATAAANAAAACCGCATCATTTGAAGTTTCTGACACACAAAAGATTGGTGACACATATATTCATATTGGTACATGCTTGTCCGGCGAATTTAATATTAATGATAAGGTCGAAGCTATTGTTGATGAAACAAAAAGATCTNATACTACAAGAAACCATTCCGCAACCCATCTGCTACATAGTGCTTTGAGAAAAATTTTAGGTAACCATATTGAGCAAAAAGGTTCTTTGGTAGATATTGATAAATTAAGATTTGATTTTTCACATAATAAACCATTATCAGTAAATGAAATTACTGCCATAGAAAATGAAGTAAACTTAAATATTCAAACCGATTACAAAGTAGAAACACAAATTATGAAAAAAGATGCTGCCATTAAAAAAGGTGCTTTAGCATTATTTGGTGAAAAATATGAAGATGATGTTCGAGTTTTATCAATTGGCGATGTATCAACAGAATTATGTGGGGGTACACATGTAAGTCAGTCGTCAGAAATAGGATGCTTTAAAGTAATCAACGAAGAAAGTGTAGCGTCAGGAATAAGACGTGTTGAAGCAATTACTGGCAGTGTTGCAATAAATGAACTAAATAAAAAATACGACTATTATAAAGAGCTAGAATTAAAACTTAATCTACGTGACCAAGAGATTATTGATAAAATAAACTATATTCTATTAGAAAACAAGAAGCTAAAAAATGAAAATCTTAACTTNTTGTCTAAAGCAAAAGAGTCTGAAATTAATATGTTTTTAAAAAGTAAAGAATCAGTGCTAGGCAGTTATTTATTTTGCTTTGATAAAATAAGTGGNTTCAATAGTAAAAATATTAAAACTATACTTGANAAAATTATTGCAAAAAATAAGTCATCAATAGTATGCTTAGCGCAGGAAAACTCTAGCAAATTTGAGTTTTTTTGTATGGTATCAGATGATGTAAAAAAAGAGATATCGGCAAAAGATGTTGTTGCACATTTAAATAATACACTTGATTTTACTGGAGGAGGAAAAGATGTTTATGCACAATGTGGAAAAAAAATTGAATCCTCTTTTAGTGAAGATTTTAATAAAGTGAAGACAAGTATAGAAAATTTTATTGGACGTAAATAATGCCATTTATAATTCAAAAATACGGTGGTTCGTCCATTGGTACCATTGAGAAAATTAAAAAAGTTGCCAATAAAATTATAGAGTCGAAAAAAAACGGTAATGATATAGTTGTAGTGGTTTCAGCAATGCAAGGTGAAACTAATAGACTTACCGAATTAGCAAAATCAATCAACGTTGACGCTAGCGGCAGAGAACTTGACACACTTTTATCTACAGGTGAACAAGTTACTATTGCTTTACTTTCTTTAGCCATATCTGAATTAGGATATAAAGCCATATCTTTAACTGGTGCTCAAGCTGGAATAATTACGTCTGATATTTTTAATAAAGCCAGAATAAAATATATTAATTCAGAAAAAATTAAAAAATTGTTAAGAAATGATAACATTGTTGTTATTGCTGGTTTTCAAGGCATGACTGAGCAGGGTGAAATTACAACNNTAGGAAGAGGTGGGTCCGATACATCTGCNGTTGCTTTATCAGTTGCATTAAATGCAGATGAATGCCAAATATACTCTGACGTCGACGGAGTTTATACAACCGACCCTAAAATTGCACAAGGTGCAAAAAAAATCGATAAAATTACAAATGAAGAAATGCTTGAATTAGCAAGTCAAGGCTCTAAAGTTTTGCAGCCAAGAGCAGCAGAATTCGCTGGTAAGTATGATATTACAGTAAGATTATTATCTACTTTTGAAGCTGGAACTGGAACGATAATTCAAAAGGAATATAAAAACGATAAAGAACTAGAAAATGTTCTAATTTCAGGAATTGCATTTAATCAAAATGAGGCTCAACTTACCATTAGAGGGGTTCCAGATCAACCAGGCATAGCTTCAAAGATTTTAGGACCTATTGCTGAAGAAAATATTGATGTTGATATGATTGTTCAAAATGTCGGTGCAGATGGACTAGCAAATTTTACATTNACTGTGAATAGAAATGATTANAAGAATGCATTATCTATCCTAAAAGAAAGCGCGTCCANCTTGAATGCATCGAAGGTTGAAGGTAATAATTCAATTGTTAAAATCTCACTTGTTGGTGTGGGTATGAGAACTCATGTTGGAGTAGCTAATAAAATGTTTAAAATTCTTTCGGCTGAAAAAATTAACATTAGTATGATTTCAACTTCAGAAATAAAAATATCAGTAGTTACGGAAGAAGAGAACCTAAAAAAAGCTGTTGAAGCCCTCCACAAAGGCTTCGGATTAGAGGCTTAATCAAATTCTTATTAATTACTCAAAAATGGTGTATATTGTAATAAATAATAATAAAAAATAAGACTCTAGAGTCTTAATGGAGGATACGATGTTAATATTAACTCGTAGAATAGGGGAAGCATTAAAAGTTGGAGACGATGTTTCTGTTACGGTCTTAGGCATTAAAGGAAGCCAAGTAAGACTAGGAATCAACGCTCCAAAAGATGTTTCAGTTCATCGTGAAGAAGTTTACGACAAAATTAATAGTAATACTAAACAAAAAAAAGAGACGAAAACACCAAATAATGTAAGTGTTTAATAATGTCCTTCTTAGGAGAGGTGGCCGAGTGGCTGAAGGCGCTCCCCTGCTAAGGGAGTATACGTTAAAAGCGTATCGAGGGTTCGAATCCCTCTCTCTCCGCCATTNTAATATGAGTAATAAAACTTTATTTGAGAAAATTATTGAAAGAGAGATACCCTCAGAAATTATATATGAGGATGATAAAACAATAGTCATTAAAGATATAAATCCNCAGGCACCAATTCACTGGTTAGTAATTCCAAAGACACCTATCCCAAAAATATCAGATTGTTCGAATGATGAAGTTTTTTCTGATCTTTTTAATACTGTTAATAAAGTATGTAAAGATAATAAAATAGAAAGTTTTCGAATCGTTATCAATAATGGTGCAGAAGCTGGTCAAGAAGTTTTTCATATACATATTCATATTTTGTCAGGTAGAAAACTAAATTGGCCTCCGGGATAATTGATTCATGAATTTCTGGCTACAACCTGATAAATGGAAGTTATCAGCAAAAAATACTTTTTACTGTCTTTTAGGTTGTTCAGTTGGTGACTTTGGCACTATATATTATTTTCAAGAATATACTGATATTACAGATGTAATGTTTATTATGCCTATAGCTATGTTTAATGGAATTATTACAAGCATTATTCTTGAAACCCTCATACTAATTAAAAACATGTCTTTTAAAGAAGCTTTCAAAACAGCTTGTGGAATGAGTTTAATAAGTATGATTGCTATGGAGCTTGCGATGAATTTAACTGATTTATATCTTTATGGCCAGTTAGTAATAAACTTAAAGTATTTACCAATTATACTTNTAGCAGGTTTCATAACTCCTTGGCCCTATAATTATTGGAGACTAGTAAAATATAATTCCTCTTGCTGCGGTTAAACAAGAAAGTAGATAAAATCTTTTTAAACAACAAATTGATGATAGAATGTTTCTAAAAGCGCCCGTAGCTCAGCTGGATAGAGTACTTGGCTACGAACCAAGCGGTCGGGAGTTCGAATCTCTCCGGGCGCGCCAGTTCATTATGAAAAAAATAAAAATCATAACTATTATTTTAACAATNCTATATACAAGCAATGTATATAGTTATGANATTAAAGGNATAGGATTACTAAAGTGNAAAGANTTTAACTCAGCAAGCATTGACGACAAAGATATTTTTTTAAGCTGGGTAGCTGGATATTTATCTCATGCTTTTGAAAATCAAGACATTAAATCGTCTCCCTTAAATCCTGGCTATGATAGAACAATAATATGGATAGAATACTATTGCCATAAATACCCAAATTCTACTTTTTATGATAGTGTTAAAAATTATATAAAAGAATTTTATAAAAAATAATTTTTAATTTTTTGTTCTCTTAGAATAGTTTTTATTTTTATTATATCTATTATTTCTTTGTTTATAATTTTTTCTATATCTTTTTCCTGTGTTTTTTTCTTCTTTTTTATCTTTTATAAAAATAGAAATTATTTTTTTAAATAAACTACTGTTNTTATTTCTAGATACCGGTATTCTTGATTCTGGTACTATGTTATCAACAGCAGCTTTTTCAGTATTTGTATCATTATCTTTTTCATATAAAGTTTCTTTTTCTTCTGTTGATATTTCAAAACTTGATTTTGAAGCAAATTCGTCATTGTCTTCACGATATCTACTTATCTTATAGTTAGGTCTTTCTAAATTATTATTTGGAAGTATGATTAATTCAGCATCGGACGCTATTTTAAGATTTGCAATATCTTCACTTTTTTCATTTATTATGTAAGCAGAGATATCAAGTGGTAATTCCACAACAACTCTTGTTGTTTGTTCTTTTACAAGTTCATCTCGTGCTAATCTTATAATTGCTGGCGCAATAGACTTAATATTTCTTATTCTTCCTGTNCCTCCACATCTTGGGCATATACTTTCTGATGACTCTCTTAAAGACGGTCTTAACCTTTGTCTTGATAATTCTANAAGGCCAAATCGGGAAATTTTCCCAACTTGAACTCTTGCTTTATCTAATCGAACACAATCTCTCATCTTATTCTCAACTTCCTTTTGGTTTTGATGAGATAACATGTCTATAAAGTCAATTACTAAAAGACCACCCAAGTCTCTAATTCTTAGTTGTTTTGCAATTTCTTCAGAAGCTTCTAAATTTGTATTTAATGCAGTTTCCTCAATATCACTTCCCTTTGTTGATCTTGCTGAATTTATATCTATAGCAGTTAATGCTTCTGTTTGATCAATTACAANAGAGCCNCCTGAGGGNAANATAACTTCTCTAGAAAAAGCTGATTCAATTTGATTTTCTATTTGGTACTTACTAAATANGGGAGTATTTTCNTCATATAACTTTAGTTTTTGAGATTGNTGCGGCATTGTAAGATCTAAAAATTCNTTACANTTNTCAAANACATTTATATCATCTACAAGGATCTCTTCAATACTATCGTCCATATGATCTCTAAGAGTTCTAATAATGATATCGCTCTCTCTGTAAATTAAAAATGGATCTTTATCCTCTTTTGATGCTTTCTGGATTGCATCCCATAATTGTACTAAGTAATCTTGGTCCCATTGCAATTCCTCTTGTGATTTTCCTACACCTGCTGTTCTAACTATGACGCCTCCNTCATTTATTTTATCAAGCTTATTTAAAATGCTTTTAACTTGATTCCTTTCATTACCCTCAATTCTTCTTGATACGCCACCAGCTTTTGGATTATTCGGCATGAGAACTAAATATTTTCCAGCAAGACTTACAAAGGTTGTCATAGCTGCACCTTTGTTTCCTCTTTCCTCTCTTTCTACCTGTGCAATTAATGTTTGTCCAACCTCTAACATATCCTTGATACTAGAGTTCTTATCAAAAGTTTCATTTTTAAGATATTTCTTGGAGATTTCTTTTAAAGGAAGAAANCCATGTCTTTCTCTTCCATAATTTACAAACGCAGCTTCTAGGCTTGGCTCTATTCTTGTGACAACTGCTTTATATATATTGCCTTTATATCTTTCTCGAATAGAGGTTTGAATATCTAGATCGTAAAGTTTTTGACCATCTACAGAAGATACTCTGATCTCCTCGTTTTGACTTCCATTGATTAAAATTCTTTTCATTTTTATATCCTGCAAAAGGGTAAGTCAAAGCGATAAAATTATTAAATTTTAAAACAGTCTCGATTAAATACGATTTTTGGTTAGTAATATCGTTCATTTTCAATTATGCAGTGAGCTTACCTATATTTGTTTAAGTTTTATAACTATGAAGCGTACTCTATACGCTTCATTAAGTATTCTTTAAAATTTTGTATTTATACAAAATTACGTTGGTATAATATAGCAGCCTTAGGGTATATCATCAAATAATGCTATGAAAATATCAAAAAAAGCTGAAAATATAAGGGTTACAGCAGCGAATGCCGACCAAAGAATTGACAACTTTTTAATGTCGAAAATTAAAAATGTACCTAAAAGCCATATACATAAAATAATAAGAACCGGGCAAACAAGGGTAAACGGATCTAGAGTAAAGTCCCTATATAAATTAAAAATCGACGATATTATTAGAATCCCCCCATACACAACCGAAACTAAGCTTACAAGTTTAATAAAGCAAGAATACAAAGAGCAAATAAATAAAAATATATGTTATGAAGATGATAATTATATTATTGTAAATAAGCCAACAGGATTATCAGTTCATTCAGGATCATCACAGGGATATGGCCTGATAGATATTGTAAGAGAATTAAAAAAAAGTAATGAGAGAATAGATCTTGCTCACAGAATAGACAGATCAACATCTGGTTTAATAATAATTACAAAAAACTTTAATGCATTAAGATCTATAAATAAAAGTTTTTTAAATCACGAAATTTCAAAAAAGTATTTCTTAGTTGTTAACGGGTTATGGAACTATAAAGCAGGAATAAAAAAAATGAAAATCAAAAGAAAAGATAAGCAGCAAGAAATAAAAACTTTATTTAAAAAAATTAAAAATACAAAAGAATTATCATTTCTTGAAGCTGAATTAATCACAGGAAAAACTCACCAAATTAGAAAACATTGCTATGAATTAGGTTTTCCTATTGTAGGTGATAAAAAATATTTTTTTTCAAAAAATAAAAAAACAATCAAATCAAATAGACTATTACTTCATGCTGGCGAACTAAAATTTCACGATAACCTATCAAAAAAAAATATACATATCCAATGTAAATTACCTGGTGATTTTTATCAATTTATGATCAATTATTGTCTTTTATGAGCTCGATAATATCTTTTACATAGTATAATGGCAGGCCAATCAATCCAGTTAAATCAGGTTCGTCTGTTGTTAATTTCTTAACTAAAAACTCCTTCCCTGATTCATATTTAAAGGCAGCTGTAGAATGAATCGGATTAAATTTATTAATATATGTTTCAATATTTTTTTTATTAAGTTTATTTATTAATATTTCGTATGTGAATAATTTTTGATATGTTTTGTTAGCTACAGTGTCAAATATACATGTGCCATTATAAAATACAATTTTCTTTTCTGAAATAAAAGAAAGAATTTTTGCAGCATTTTCTTTTGTTCCTGGCTTACCCAAAACCTTATCATCACAAACTGCGCATACGTCAGAACATATTATTATCGAGTTAGAATTGCTATTTGATATTTTTTTCGCTTTGAGATTAGCTAATCTTGGGGCCATATCTTTTCCAGATTCACCTTTTAACCTATCTTCGTTTATATTGGGAGAGATACTGTCGAATTCAATATTTAACCGTTCTAATAGGTTTTTTCTGAATACTGAGCTAGAACCTAATATAATTTTTTTATTTTTGTCCATTTTACCGTATAATTCATCGATATTTTAACTACATGGAATATTAAACATGGCTGTCCAAAAAAGCAAAAAAACTAGGTCAAAAAGAGGAATGAGGAGGTCACATGACTCTATCTCTGCACCAGCCCTTTCCATTGACTCACAATCTGGAGAAACACATGCTAGACATCAAATCAGTGCTGGCGGTTATTATAAGGGTAAACAGGTTGTGATACCAAAAGTAAAAGAAAAGAAAGATAATGCAGAAAGCGGTGAATCTGAGTCCTAAATCTAAAAATGCAAAGTAACAAAAAAATTGCTGTAGATGCAATGGGTGGTGACGGTGGTCCTTCTGTTATTATCCCTTCAGTTGAAAAATTTCTTTTAAAGCATAATGATGTTGAAGCAAAAATTTTCGGTGATAGTAAAATTATTGAAAAGTATTATAACGGCCTTAATACTTTAGTGAAAACAAGAACTAAAATTGTTCACACCCCTGAATATATTTCAAGTAACGACAGTCCGTCAAGTGTTATAAGGTCCAAAAAAAATTCCTCCATGAGGCTTGCTATTGAATCTGTAAAAAATTCTGAATGTAATGCTTGTGTTAGTGCAGGAAATACCGGCGCTTTAATGGCTCTTTCAAGACTTGTTTTGGGAACACTTGATGGAATAGATAGGCCAGCAATAGAAACAATGATGCCGTCTTTGTTTGGACATACACATGTTTTAGATTTAGGAGCAAATGTTGATTGCAAAGCAGAAAATTTGTATCAGTTTGGGGTAATGGGCTCTGTTGTGTGCAGTATATTAGATGATATAAATAATCCTTCTGTAGGATTACTTAATGTAGGACAGGAAGCCATTAAAGGAAACCAGCAAGTTAAAGCTGCAGATGAATTACTTAAAGCAAGTAAACTTAATTATATTGGGTATGTTGAAGGAGATGATATTTTTTGTAGTGAAATTAATGTTGTAGTTTGCGATGGTTTCATCGGAAATATTGCACTAAAAACTAGTGAAGGGGTAGCAAAATATATGTCTCAACAACTTAAAAATGAATATACAAAAAATTTCATGACTAAATTAGCTGGCGTTTCTTCTTCTAAAGTTCTAAATTCATTTAAGAAAATCATTGACCCAAGAAGGTATAATGGTGCAAGCTTACTAGGACTGAATGGAGTAGTTATAAAGAGTCACGGTGGTGCTGATGAAATTGCGTTTGAGAGCTCACTTGATATTGCAATTAAAGAAGCGGACTTATCAATTCCTACTTGCATAAATAAAAAGTTAAACGAAATACTTAATTAAATTATGTTTTCTAAAATTAACGGCACAGGCTCATACTTGCCAGAAAAAAAGCTTACAAATAAAGACCTTGAATCCATGGTTGATACTACCGATGAATGGATCTTTGAAAGAACAGGTATTAAGCAGAGACACATTTCAAGTGAGAAAGAAACTTCGTCTTTTATGGGTTTTAAAGCCGCCGAAGACGCTATTAAATCATCAAATATATCAAAAAGTGATATTGATTTAATTATAGTTGCAACAACAACGCCTGACCACGTGTTTCCTAGTAATGCTTGCTTAATTCAGCAAAAATTAGGTATTCAAACCCCAGCATTTGATATTGCAGCTGCTTGCACCGGTTATATTTATGCTTTAAGTGTTGCAGATTCTTTTATTAAGTCTGGTGTTTACGAAAATATTTTAGTAATTGGAACTGAGCAATATTCAAAAATTATAGATTGGGACGATAGAACGACTTGTGTTTTATTCGGCGATGGAGCAGGCGCGACAATAATTTCAAGATCAAAGACAAAAGGAATAATTTCAACTAATATTGATGCTGATGGTAAATTTAGTAACTTACTTTGTGTTCCAGANAAGTATATAACTATGAAAGGAAATGAAGTGTTTAAAGTTGCTGTNAATACGATGGGGAAACTTGTAGATGACACTTTAAACCAATCTGGTTTGAAAAAAGAAGAAATCAACTGGCTTGTTCCCCATCAAGCAAATTATAGAATTATTTCTGCTACTGCNAAAAAACTAAATATGCCAATGGAAAATGTTGTAGTTACAGTTGATAAGCATGGAAATACATCAGCNGCTTCAATACCTTTGGCTCTAGATTATGCTATAAAAAAAGGTGATATAAAGCAAAATGAATTACTTCTTCTTGAAGCATTTGGAAGTGGTTTTACTTNGGGATCNGCTTTAATTAGGTATTAAAATTGATTGAAGTTGCAGACATCAATAAAAGAATAAAAAATATTACAACCAAACCTGGCATATATAAAATGCTAAACAAGTCTGGTGATATAATATANATTGGAAAAGCAAAAAANTTAAAAAATAGAATTACATCTTACTTTAGAAATAAAAATCATACTAATAGAATTAAAAGAATGGTTTCTCAAATTGATAGAATTGAGACAACTATTACACCATCAGANGAGGACGCTTTANTACTTGAAAATATTCAAATTAAAAAACATAGACCNAGATTTAATATTTTATTAAGGGATGATAAATCATATCCATACATTTATATCAATGATAGCCATGATTTNCCTAGAATTTCATTTTTTAGAGGTGTAAAAAAAAAGTCGGGAAATTTTTATGGGCCATTCTCAAGTGTTTACGCAGTAAGAAATACCATTAACATTCTTCAAAAACTTTTTAAAATTAGACCTTGCACNGACTATTTTTTTAAAAATAGATCAAGACCATGTTTACAATATCAAATAAAAAGGTGTTCAGCGCCCTGCGTAAATTTAATTTCAAAAAAAAATTATCAAAATGATATATCTTTATCAACTAAGTTTTTAGAAGGAAAAAGNGATGAAATTATTAAGATTTTAATTAAAAAAATGGATATAGCATCTAATTCACTAGAATACGAATATGCTGCAACATGTAGAGATCAAATTGAATCATTGAGACACACGTGTAAAGAAAATAGTATAAATAGTAAATATGGTGACATTGATATTATTGCTGGCAGTATCGATGACGGATATTCTGCTATTCAAGTATTTAATATAAGAAATGGTATTAACTTAGGAGGGGAAATTTTTCACCCTAAAATTAATGAAGACACCAGTATTCACGGTCTTCTAAGTTTTTTCATAGCCCAATATTATATGTCAAGAACAATACCAAAAGAGATAGTAATAAATGAAATAGCTTTAGATCAAAAAATTCTTCAAAGTATTTTGTCAAAGAAAAGAAAAAATAAAGTATATATTCAGCATAGCGTCAAAGGAAAAAAANCAAAATGGATAAAGATGGCTGAAATAAATTCAATAAACTCTATTGAAGAAAAAAAACTTACAAAGNTTTCATTAAAAAATAAATACTTAGATATGTGCAAAGAGCTCAATTTAGAAATTATACCTAACAGAGTGGAGTGTTTTGATATAAGTCATAATACAGGGTCTAATACTGTTGGTTCTTGTGTGGTATTTGATATAAAAGGACCGATTAAAAATATGTATAGAAAATTTAATATTAGAAATAATAATATTGGAGACGATTATTCCTCTTTAAAAGAGGTTATATCAAGACGGTATACAAGATTAGTAAAAGAGAATAAAGAATTACCTGATCTAATAATGATAGACGGCGGGAAAGGCCAAGTAAATATTGTTAAAGCAGAACTACTTAAACTGAATTTAGAATCCATAAAAATAATTGGTGTTTCAAAAGGAAGCTCTAGAATTCCTGGCAATGAAAAGATAATCATAGAAGAAGCGAAAATTATAAAAAAATTAAGAAAAGACTCTATGGCATCTCACTTTATTCAAAACATCAGAGATGAGGCTCATAGATTTGCAATTAGTGCTCATAGGAATAAAATTAATAAAAAGACTTTTGCTTCTCCACTTGATGATATATCAGGCCTAGGACCNAAACGAAAGCAAAATCTTCTAAAATTTTTTGGAGGGATACAAAGTTTGCAAAAAGCAAGTAGTGAAGAAATCTCAAAGGTCCCAGGTATAAGTCAGAAATTAGCAAACTCTGTTTTCCTATACTTAAATGGTAATAAAATCTAAGATGAACTTTCCAATTTTTTTAACTTATATAAGAATAATATTTGCACCAATTATAGTCGTCATGCTTTTAATATATTCTGAAGATCATTATAGATTTTTTACCATGATTACTTTTATTACCATCTCTTTAACAGATTTTTTTGACGGTTATTACGCTAGAAAACTTAATTTAGAAACTGAGTTTGGAAGATTTTTAGATCCTGTGGCAGACAAAATCTTGGTAGTATCGGTATTAATTACAATTCTGTATATAAATTCGCATATTTATATCTTTATTCCTGTTCTAATTATAGTTTTAAGGGAAATTTTTATTTCAGCAATGCGCGAGTGGTCTGCTTCATCTAAAAACTTCCCAATTAATGTAAGCTTTTTAGGAAAACTCAAGACGNTTATACAATTAATTTCAATTTCGTTACTTATTTATAATGGTGATATTATGCATTATAATGTTTTTGAAATTGGTATTTATGGACTATACTTAGCAGCCATAATGTCTTTAATTTCTTTATTTTATTATTTTAAGATATTTAGAAATTAAATNTGCGGGAATAGCTCAGCTGGTAGAGCGCAACCTTGCCAAGGTTGAGGTCGCGAGTTCGAACCTCGTTTCCCGCTCCATTATANGCTNAATAATCTNTGAGTATGGCTGAGTGGCAGAGTGGTTATGCAGCGGTCTGCAAAACCGTGTACGCCGGTTCGATTCCGACCTCAGCCTCCATCGATATCATTTAATATGAGCCCGGGTGGCGGAATTGGTAGACGCAAGGGACTTAAAATCCCTCGGTAGTAATACCGTGCCGGTTCGACTCCGGCCCCGGGCACCATTAATTATGATAAATAAAATTGAAAAAACATTTTTAATTAGCTTGGTTATTTTTGTAACTGCCTTTGCAAGAATAATTCCACATATAGAAAATTTCACACCGGTAATAGCTCTATGTATATTCTCAGGCTTATCCTTAACTGGTAATAAAATAAAATATGTAATTCCACTTTTAGCAGTCTTTATAAGTGATTTATTTTTAAATATATTTCTGTATAACTTAAATCACGGTATATTCTTGTATGAAGGGGTAATCTGGCAATACATTAGCTATATTTTAGTAATATTAATTTCATCAAAATTAAGAAAGATAAATATTAAATATACGGCAAAAGTTATTTTATTAATAATATCAATGTGCTTATTATTTTTTATTATTTCTAATTTTGGTGTGTGGGTAAGCTCAGATATGTACACCCATAATATAGCAGGTCTACTTACATGTTACTTAAATGCAATACCTTTTTTTCAAGGGACTTTTTTAGGAACTATCTATTTCTCAATTTTTCTGTTTTTTGGCTTAAATATCTTAGATAAAATGTACTTTAAGAGGAATGAATATATCAAAACCTAATACAAAATTAATCTTTACTGATTTAGATGGTACTTTCCTTAGTACCAAAAACTTTTCATATGGAGACAATATTGAATTAGTAAATAAAATTACTAATCTTGGAAATATTGTTATTTTTAATAGCAGTAAAACTTTTATAGAAATAAAAAATTTTCTTTCTCAAAATAACCTTAAAATTCCATTTATTTGTGAGAATGGTGGGGGNATTTATACTCCAAGAAATTTTTTTCCAANTGGCATATATAACTCTAAAGATGCTTATGACGTAATAAGTGAATTTCCACAAATAAGCTCTGAAATTGGTAAATTAAAAGATCTACTCCCTGACGAATTTTTAAAAAATATTATATTTTTTAGATCGTTAAGCATTGAAGAAAAAATGTATTATTCAGGCTTGAGTGAAAGTGATCTGAATTTTGCTGAAAAAAGAGTTCATACAGAACTTGTGATCTGGAAATCTGATAGCATCNTACTTTCCCGTTTTGCAAATTTTCTTGAAAATATAGACCTTACAATCTCAAAAGGTGGAAGATTTTATCATATTTCTCATTTACATAATAAGCTCCAAGCTATGAATATACTTGTCAATGAATTTAAAAAATATTACCCTACTAATAGTTATACAACTATAGCACTAGGCGATAGCTATAACGATATTGATATGTTGAATAATGTTGATATTGCTTGCTTAATTAAAAACGAAAATTATTCTGACTTGGTGAAAAAAATTAAAAGTCCAATTTTGATTAAGAGTAAACTTATTGCACCTGATGCTTGGAAAGAGTGCATAGATAAATTAAACATATTGAATTAACGGAGGCTATTATTTCAGATTTTCATCAAAACGGAGTGATAAGTACACTTCATAATATTTCNAATAGACCTTTTTCAGAACTGGAAGAAGAATTAGTAAAATTTTCAAAGGAAAGACCCATAGAACTCATACTACCCTCGTTATATTCTGAACTAGAAGGCCCTGCTTTAAATAATATTGTTAATGTTCTTTCAAAGAATAAATTTCTTAGTTACGTTACTGTAGGCTTAGATAAAGCAAATAAATCTCAGTTTAAAGATGCTAAAAAGTTTTTTAAAAAATTAAATTTGCCACATTCAATTATTTGGAATGATGGCCCAAGAATGAAAGCTCTTGATACACTTTTAAAAAAAGAAGGTTTAGCTCCAGANCATCNAGGNAAAGGGAAAAATGTATGGTATTGCATGGGGTATGTCTTATCAAGAGAAAAAGCNAGATCTATTGCTCTTCATGATTGCGATATAACTACATATAATAAAGAGTTATTAGCAAGACTAGTTTATCCAGTTGCAAATCCATTATTTAATTACGAATTTTGTAAGGGCTATTATCCGAGAGTAGGAGATAATAAGCTTAATGGTCGCGTTACAAGATTACTTGTTACTCCATTACTTAAAACATTTAAAAAAGTATTNGGTCATAGAGACTACATTGAATTTATTGATGTTTTTAGATACCCATTAGCTGGGGAATTTTCTTTTAGAAGTAGGCTTTTGAAGGAGCTTAGAATTCCAAGTGACTGGGGATTAGAAATAGGAATACTTTCAGAAATGCAAAGGAACCAAGCCCATAACAGAATTTGTCAAGTAGATATTGCAGAGGNTTATGACCATAAGCATCAAGTTTTATCTGTAAAAGATAAAACCAAAGGCCTTTCAAAAATGTCAATTGATATATCTAAAACTTTAATCAGAAAGCTTGCTGCTCAAGGTGATACTTTTACATATAATATTTTAAGAACAATAAAAGCAACTTATTACAGAAATGCGCTAGATCTTCTTGAGATATATCACAATGATGCAAAAATAAATGGTTTAGATATTAATATCAATGAAGAAGAGATTGCAATAGAGCTTTTTGCAAATAATATAATAACGGCTGGACAGCAATTCCTTGATAACCCTAATGAAAATCCACTTACCCCAAACTGGAATAGAGTACAAAATGCGTTGCCCGACTTTAAAAGCAAATTTATTAAAGCTGTGCAAGACGACTCAAGCATTTAAGAGTTTAAAATGAATAAAGAGAATTTGGCAAAAAGATTAAATCAACATCTTGTAAAAATATATGGTGAATCTTCTCCTAGTGAGGAAATCACTGTCCTTACAGATAATATTGTAAATTATTTAGTGGACGCAAAAGATGAAATTTTTAAAGATGATAAAATACAATCATTAAATAAATGGTCAGAAAAGAGTATTTTACTAATTACTTATGCAAATTCGATTACTAGCGATAGTGAAATACCGCTAAAAACACTCAATAATTTCCTAAATTCCCATTTAAGTGATTTAGTAAGCATTGTTCACATACTTCCTTTTTTTCCATCAAGTTCAGATCATGGTTTTTCGGTAGTTGATTACTATTCTGTTGACAGCAAGTACGGAAGCTGGGATGAAGTGAAAAAACTTGCTTTAGATTTTAACGTTATGTATGACGTCGTGCTTAACCATGGTTCTACAAAGAGTGATTGGTTTCAAAATTTTTTAAACTGTGAGGGATTTGGATCTAATTTTTTTTACACAGCAAATAAAGATGTAGATACATCTCTTGTGACTAGGCCAAGAACAAACGAATTACTTAATAGGGTAAATACTAAAAAAGGAGATAAGTACGTATGGTGTACTTTTAGTAGCGATCAAATAGATTACGATTTTTCTAATTCTGAGGTTTTAAAAGAATTTATTAAAATTATTATTTTTTATCTTAAGCAAGGAGCAACTGTTTTTAGGTTTGATGCTGTTGCTTTTATATGGAAAAAACTTGGGTCTAGTTGTATTAATTTACCTGAAACACATGAAATAGTTAGGCTATTTAGAACTATTTTAGATTATCTTTCTCCAAAAGCTATTTTAGTTACTGAAACCAATACTCCTGCAAGAGAAAATGTCACGTATTTTGGTAACGCTAATGAAGCACATTGGATATATAATTTTTCTCTTCCACCGTTATTAATTTATTCTGTACTCAAAGGCGATTCAACCGTGTTAGAAAAATTTACAATGACACTACCACCAGCTCAACTTGGCACCTCCTACTTAAATTTTATTGCTTCTCATGACGGAATAGGTTTGAGGCCTGTTGAAGGCATCTTAAATAACAAACAAACACAGTCACTGATAAGTCATATTGAAGAAATTGGCGGTAAAACTTCATATCGTAAATCTACTGATGATATCGTAAAACCATATGAACTAAATATATCTTTATATGATGCTGTTTCAAAAAACTTTAAAGGTGATGACAAATATGCATTAGAAAGATTTTTGTGCATACACACAATAATGCTTTCTCTTGAAGGTGTACCGGCCTTTTATATACATAGCTTAATGGGGACACAAAGTGATGAGAAACTTTATAATAAAACGCAACATAATAGGGATTTAAATCGTCATGAATATAGCGAAAAAGAATTGCTCAACGCATTAGAGGATACAAATGATCACAGAAGTTATATTTATAATAAGATTACAAACCTTATAAAAATCAGAAAAAAACAAAAGGCATTTCACCCAAATGCTGTGCAGTTCACCCTTCACCTTGGCAAAAACTTTTATGGAATTTGGAGGCAGAGCTTAGATAAAAGACAAAGTATATTTTGTATTACAAACATGACAAGCAAAAAGAAAAATTTTTCTCTAATAGATATTAATTTAATAGGATTTGATAACTGGAAAGATTTGATTAGTGAAGATAATATAAACGACATCAACACAGAAATTACATTGAAACCATATCAAACTATGTGGATTTCAAATTTATGAATTATATAATTGTATTTCTACTTTTATTTTTCAATATCTGCAGTATTAATGCTAATCAATTTAAAGATAATAATAAAAATTTAAGCTTGAAATGTAATTATGCGTCAAAAAACTTTAACCACCAATTTATATATATTCCTAATTATAAAGTAACAAATATTTTACCAAACGGTTATGAATTTAATTACTCAATAGCGGAAGAGACAGATAATTTTGTACATGCTTTCTTTATTCAAAAAAAGGATAATATATTTAAGAAATTTAGCCTAGAAATTAATTTATCTAGTCTCGTTATTTCTGATAAGATGTTTATTGGTAAAGATTTAATTAATATGGAGCTTAAAGATCATAAAGAATTTTTATGTAAGGAGTTTTAAATGTTGTATTTAAAATATTTTGCTTTATCTTTTACCTTTTTCATTATTATAGATTTATTATGGCTTGGATTTATTGCTTCAAATATTTACAAACATTTTTTGTCAGATTTTTTGGCTAGTAATGTTAACTGGCCTGCCGCTATATTTTTCTATCTGATTTTTAATATAGGTTTAGTCTTTTTTGTTATAGCTCCCGCCATAGAAAAGAATTCTCTTACTTATTTAATGTTTTATGGAGCATTATTTGGTCTAGTAACCTATTCAGCATATGATCTTACTAATTTAGCTACTTTAAAAAATTGGCCTTTAGAAATAGCGTTAATTGACATTGTGTGGGGAATTTTCTTGAGTATATCTGTTTCTTATCTAACATTTATCTCTGTAAAAGCCCTATGATGCTTGCAAGTTTTTGATAATTATGTATTATTAAATTATGAGATTATATTTAATTATATTGCTTTCTTTTCCTCTTTCAGCTCATGCCTTTGAAGCTAAGAATTCACAGTCTAGTATTGTTTATAATGAATGTGTTAACAGCATGAAGTCGGCAACATCTCCAGCTAGAAAGAAAAACATGACCTTATCAAATTGTCTAAAGCAATCTAAGTCTTCTCAAACAGTNTATTCCGGTTCAAANACAGCTGCATNTANNAAATTCATCATCTTTAATCCTNTTGGAGCAGCTTATGTTCTAATTAGAGATGTTGTTACAAAAGAAGTAACAAAATATTAGATTCCCAGACTTTTCATTTTCTTAAAATACTTTAATATTTGTCATTATGATAAAGATAGATAATTTGACTAAAAAATATAATGACCAGTTTGCTGTTAAAAGTTTNTCACTTGATATCGACGAAGGTAATGTTTTAGGTTTTCTTGGACCTAATGGCGCTGGAAAAACTACTACTATGAAAATGATTACAGGTTTTATAAGCCCNGATACAGGTGATGTNANAGTTGATGGTTTATCTGTNAAAGATAATAGTTATGCTGTAAGANAATCAATAGGCTATTTACCTGAAGGTGCTCCTCATTATGGCGANATGATNACNAAAGATTTTTTAGAATTTATTATTAAGATTAGAGATATNAAAAATAAAGATTCTTTAGATTTTGTAGTAGAGTCTCTATCTTTAAAAAATATATTAAATAAAAGAATTGAACATTTGTCTAAAGGATTTAAAAGAAGGGTAGGCCTTGCNCAGGCGATTATTCATGATCCAAAATATCTTATATTAGATGAACCTACTGATGGGCTTGATCCAAATCAAAAACACGACGTAAGAGAATTAATAAAAAAAATTTCACCAAATAAAACCATAATAATATCAACTCATATATTGGAAGAAGTTGATGCAATTTGCTCTAAGGTAAGCATTATATCTGAGGGNAATCTTGTGTTTTATGATACTACTCAAAAATTTATGTCATGTGATGGTAACTCAAATGATGAAATATTTAGAAAACTAACCTTAGGATAATTTACATGANAAATATTTCTATAATTTTAAAACGAGAGTTTAATTCATATTTTTCCACACCTATAGCTTATGTTTTCATTGTGATTTTCTTGATTTTATCTGGCTCACTTACATTTTATATGGGAAATTTTTTTCAAAGAGAGCAGGCTGATCTTATTCCTTTTTTTAGCTTTCATCCATGGTTATATTTATTTTTAGTACCAGCTGTAACTATGAAATTATGGGCTGAGGAAAGAAAAACAGGAACAATTGAACTAATATTAACTCTACCAATTAAAACCTCAGAAGTTGTAATTGGTAAATTCCTTGCTGCTTGGCTTTTTATCACTTTTTCTCTAATTTTAACGTTTCCTATTTGGTTAACAGTTAATTATCTTGGCTCACCAGATAATGGAATAATTTTTTCTGGTTACATNGGAAGTTTATTAATGGCTGGTGGCTTTATTGCAATAGGCTCTTGTATTTCCTCTACAACACAAAACCAAGTAATAGCTTTTATTTTATCGGTTGTAATATGTTTTCTCTTCCTACTCAGTGGAACTAGTCTTGTTTTAGATTTTTTTAATTTGTTCTTACACCATTCAATTGTTGATACTATTTCATCATTAAGCGCTCTTACTCATTTCTCGTCTCTTACAAAGGGTATAATCGATTTTCGAGATATCATTTATTATGTCACTTTAATTTTATTATGGGTATACATAAATATTGAAATAGTAGATTTAAAAAAAGGTGATCAATAATGNATAAAAGAGTGCAAGCCAAAATTCAGATCATTGCTTCCTTGATTATTTTTATATTATTTATCTCAATTATTGACAATTCTTTTAAAAGCCTAAGATTTGATCTAACAGAAAATAAAATATATACATTAAGCGATGGCACGTCTAAAATTATAAATAAAGTATCAGATCCAATTAATTTAAAACTTTATTTCTCAAATACGGTTACAAAAGACGATTCATATTTAAGGACTTATTCAAAACGCGTGATTGAATTTCTACAGTCATATACTTATAAGTCTAACGATAATATTAAACTTGAAGTCATAGACCCAATTCCTTTTTCTGATGAAGAAGATTTAGCCATGAAGTATGGACTACAAGCAGTNCCTCTTAATAACTCACAAGATTCTATATTTTTTGGCCTGGTTGCAGAAAACTCGTATGGGGATTATGAAATTATTAAATTTTTTGATCCTTCTAAGGAGTCGCAAATTGAATACGAGGTAACAAAATTAATATATAGTTTAATAAATATTAAAAAACCTAAAATTGGCGTCATTTCATCAACACCAATTTTTGGTGCTTATGATTTTACTAGAAATGAACCAACTCCGCCTTGGGCAATTGTTCAAAGATTACAAACCCTTTTTGACCTAGAATTAGTAGACCAAAAAACTAAAAGCCTTGATTCATATAATGCACTAATAATTTTTCATCCCAAAAAACTAGAAAAAATTAGAGAGCAACAAATCTTACAATTTTATAACAGTGGTAAAAATATTATGCTTTTTTATGACGTTTACTCTGAATCCGACATTGATTTTAGAGACCCCAGTCAGCCACCTAAAAACGGAGGCATTCAGTCTTCAGATTTCTCTGAATTATTAAATGCTTTGGGTATTCAAATAAATACAAATCAAGTATTGATAGACAAAGAGCTTGCTTTACCTGTGACTTCTCAACAGTCACAACAGCCGATAAAACATGCGGCCATAATAAAATTTGATAAAAGTTCGTTTAATCTTNATAACGATATAACAAAATCACTCAGTTTAGTTACATCAGCTTTTAGTGGGTCAATTGAACAACTATCGAAAGATACGACTATTACTCCGCTTATTACATCATCAAATAACTCAAATCTTGAAGAAAGAAATACTTTTAGATATTTACCTGATCCTCAAGTTCTTATATCAAATTTCAAATCATCAAATAAAAAACATGTTTTCTCAGCAATTGTAGAAAGGAATAAAGGCAAAGCTATTGTAGTTGCAGACTCTGACATAGCATCAAATTATCTATGGGTTAGAGTCCAAGAGTTTTACGGTGAGCAGGTATTATCGCCCTGGGCTAATAATGGAGATTTTATTGTAAATAGTATTGACTATCTTACCGGAGGAAACTCTTTAGCTGGTATATCTGGTCGCTCAATATCATTAAAATCATTTACAAAAGTTGATGATTTAAGACAAGAATCAGAGCAGAAGTTTAAAAATAAAGAGCTTGCTCTTCAAAAAAAATTAAAAGAACTTCAAGATAAATTNAAAATTAAGAGTGATAGTTCTTTAGACGATGAAAATAGTATTAATGAATATGAGAATTTTGAAGAAGAATTTCTAAAAGTAAGAAAAGAGCTGAGGAATGTAAGAATGTCGCTAAACGAGGACATAGATAATCTAGATTCCCTTTTGAAATTTATAAATATATTTTTGATACCAATAATATTAACTATTTTATTATTAGTTTTTTCATTTTTTAAAAAAAGAAGAGCAGNGTAATGAAAAAACTTATGGTATATCTCTNGTCTATAGTTATACTATTACTTATAGTTATTTCTCAGTTCTCTAATAATAAAATCCTAGAAAAAAATTCTTTAATNCAGCAAATTGACTTTTCCAAAATTATGTTTNGCTCAGGCATAAGTACAAATACTTATGAAAAAAAGAATGATGTATGGAAAACCTATAAAGATATAGAAGTTAACAGTAATTTTAAAAAATATATGTTTAATTTGTTAAATACAAACATAATTGAAATATATGATTCTAATAAATTAAGAAAAGAAAAATTTATGGGAAANGAATTATTTTCTATAACTCTTTATAACGGCTCAAAAACAATTGAACAAATAAAGGTTGGTAAAATTGATTTTAAGTTAGATAGATCATATGCAATATCATCAAAATTTCCAGGTAAAATCATAGCTGTTAATAAAAACTTATTTTATGATTTTAATAATATTTGGATAGATAGAGAATTTATTAATATTCCTGATTCTAAAATAAAAGAGGTTAGGGTATTTAATAATGTTACTAATAATTTAACAAGTAANAGAGTTTTNAATTCNTTTACNGATCTATTTAGTGAAAAACATTGTGATTTATATAATAAAAATAAAGCTAATAAAACATTGAATGGATTTGTTATATTTAAAAATGATAGTTCAATGCTATCTTTTCAGATTAATCACTATGAATACAAACAAGAGAATTTTGCTTGTCTTATAATTAAGAAAACTACTGATACTGCTAACAAATATGTGAAAANAAATAAAATTATGGAAGAGTATAGAATACCATATGCGGTATGGACTAACCTTTATAANGGAAATTAAATTAGCTTAATGATTCTAAATATTTTTCTGCATCAAGTGCAGCCATACACCCAGTTCCAGCGGATGTAATGGCTTGTCGATATACTTTATCAATTACATCACCTGCAGCAAAAATGCCAGCTTTATCGCATTGGGTTGCATATTCTGTTTTATTCGGGTTAACTTCCAAATAACCCTCATTGTCCATTGAAAGATGGCCCTTAAATATTTCTGTATTAGGATTATGACCTATTGCTATAAATAAGCCGTCTGTAGGTATTTCTTTAACTTGCTTTTGATCTGTAGATTCTATAGCAATAGATGTAACACCCATGTCATTTCCTTTTACTTCTTGCAAGGTATACGACCACTCTATTGAAACATTTTTTTTATCAAACAAACGATTTTGCAAAATTTTCTCTGCTCTTAAGCTATCTCTTCTGTGAATTAAAGTTACATGTTTTGCAATGTTTGATAAATACAATGCTTCCTCAACTGCTGTATTTCCACCACCCACAACGCAAACATTTTTTTCTTTATAAAAGAAGCCATCACAAGTAGCGCAAGCAGATACACCCTTTCCCATAAATCTTTTCTCACTTTCTAGACCCAAATATTTTGCACTAGCGCCAGTAGAAATAATCAACGCATCTGCGTTATATGTATCAGAATCTCCAACTAAAATGTATGGCGCGTTTTGGAAATTAACTTCTTTTATATGATCAAAAATGATTTCTACATTGTATTTAAGAGCATGCTTTTCCATTCTGCTCATAAGATCNGGTCCAAGAAGCCCATCATGATCTCCCGGCCAATTTTCAACATCTGTTGTTGTCATTAACTGNCCACCNTTTTCTATTCCAGTAATAAGAATTGGATTAAGATTAGCTCTTGCTGCATAAATAGCAGCAGTATAGCCAGCAGGCCCTGATCCTAAAATAATTATTTTTTTTTGAGATTTATCTACCAAAATAATAACCAGATTGATTTTATTAACCTATAATAGAATAGTTATAGTATAATTGTCTACAAATATAGTCAGTAAATAAGAAAATTGAGCGTATAAATTCATATGGTTAAAAAGTCTTCGAGGTCTTCAAGAGTTATCACTTCGCCACTTAATGAAATCCTTTCAATGACTTTAATTTTTTTATCTTTATTTCTATTTTTATCATTAATTACGTACAGTCCAAATGATCCAAGCTTCTTTCATTCAAATAATACAAACTCCACTTCGAACTTAATAGGAATAATAGGTGCTTATCTAAGTGATATATTTTTTTTTGTTCTTGGATANAGCTCTTACTTACTATGTTTTTTTCTAGTATATCTCTCATTTAAAATCTATAAAGATGATATCAAAGCTTTTAGTTCAAATATACAAATTGGTTTCTTAATAACATTAATCGCATTATGCTGTTTTCTTTCCATAAATGTTCAGGATCAGATTTTATTAGCTGGTACAGGAGGTTTAACTGGAAGCCTTATTTCAGCATTTCTACTAAAATATTTAAATTTGACTGGNACTATACTTCTTATAATATTTTTTATTTTTGCTGGATTTACATTATGGTTTAAGTTGTCTTGGATNAATATAATAGATTTTTCTGGAGAAAAAATTTTACTTTTTTCTCGGAAAATTTTTTCACNTCTTATTAATAATATAGTAATCAATAAGAAAATGAGTAATTATGATGATAATACAGCTAAGATGGATTCTAATGATAAAGGTTCAATTAGTAATATTAAAATTGAGCCTAAAATAACTAGTCTTAGGTCCTCAGATAAAATTTATAAAGAAAAACAAATTTCACTTTTTAGTAATAATGAAGACATTGGATTACCACCACTAGATCTATTTTCAGAAGTTGATCTAGACGAAGAAATATATTCTGATGAAAGTTTAAAAGCAAGATCAAAATTACTAGAATTAAAGCTTCAGGATTATGGAGTCAAAGCTAATGTAGTAAGTGTTGCTCAAGGACCCGTTGTAACTCTTTTCGAATTAGACTTAGAAGCTGGCATTAAAGGTGAAAGAATCACAAATTTATCAAAAGATATTGCAAGAGCGCTTTCAGTAATTAGTGTGAGAGTTGTGGAAAATATACCGGGAAAAACTACAATTGGTATTGAAATACCGAATGATAGAAGGCAGACCGTNCATCTTTCAGAAATAATAAAGTCAACTGCTTTTCAAAATGCCAGCTCTAACATTTCNGTAGCACTGGGAAAAAACATATCAGGAAATCCAGTGGTAATAGATTTAGCTAAAACACCACATTTATTNGTTGCTGGAACAACTGGCTCTGGAAAATCAGTTGCTATTAACTCTATGATTGTNAGCATGCTGTATAAATCAACAAGTAAAGATGTAAGATTAATTTTAATTGATCCTAAAATGTTGGAGTTAGGTGTATATGATGATATTCCGCATTTATTGACTCCAGTTGTNACAGACATGAGNTTAGCAGCTAATGCTTTAACATGGTGTGTAGGTGAAATGGAAAGGAGATATGATCTTTTAGCAGAAAAAGGAGTAAGAAACATAGATTCATTTAACGATAATGTTGAAACTGAGGATGAAAAATTACCAAAGATTGTTATTGTTATAGACGAGTTTGCAGATTTATTTCTTGTTGTTGGAAAAAAAATTGAGGAGTTAATAGCTAGACTCGCCCAAAAAGCAAGAGCAGCAGGAATTCATTTAATTCTTGCAACTCAACGACCATCTGTTGATGTAATAACTGGACTGATAAAAGCCAATATCCCATCAAGAATATCCTTTAAAGTTTCATCNAAAATTGATTCAAGAGTCGTTTTAGATCAAGTGGGATCTGAAAGTTTATTAGGGCATGGTGATATGCTGTATCTAGAAACTGGAAAATCTATCNTGCAAAGAGTNCATGGCACATATGTTTCAGATGAAGATGTAAATGAAATTGCTAAATATTTAAAATCAGATAAAAAAGTAAACTATTTAGAAGATGTTACAAGTCAAAATGAAAGTGAAAACACATTTAGTACTGATACAGATGATACCGAGCCTCTGTACAATGAAGCTGTTGAAATAGTAATAGAATCTGAAAAAGCATCTATATCATATTTACAAAGAAAATTAAAAATAGGATACAATAGAGCCGCAAGATTAATAGAAAAGATGGAAGAGGTCGGTATAGTTTCATCTGTAAAGTCAAATGGCACAAGAGATGTTATCATTAATAAAGAAAAATAGTTTTTATATATTTTTAATATTTATTCTTTTTTCACACTGTAATAATATTTCATCTAATGAATTTAGTTATAGAGATTTTTTAAATAACTTATCATCTTTTAAATCAAAATTTAAACAAAACCTTTTTGATAAAGAGGGGAATCTTATTCAAAAAAGTTATGGATTTATAAACTATAAGAAGTCTAAAAAATTTAAGATCGAATACATTATGCCAAATAAGATCACAATTATTTCAGATGGCGATTTTATAACATCATATGATCATGAACTTTCACAAGCGATAATTTCTAGCTTAGATAAATCAAATGCATTTTTAGTATATTTGACAGACAATGAATATATTGAAAATAACTTTAACTACAAAATTACAGCAAAACCAGAGTATTTAAAAATACATTTTAAGCACAAAGAAAATGCAGTAACGTCTGGATTAAATAGTTTTTTTTTGAAAATAAAAGACTATAATATTTTACAAATTTCTTTTATCAATGATATAGATCAAGAAGTAGTAATGGATATCAGTAATTTTGAAAGAAATGTTAGTATAAAAGATAGTAACTTTAAGTTTAAAATTCCAAATAATGCGGATGTTTTATTAAATAATTAACAGGAGTAATATATGTCTGAACTGAGTTTATCTTCTACAGTTGTTAACGAAATTGTTGAAGTGATAAAAAAACATGATAGCCAAGCTAGTAACAACTTTATCACCTGCCAATATTTATGCGCAGTAATAGGTTATCTACTTTCAAAAGAAAAAGTATCGTCAAATGATTTTAATGAAATATTAAATGACTATTCAGGCTTCATTAAATATGTTTTTGATGATCTAAATAATTCCTCAGCAGGCAGCTCAGAATCTGCAGGGCAAAATGCATTTGGAGTCTGGAAACCTGGTGATTGAATGTCTAAAATACTATTAATTGGTTTTTTTGGAGCTATTGGAACCTTACTTCGGTACTTTATTTCTAGTAGTGCGCTAAAAAATATTATTTATTTTGATATACCAATTGCAATTTTGTTCATAAATATTTTAGGGTCCTTTTTTTTTGGGCTGATACTCTCCTCGACTAGTGAAGGTTTTTATATATCAAGAGATTTTCAACTATACCTTACTACAGGGTTGCTAGCAGCATTTACTACTTTCTCAACTTTTTCATGGGAAGTAGTAGAAATGATTAATTCAAAACTTTATATGAATGCCTTAATATATAGTTTTACATCAGTTTTACTTTGTGTTTTATTTTGCTGGTTAGGTTACATTATTCTTAGGACATAGCATGATTGACGCTAATTATATAAAAGCTAATCTAGAACAAGTTAAAAAGAATTTAGCTAAGAAAGGTTTTAACCTTGAACAATCTAAATTTGAAAAACTATATTCAAATAGAAAGGGATTAATTACTAAACATGAGTCTCTTCTAAGCGAAAAAAATATAATATCCAAAGATATAGGTTTATTAAAATCTAATAACAAAGATGCTTCAAGCTTATTATTAAAAGTTGAATCAATTAACAAAGAAATTGATAAAATATCTAAATCTGAAACTAAAGCAGAGAAAGATCTTCATGATTATTTATTATCTATACCAAACTTATTAGACGATAGTGTGCCGGAGGGAAAAAGCGAGGACTCAAATAAAATTATTTATGAAACGAAACTTCAAAAAAATAGTTTAAGCATTGATCACTTAGATATTATAAATAACATAAAACTTTCTTTTAATCATGATGTAACTTCTATATCGGGTTCACGTTTTTCATTACTATTTAAAGATATTGCTAAACTTCATAGAGTATTAGGTCAATATATGATCAATTATCACGTTGAAAACAATAATTACATTGAAGTATACGTGCCTTTAATTGTGAGTGAGAAGTCTCTAATAGGTACTGGCCAATTACCAAAATTTAAGGATGATCTTTTTGAGATTAAAAATAAAGAAAATTCTTTTTTAATACCAACTGCAGAAGTTCCATTAACGAATATTTGCAATAATCAAATTATTGACTTAAATACACTTCCATTAAAGTTTGTTTCTTTAACTCCTTGTTTTAGATCAGAAGCAGGGTCATATGGAAAAGATACAAAAGGTTTAATAAGGCAGCACCAGTTTGACAAAGTTGAATTAGTACAAATAGCTGAACCTTCACAATCAAATGATGCATTAAATAACTTAGTATCTGATGCTGAAAAAATATTAATTAATTTGTCTTTACCGTATAGAAAAGTTTTATTATGTTCTGGAGATACAAGCTTTTCGTCATCTATAACATATGATTTAGAAGTATGGCTACCATCACAAAGTAAGTATAGAGAAATTTCGTCTTGTAGTAATTTTTTGTCTTTCCAGTCTAGAAGATTGAATATTAGATATAGAAATGAAAAGAAAAAAGAATATCCTCATACTTTGAATGGATCTGGTCTAGCTGTAGGACGAGCATTAGCTGCCATAATAGAAAACAATATAAATGACCGTAATGAGATTACTATACCAGAGCCTTTACAAGGCATGATGGGATCTGATTGTATAAAAATACAGGGCAAATGAAAGGCATAGTTACTTGGATTGGAATAAGAGATTTAAAGTCAAAAAATATCATACCAACTGGTGAAGTAAATGCAATTAAAGGTAAAGGACTAGAAGGTGATAAAATCTTCTTAAAATCGTCGCAAAAAAGGCAAGTAACACTTATAATGAGCGAAAACATCAATAGATTAAAAAAAAATCATTGCAGTTTATTAGGTAATGATAAATTGCATTATGTAGAAAATTATCTTAAAAGAAATATAATTACACAGAATATTGCACTTGAAAGTTTAATAGGCATTAATTTTAGGATAGGAAGTGCAATATTTATTGGCACTGGTAACTGCAAACCGTGTAAAAAGATTATTAGTTATTTTGGTAAAGCCTTTTTTAATGATATGTGTGATAAGGGTGGAATTACTGCCAATGTAGTTGAAACTGGATTAATTTCCATTAATAGTAAAATAGAAGTTATAAATAATGAGTAAAAGAAAATATTGTGGGGATCTAAGCGAGAGCCATATTGGTGAAATTATTACTTTGTATGGATGGGTCAACAAGGTAAGAGATCATGGCGGTGTAATTTTTGTTGATTTAAGAGATACTAAAGGAGTTACTCAAGTAGTATTTAATCCTGAGGAAAAAGAAATATTTAATATTTCTGAGCGACTAAGAAATGAATTTATTATAAAAATATCAGGTAAAGTAAGAGCAAGACCGCAAGATGCAGAGAATAAAAATCTTAGCTCAGGATCTGTAGAAATTGTTGCTACTGAAATAGAAATATTATCAGAGGCACAAACCCCACCTTATTCATTTGATGACGATGTTAGTGAGGATGTTAGGTTAAAGCATAGGTTTCACGATCTAAAATCTAAAAAAATGCAAAAAAACATAATCTTTCGTTCAGAACTTATTAAGGTCATTAGAGATTTTTTATATGACAAAGGTTTTATAGATATAGAAACTCCTATTCTCACAAAAGCTACTCCCGAGGGTGCAAGGGATTTTCTAGTGCCAAGTAGACTTAATAAGGGAGATTTCTATGCACTTCCACAATCTCCACAATTGTTTAAACAACTTTTAATGATGTCAGGTTTTGAAAGATATTACCAAATAGCTAAATGCTTTAGAGATGAAGACTTAAGAGCTGATAGGCAGCCAGAATTCACTCAACTTGATATTGAACAATCTTTTGAATCTTCGGAATCTTTAATAAACCTTGTTGAAGAAATGTTTCAAATAATTTTTAAAAAACTCAAAAATGTTGAAGTAAAAGTACCATTCAAGAAATTAACATATCAGGAATGCATAGATCAATATGGAACAGATGCCCCAGATCTAAGAATCCTTTTGCAGCTAAATAAAGTTGATCATATCTTTGAGAAAACAGAATTTGAAATATTTAGAAAACCTGCAAATGATAAAAATTGTAAAGTCTCAGCTTTAGTGGTTCCAGGCAAAGATATTAGTAGAAAGGATATTGATGATTATACCGATTACGTATCAAAATTAGGCGCAAAAGGATTAGCATATATTAAATGTAATGATATCAACAATATTCCTGAAGGATTACAGTCACCTTTGATTAAGTTTCTAGACGAAAATATTTTAAAAAATTTACTTGATTTTTTACAAGTTAAGAATGGCGACATCATTTTTTTTAGTGCAGGTGAATCTGATTTTGTAAATAAGATTATGAGTGAATTAAGAGTAATTATTGGAAATCAAAAAAATCTAAAGAACTCAGCTCTTGAAATTTTATGGGTTACAGATTTTCCAATGTTTGAATATGATAAAAATGCAATGAAATGGAAAGCAATTCATCATCCATTTACAAAGCCTTTAAATTTTAATAAAGACTCTGATTTAGCTAGTGTGATGTCAGATTCTTACGATTTGGTCTTAAATGGGGTTGAAATTGGTGGTGGATCTTCCAGAATTAATGAATATGATGACCAAATTAAAGTTTTAAAAGTTTTAGGTTTGGATGATGCTGAAATTCAAGAAAAATTTGGTTTTTTTATTGATGCATTAAAATTTGGGTGTCCTCCACATGGTGGTATAGCCTTCGGTATCGACAGAATAGCAATGTTACTTCTAGAAATGTCTTCTATTAGAGATGTTATTGCATTTCCTAAAACCCAATCAGGAACATGCTTAATGACAGACGCACCAACATTAATCAATAACAACCAGCTAAAGGATCTTGGTATAAATACGGATAAAAAGAAATGAATTATAAGAGACCAGAGTCTGTTTTAATACTTGTTTATACTTCTCAAAAAGATGTTCTTTTATTAAAGAGACATAATGAAAAAGATATGTGGCAATCTATAACAGGCAGTCTTTTAGAAAATGAATTACCCAGTGAAGCTGCAGAGAGAGAGTTATTTGAAGAAACTGGAATTAAAAAAAAACCAAAAAATTTAAATATGTTTAATACTTATGAAATATATAAAATGTGGCTACATAAATATGAAAATGGTGTAACACACAATAAGGAGCATATTTTTACTTTAGAGCTTAGTGAAAAAGAGAATATATGTATTAATCCTGATGAACACGACGAATACATATGGCTTCCAAGAGTTAAAGCTGCAGAAAAAGTTTTTTCACATACAAATAGAGAAGCTATTTTTAATCATATATAGGGCGAATTGATAATGGCAGGTCATAGTAAATGGGCTAATATACAGCATAGAAAAAAGAGACAAGATGCAAAGCGAGGAAAGCTTTTTACAAGACTAATTCGTGAGATTACAGTTGCTGCAAGAGAAGGCGGAGGTGATCAGGATTCTAACCCAAGATTAAGACTTGCGCTTGATAAAGCTTTTAGTTCAAATATGAATAAAGATACCATAGAAAAAGCAATTAACAGAGGCATTGGAAAGATTGAAGGAGCAATTTACGAAGAAATTACTTATGAAGGCTACTCTTCAAATGGAGTGGCGGTTTTAGTTGAGACAGTAACAGATAACAGAAATAGAACCGTTGCAGAAATTAGACATGTATTTACAAAATTTGGAGGCAACCTGGGAAGTAGTGGATCAGTTTCATATCTTTTTAAAAAAATTGGTGTTATAACTTTTGAAGGCATAGAAAATAAAGACGAACTTATAGATCTNGCTATAGAAACAGATATAGACGATTATGAAGATGACGAGAAGNATATGATTTTTTTTACAAGCTCTGAAAACTTTCTCAAGTCAATAGATGTTTTTAAGAAAAATAATTACNTACCATCAGGNATGGAAGTTGAAATGCAAGCAGATACAAAAGTAAAGTTGACCGATGATGATAATGATTCTTTTGTAAAATTTTTAGATGCTTTAGAAGAACTNGACGATGTTCAAAACGTATATAGTAATTTAGACTATTAAATTAAAGAGGTTAACTTATGTCAAAAAGTCAAAGAGATAAAGGAAATAGATTTGAACGTGAAGTTGTTAATTACTTAAAAGAAAAAGGTTTTCATGACGCCAAAAGAATACCTTTATCAGGAAGTCAACAAGGATTTAAGGGAGATTTAATTATTCAAAGAACTGAAGACTCCCCATCANTNCTAGGTGAGTGNAAATGTAGAGCATCAGGATTTAAATTAATTTATGATTCTATAGAAAAAGATGACGCTAATGTTTTATTTATAAAACACGATAGAAAAGAAACTCTAGTTGTTATGAAAATAGAAGACTATGTAAATGGAAAATTCTAACCATAAACAAGTTTTTGCTACAAAGGTAAGAATTTATTATGAAGATACAGATTCTGGTGGTGTTGTTTACTATGCAAATTATTTAAAGTATTACGAAAGAGCTAGAACTGAGTATTTGAGATCTTATAATTTTAATCAAAGCATACTTAAAAAAGAAAAAAATTTAGTTTTTGCAGTTTCAGAAATTAATGTCAATTATATTAAGCCTCTTTTTTTAGATGATGTTATTAAAGTGACTTGTTCGATCGAAAAAATTTCAAAAACAAGTATTAATTTTGTTCAGAGGATAACAAATCAAGATGATATTGGTATTTCTTNTGCACTTTGCAAAATAGTCTGTTTAAATGAAAATTTTAAACCAACGAAAATACCAGATGTAATAGCGGATAAGATTGTATAAAATAGTATTATGAATAATCTATTTCTATTATTTTTAGAAGCATCATTATTAGTTCAGACTGTAATTATTATTTTAATATTAGCCTCTATTTATAGCTGGTCCTTGATAATTACCAAAAATAAAATCTTCAAGAGTGTCATTCAAGAAACNATTAATTTCGAGCAGAAATATTACTCTGGTGCTGATATTGGAATTTTATTTGATAGAATAAAGAAAAAAACAAANAAAACACCAATTGAAGTAATTTTTTGCGAGGGCTTAGAAGAGTTATCTGATCTTCAAGAATATGCTGCTGTTTCTAATGAAACGATAGAAAAAGTTATTTATCGAGCTATGAATATCGAAATAGTTGAACAAATAACAAAACTTGAAAAGAATCTTGCATCATTAGCTACTATAGGGTCAATTAGTCCTTTTATAGGTCTTCTCGGTACTGTGTGGGGAATAATGAACTCATTTCAATCGCTNGCTACTAATACTCAAAATGCATTATCGATTGTAGCACCTGGGATTTCTGAAGCTTTAGTTGCCACAGCATTAGGCTTAATAGCAGCAATACCTGCGGTACTTTTTTATAATAAATTTATCGCGCAACTTGATAAACTTACGTCAAAATATGAAAATTTTTCAGAACATTTAATAAAAGTTTTACAAAAACAATATTTAATTGATAAAGATGCCTTATAGTAAAAGAAAAAAAATTATCTATGAAATGAATGTAATACCTTATATTGATGTAATGTTAGTATTGCTTCTCGTTTTTATGATTGCAGCTCCACTAATGTATCAAGGTTTAGAAGTAAACTTACCTGAGACAACCTCAAAAGAGATAAATTTAAACGACTTTAAGGAGCCTTTAATTATTGATGTAAATGNAAATAAAAAAATTTTTGTTATTTATGGTGAGAAANTTAAACAATTAGTGACTATGAAGGATCTTCCTAAAGTTATTCAATCGATTTATAAAANTAAAAAAATTAATAATGTATATATAAGAGGNGATAAAAATGTTTCGTATCAGAAAATTATTGAAACAATATCAATTCTTAATAATTCTGGTATAACAAACATAGGATTAATTACAGTTCCAATAAATGTTAAAAAANAACTATAATAGAAATTTGCTAATCTCACTGTTAGTTCATTTACTAGTAATATACTTNTTAGTGTTTACTTCAGATATTAAATCCTCTACTAACTATAATATGATTANTTCTGAAAATGTTATNAAAATTAATTCTCTTGATTACAAAGATATAAATAAATATCAAGCACTAAAAGATAAGAAAAAAAGAGAAGCTTTCATAAAGAATAAAAGATTAGCTGATCTTAAGAGAAAAGAAGAGGCATTAAAGAAAAAAAAACTTGTTGAAGAAAATAAAATAAAGCTTGCAAGAGAACAAAAAGATAAAAAAAATAAGATTCTAGAGAATGAAAAGAGTTATCTAAATAAACTATTAGAAGATAAAAAGAAAGAAATAAAAAAAGAGGAAGAGATAAAAAAAGAAAATTTACGTAAAGAAGAAAATACACAACTAGCTAAGTANGANNAAAAATTTTATGAATCTGAACTTGANGAAATAGAAAAAGNAAATAANAAAATTNTCTNCCAAANAAAAATAAAAAAATTATCCTTAGCTGAAACTGAATATATATATGCTATTCAAACNCGCATAGAATCTAATTGGCGTAAACCTTTTAATGTNAATCATACCGATGGATGNGATGTTGAGCTTNAACAATTACCTAGTGGTAAAATTATAAGTGTAAANATCATTGATTGTTCNGCTAATGATTTATATATNAAATCACTAGAAAATGCNGTATACAGATCNTCACCTTTNCCTTTACCTAATGATCCTGAAATTTTTGAGTCTAAAATAGTTTTACATTTCGAGGGAGACAACGAATGAAAAAATTATTTTTTCTGTTGATTATTATTTTTTCTATNAANACTTACGCAGAGCTAAAAATTACGATNAGTCAAGGCTTGGAAAAATCAATACCTATNATAGTTAATTGTGATCANNGAGAAAAGTTGTGTATTGAAATAACANATGTAATTAAGAGTAATCTATATGGAAGCGGTTATTTTCTAATTCAAGACGAGAAAATCATTAATAGTAATTTGGATGATTTAACATCTCAATATGCTTTATGGACGCTATATGATACTGACTATGCTGTAAAATCTAAGATTTTAGAAAAAAATGAGAAATTTATCTTTGANTTTAAGCTGTATGATGTAAATCTTAAAAAAATACTTTTTAATTATCAAATAAGTTTTAATAATAAAACTAATATACGTAAATTAGGACATGTAAGCTCAAATAAGATCTTTGAAAAGATTACCAGTATAAAAGGTATATTTGATACAAAAATAGCATATATAAGTTCGTCAAAAGTTAAGGATAAAAAAATTTATAAATTATTTGTGTCTGATATAGATGGTTATAATCCAGTAGCTATTTTTACTTCAAAACGCGAGTTAATGTCGCCAACCTGGTCTCCAGATAATAAAAAATTAGCNTATGTTTCTTTCGAAAATAAAAGACCAGAAATATTNATTCAAACTTTATCAACTGGTGAAAGATTTAAAATGAATAATAAAGCTGGCTCATCCAGTGCTCCAGCNTGGTCACCAGATGGTAAATATATTGCTTACTCGCAAAAAATCAATGGAAATTTAGAAATTTTCATATATAACTTAGCAAATAATAAGTCNAAAAGAATTACAAAGAGTATTGGTATTGATACAGAACCAGAGTGGAGTGATGATGGAAAATTTATATTTTTTACTTCAGACAGAAGCGGCAGGCCTCAAATTTATAAAAAATCTATAAATAAAACATCGAAGGCAAAGAGAATTACTTTTGAGGGGATATATAATGCAGACTCTTCATCCTCNTCCAATGGAAAATATATTGCTATGGTTCATAATTCTGGAAAAGGGTACAATATTGGAATACTAAATATTTCCAAGGGATATTTAAATATTATTAGCAATGGTAAGTTAGATGAAGCTCCAAGTTTTGCTCCTAATAGCGTTATGATACTTTATGCAGCAAAGATGAAAAATAAGGGAGTTTTATACGCTACTAGTATTGATGGAAGAATCAAAAAGAGGATTGAATTAAACTCGATGGACGTCAGAGAGCCAGTATGGTCAAATTAAACTTAAACCCAAGGAGGGTATATGAAAATAATTATTAAATTTGTATGTACATTGAGCTTATTATTTATATACGGCTGTTCAATGATAACCCCCGAACCAGAAGTTGTTATTACAACNGAGCCAATGTTAACTATGCCTGACGAAGAAGGAACTACAGACAGAGTTGAGTCTGAAGATAGNCTAGATGTCAGACAGATGAGTAATGANGAATATGCACTCGATGAGTATTTAATTTATTTTGACTATAATAAATATGATCTAAAAGAAGATAGTGAGAAAGTTATAAATTCATATATTAATTATATGAAAAAAAACGGTAGCTCAAATATTATTATAGAAGGGCATGCAGATGAAAGAGGATCAAGAGCATNTAACCTAGCGTTAGGTGAAAAAAGAGCTGATGCAGTTAAAGAAATTTTTTTGTTAAATAATATATCGGATACTCGAATCGAAACNGTTAGNTATGGCGAAGAAAAACCAGTAGTAGATGCTTATTCTGAGGANTCACATTCTTTGAATAGAAGGGTNGAGTTAAAATTCAAAAAATAAATAAATGAAAAGATTTTTAATTTTATTAATAACAATTCCCAANNTTTTATTTGCAGAAACAAATGAAGAAAATATTCTTTTTAANAGAATGTACGAAAATCAAGAAATCATGAAAAAACAAATGCAAGATATTATTGAAGAAAACGAGCGACTATTGAAAAAAATAGAAAAACTAGAATCTCAACAAGAAATATTTTATAAAGAAACAAATGAGAAAATATCAGTAATTGAAAAAAAAACTATAACCAATCTTAACGAAAGTAAAAAGTTAGAAGCGCAAGTAATCAATCAACAAGAAAATCAAGANCAGAAAAAAAATCAAGCTGTTGATTTAATTAAAAAAACTGATNTTGAAGAATTAGAAACTCAAGAAAACACTAAAGTTGATAATGTGGCTAATATAGATTTAAATACTATTAACGGTATTGAAGATATTGTGAATGAAATTGTTAAAAATAATGCACTATCTTTTACTAAAGTAAATTTAGACTTATATAAAAATATTGATGAGATAGAGTTATATCGTAGTGCATTTACCGATTTGAGAAATAAAAAATATAAAGATGCTTTGAATAAATTCACAGCCTTTATTAAAATTCATGACGCAAGTGAGTTTTCTAGTAATGCAACATATTGGATAGGTGAATGTCTTTATGCTATGGAAAATTATGAAGGTGCGTTGATAAATTTTGCCTATGTAATAAAAAATTATCCTGACGGCAACAAACTTGGGGATTCTAAATTAAAAATAGGTTACTCACTATATAATCTGCAAAATTGGAAACTAGCAAGGCTAGCTTTTGACAATGTCATTTCAAATTATCCTAATTCTACACACTCAGTTCTTGCAGAAAAGAAAATTCAGGGGATGAATTTAGAGGGTAGATAACAGTAAGTGAATACTGATAAATTTTTCAAAGTTAACGAAATCTTTTTCTCGATTCAAGGNGAATCAATGTTNATGGGAAAGCCCACAATCTTTCTTAGATTTACTGGATGTCCATTTGATTGCTCATACTGTGATACTACATATGCATTTACAGAAGGAACTAAAATGTCAATTGATGAGATTTTAAATTCTATTGTTAATTATAAGACCAGATATGTATGTATAACAGGTGGTGAGCCATTAGTTCAACCTCATCTTCACGATTTAACTAATATTCTTTTAGATAAAAATTATATTATTACAATTGAAACAAGTGGCTTAGTCGATATAAGTAGATTAAATAAGAATATTAGTATTACTATGGATATAAAAACACCNTCATCAAATGAATCAAAAAATAATATATTTGATAATATAAATTATTTAAAAAAAAATGATGTTATTAAATTTGTAATAGCCAATGANGATGACTATACCTGGTCAAAAAAAATAATTGAAAAATATTCTCTTACAAAAATATGTAGCATATATTTTTCTCCATCGTTTAATGACTATAGTATAAAAACTCTAGCAGAAAAGATAATAAATGATCAATTAGAAGTGACACTACAGAATCAGTTCCATAAACAGATCTGGGGTGAGATAAGAGGGAAATGAAAAATAGTGATAAATCAATAGTAATTTTATCTGGTGGCATGGACTCTGTAACAACGCTTGCTTATGCAANCAATAAAGGTTTTAAGAATTACTGTATTACGTTTAACTATGGGCAAAAAAGTTATTCTGAAATTAATTCTGCTAAATATTACGCAAATTATTACGACTGCTTAGATCATAAAATATTTGANATTAATTTTGACCTCTTCACAGAATCGTCTTTAATCTCTGAAAATATTAATGTTCCTAGNGAAAATTTTACTGATAAAATACCAAATACATATGTACCTNTAAGAAACATCATATTTTTATCTATTGCATGTTCATGGGCAGAATCTTTATCAATTAAAAATATTTTCTTAGGTGTAAATTCTATAGACTATTCAGGTTACCCTGATTGTAGGCCAGAATTTATTCAAAAATTTACGGATATGCTATCAGTAGGTACAAAAAGTGGATCGCAAAATAATAACTTTAACATACATACACCTTTGATAGATTTAAGTAAAATTGATATCATACGTCTCGGTAAATCATTAAATGTGGATTACTATAATTCAGTTTCATGTTATCAAGCTAATGAGAAAGGCGAAGCTTGTGGGAAGTGTGAATCCTGCTTATTTAGGAAGAATGCTTTTAAGGAGTTAGGTATTCAAGATGAAACAAAATATTTTTAGAGAAGAGTAATAAATTCATGGAAATTGTGACATTTCAAAATATTTTAATAGGTTGCTTCCTAATTACTTTTATATTGGGTTTTGTTGTTTTTAAAACTAATTTTTGTACTATGGGTGCTGTTTCAGATGTCGTCAATATTGGCGATTATGCAAGGATGAAGGCATGGTTTTTTGCAATTGCTTTATCAATATTTGGAGTTGCAATTTTAAATTATCTTAATTTAATTCAAATTAATTTAGCTACTTCCTCGCAAAGCTCTAATCCACCATATTTAAATCCAAATTTGGTGTTTCTAAGACATATTTTAGGAGGCATATTTTTTGGGATAGGCATGACCCTTGCTTCAGGCTGCGGTAACAGAACTCTAGTAAGAATAGGCGGAGGAAATATTAAATCAATATTTGTTTTTATTACAATGGGTTATGCTGCTTATTTAATGATATTNACAAATTTTGGATTTCATCTATTCACTTCNTGGATGATGAACTTTTCTATTAATTTAGCTTCTTTTGGATATACTAGCCAAAGTTTTGATCANCTTATTACAGCTGGGCTTTTAAATGACGCATCTTTTCCGTTCGTATCAATTTTCATTGCTATTTTAATTTTATATTTTTGTTTCAAAAGTGGAGATTTTCACAAAAGTTACGATAATTTGTTAGCTGGAGGTGTCCTTGGGGTAGCAGTAATAATTGCGTGGTATTTGACTGCTGGTGAATTAGGTTTAAATTTCATGGAAGAAGCTGAGTTTTTGGAAGGCGATCAAAAACCGTATGCCAGTGGTGTTCAAAGTTTAACATTTGTTCAGCCGTCAGCGGTTTTTATAAGATTTGTTGAAACTGGACTTAATAGTATATTTATTAATTTTTCGTTAATTGCTGCATTAGGAATTATATTAGGATCAATGACTTACGCAATTTTATTCAAAAAATTTCGAATTGAATGGTTTTCATCTTTCAATGATTTCATTAATCACATANTTGGTGGTTTNTTAATGGGAGTAGGTGGTGTTTTAGCACTTGGCTGTACTATAGGACAAGGAGTATCGGGCATGTCTACACTTGCGATTGGCTCTATTCTCTCACTAATTTTTATAATTTTTGGTAGTGCAATAACTATGAAAATTCAGCTTTACAAAATGGTATACGAGGATTGTTCATATATTGCAGCTTTTGTTTGCGGTATGTGTGATCTAAGATTACTACCAAATGGAATAAGAAAATTTGATCCTGTTTCATAAATATTCAGGTATCAATTTTGCTAAGTAGTGTGATAAAATTTCGCGTTCATATAACATACTATTTGACTTTGGGGCGTTAGCTCAGCCCGGTAGAGCACCGGCCTTTTAAGCCGAGGGTCATAGGTTCGAATCCTATACGCCCCACCATTGTCTAAACAATATGTATTGTCAATTTTTTTATTCATAATATACTATATTAATAATAAGAATAATCTTAGATTAAAATTTAGGGAGGAGAAATATGCCAGCAAAATCGGCTTCACAAGATANTTCAAGTAACGCAAATGTAAAGCGAGCATATAAAAAAACCAGCGTTGCCTATCAACCAAAAATTCAAGCACCTGATGGTCACTCAATTCATCACGTTTGTTGTCCTCATGATTGTCCTGACACATGTTCTATGCTAGTTACTCGCGATGACTCGACTGGTAAAGCTGTAAAAGTTCAAGGAGATCCATCTCACCCTATAACTAAGGGTTATTTATGTAATAAAGTGAATCATTATTTAGATTTGGTATATAACGATAATCGAGTAATGTATCCCCATAAAAGAGTTGGACCTAAGGGACCAGGAGCAAAATTTGAACGAATTACATGGGACGAAGCTTTAGAACAAATAACAGATAATTTTAAAGAAACAATTTCCAAATATGGAACGGAAGCTGTACAGCCATTCTCATACTCAGGTACTTTAGGAATGCTTGGTTATTGGACAATGGATCAAAGATTTTGGAACAAAATGGAAGCTGCAAGATTAGAACAATCTATTTGCATTTATGCTGCAATGTGGGCAGGTCTTTATACCTATGGNTTAGCAAATGGACCTCATGTTGGAGAAGCAGCTAGAGATGGATGTGAACTGATGATTCTTTGGGGTGCCAATTTAGTAAGCACTGGCGTTCATTCAATTCCATTTATTAGAGAAGCACAAGAAAGAGGAATGAAATTAGTTGTAATAGANCCAAGAACTACTAGAACAACAATGATGGCTGACATCCACATAAGGCCTCGACCTGGAACAGATGCTTTTTTAGCGAACGCTATGATTAAAGTGATCGTNGACAATAATCTTCATGATGTTGATTTTTTAAATGATCAAACACATGGNTGGGAAGAATTTGTAAATGATATCTTGCCTAAATACACTTTAGAAGAAGCAGAGAGAATNACTGGCGTTAAAGCTAAAGAAATAGAGGACTTAGCAATTATGTATGCTAAAACTAAAAAGTCCTATATAAGAGCAAATTATGGTTTGAATAGGCATCAAAATTCTGGGCAAATGTGCAGAGCTGTTTTAATCCTCCCATGTTTTAATGGATCTTGGAGAGAAGAAAAATGCGGCGGAGTTGCATTTGGGCAACTTGAAGAAATGTGGTTAAGGTTTGATCTTGCTAAATTACAGAGACCTGATCTAGGAAATAGAGCTGAAAAAAGAGTTGTAAATATGGTTCAAATTGGAAGAGCTCTGGCAGATAATATTGGAGTCGATGGCGAACAACTTGATCCGCCGATTAAAACTCTATTTGTTTATAACAGTGATATAGCTAATTGTACTCCAAACAGTGGAAACGTCAGAAAAGGAATGTCTAGAGAGGATTTATTTATCACCGTGCATGAAACTTTTTGGACTGATTCATGTATGTATGCAGACATTGTTTTGCCTGCAGATACAGCCCTTGAGAGAACTGATTGTCATTGGGCTTACGGATCTTGGTTTATGGGCGTAGCTAGGCCAGTTATTGAACCACTTGGTGAGAGCATAAATAATACTGAGCTTTTTAGAATGCTAGCAAAAAAAATGGATTATGTTGATCCAAATGATAACGCATTTACACAAAGCGATGAGGAGATTATTCAAGACATTCTAATTGAAGCAAATAATGATGAAGGAGAAAGATTTAATTGCTTAACTGAAGGTATTGATTACGAAGATCTTGTTAAGAATGGATGGGCAAGAGCTTCAACGAATTCTAAAAGAAGAGACTTTTTGAAAAATGGTTGGGAAACTCCAAGTAAAAAGATAGAAATTAAATGNGAAGCNATATCGGATGCTTATCCTGGAGTAAGNCCTTTTCCTGAATATGTTCCTGAAGTGGAAGGCCAAGAGGATCCTCTNAGNAGTAAGTATCCAATTCAAGTTTTAAGTAGTGCATCACACTACTTTATTGGAGATTCATTCCAATCAGTTCCAAGACTTCAAGCTATGATGTCTAGGCCAACTGTCGAATTAAGTCCTGAGGACGCAAGTAACAGAAATATTAAAGATGGCGATTTGGTAAGACTTTTTAATGATAGAGGAGAAACTTTTTGTTATGCAGTTATTATTGAAGATCTTTTAGATGGTGTCTGCGTAACTCAAAAGCAATTTAAAGGCAGTAATACGCCAGGAGGCTTAAACGTAAACAATTTAAATAGTGAAATGCTAACCGACTTTGGNCTAAGCCCAACTTTTTATTCTGTATTAGTTGAAATTGAAAAAGCTAATGAAGAAATGAAACAACAAGCACTTAAATAAGGAGATTTTAATGTCAAGCGCACCAGATTTTATATATCCAAAAAATGGTTTACCAAAACCTGACCCAGATGTTCAAAACTCAAGGGTAAAAATTAATACTGCAAAAGTTAAATCAATGGATGATTTAACTCATGATACAATTAAATTAGTGCTTGAATGTGACAAAAATTCTTCGCCGCTTAGTGGTAAAGCTGGACAATTTGCAACAATTAAAGTTGAAGGTGTTAGAAAGCCAAGAGCTTACTCTTTGGCTAAATCTCCAAAAAATGAAAAACCAAANGAACATACTTTTTTTATAAGAAAAGTTCCAGGTGGAGAACTTTCCACATGGCTTGATAAAAACCATNTTGGAGAAGAAGTAACTATCTCTGGCCCCTTGGGTTACTTTGGCCTAGATAACTCTAATGACACAATGGTATGTATCGCTGGTGGAAGTGGCATGAGTGCGGTTAATGCAATCGTCGAGGAGGCAGTTGCATTGGGAGTTGAAAGAGACTGTTATTTTTTTTATGGAGCAAGAACTAAAGATGANCTTTATTTNATCGACGAAATGAATGAAATTAAGTCTAGTTGGAACAAAAAATATAAATTCGAGTTTATTCCTGTGTTGAGTGAAGAGCCAGATGACTCTGGCTGGGATGGAGGAAGAGGTTTTGTTACTGATTATTTTAGAGATAATTATCTTAATAACGGTATTGTTGATAAAAACTCTTGCAAGGCTTTCTTTTGTGGTCCACCACCAATGATTGATGCTGGAGTAAAAGTTTTAATTGATGCTGGAGTAAGTGAATCTTCAATGTTTTTTGATAGATTTGAGGATGCAAGATCACCGGCACCAGTAATTGATAATTCTCGATGCGTTTTATGCGATGAATGTTTGCTTGTTAAACCTACTCATAATTGTATTATTGAAGCAGCCTCGCTGTCTGATAAAAAAGAAAATGGTAGATATGCAAATATACAGCGTGTTGATCCTTCTATGACTTCAGGTTTGTATTATAATACTTTGTACATTGATGAGGATGAATGCATTAGATGTTATGCATGTGTCCATGCTTGTCCAGCTGGGGCAATATCTCCTCAACATAGTTTAGAGCCGATCACATTAAGAAAAACAACTTCTTAAAAAAATAATTATAATTTTTATCAATTCAATGGGAGATTGACAATGAATGAAGCAACAACAGCGTGGATTTTAACGTCTACAGCACTAGTTCTTTTTATGACTTTACCTGGATTAGCTTTATTCTATGCCGGTCTAGTTAGGTCTAAAAATGTTTTATCAGTTCTTGCACAATGTTTTGGAATAGCATGCATTGCATCTATTGTATGGATCGTTTGTGGATACTCAATTGCATTTAACGGCGATGGAGAATATTTTGGTAACTTAGATAAATTATTTTTAAATGGNGTANNTCTTGATTCTTTAAGCGGAGATATTCCTGAAACNCTTTTTGTAATGTTTCAAATGACTTTTGCGATTATTACTCCAGCTTTANTTGTTGGAGCATATGTTGAGAGAATAAAGTTTATTTCGGTTATGATGATTACAATTTTGTGGCTAATAATAGTTTATGCACCTGTTACACATTGGATTTGGGGAGGCGGATGGCTTGCTAATATGGGTGTACTTGATTTTGCCGGAGGACTTGTTGTTCATACCACAGCCGGTGTATCTGCATTAGTCATTGTTTATTATCTTGGCAGCCGAANTGGTTTTCCTAACCAAGTGCAACCCCCTCATAGTCCTGTTTTAGCAATGATTGGGGCAGCAATGCTGTGGATAGGGTGGTTTGGTTTTAATGCTGGATCAGCTATTGGAGCAAATGCTAATGCAGCAATGGCAATGCTTGTTACCCACATATCAGCTGCGGTTGCAACTATTACTTGGATGTTTATGGATATAAGTAGAAATGGTAAGCCTGGACTTGTAGGCATGATTACAGGAATGGTTGCTGGGCTTGCAACTGTAACTCCAGCATCTGGCTTTATTGGGCCCATGGGTGCAATAATTTTAGGTATCTCCTCAGGTATAATATGCTATATAGCAGTTGGTTTTATTAAAAATAAACTAAACTTAGATGACTCACTTGATGTATTTGCTGTGCATGGAGTAGGGGGCATAATTGGTACAATGTTAGCAGGCGTTCTTGCAGCAGAACAATTTGGAGGCTTGGGTCTTGAAACCTCTGTAGGTGAACAAACATATATTCAATTCGTGGGAGTTATATCTGTAGCTTTATATACACTTATTGCAACAATTATTATAACTTCAGTAGTAAGAGCTATTTTTGGATTAAGAATTGATGGCGTTGAGGAAGACGGAGATGGTGTAGATGTTAATACCCANGGTGAAAGTGGTTATAATTTATAGTTAAGATACAGTCACAGATTGCTCACTTGATTGATTTAAATTATCTAACCACTTTATAGTAACAGTGTCGCCTGATGCTCCATTGCTTATAATAAATGATAAATAAGGGTTTTTTGAGACCCCTGTTCCCCAATCAGCATCAAGTACTAATTCATTATTGTGATAACAAGATAACTTTTTAATAAAGTGTTTTGGAATTATCTGGCCNTCAGNATCCTTCTTCCTTCCTGTATCCATCGGATGAGAGATTATTGTTTTGACTGTAATCTCGTTATTAGAAAGTTTAGTTTTGAGTCTAATTTTTGACATTAACAACCTCCAGCCGCAACGTTTACAGATTTAGTAATTTTGTAATTACCCCCTGAAGATGTCGCCACAACTATAACGTTAGACGTTTCTTGCATTTTAATTCTAGTAGAAACATAAGGTTTTAAATTATTTGTGAACATAAAAGAACAAATTAGAGGAAGTGGGTTCTTCTCCACAAAAATATGTATTGCTTGTGTATCTTCAATTGTTGATGAAATTTTGATTGGCACTTTACCGCCATTTTCGGCAATATCTGGGAGGTCAACAGTAAGCATATCGTTTGAAGCTTCATCTAATTTTGCGCCATTTAAAATTTTACTGATTGAATCATCGGTATTCTCAGAATTAAATGCTTTTTCATTCCAAGATGCAAAAATATTTTTTGCAAATGATAAGGTGTATATGAGAAATGAAAAATTTACAAACTTTTTAAAAAATAATCTTCTATTCATAGTCTTATTTTAATATGTCTCTAGCAGATTGTAAATTATGTATTTGTCTAATTTTTGCATCAATTCGTTTATCAACTATATTACCTTTTAAATTGTACTTCTTGGCAAGTTCATAAAATTTGATAGCATTAAAATACCGTCCTTTAAGTTTTTCAGCTTCTGCTTTATACTCATGCCCTAATGAAATTTCGTTCTTTTTATGTGCAGATGCGCTCAATAATGTTGATGCTACAATATTTTTTTCATATATATTTTGTACTGCTAATATATTAAATACCTGGTTATAGTTTTTCTTTTTATAGTATATTTCTGCAAGTATTATTCTTATGTATATGTTATTAGGATATAGCTGATATAGATTTGACGTTATCACTAACGCTTTACTGTAGTCTTTTTTTTCGTAAAAAATTTCTGCCTTAAGAAGTTCTATATAAACTCTTACTTCTTCGAACAAACTCCCATTATTTTTTAATTTTCTCTCAAGCTCCTCTAACAAATTTAACGATTTATCAAACTCTCCAATATGAAAGCTTTCATTATATTTATTTAGCATTTGGTATATTTTTTCTTCAGTTTTTATATTTTCGAAGTTGGAGTAATTAGTTAAGCTTGCCGTTCTTTTTTTAATTATATTGTATATAAAAGATGGTTTTACAGGCCTATTCTTAATATTTTGATAAAACTTTATTCTGTTCTCTGTAATAGGATGAGTGCTTAAGTATTCATAAATTTGATCTATGTTTTGCTCTTTAATTCTATTAAGGAATTTAACCATTGCACCTGGGTTGTATCCTGTATTGCGCATAATACTAAAAGCTTTAAGATCTGCTTCTACCTCTTTCTCCCTAATAATATTTAGCTTTCTTTGCGCTTTTGCTGCTTGTCCTACAAAATATGTACTTCCAATGGAAGCGTGGTCGTGCATTGCAGCAATCAAGGTAGCAACGGCAGTTATAGTATCGGTCAATGAGAATTCTTTATTTTCATAAAACATTCGAGAATGGTGACGAAGATTGATATGCGCTATTTCATGAGCTAAAACACCAACTAATTCTGATTCACTCTTAGTTGCATTAATTAAGCCGCTATTTAAAACAATTATTCCACCAGGAGCTGCAAAAGCATTAATTCTGTTATTATTAATTACTATAAATTTATATTGTAACTTATTGTTTTTTAATGATTTNACAAGCTTTGAACCTAAAAATTGTATATAATTGTTTATTAGCGGGTCATAAATTATACTTAAATCACCTAAAATCATTGGATATATAACCTCACCCAATCTTTTTTCTTGAGAAACGCTCATGTGTTGTGATGCTGCTTCGCCTAAATCAGGAAGATCAATTTTATGGCTAAATGAAATATTTGGAGTAAAAATAAGCAATCCAAGTAAACAAATTGTTAAGGTTCGTATACCAATATTTACTTTCATATGTCTATAGTATTACTTATAATTTGATGTGATTTGATTAATATTAATGTATTATATCTTATCTTTTTTGAAATAAGCTATACAATAAAATAAGGAGATTTTAATGGCAGATTTTGACCATGAATTAGATGCATGTGGGCTTAATTGTCCACTACCTATCCTAAGGGCAAAAAAATCACTTTCTTCCATGGGCGAAGGTGAGGTTTTGCACGTTATTTCAACAGACCCCGGAGCTGTAAAGGATTTTGAAGCTTTCTCTAAGCAGACAGGAAATGAGCTGTTAGATTCAAAAGAAGAAGGCGGAAAATTCTTTTTTCTAATAAAAAAATCTTAATTTTTTTATGAGCACAAACCCTAAATCTACTGAAGATTCTAACCACGAGATAACGGGAGCCGAAATTTTTGTTAAAAGTCTTGCAGCCGAAGGCGTTGATACTATATTCGGATATCCTGGCGGTGCTGTATTGCATATCTATGATGAATTATATAAACAAACAGATGTTAATCATATATTAGTTAGACACGAACAAGGAGCTGTTCATGCGGCAGAAGGCTATGCTAAATCATCAGACAAACCGGGGGTTGTAATAGTTACTTCTGGACCAGGTGCAACTAATGCGATTACGGGGATAGCTGATGCTTATATGGACTCTGTTCCAATTGTGGTTTTTACTGGCCAAGTAAGAACAGCACTGATAGGGAATGACGCCTTTCAAGAAGTTGATACAGTTGGTATTACAAGACCGTGTGTAAAGCACAACTTTATGATCACTGATGTGAANAAAATGGCTGAGACAATTAAAAAAGCATTTTATATTGCTTCGTCAGGTAGACCCGGCCCGGTTGTTGTTGACATACCAAAAGATATCACTGAGCAAAAATGTAAATTCGAATATCCTAATGAAGTAAATATTAGATCTTACCAACCATATGCCGATATAGAAGATAATAAGATTAAAGAAATCATCGACGCTATTAAGGATTCTAAGAAACCAATAATTTATTCTGGGGGNGGTGTAATTACAAGTAATGCTTCAAATGAACTTACAGAGTTTACAAAACTTTTAGGTTACCCAATAACAAATACGCTAATGGGCTTAGGAGCTTACCCAGGAAATGATAAACAATTTATTCAAATGTTAGGTATGCACGGTTCATATGAGGCAAATATGGCTATGCATGATTGTGATTTAATGATTGCAATAGGCGCAAGATTCGATGATAGAATAACAGGAAGATTGGATATGTTCAGTCCAAACTCTAAAAAAATTCATATTGATATTGACCCATCTTCAATTTCTAAAAATATTCGAGTTGACGTCTCTGTGATTGGAGATGTAAAAAAAGTATTAAGTCTTTTGATAAAAAGTATCAAGGAAAATAAACTAGAACATCCAAACATTGAATTATGGTGGAAGGAAATTGAAACATGGAGGAAAAAAAATTCATTTTCATACAAGCAAGACGACAAAATTATTAAACCACAGTTTGTTGTAGATAAATTATATGAAGTAACAAGCGGTGAGGCATTTATAACTTCAGATGTTGGGCAACATCAAATGTGGGCGGCTCAACTATATAAGTATAAGTATCCCAAAAGATGGATTAATTCTGGTGGTTTAGGGGCCATGGGATTTGGTCTGCCATCCGCAATGGGCGTTCAAATTGCTAATCCAGATTCTTTAGTGTGCTGTGTTACAGGTGAGGCAAGTATTCAAATGTGTATTCAAGAGTTATCAACCTGTCTTCAGTATGGATTACCTATAAAAATTATTAACTTAAATAATAGATACATGGGAATGGTTAGACAATGGCAAGAATTTTTTTACAAGGGTAGATATGCAATGTCCTATATGGATGCATTACCTGATTTTGTTAAACTTGCCCAAAGTTATGGTCATATTGGCGTGAAAGTCGAAAAACCAAGTGATGTGGAATCTGCTATCAAAGACGCATTAAAAATAAATGACAAATGTGTTTTTATTGATTTTATAACAGACCAAAATGAAAACGTTTATCCTATGATAGCTACAGGCAAAGCTCATAATGAGATGATCCTCTCATAGTAATTAAAATGAGACATATTATTTCAGTAAAGTTAGAAAATGAATCTGGAGCCTTATCAAGGGTAGCAAATTTATTTTCAGCAAGAAATTTTAATATCGAATCACTTTCTGTTGCTCCAACAAATAATCCATCATCTTCAATAATGACAATTGTTACCTCAGGAAACGACCATGTAATAGAACAAATAATTAAGCAACTCTCAAAAATTATTGATGTATTAGATGTAGTTGATATCACATCTAGTGATCATATAGAAAAACAAGTTCTCTTAATAAAACTTGATAGTAATGAGTATCAAAAAATTAAAGGTAAGGATTTTTTAAATGATAAAAGTATTAACATCTATGAAAAGAGCGCAAGCATTGTAATAGAGTTATGCTCATCACCTAAAGAAATTGATGAAATTCTTCATAACATTGGTAACATTGAGTATGAAATCGTTAGATCTGGAACTGTTGGGATTAATAATAATTAAATAATAATGGAGATTGAAAATGAAGGTTTTTTATGAAAAAGACGCAGACTTAAAGTTAATAAAAAATAAAAAGGTTGCGATTATTGGTTATGGTTCACAAGGCCATGCTCATGCAAATAATTTAAAAGACTCAGGTGTCGACGTTGTAATAGGCCTTCATGACTCATCAAAATCTATTGAAAAAGCTAAGTCTGCTGGTTTCAATGTTCTTAACGTTGCCGATGCTACTAAAAAGTCTGACGTTGTTATGTTACTCATTCCAGATGAAAATCAATCAGATGTTTACGAAAGTGAAATCAAAGATAATTTAAAGTCTGGTGCTACTTTAGGATTTGCGCATGGTTTTAATATCCATTTCAAAATTATTCAGCCAGACCCTAGTATTAATATTATTATGATTGCTCCGAAAGGCCCTGGTCATTTAGTCCGATCTACATACTTAAAGGGTGGTGGTGTTCCAACTTTGATTGCAATTGAAAATGATTCATCCGGTGACAGTGAATCAGTTGCTCTTTCATATGCATCAGCAAACGGTGGGGGTAAAGCGGGAGTAATATTAACTTCTTTTCGAGATGAAACAGAAACCGATCTTTTTGGAGAACAAGCGGTTCTATGTGGCGGAGCTACTGCCCTTGTTAAAGCGGGTTTTGAAACTCTTGTAGATGCAGGTTATGAACCAGAAATGGCATATTTTGAATGTCTTCATGAATTAAAATTGATCGTTGATTTAATGTATGAAGGGGGTATCTCCAATATGCGATATTCAATCTCAAATACAGCTGAATATGGTGACTTCACAAGAGGACCAAGAATTGTAAATAATTCCACTAAAGATGAAATGAAAAAAATACTAGCTGAAATTCAAAGTGGTGAATTTGCTAATGAATATATTAAAGAATATAGGAGTGGAAACAAAAATTTCAACAGCATGAGAAAAGAAGGTGAACATCATGCCATTGAAGAGGTTGGAGATAAGTTAAGAAGCATGATGCCCTGGATATCTGCTAATAAATTGGTTGATAAAGATAAAAATTAAGATATATTTAAATAAAAAACGGAGAAAACAATGAGTGGTTTATTTCATATGTTAATATTTTGGGGAGTTTACGCTTTTCTTGCGTATCTAGTAGTTAATTTAGTAGCAATGTAGTAATAGGCTATCTATTTTATAATTTCAAAATAACAATTTATGATAAGAAATAAAATATATTTGATTCCAAATATGTTGACTATTGGATCTTTATTCTGTGGTTTTCTATCNTTAATTTATATATTTAATAATAATTTTTACCAAGCAGCTATACTAATTATCGTAGCAACATTCTTAGATTCATTAGATGGAAGAATTGCTAGAATCACTAAAACGACTAGTGAATTTGGAGCGCAACTTGACAGTTTAAGTGATATTGTCACATCTGGCCTTGCTCCTGCTGTATTACTTTATTCATGGTTTTTAAATGAGGTAGATATTTTTAATTATTCCTTAATAAATTTAGGCCTCATTATTTCATTTATTTATCTTTCATCTGTAGCTTTAAGATTGGCTAGATTTAATAGTTCGTCAAAAAGTGATTTTTTTATTGGTCTTCCGTGCCCAGTACCTGCAGCTTTTTTTAGTCTTTTCTTTATTCTTTTTGAAAGTATTAACATTGATATTATATTTTATATTAATGAAGCTTCATTAGTGGTTTTACTACTTTCTTTTTTAATGATTAGTAAATTTTCATATTTAAGCTTTAAATCTGTTGGGAGTTCTGAAAAAATTAAATTTTANTGGCTTTTTGNATTTATAGTNTTATTTACTCTAATTATGATNAATCCANTATTAGTAGCTTCTTTCTTGATCTCAGTNTATATTTTGTCAGGTCCAGTAGTTTTCATAATACGTCATCTTTCTAAAATAATTTTTAATAAACAAAAATCAGAATCCAAACAATGAATAATTCTAATCTTGTAATTTTTGACACTACTCTAAGAGATGGAGAACAGAGCCCTGGTGCTTCTATGAATACTTCTGAAAAGTTAAGAATAGCCAAGCTTTTGGAAAAATTAAATGTGGACGTTATTGAAGCGGGATTTCCAATCGCCAGTAAAGGAGACTTTGAAGCAGTTCATAAGATCGCTTCAACAATTAAAGGTAGCACAATATGTGCTTTAGCACGTGCCATTGAGAAAGATATTGATATAGCTGGTGAAGCTATAAAACCAGCCTTAAGCTCAAGAATACATACTTTTATTGCTACATCTGAAATTCATATGCAGAAAAAACTTAATATGACTAAAGACGAAGTGATTAGTCAAGCTGTGAAATCTATAAAAAGAATAACTAGATACACTGATAATATTGAATTCTCATCAGAGGATGCTGGTAGGTCTGATTTTGATTTTTTATGTAAGATAATAGAGCAAGCCATTAACGCTGGTGCTAACACAATTAATATACCTGACACTGTGGGTTACTGCATCCCTGAAGAGTATGGTATGTTAATTAAAAGACTTATAGAAAATATACCTAATTCAGATAAAGCAATTTTCTCAACCCATTGTCAAAATGATTTGGGCTTAGCTGTTGCAAACTCTCTATCAGGGGTTATTAATGGCGCAAGACAAGTGGAGTGCACTATTAATGGCTTGGGCGAAAGAGCTGGGAATGCTTCATTAGAGGAAGTTGTGATGACTGTGAAAACAAGACAAGATCTTTTTAATTGCAATACAAAGATTAATACTAAACATATTGTTCCAATATCTAAATTAGTCTCGAGTATAACTGGGTTTCCGATACAACCAAATAAAGCTATAGTTGGTGCAAACGCATTTGCACATGAATCAGGTATTCATCAAGACGGAGTATTAAAACATAGAGAAACATATGAAATTATGCTAGCACAAGATGTTGGTTGGGACGATAATAAAATCGTGCTTGGAAAACATTCTGGTAGAAATGCATTAAAAACCAGGTTAAACGAACTTGGTTATGATTTTACTGAAGACAACGATCTTAACAAAATATTTGATAATTTTAAAAAATTAGCTGATATCAAGCATGAAATTTATGACGATGACTTGCATACGCTTGTATCAAGTAAATATTCTGATCAACCGAGTAAATATTTTAAATTAATAAATATTCAATCCTCAAGTAACTTTAATAACAAAGCTGAGTCCGAAGTGATAATTTTTTATCAAAATAAAGAAAATAAAACTACTGCATCTGGCGGGGGGGCAGTTGATGCAACTTTTAAAGCAATAGAAAAAATAGTTAAAAGTAATTCTTTGTTGAGATTATACTCTGTTAATAATATTACTGATGGAACAGATTCTCTTGGCGAAGTCACTGTAAGGCTAGAAAAAAATAATGTTATTGTAAATGGATTGGGTGCAGATAGCGATATTGTTGTTGCATCAGCAAAAGCATATATCGATGCGTTAAATAAACTCTATGAATTATTAAAAATTAAATAAAAGAAAGATGAGTAGCGTTAAGAAAGAAAAAAACTTTGAAATTTTTGAAATGTCTAAAACTGATATAGGGCAAGTCTTTTCTATAGAAAAAGAAAATTTTAATTTTCCATGGTCTCAAAGTATTTTTAATGATTGTATTGATAATGGATATATATGTAAAGTTATATGTAACGACGAAAAAATTGTTGGATACTCAATATCATCGGCGTTCTCACTAGAATTCCATATAATGAATATCTCTATTATGAAACAATTTCAAAATCATGGGCTTGCTAGAATGATGATTCAGGACTCGTATATTAATGCTTTAAAAAATAATTGTAATGTAATTTTCTTAGAATGTCGTCCGTCAAATAAAATAGCGATACATTTATACGAATCGGAAGGTTTTTCTGAAGTAGGTCTTAGAAAGGATTATTATCCCTCACAAAATGGTAAAGAAGACGGTATTATATTTGCTAAACAAATTTTTAATAAATAAAAGTAAATTAAAAAGATATATTTTAAGTGCGTTATCAGCATTTGTTGGTATACAATCTAACAAAAATAGAAAAATTGATTTTNCTTCTAATAATCCATTTGGCTTTATAATTGCTGGAATTGTTTTGACTATTATTTTTATTTTTATAATTAAAATAACGATTTCTTTTATACTAAGACATTGACTTTTGGCACTAAGCAGTCTTCACGGTCACAACTTAGAACTAACTCTTTCTTTTTTGATAAATTTTTACTGTGAGTATTAATGATTTGTTCAAGAGTTTCATTTATAACATNTCTAGCCTCACTTAGCTCGTCATAATTACAACTAACTATTTTTTTCTCTAGATTTACTAAATCAAAATACAATAAATTATATATTTTAATATCTGGCCTAATTAATGAATAAAAACCAAGTTGAGGTAGTTGACCATTGATAACGTTTCTAACTGATGGAAAGTAATTCTTACTCGAAAATTTAAAATCATAAATTTGCAGACAAGGTTTTGAAAATAACAAATCAAATCTTCCAATAAGCTGTAGTTCTTTGTATTTTCTAGTAAATGAAGCCTCAGTTTTTAGTTGTTTCTTATATTGAAATTCAGTATTTAGTGCTTCTAATAAAAAATCAAAGCTATCATCTATGTTAAACATATTCAAAGGTATTCTTCTATTAGTAAAAAACTGTTTCTTAAAATCTAGAAATATTTTTTTAAATTTATTTTCATTAAAATTATTTCCGTGATTTTTTATATACATTTCTAGTATTTTATGCATAAATATGCCGTAGTTCATATTTTCTGAATAAAGACTTTCATCTTTGAATGCATTTAAATAATAACAATATTTGCAATTATTAAAATTTAAAATGTCGTTATAAGTTATTTTTTTCTTAGCAATTATTTCTTCATGTTTTAATTTTATTTTTTTTCTTTTATTATTTTTTATATCTGAGTTTCCTAAATTTATATAGTTATCAATAATTTCCTTATATTTGGATTTGGTATTTTGTTCGTTATTTTTAAGCTTGTGAAATGTGAGGATAGAATTATTAGTTTTTAATAATTGAAGAAAATCTTTCAAATTGTATTCGTTTTCATACTTTAATGAAAAATCATTGAAAATCGTTGAATTGTAAAAAAAGCTTGAACTTGGGTTTTTAGGATAATTTTTATTTGACATAGAACATACGATTAAATGATCAAAGTTTTCAACTTTTGCGTGGTTTATATCTGTTACTACGATATTTTTATGATTATAATTAATGAAGAATTTTTCTGTTTCAATCTCATCCTCTAATTTATTTACACATTCCTTATAGCTATATTTATTTTTGTCAATATCATTTTCAATAATACTTTGTATTGTTTTAATAATTATCTTTCCTGCGGTATCTTTTTTTAAGTCATTTGTAGAATCAAGTATATTTAGTATATCTAACAATGATAATAGAAATTTCTTAAATGTGTTTTCTTGAATTTCATAATAATTCTGATGAAGTAAATTAGATATTTTATTATTGTTTAGTAATAAATTTTTTACATTAGCATTTATATTTTCACAATTTTTCTCTATAACAGATAAAAAGTTTTGTTTATTGATATACTCATCTTTAGGAAATGAATACCTAGATAATAATATTTTTTTAAGGTTAAAGTATGACATATCTGAAAAGAAAAAATTTATAACATCCTTAATATAGGAATAAGATAAACTAGTAGTAAGACTCCATCCAAAATCGTCAACTATATTGATATTATCAACCTCTAAAAGTGAATTTAATCTTTTTAGAAATAATCTATCGTTATGAATAATTCCAATTTTCTTTTTGAGGTTTTTCTGAATAAAATCTTTTATAAATAATATTTCATGTTCAATATTATTGAAGTCATAGGATAATATATTGCTCATGGAATGAATAAAATTTTGGTCTATAATTATATCTTTTGCATCAAGATCTATTATCAGATCTTTTTTTATATTTTTTTTTATCCACTGACTTTCTTTGTTTGAATAATGATCTATATCTAAAATTAATATATCTTCATCATTTTGATATTCTTTCAATAAGATCAAATAATTTTTTGCATACGACTCGTTATAAATATCATCTAAAAACCAGTATTTCCATATTACGTTAAGTATTGCTGATTCATATTTGAAATATATTTTTTCTTCTTTCGAAATTTTTGGAATATTTATGGATTTGCTATCAATGTATCCTTCATTAAGTATTATATTATTTATTATTTGGTATAATTGATTTTCTTCTTTAGTATTATTAATTCTCTTTTTCAAATAATCAATGTTTTCGATTATTTTCTTTAANCTTGTTTTATCTTTTTCGATATACTCGAAAACATTTTTTTTATTTTTAAAAAAAATAAGTTCATCAAGAAAATATACATTATCATTATTTGTAGCTCTTTTAATATATTTTTTTGTATATGTTTTTGGAATTATGATTATTTTATTATTTGANGATAGTAGGTCTATTAAATTATGTTTTTTTTTCATGTTTATTTCTTCTACATCTTTCACTACAATATTTAACGTTTTCCCAATCCTTTTTCCANTTCTTTCTCCAATTAAAGGGCTTTTTGCAAGTTTCACATATTTTTGATTCTAATTTTTTCATATTTAATTAACATTGAAATTATGGTGGAGGCGGCGGGGATTGAACCCGCGTCCGCAAACCCTCTACTTTTGGCGCTACATGCTTAGCCAAGTCTAGAATTTCATGTAATTAAAAAAGACTGGCAAATTATTAATTACACTATCCTTANAAGTTTTACTATTATTTTCAGGAAAAATAATAGCTATCTTGTGAAAATGACATCTAACTCAAACGCACAAGCACACTTGTGAAAGATGATTAGCTGGATTTAAGCAGCTAATGCGTAGTTGTCGTGTTTTGCAACTAAATTTAATAGCATTTTTTACGAGAATAGCTATATACTCGACATGCTCCTAGAGTTTCGAAATCCACGTCGAAACCTTGTCGCCCCCAAATTAAATAAATAAGAGTTTATATAGATTATCTTAAAAAATGATATAGTTACAACTTATTTATTAAGTATAAAAGATCATGATTTTATTAGAGTCAAAGAAGAAAATTAATAACAAGCTTACAAAAGACTTAAACAATAATGTCACAAGTTTTTTAGGAATAAATATAAGTATATCAATGTCTTATGTATACTTTTGTGATATAAATTCTAAGTTTTTTGACCATACTCTATTTTGCAAATTACTTAATGCGGATATTATAAGTGCGGATAAATATAATCGTAAAAACTTTCTTTTGGTTACTCCTAGGCAGGGCGTTGAAACGCCTTGGGAAAGTAAAGCCAAAGATATATTCTATGCATGCGGTATTAAAGCGTTAAACAGATTAATCCAAGCTAAAATTTTTGAATTCACAGGTGAATTAGACCTTAAAATTTTGAAAAATCAACAGTTTAAAGAATTTTTTTACGATAAAATGACAGAATATATTTATGATAATTTTAGTACTAGTCATTTAAACTCTAAAGATAAAAGCCTTTTGAAATTTGACAATATTAATACTTTTAATGATTCAATGGGGTTAGGCTTAAATAGTAAAGAGATTGAGTATTTAAAGGCGGGTTATGCCTCTTTAAGGCAAACTCCTTCTCCTGAGGAGTTAATGATGTTCGGGCAAGTTAACTCTGAACATTGCCGACATAAAATCTTTAATTCGCATTGGTCTATTGATGGNAAAGAATTGGACCTTACAATGTTTGATTTAATAAAGTCAACATTTGATCCTGAAACAAATAAAAATGTCATAAAAGCTTATTCAGATAATGGAGCAATTACTTCAGAACAAAGTGTAGAGATACCAAGGATTGAGTCTTTAAGTTCGGCATACAAAAAAAATTTTACAAGAGCGGCTGCCGTTATAAAAGCAGAAACGCATAATCACCCCACAGCTATCTCGCCTAAACCCGGGGCTGCAACTGGATCTGGCGGTGAAATTAGAGATGAAGCTGCAACTGGTCGTGGAGCAAAATCTAAAGCTGGAACCTCTGGGTATATAGTATCAAGCCTTAACTNCGAGGGTCAGAAAATTATAAATAAAAAAAATGCTGGATATCCATCTAGAATCTCAAATGCCTTACAAATAATGATTGATGGCCCTTTAGGATCAAGTTCATTTAATAATGAGTTTGGAAGACCTTGTTTAAGTGGTTTTTTTAGAACGCTTGAAATTATGCAAGATAAAAATAATTTTTTTGGTTTTCATAAACCATTAATGATAGCTGGTGGGCTTGGTCAAATAGAATCTAAAAACTATTTTAAAAATGATGCAGAGAATGGTGATTTAATTATTGTTCTAGGTGGCCCAGCGATGCTAATTGGACTTGGCGGAGGTTCGTCATCTTCGATCAATTCAAAAAGTGGAAGAGAGGACTTAGATTTTGCCTCTGTTCAAAGAGATAACCCTGAAATGCAGAGAAGATGTCAGGAGGTTATTGATAGATGTATTTATTTAGATAATAAAAATCCTATNGTNACAATTCACGATGTTGGTGCAGGNGGTCTTTCAAATGCAATACCAGAAATTATTAATGATTCAAAAAAGGGGGGAAAGATAAATTTAGAATCTATACCTGCTGCTGATAAATCTATGAATCCTTTAGAGCTATGGTGTAATGAATCTCAAGAACGATATGTATTAATAATCAAAAAAGAAAATTTGATTACTTTTCAAAAACTTTGTGAGTCCGAAAACTGNCCCTTTTCAGTAGTTGGTGTTATTAATGATTCTAAAAGGTTGGTTCTCGAGGATAAGGGAAATACTTATATAGATATTCCTATGGATTTACTTTTTAACTANAAAGAAAAAAATATTATTGATGTAAGCTCACAAAAGTTAGATTTTAAGCAAAACATTTTTGATTATAGCTCCATTAACCTTTCGGAAGCTGTTGAGAATGTTTTATCTTTTCCATCTGTATCTTCCAAAGAATTTCTAATAAATATAGGTGATCGTTCGGTTGGTGGATTAACAATTAAAGATCAGTTTGATGGGCCCTGGCAAGTCCCAGTATCTAATTGTTCAATTATCTCTTCCGATTATACTTACTCTATAGGCTATGCTTTGGCTTTAGGAGAAAAAGCTAGCGTAGCTTGCTATGATCCCATTGCGTCTGTTGATTTAGCAATATGTGAATCAATATTAAATTTAGTACCAAGCAGATTCAATAAAATTGAAAATATTGTCCTTTCTGCAAATTGGATGTCGCCATTTTCTAATAATGATGACAAATACAATCTATATAAAATGGTAGAAAGAGCAGCTTTNTTATCGAGTAAATTTAATATATCAATACCAGTAGGCAAGGATTCTCTCTCAATGGCAACAACCTGGAAAAATAATGATTTTCAAATTAATGTCAAATCTCCAAATACTTTAGTTTGTTCTTCTTTTGCAGGATTAAGTGATTTAAAGCATTTACCTGTAGGATTTAAGAATAAAAATAATTNATCGGTAATTTATGTAAATCTAGGTGCTAAANACAGAAGAATGGGTGGTTCTGTTATATCACAAATATATGATATTCATGAAAAAAAATGCCCCAAGTTAGATAATGTAGAAAATTTTATTTTTGTCATTGAACTTTTACAATCTATGCATGAAAAAAATAAAATAGTTTCATATCATGACATATCTGATGGTGGTCTTTTAACAACAATTGCTGAATGTTGCTTTGCAGGACATACAGGTATGAGTATCAACATTGACAAAAATTTTGAAATTAATAAATTTTTGTTTAGTGAAGAACTTGGTTTTGTAGTTCAAATAGAAGATAAATTTCTTGCAGATTTTTATATGTCCTTAAATTCTAAAGTTATTGAGCATTACGAATTAGGAAAAGTAAATTCAAAATATGTTTTAGAGATTAAGAATAATAAGAAAATAATTTACTCAAATAGTATAGAAAAACTTCATAAAATATGGCATAAAAATAGTTTTCAAATTCAGTTATTAAGAGATAATCCAAAAACATCAAATGACGAGTTTGAAAAAGTCGGTAAAAAAAACTTAAAAGGGCTATATATAAAAACAAATAATAATAATAAAAAGAAGATTATAAATACAAAATTAAAGCCTAAAATAGCAATATTAAAAGAGCAAGGTGTTAATGGTCATTATGAAATGGCACAAGCTTTTTCAATGGCTGGTTTTGACTCATATGATGTAAATATGAACTCTATTATTCAAAAGTCTTTTAAACTTGATAATTTCCAAGGAGTTGTTTTTTGTGGTGGATTTTCTTTTGGAGATGTATTAGGTGCTGGAAGNGGGTGGGCGAATAAAATATTACATAACTCTGCATTAAAAGACGAGTTCCAGAAATTTTTTTCAGATCAAACTAAATTTTCTCTTGGTGTTTGTAACGGGTGTCAGGTTTTATCAAAATTAACAGAAATAATACCAGGAAGNGAAAACTGGCCAAATCTTTGTATTAATGATAGTGAAAGATTTGAATCAAGGTATGTAATGACAAAGATAGTTAAGTCTAATTCTTTCTTTTTTGATGGAATGGAAGGATCAGAATTACCAATAATTGTTGCTCATGGCGAAGGTAAAATGCAAATTAATAATATAGATTTTTCTATATTAGAAAAAAATAATCAATTGAGTATGAGATACATCGATAATAATGGTTCTATTACAGAGAAATTTCCTTACAACCCAAACGGATCATTTAAGGGTATTACTTCGGTATCTTCTAAAAGTGGAAATATTTTGATGATGATGCCACATCCAGAAAGATTATTGGATATAAAGCAATTTCCAATATATAGTAATGAAAAAGATAGTCCTTGGAGTAAATTTTTTGAAAACGCAAAGAAATTCGTAAATTAAGATGACACAAACAATAAATTCAATAGAAATTACATCACCTGCAAGACTTCATTTAGGGTTTATCGACCTCAACGGAAGCCAAGGAAGAAAATTCGGAAGTGTTGGATTAACTATAGATACTTTTTTTACTAAAATAAAAGTTACACATATCGAGAGAACTAAAGGTCAGATTAATTCCAATTGTGAAAGATCAAAACAATATGCAAAACAATTTTGTAAAGTTTTTAGCATAGAAAGTTCTTTTACAATAGATGTTGAATCTAATATGCCAGAACATTCAGGTTTTGGATCAGGCACTCAGCTAGCTTTATGTGTAGGAAAAGCAATTTCTGAGCTTAGTAATTTAAATTTAACCATTGAAAAAATTGCCGAAATCTTAGATAGGGGAAATCGTTCAGGAATAGGTATAGGATCGTATCTAGCAGGTGGTTTTTTAGTTGATGGAGGAAAAGGTATAAGTGATAAAGCTCCTCCAATTATTGCGAGACACGATTTTCCTGAAAATTGGAGAATTGTTTTATTAATTGCCAGAAAGCAAGAGGGTATGTTNGGAAGCANCGAGAAAGAAGCTTTTAATAAACTAGATGTATTTCCGCTTGAAAAAGCTCAATTTTTATCNCAACTTGTTTTAATGAAAACATTACCTTCGTTAATTGAAAAAGATTTTCATTCATTCACAAGTTCAATTAGCATACTTCAACATGAAGTGGGATATCATTTTTCCGACGCNCAAGGGGGCGTCTTTTCAAATAAAAAAGTTTCNGAGATTATTTCCTTTTTAGAAAAAAAAGGCTTCAAGGGAATGGGACAGAGCTCTTGGGGGCCTACAGGTTTTGTGTTATGTGATAGTGACACACAAGCATATAAAGTAAGTCANCTTATCTCAAAGAATATTGACCTTACAGATATTGATTTACAAATTGTTAAAGCCAAAAATAATGGTGCTTCAGAAATAATTGGTAACAGCATCCAAATAAACAAAAATATTGAAATTTCGTAGGAGAATAAAATGTCTAAAGAATTAATAATGCATATGATTACTACTGCAAAAAATCTTAGTCCGTTTGACGTCAATATGGCAATTGATGCTGGTTGGGAGAAATGTGTTCCATATACTAATATTGCTTCAGATGAGGTATCAGGATTGGTTCAAGATGCAATCTTTTCAAGGCCACCAGGTTTAAATAAAACAGGTATTTTTTTTGGAGGAAGAGATCCGCATATTGCAATTGAAATGTTAAATATATGTAAAGGCTCTTTAGTTGAACCTTTTACCCTTTCAGCTTTCGCAGATCCAAGTGGTGCTTTTACAACTGCTGCTGGAATGGTTGCAAAAGTTGAAAATGCTTTAAAAAGTAAATTTAATGAATCCTTAAAAGGACAAAAAATAGTTGTCTTTGGGGGTACCGGCCCTGTAGGCTGTATTGCGGCAACTTTAGNTGCTTCTGCNGGGGCTGAAGTTACTATTCTTGGAAGAAATAAAGAAAAATGCAATGAGATAGCGACTCTTTGTAAAGATAAGTATTTAGAGAATAGTGCAATTATTGCTGGTGAATCAAATGATTACTTCAATGACAATATAAATGAAATTCAGATTGTGCTTGCAAGTGGAGCTGCAGGTATACAATTGGTGTCCAAAGAACAACTTAAAATTGCTCAAAAACTTAAAGTTATTGCGGATGTTAACGCTGTACCTCCATCAGGAGTAGCTGGCTTAGACGTTATGGCTAACTGCTCAGAACTTTTAGATTCTGTATCAGGAGCTATTGGCATAGGAGCTCTTGCAATAGGACAAGTAAAATATCAGGCGCAAAGTAAGTTACTGAAAAAAATGGCATCCACCGATAAACCTATTTTTTTAGAATTTAATGATGCGTTAGACTTAGCAAGAGAGTATGTCTCAAAAGAATAGTATTTTGACATACTCGTATGGAACATCAGAGTATATCAAGTCAGTCAGTAAAGAAAAAAAACAAGAATATANCCTGCACTTAATAGATTTTATTGAGAACAATGAANNTACAGATATATTTAATTNGCATAACTTGAATCAACTAAGTGATATATTAGAAGTACTTAAGAAAATTAAAGTTAATAAAAACTCACTATCAATTCCNACTTCAGAGTATATTTATTACGACAAGAATGTATATNACTTCATAGATCAAAATACAACTTTACTAGCGTGTGATTATAATACATTCAATCAATTAAAAGATATTAAAAGCATTCATAAAGAGTTAGAAGATTATGATATCTCTTTTCCAATAACCCTTTACAAAAAAAGTATTTTTAATAAGCAATATCTTATTAAAAAAAAAATTACTTCTGGTGGTTTAGACACTTTTTTTGTATCCAATAGCAACGAAAATAAATTTATAAAGGATAAGTATTATTTCCAGGAATATATAGATGGTACTAATTATTCTGTATCATTTATTGCTTTAAAAGACAAAACTTATAGTATTTTAGGTTTTAATAAAATTTTTTCTAAAAANACACCATACTCGGATTTTTCTTTTTCGGGATGTTTAAGACAAGTTAAATTTGATGACAAATATTTAGATACAATTATCAATTGCATCGATTATTTTATTTCTAATTTCAATATAATTGGTTTCTGCTCTATAGATTTTATAATTAAGGACAAATTTTATTTTTTAGAAATAAATCCAAGATTAAGCCAATCTCACTTAATTTATAAATCTTTTTTTAATAATCAATTAATAGATGCACACATTAAATCATATAACAATGAGTTAATTAATATTAACTATGATTTAATATATAGAGGTTTCGAACATTTATTTGCAAAAAAAAGCTTTAAAGTTAATAATGATATAAAAGAAAAATTTATCCTTAATGGTGCAAAGAGCGGTGATTTTTTTAACAAGGGAGACCCAGTTTGTACTATTTTTTATTTTTCTGACAATGAGAATGAACTNATAAAAGAGAGAGANAATGTTTATAATAAAGCTCAAAATATTTTTTTTAACGAGGTGTATTAAATGATAAGCGTAAGTNAGGAGTCAAATAACTTAGTACAAGATCTTATTGATAACTTTGAAACATATAATATTAACTTGTTAAAAGGCTTTGATGATTGCACTATAATAGATGCAGGAATCAATTGTCCAGGAAGTATTGAATGTGGGAGAGTTGTATCAGAAATATGTTTAGGTGGCTTAGGAAGAGTTCACTTACTAAATACGTTTCAATCGAAATCTTGGCCTTTTNCAATTCACGTTAACACTAAACACCCAGTAATATCATGCTTAGGCTCTCAATATGCCGGTTGGAATCTTAAATCAAATTTAAAGAGTGAAAAGTTTCAAGCATTGGGTTCAGGTCCTGCGAGAGCATTAGCTCAAAAAGAGGAGATATTTGACCATATTAACTATAAAGATAAATTTTCAAGGACAGCGTTGGTTATGGAAGTTGATTCAATTCCACCTGAAGATGTCGTAAAAAAAATCATACAGGATACTGGAGTAGAAGGTAAAAATTTAACAATAATAATAACACCAACAACAAGCATAGTTGGAAATATTCAGGTAGTTTCAAGAGTTTTAGAGGTTGCTTTACACAAATCACACGAACTTGGTTTTGATTTATCAAAAATACTTGAGGGGTTTGGAAGCGCACCTATACCTCCAAATTCCAATGACTTTTTAGAAGCAATGGGTAGAACAAACGACGCCATTATCTTTTCAGGCGTCATTCAGCTATGGGTAAACTGTGAAGACGAAGAAGCTGAAAAACTTTGTAAAGATCTTCCTAGTAGCACTTCGCAAGATTATGGAATGCCATTTGCTGATATATTTAAGAAATACGAGTATGATTTTTTTAAAATTGATCCAAACTTGTTTAGCCCAGCCCAAGCTTTTGTTATAAATTTAAAAACTGGAAAAACATTTCAAAGTGGTTCTATTGACGAAGAACTTATGAAAAAATCATTTAACNTGTAGAATGTATATTATTTTTACTGAGAATTCTGATAGTTGGCACTCTCAGGAGTTAAAAAAATCTCTAAAAAGACTTAAAAGAAAAGTGCAATGTTTAAGTATTACAAATATATCTTTATCTACATCAAAACCTAAATCTTTTATACATAATAAAAAAATCATTAAATATAAAGATGTAAAGGGTGTTTTTGTGAGAGCTATACCTAATGGAACATTTGAAGAAGTTATATATTATTTAAATATCCTTCATATTTTCGAGCTTAACAATGTTGTAGTTTATAATAATCCAACTTGNATTGANCAAAGCGTTGATAAAGTAAGAACAACTATGATATTAAAAAAGNACAATATAAATACTCCTGACACNATAATCACATCNAAAATTTCATATTTAAATAGCATTACTAAAAATTTAAAAGATAATGAATCTAAAGTAATTAAACCTATTTTCGGATCTATGGGAAGGGGATTGGAAAAAATAGATAAGACAAANATACATCCTGACTANGATTTACTGAATGGCGTGTACTATATTCAAGAATTTATCAAATCAAAAAAAGATCAATATCATGATTGGAGGCTTTTTGTAATAAAAAATAAAGTTACAGCTTGTATGAAAAGAGTTGGAAATACTTGGATNAATAATGTTTCAAAAGGAGCAACATGNAATCGTTATAAGCCTAGCCTAGAAATGAAAAAGTTGGCTATAGATTCTTTAAAAGCTCTAAATATGAACTACGCTGGGGTTGATATTATGAAAGATCATAAAGGAAAACTTTTTGTAACAGAAGTTAATAGTATTCCAGCATGGGAGGGCCTTCAATCAGTTTATCCAAAAATTTCTATTGCAGACCAAATTATTAGCGATTTTATAAAAAAATGTCAGAAAAAAAGATAGATCAACCAGCCTTACAAAAGTTGTTTGAAAAGGCTTGCATGCTTGACATAAGATCTTTAAAACCAGGTAATGTAAATACTAATAGCCCTTCAAAGAATCTCAATTATTTAGATTTTTTAAAAAGTATTGAAGCATGTTCAGACATCATCACTCAACCAAATATTTTATTAGAAGACAGGATTTTTNAAAGTATAAAATCCACTATCAATATAGTTGGTACAAATACAAATTTGGGTATTATTCTCTTATGCGCTCCTATAATTCAAGCTTATTACAGCAGGGGGAAGACTAATATATCTGAAAACATACATAAAGAAATCTTATCGCTTGATCACAACTCTACAAAAAAAATATATGAAGGAATAAATCTCTCAATGGCCGGTAATATGGGTTCTGTCGAGAGNTTTGACTTAAAAGGTAATGATTTCCAGAATTTCTACATTGTAATGAAATATGCTAGTTCATACGATCTAATTGCTTGGGAGTATTCAAATAAATTTGAGATTATTTTCAATGACCTTACAAATAAATTTTCAAATTTTAGTAATAAATATAGAAGCNATGAGGATGCATGTAGCGCATTATATATATATTTTTTGTCAAAATACCCAGATACTCTAATTTCAAGAAAATATGGTTTAGATAAAGCTAAGGATATTCAAAAAATTTTTTATGATCTTTTTATGGAGGTTGAATCTATACAAGATATGTATCAGATAAAAGAAAAATTAATTCAAACCGATAAAGTTTTGAAAAATGATGATATAAATCCTGGTACTGCCGCTGATTTTGTTGTTGCAACAGTATTTTCTAATATGCTTATTAAGTAAAAAATTATATTTTTTATTAGTTATGTTGCTTAAATTCTTGTAGAATAAGCCTGTAATATATAACAATAATATAGGAGATATATCTTATGGCAATTAATAAAGTACTAGTCGGGGAGGCTTTAGTTAATGACAATGATCCGTCAGGAACTATGGCAGAGATAGCCCATATTGACTTACTCATAGGACCAAGAGGTTCAGCTGCTGAAACCGCATTTTGTAACGGTTTAGTAAATAACAAGGATGGATTTACATCTTTATTAGCTGTTGTTGCTCCAAATTTACCATGTAAGCCAAACACAATGATGTTTAANAAGGTAACAATTAAGGGTGCTAAACAAGCGGTTCAAATGTTTGGACCAGCTCAGAAAGCTGTTGCTATGGCAGTGGCTGACAGTGTTGAAGCTGGTGTGATTCCAAAAAATGAAGCTGCAGATCTATACATATGTGTTGGTGTTTTCATTCACTGGGAAGCTAATAGCGATGAAGCTATTTATGAAAATAATTACAAAGCTACTAAAATGTCAATAGCAAATGCTGTTGCAGATGCTCCATCAGTTGATGATATTCTTTCTCAGAAAGATAGCACAGACCATCCATTCCAAGGCTTTTAATTAATAGCTATTAATTAAAAAATTATTTGGTTAAAAAGCGTCATTTCGGTTATTATCGAGGTGACGCTTTTATTATTATGGAAACTAAAGATACAAAAAATAAGGATATAAAAACTGATAATAGGTCTCTAACACCTCAAGAGATTTCTTTTAAAACTGCACAACCTATTGATAAAATTAATAATTCTATATTTATTAATAGTAACCAAGAAAATTCACTTCCATTAAATAGTAATGATTTAAATAAGCAACAGGAAACAATNCTTTGTGCGTTAAATGATCTTGGAATCATGGAATTTGATGCAAAAGACACCATTAGGATAGAATTTGAGATAAGAAAGCTAGATTTTTTTATTTTTCTTGAAGNTATATTGTCTGNNGTTGGTTTTAAGTTTTTTCAAAATACACATTATGAACCTGACGCTCACAGGCAGATTACATCTAATAGGTTGGTAGGTAAAAACAAGGGGCTATGCTTTAAAAGAGATTACTCTAAATATGATGATTTACTATATCTTTCAATTATAACTTTTTTAGGTGGNATAAATATCAATAATTATATTTTTTTTAATAACTTAGAAGAAAATACTATATTTAANATAAAGAGTATACTTGAAGAGCATNGTATCAACATNATTAATTGCTCAGATGACGTAATAAATAGTTATAGGCTATATAACAGAGATGATACAGAAAAACTTAAAAATGTAATATTAAATTTGAATATACCTCAAATTTCAGACTTTTTTAATAAAACAGATGAAACCGCTTCTGTAACTAAATGCTTTAAGTTTGATAGCGCGCACTTTATTACTGATCATCCAGGTAAATGTCGAAATCTTCATGGTGGTAGGTATGANCTAGAAATTACTTTTACTGATCAAGTTGATGCTTTCACCGGATTTGTATTAGATTACAGTTATATTAAGAATATTGTTGAAAATTGCATTATTTCTAAATTTGATCACAAAACACTAAATTTTGTTTGCCCAGAATTATCATGGCGTTCTTCAACTGAATTCATATCAATTTTCACATGGGAAAAAATAATAAACTTGATACCAAGTCTTTCAAAAATAAAAATATATGAAACAGAAAGTTCTTATTGTGAGTATATAGGCAAATCCTTAGATCAATTTTTGCTAAATGGCGCATCTCATGCTTTGAGATATTATATAGAGCTAAACGAAGACGATACAAACGTTCTAAATATCTTGCAAAAAAAATGAAAATTCCATGGCTTGAATCTAATTACGTATTTTACAAAGAAAAAATTGATAACAATATTTTATTTAATTCGGTTATATTTCAAGGCTATGACGACGTGGGAAAGTTTGAGCTAGCTTTAGATATAGCATTATATTATGTAAAGCGAAGTTCCGTAGAAGAAAGTATTGACAAGATTTTTATAATTAAAAAAGAAGATGGTGCAAAAAATATAAAAATTGATCAGGTAAGAGAGGTAACAAAAAAATTACACCTTACATCTAATAGAAAAGTTGTCATCATAAAAAATGCACATGACCTAAATAATAATTCTAGTAATGCNCTTTTAAAAATAATTGAAGAACCAACAAAAAATTTAATATTTTTAATGACATGTAATGATGTATCTAAACTTCTTCCTACCATTAAAAGTAGATCGCAAATTTCAAAATGCTCGTATAAAAATTTTAAAAATAATGAAATACTAAAGAATTATAATAAACTTAATTTATTTCAATACCTTTCCTCAGATGAAAAAAACTTTAATCAATTACTAGATAATTTTGATATAAATTACGATATTGAAAATAATCTTAAAGGGTTANTAAGTAATAATTTAAGCATTAGTGATTTTTGTAAGTATGAAAAAGATATAAANATATCTAATTTAATTAATTTAATTTTATTCGAGCTTAAGCAGTTAAGTGTAAGTCTAAATGCACCAACGAGTTCTAATTTTTCCCTTTTAAAGCCATATTTTAAAAATACGCCCTTAAAAAATATTATTCAAATGTATTATAAAATCCTTACGCTTAAAAAAAACTCTGACATTATTTACGATAAAGAAATTATTTTATATGCTATTGGAAAGATATTTAAAAGCTATGCGTAATTTTTTACTTNATTTTANATTAGTTATTTTCCTATGTCCGCAAGTTTTCTCAAAAGAAATTTTTGAGATACCTAATGATACTNTGCTTGTTGGTGATATTGATTTTGTAAAAACACAGGANGGTGAAGATATACCNGGCATTGTTGAAAGATATGGTACAGGTTACCATGAATTAATGAAGGCTAATTATGAAAAAATTAAATGGTACCCTGAAAGTAATACGAAGCTTAGAATTCCAAAGAAATATATTTTACCGTATAAGTACTTTAATGGAGTAGTTTTAAATATTTCTGAAATGAGATTATATTATTATCTACAGATTGACGATATATATTCCGTAAATCGAGTCCTTACATTTCCTGTAAGCGTTGGACGTTATGATTGGACTACACCAATAGGAAANACTTTTATAAAACATAAAGTGATTGACCCAATATGGTACCCACCNAAAAGCATTATTGAAGAGCATGAAGAAAGAGGGGATATCTTGGAAAAAATTGTTCCAGCAGGACCTGAAAATCCTTTAGGNAAATATGCATTAAATTTAGGAATAAAAGGGTACTTAATTCACGGAACTAATAAACCAAAAGGTATTGGAATGAGAGTTACACATGGATGCATAAGNCTAAGAGCAACAGATATAGAAACTTTATTCGCACTTACCAAGGTAGGTACAAAAGTGAAAATAATAGATAAAAAGATTAAAATAACCCATCTTAATAAGGATGTATTTATAGAAGTGAGTGATTATGATAAGACATTGGAATCCATTCCAAATGANGAATTTAATTTTCAAAGNAAAAATAAATATCTTCAAGATATAATCGAATATACAAAAAAATACAATTTATCGATTGACTGGAGTTTAATTAAAAAAGAAGTAAAAAACTCCTCNGGTATTCCTATATTNGTAAGTACGAGTAATTCTAACTAAACTTTTTGANTAAAAAATTATAAATAAAATGCGGCATTATTGATAAGGACACCATTATAATTCTTGTTACTAATGGAAAAGAAATTTCATATTTTTTGCTATTTAAACCTTTGATAATAATTTGAGCTGCTTTACTAGCACTAATTATAAAAGGCATATCAAATTTATTTTTTCTTGTAAGAGGTGTATCAACAAATCCTGGAGTAATAACTTTTACATCAAAATATTTATGATTTTCTGCNAAAAATGAAGATGATAAATTATATAAGGCCGCCTTGGTAAGTGAATATGGTTGACTGAAAGGCAAACCCTTGAAGGCAACTAAGCTTGAACAAATGATAAATTTTGACCTTTTTTTAGTATTTTTAAGATGATTGTGCATATTTTCTATAATATGAAGTAGACCAATAATATTAACATTAATTATGTTTTCATAATTTCCTAATTTTGATTCTTTTCCTTTATCTTGTTCATAAGCATCGTATCTAGCAGCCATGTATATGATACATAAAGCATCGNCAGAATCCTCTTTAATAATATTGCAGGCCTCATTAACCTCTGCCTTATTGGAAACATCAAACGAAAGCAATTTAAATTTCTCATGATTTCCTTCATTAAGTTTTTCTAAATTACTCTTATTACTTGAAGATACTACTACTTCATTACCCAGTTCACTTAACTGCATGGCAATTTCTCGTCCTATCCCACTACTTGCACCAATAATCCAATATTTCATATTTTTTTATAAATAGGTGATACTTGTAACAAAATAATACTTATAATTTTTAAAATCAATGGAATTAAACTATATAAAATTAAAATTTTACTAGCCTCCAAGTTGTAAGCATTTTCAGCCATATTAATACCGTTATAACCTAAATATATAAATGCAAATCCAGATCCAATAGCTAAAGCACTTTTATTTAAAAAATTATATATGCCAAAAAAAACTGCTGAATGTGTCTTAACTTTATCAAAAATTATTTTAGATGTTAAAAGAGATGGAGGAATTGATATATCACCTCCAGATGCAAATCCAGAAAAAATACAAATTAACAAGTACGGAAATAAATCACCTTGATCTAGAAAATATACACCGGAGAATGTTATAACGGAAAATATCATAGAAATTAACCAAGANTATGTTTTAGTGTATTTTAAACTTAATNTTTTCCATATACNTAGTGATAAAGCAGCCGATAAAAAATAAGATAGTATAAATAAAGGAGTATAGGCTTCTAATTTTAAATAATAGTTTACGAAAAAAATAATCATTACCGCAGGTAAAGCTGCGCTAAGGACACTTATAAAATGAACAGTATAAAACCATATATATTCTTTGTTAAAAAGTGAAGATATCTGCATTCTTTTAATTTCATTCTCAAACTTAACAGTAGTTAGATTTATTAAAAAATTTCTAGAAAATATAAAAAAAAATAAAAAAAGTATGCATAATATAAAGAAACTAAAAATAAAATATGCTTTTTCTGAATTATAAAAATTTAGTAATATACCAGGTATAACTGCTCCAAATATCATTCCTAAAAATGAGTTAAATTCTCTTGTAGCAGACACTGATGACGACATTTCACCCTTAAAAAAAACTGATAGTGAATAAAAGTTAATATTTAAAATACTAAAGAAAAAGGTAGTAAGAAAAAGAAAAATTATAAAAGATATTGTTGGGTTTGCGTGTAAGGGATTAAATAAAAAATATATCGATACAGCATAAAATAATATACAAATATTAAATATATATTTCTTAATTTTTTTTACAGAAATTCTAGAGGAATAATATCCTATTAATGGATCAAGTATTGCATCTAAAATTCTTAAAAATAATAAAATTATGCCTATTAAAAAAATATCTAACTTATATATTTCAATATAATAAATTGGTGTATAAATGTATATCGGAAATGAGCTAAATGCTAACGCAAACCCAAAGGATGAATATGAATTTTTTTTACTCAAAATACATTACTCTTTTTCTAAAGTAAATTGATAAACATCGGTTCTATTTGATTCAAATCCAGCGGAGCAAGAAAGTAAATAATATTCCCATAGCCTAATAAATCTATCNTCAAGACTTTGATTTTTTATAATATTTATATTCTCTTTAAATCTTTTATGCCACTCGTCTAGAGTTTTTGAATAACTTTTACCAAATGATATTTTATTGATAACTTTAAGGTNATTATTTTGAGCATATCTAATAAATTTTGAGGGGGAGGGGAGCATACCACCAGGAAAAATTAAGGATCGTATTGCATCTGTATTTGATGAATAATTGTCAAATAAATCGTCTCTTATAGTTATTGTTTGAATAACAGCTTTGCCACCTTTAACTAAGAGGTCATTTACTTTCTTAAAATATGTATTCCAGTAGCCTTGGCCAACTGCTTCAAACATTTCAATTGAAACGATTAAATCATACTTGCCTTCTACATCTCTATAATCAATATAATCTACGTTTACATTATCAATCTTTCTACTAATTGATGAGGAATAGTTAAATTGTTCTTTTGATATTGTTATAGAGTCAATCTCCTTAAAGAAATTACTTGCATATGAAAAAAATCCNCCCCACCCACAGCCAATCTCTAGTACTTTTTCTTTCTTGCTGTCTTCAAAATTATTAAGTATTTTTTGATATTTATTTAATTGCGCCTGNTCTAATGTAGTATTCTTTGTATCATATATACCTGAAGAATAAGTCATTGTGTTGTCTAGCCAAATTTTATAAAAGTCATTGCTAATATCATAATGGTCTGCAATGTTTCTCTTAGCTTGTTTAATAGAATTTTTTTTGAAGAAATATTGTAATTTCAATAAATATGTGAAAAATGAATTTGAAAACATAACTTCCGATAAAGCATTTTCATTATTAATAGCAAAAATTATTAAGTTTTTAAGATCATTTGTAATCCATTTACCATCTCTATAATCTTTAGCAAGTCCTACGTCGCCTTGGGTAGCCATGTTGCTAATCACTGACCAGTCAAAAATTTCAAAAATTATTTGTTTATTATTATTATTTTCACAGACTANATACGTATTGTCAGGAAATATAACTTTTATATCGCCAAAAGTGCATTTAGATATTATTTTTTTTACTAATTTTTTTTTAAATTTAGAAAACATAAATTATGTAATTTTCTCTCTTTTTTGTTTTGGTTTTTTTATAACTTCAATCTTTTTNATCCATAATTTCAAAGCTTGTATGTGTATAAGGGATTGTACTCTTAAAATATAAAAAATAACTTTAAAAAAACTCAATATATTCAAAAAAAATATGTTAGAAGTTTCAATTTTATCACCAATTATTCCAGTTTTTAANACAATATTATCGGNAGTATCATAATAATTAATTATAACTTTAAATTTATTTTCCGTATTATNAAAATCTACCTTGTAATATCCTTCTCTTTTTANAAAAGGAGATACGTGAAAAACTTTTTCCATGTTTAAGTTTTGTTTATATTTTGTGTCTAAATAGTAAAAATGAGATTCATTAAATGTATTATTAACTTTCAATATTAATGAACATATCTCTTCATTTTGATAGCAAAATATAAATGATACTGGGTTAAATACATAGCCTAAAACTTTAGGCATTGTAATTAGTTTAATTTTATCAATTTTTTGGTTGCTTTTATCTTTACATAAATTANTAACCCAGCCAAAAAGCGATTTATCCNTTACCAANCAATAGTCACTTTCATCCACACTTAGTAAATTAAATTTATTAATGCTTAAAATTTTAAATTCGTTGATGTGCTTATTTTCAAAAAAATCAAATTCAAAATAATTTGCCCTATACGTGAAGGAATTAATCTTAGAACCAAGTCTTGAGTGATAGATATTAGCATTAATAATTTTCATTTTGATATCTTCTATAATATTTCATGGCGTATATTGATGCGTTTATCCCATCCTCATGAAAACCATTCCCTAAATAAGCTCCAGCATAATATATATTTCCAATGCCTTGGATTAATCCAACATCTCTTTGAAGTAATTTGGTTTTATAATTAAAAACAGGGTGTTGTAAAATAGTTTTATTAACCATAAGATCATCATTAATTAATTTTTCAGAATTTAGCGACACAAAATAATTTTTTTTTGAATTTATTTTTTGTAAATTATTCATCCAATAAGAAACTAAAGGGCGGTTATATTTATTTGCTTTATAAACCCAACTAGCCCAACATTTTTTATTTTTTGGCATTACGCTGGCATCAGTATGGAGACAAACACTATTATTAGAGTATTCAAATTCCTTTANATAATTAATTTCTGCAGATGTTGCGGAATTACCTAAAAGCTTTAAAGCTGAATTTGAATGAGTGCAAATAAAACATGCGTCATATATATTAGATTTATTTTTAGAAAAAACTTTTACCTTATTGTTTTTTCTTAATATTTTACTAACTTTATGGCACTTTTTTACGATAAAATTATTTTTGTTCAACATTTTACTTACATAGCTATTACTTCCTTTTTCTATTGAGTACCATTGAAGTTGCTCTCCAATTGATAGTAATCCATGATTATTCATAAATTGTATGTATGAGACTAGCGGATAATTAAGTATTTCATCCTCATTACAACTCCATATTGAGCTTCCCATAGGAACTATATATCCTTTAATGAAAAATTCAGTGTAGTTATGTTTTCTAAGATAATTCCTTAAGTTGATCTTNGTATTCACATTCTTATTAATCATATTCAGNGCTTCACTATTAAACTTAATAATTTCATATATTAATTTATAATACTTAAAGNTAAATATGTTTTTTTTATTTGCNAACACTGTTGATAAAGTTGAAAGTTTATATTCATCTTTAATACCACTAATTGCAAATGACATGTTGCTTTTAAAGCTTTTAACTTTAAGTTCCTTAAGCATTTCTGAGAAATTAGGGTAGTTTATGAGGTTATAAACAATAAAACCTGTATCAATAGGGATTTTTCTTTTATTTTCTATAACATTAATTGTTCTTGTGTGTCCGCCTATGTAGTTTTCTTTTTCATATAAGGTTACAACATTATTTTGTGAAAGCTTATATGCTGCATATAAACCTGAGATCCCAGACCCAATAATAGCTACTTTCTTTTGCATGTTTAATTATATTGCGTATAATGTATATTATGTTAAATTAAATCAACCNTACGTATTATTAAGGTCTCCAATACCATCAATTCTAACAGTTANCGCACTATCCCTTTCCATAGGACCTAAGCCTTGTGATGTCCCAACACATATTATNTCACCTGGAAAAAGCGTCATATTTTGAGATAAATACATAACAATTTCCTCACATGAAAAAATCATATCACTTACCGGGTAGTCTTGAACTATGTGCGAATCATTAATAATTGTTTGTATATTCAATGTTTTGGGGTCAAGTCCACTTGCTATATAAGGACCATAAACGCCAAAACCATCAAAACCTTTAGATCTTGTCCATTGATCGAAATTTGGATCATCTTTAAGTAAACCAAAGGCGGTAANATCGTTTATGCATGTATACCCAAATATAGAGTTTTTTGCATCATCTAAGCTTGATAAATCCTTTACAGGTTGCCCAATTACAATTCCTAGCTCACCTTCAAAAAAAACCTCACCCTTGTAATTTCTAGGGTGATAAATATGTTTATCATTGGTAGAAAACGATGAAGGTGATTTAAATATATACAATGGTTTATCTGGATAACTTAAACCTTTTTCGTCAGCAAGTGCTTTATAGTTATTCCATAAAGCAATCATTTTAGATGGTATACAAGGGGCTAAAAACTCTAAATTTTCACCTACTTTAACAATTTCTCCTGTTTGGCTAGGGTTGTTAAAAAGGTTCCCTGAGTAAATTTCTATTTCAGANTCTGAAATTAACTTACCAATGTTTACATTACCCTTGTGCTTAAATCTTGCCCATCTGTCTCCCATACAACCTCCTCGTTGATCAATTCTTCCAATTTATCTANAGGGTTAGATACGTAATTCAATTCATGACACAATACAGCTCTAGTGTGCTTAGAGCCAATCTTCCCCTTAAAAAANGGCGCTAAATGTTTAGTAAAATCAGTTATTTTTTGATTATATTTAATATTATTTCTAATATATAAAAAATATGTTTGCAACACATCTTCTTTGTTTATTTTCATGATAGATGGATCTAATGACCTTTCAATTTCATGAAGAATGAAAGGATTATTGCACACTTCCCTGCCAATCATAACACCATCTACGTGCGTTAAATGCTCTTTTATTTTATCAATATTTGAGATTTCTCCATTTATAATTATTTTTAAATGAGGAAAATCCTGTTTTAGTTTATATACCCTATCATAATTTATTGCTGGTATAGATCTGTTTTTCCTTGGATTTAAGCCNGTTAANANNGCTTTTCTTGCATGTAAATGAAATATTTTCACNCCACTATCTGAAACCTTTGATATAAAGTCTACTAAGTGCTCATATGAATCTTTATTATCTACACCCAACCTTGTTTTAATAGAAACTGTTTTACTAAAATTTTCGATTAAGCATTTTGATAAATTGGCTACCTTTTTTGGATCAGTAAATAAACATGCTCCAAAATTTCCCGATTTNGCTCTTTTACTTGGGCAACCAACATTAATATTTATTTCATCATAGCCATATGACTCTATAATTTTTGCACATTCTTCAAACTGAATTTCATTATCCCCTCCTATCTGAAAGCCCAATGGATGCTCGTTGTTATGTTCTAATTTGTTAATCTTTTTATTTTCATTATGCAAAATAGCGTTGGCAGTCACCATTTCCGTATAAAGAATCGGGGGTTTTGAGATTAGCCTCAAAAGATACCTAAAATGTAAATCTGTATAACCCATCATTGGGGCNACACAGAACTTGTGGGGGTCAATGTTCATGAATAATATAATACATTAATTATCAAAGTATGGTATTTTGAATTATTTTAAAAACAATGACAAAAGCACTTCATATAAAAAACTTAACCAAGACTTACTCAAATGGTTTAAAAGCACTTAAGGACATCTCTATTGATATTGAGCAAGGTGATTTCTTTGCTCTTTTGGGCCCTAATGGAGCTGGAAAATCTACAACAATNGGCATAATTTCCTCATTAGTAAAAAAAACATCTGGCCATGTAAGCATTTATGGAATAGATATTGATAAGAATTTTATAAAAGCTAAAACTTATCTTGGTATAGTGCCGCAAGAATTTAACTTTAATACTTTCGAACCTGTAAACGAAATTATTATTAATCAAGCTGGGTATTATGGAATACCCACAGAGAACTCTAAAGCTTACTGTGATGAATTGCTTATTAANCTTGGATTGTCAGAAAAAAGAAATCAAGTTGCTAGAAACTTGTCTGGTGGTATGAAAAGAAGACTTATGATTGCTCGCGCATTGATTCATAGACCTAAACTTTTAATACTTGACGAACCAACTGCTGGTGCAGATATAGAAGTAAGAAGACTAATGTGGGACTATTTGAAAGAGATTAATGATAATGGGACTACTATAATATTAACTACCCATTATTTAGAAGAAGCAGAAAACTTATGTAATAAAATTGCAATTATTGATAACGGTGAAATTATCGAAAATAACTCAATGAACGAATTCCTTAAACAATTAAAGAATGAGGATTATATTCTTTACACTAAAGACGATATCGGATCGATGCCAAATATTGAGGGNTACAAATTAGCAAAGCTTTCAAGTAATTCTNTGGTGGCAACGATAAATGAAGGTCAAAATATAAATACATTATTAAACAAACTCACTGAGGTTGGCTTATCAATAGCNTCTTTAAAAAATAAAAGAAGTAGACTCGAAGAGCTATTTGTGAGGCTACTAGAAAAAGGCGGTGAAGAAAATGAATAATATTCAGCTTGTTGCTTATAAAACCATTGTAAAAAAGGAAGTACTAAGATTTTCTAGAATCTGGAAGCAGACTATTATTCCTCCGGTAATAACCAATATTTTATATTTTATAATTTTTGGAAGTTTAATTGGTGAACGTATAGGGGAAGTAGAAAATTATTCGTATACTGATTATATTTTTCCAGGGCTTCTCCTTATGTCTGTGATTACGCACTCATACACAAACACCGTCTCTTCTTTATATATTTCTAAATACCATAGGTATATTGAGGAACTGTTAGTATCTCCAATCGAAAACTACACAATATTGATAGGATTTATCACAGGAGGAGTTATAAGGGGTTTAGCGGTTGGAATTGTCGTAATATTAGTTGCACAGTTTTTTGTAAACTTTAAGATCTCATATATTCCTATTACTTTATTAATTATTATTTTTTCTTCAATCTTATTTTCGATGTGTGGTTTTTTAAATGGATTATTTGCAAATGATTGGGATGACATTAACATTATACCTACATTTATAATGACTCCCCTAACCTACTTAGGCGGAATATTTTTTTCAATTTCAATGCTACCAGATTTTTGGCAAGGCTTAGCTCTTGCCAACCCAATTCTGTATTTAATTAATGGATTAAGGTTTGGAATGCTTGGAATATCNGATGTAAGTATATATTTATCTTTTTTAATTATTGTTTCAGCANTATTAATAATGTTTTATTTATGTTTATATTATTTAAATAATGGAAGAGGACTAAGATACTGATGAATATTTTATTTTTGTGTACACAGAATTCTGCAAGAAGCATTATGGCGGAGTCTATTCTTAATAGTATGAATTTGAAAGATTTTATTGGATATAGNGCTGGAAGTATGCCATCAGGAGTTATAAATGAAAAAGCAATTAAAATTCTTAAAGAAAATAATATTTACACTGAAAATCTTTATTCTAAAAGTATTGATGATGTTTTAAATAAAGGAACAAAAATCGATATTTTAATAACATTGTGTTCAAGCGCTAAAAAAGAAGGNTGCCCTACTCTCAGTAAAAATATTAAATCTGTCCATTGGGATATAAATGANCCAATAGAATATAATGATTTTGAAAAAATATTTATTGATCTTTCTTATCTCATAAAAGAATTTACAAGCTCTAATTAATAAAATATTTAAGCCATGTATACAAATGATATAAAAAATATAGAGTTACAAAAATTTTATTCATCAATTATAACTGAGCTTCACAAAGGCGTTATTAAAGGCAAACACCCTTTTCACCTTTTTGTATATGGTTCAATAGAAAATGGTAATCCAGAAAATAGAACCGTTGTGTTTCGAAAATTTAATGATTTAGAGTTTATCATTAATTTTCATACTGATTATAGAAGTTCTAAAATAGTAAATGGAAGTGAAAAAAATGTTTCATTACTCTTTTATAGCAAAGAAAGTAGCCTTCAGCTNAGAATGAAAGGTATATCAAAAGTACATTATAACGATGAGATTACTAAAGAATCATGGTCNAGAACAAAAGAAATGAGCAAAGAATGCTATACCAACACAATTAAGCCTGGGGAAGTTATTGAAAACAACAAAGATTATTTGTATAGCGGCGGTGNAGATAAAAAAGATGATATAGCATATAAGAATTTTTCTGTGGTAAGAGTTCACGTTAACNACATAGATGCTCTCAAATTAGCACACGATGGACATATTAGGGCCAAATTTGATTTAATAGATAAGAAAATCAAAGGAAATTGGGTGTCACCATGAGTCATTATAAAAANCACGTTTTTGTTTGCGTTAACCAAAGACCTGATGGCAAAAAATGCTGTAATAATGCTAATGCCGAAGAATTATTTTCTTACATGAAAGAAAAATGTAAGTCTCTAAAATTGCATCGTAAAGGTGAGTTGAGAATAAATAAATCTGGTTGTTTGGATATGTGCGCCAAAGGTCCCGTGCTTGTAATTTATCCAGATAATGTATGGTACAAAATAAGATCGAAAGATTGTGTGGATAAAATCATTGATAGACATTTAATTAATAATGACGTTATAAAGGAGATGACGTTTTAATACCACCATTTTCTTGTAAAAATACCACGAATAAACCAAACAAAAACATACACTGATAAGCCAGTCATAAATAATTTCCCAACTTGAATAATTTTATATTCTGTCATTTGGCCAGATATTGTNGATAATGAAAAAATTGTAAGGAAGAGAAAAGTTGTTAGCCATGCTGTTGCAAGCCAGAATAAATAATCAAGTATTAAATCTATTGTTTCCTTTTCAATCATTTTAAATTATTTTTCATAAATTTATTTGTAATATTTTGTACTTCCTTAAAGTTAAGAGGTTGNTGGGATCTTTTAATGTAGTCTGAATCAAATACATAAGATTTACTTTTNTTATTTTTCAAGAATTTCCCGCAATCACCCTTAGACCACTCTTTTTGAAACCATGGATCTAATTTAGAGACAAGAGCTAATACAGGAGTCTCTTTTTTGCTTTTTAAACCATGGTACTCGAACCAGCCATATGGACCTTGAGATCTGCATGTCCANCCTTCAATTATTCTCATATCCACATAATCATCTTTACTATTGGACACATAAGTCGCAGCTATTATACCACCCTCACTATGACCCATCAGAACTACTTGACCAGTATTTACCCAATCAAATCGTCTAACGTTTCTCACCACATGTCTGATGTCTTCATGTCGCATACTTAAAATCTCTCTATACATTCCGCCTCTGTGAATCATCGGATCGCAAGATCGTGCATATTTTTTTCTTGCAAAACTTTGCGGAGCTATAACTACATAACCATTATCAACAAGGAAATCTATTCTATTATGNGTAATTGAAACAGTTCCGGAGCAACCATGAGCAAAAATTACAATATTTTTTTTATTATCTAAAGAGAAATTACTTTTTACGAATTCTTTCATTAAAATTTTTACTTTAACATCTTGAGTTTTAAAACTTATATATGAATTTAACCAAACTTTATTCAGCTCTTCTGGGCTTATCCAATCATCTTTGGTTATATTTATGCTTGAGGTAAAAGTTTTATTTGAGTTATTTAAATCTAAAGCATATATTGGTATAGATAGACTGATCAATAAATTAATTATTAGAAAATTGAATAGATTTNGCATTTTAAATCAATGAAAAGTTATCTTGATAAAACGTTATTATGGGTACAAAGCGACTTTAAATCAAATGGATTTAGATTTATGGTTGAGCTTTTCGCATGGGCATTAAGCATTGGTTGTTCAGTAGTAATGGCATTTACGGTTCCACACCCTCCTCTTATTGAATTGTATACAGTATGGATTGCGGGCTGCATAATGTATTGTTGGGCTTCATACAGTAGAGGTTCATTTGGTATGTTGTTGAACTACTTAGCACTTGTTTCAATAGATTCTATAGCACTTTTTAGACTCTTGTATTAGCGACTAATATAATACAGCGCCTGATTCGATAAAAATTTCTTGTGCTTTTAATTTTTTCGATTGTTTTTTACTGTGAGTAATAATAAAAACTTTTGTTCCATTTTCATGAATATTTTTTATTACCTCTTCTATTTTCTCAATTGATTGTTTATCAAGATTATTAGAAGGTTCATCTAGAAATATAAAACTTGGTTTAAATATCAAAGCCCTAATAATTGCAAGTTTTTGCTTTTCTCCAGCAGAGAGATTTCTTGCAGAATATTTTTTTAAATTACTTAATCCAAAAAATTTAAGTAAATGCGATATGTGTTGTTCATCAAATGTTGTAGCCTGGGATATTCTAGTAATATGACGAAGATTATCATCAAGATTTCTTCTTAAGAAAATATTGTTTTGTGACACGCCAGATATAATTTTACGGGGAAGTAAACTCTCGTTATTATACTTAATTGTTCCTTCTATAGGTTTTATAATTCCAAAAAGTGTTTTTATAAATGTACTTTTACCAGATCCATTTTTACCCATTATTGCCACTATTTGATTTCCTTCCAATGATATATTTAAATTTTTAAACACTATATTGTTTTTATATGAAACTTTTACGCCAATCATATCTATTGGCATATAATCACATGGATCAATAATAGGTTTTAATTTTTTAAACATACGAATGTTTTTTTCCTTTAGTTTGGTAAATATGTATTATTAGATTCAAACCAAGTGCAATTATAAGTAAGATAATACCAAGGCTAATTGCTCTTGAAATATCTCCCTTTGAAGTCTCCATTGCAATTGTAGTTGTCATCGTCCTGGTATAATGATTTATGTTACCACCCACTATTAATACTGCCCCAACCTCAGATAATGCTCTTCCTAAACCAGCCATAACGGCTGTTAATAAAGAGTATCTTCCATCCCATAACATTGTTTTAATCTTTTCATAAAGCGTTAAACCAAAGATTGAAAAAAATTCAGCATATTCCTCGCTAAGGTCCTCAACTACTTGTCTGCTAATAGTTACAATAAAAGGAAGTATTAAAATAAATTGAGCTATCACCATTGCTGTTGGAGTATATAAAAGATTGTATACGCCAAGTGGTCCAGAAGCTGATAATATAATATATATAATTAATCCTGCTACAACAGGGGGTAAGCCCATAAGAACATTAAAAATTAATATGATAGAGTTTCTAAATGGAAAATTTGATAAAGCCAAAAAAGATCCTATAAAAACTCCTGCAAATACAGCTAGGATTACAGACATTAAAGAAACTTGAAGAGATAATGAGACAATCTCCATTACGTCTTGATCTAGTAAGATAATTAAATTAAACGCCTCTTTGACAGACTCAATGATCATGTGTTTTTAAATAAAAGTTACTTATATAAATAATCTCTAGTATAAGGCAAAGTGTGAAGTTTTTTTGATAAAATTATCTGAAATACACAAGTATCTCTATATTTAAAACCCATCTCACATGATGTTAAGTAATAATCCCACATTCTTATGAATTTATCGTCGAATTTATTATTTAATTTATCTTTATTAAGAAAAAACTTCTTTTTCCATAGGTTAAGTGTTTTTGCATAATGGTTACGTAGTATTTCAATATCGTTTGTTAATAGATGTGAGTTTTGTATGCAAGGAGATATTTCAGAGAGAGATGGTATGTAGCCTCCAGGAAAAATGTATTTTGTAATCCATGGCACTACAGATCTTGGCTTGCTTAAATTACCTATTGTGTGAAGAAGAGCAACGCCATCATTTGTAAGAGCGCTATGAATTTTATCAAAAAAAGTTTTATAAAATCCTACCCCTACGTGCTCAAACATTCCCACCGATACTATTCGGTCATACTTCTCTACAATATTTCTGTAATCCTCTAACCTAAAGGTACATTGATCCGAGACCCCTTCTTCACTCGCTTTTTTTAGACTGTACTTTAACTGGTTATCTGACAATGTTATACCAGTAATTAAGGCATCAGTTTTTTTTGCAATTTCAATAGACAGGCCACCCCATCCAGAGCCTATATCTAAAACTTTCATACCAGGGCTTATATTTAATTTCCTTATTATATGGTTAATTTTGTTTTGCTGGGCCTCATCTATAGACTCATCTCCATTTAAAAAATAACCACATGAATATTGCATTTTTTTATCCAAAAATAATTCATATAAATCGTTTGATAAATCATAATGATGAGAAACATTTTTTTTTGATCTACCTATAGTGTTAATCCTTCCAAACAACCATGAGCACATTGGCGCTAAAGATTTCACAAGAGATTCTCTAATAGACAGATCTTCATTTGATATGTTTGACATATATATTTCAAAAAAATCTGAAATATTTCCATTTTTAATAACAATATCACTATTTACATATGCCTCACCAAAATACAAATCGGGGCAAAGTATAAGTTTTAATGGTAGATTTTTTTTATTTAGACAAACTTCAATAGGTTTTTGAGATAATGGCTGTCCTACAATGTATTTATCGCCATCATAATTAATTATAAAACCATCCTTTTTTACTGACTTCCTTAGAAATTTTATAAAAATATCTATAGGCTTCATAACTATAATTATGTAAAAAAAACATATTTTGTCTATATTTTTTTGGATATTTTAATTAAAAAAATAGCTTTTCATAAGATATTTTCAATTAATTCAGGAGGTCTGCCAAGAATAGCCTTATTTTTTGTTACGAGAATAGGTCTTTCTATCAATATTGGATATCTCACCAAGGTATTAATAATTTCAATATCAGTCATATGGTCAAAATTAATATTTTCTTCCTTTATTATTTTTTCCTTAGTCCTTACAAGCTGAATTGGCTTAATTTTCAATTTCCTAATTATGTCTTTAATTTCATTGAAGGTCATTTTTTCTGAAAGATATAATTTAATTTTGGCCTCAGCTTTGTTTTTTTCTAGAATTTCTAATCCTTTTCTAGACTTACTACACCTTGGGTTATGATAATAAATCATGTTTAAATTTTCCTTGTTTGTATTTGTATAAATTTAACCTTAAAAAGATATTTTGGCTTATTATAATATCAAATGAGGCATAGGTGGCGTCCCCAAGGGGAGTCGAACCCCTGTTGCCGGGATGAAAACCCGGTGTCCTAGGCCTCTAGACGATGGGGACAAAGATGTCAGATTATTTCTTTACTGGCGTGTAAAGTCAAGTAATCAATGATAATGCATTATCTAACCGATCAATTACTCTATCTTTGCCAAGCATATATAGGATGCTAGTTATATCTGGTGATTTTCTTGTTCCAGTAAGAATTAAACGCAGTGACGGGCCAATATCCGCCATTTTCATATTATTATTATTTAAAAATTCCTTTATTTCTTCATTTATAAGATCTTTTTCCCAGGCACTTACACTAAGTAAGACTTCCTTCAAAACGAGGTAATATTTCTTGTAATTTAATTTAGAAATCATTTCTAAGTCATTGTTATTTATTGATATATCTTCGTAAACAAATAAACTATCATTTACTAAATCCTTAATATTTTTATGTCTCATTCTTTGGCATTCAATAACTTTAGTGTTTAAATCACTGTCTTTATTTTTTTCATTATGGTAATTGAATTCATTCATCAGCTCTTCGATATCGATATTTTGAATAAAGTATTTATTTATATTTAGTAACTTATCTTCATCAAAAATTGCAGCAGACTTATTTAATCCCTTAAGATCAAAAAGATCTATTAACTCTGATATTTCAAATTTTTCTTTATTACCACTAGCCCATCCCAATCTAACAAGGTAATTCAAAAGTGCTGTTGGTAATATGCCGTTTTTTCTATACTCCATAGCACTTAATGCACCATGTCGCTTTGACAGCCTTTTTCCATCCTTACCAAGAATTAAAGGTACGTGAGTATATTCAGGAAGATTATAATTAAAGTCTTTAAGTAATTGAATTTGCTTAGGAGTATTGCTTAAATGATCATCCCCTCTAATGATACTGTTAACGCCCATCTCAACATCATCTACAACGACAACTAAATTATAAGTTGGTGTCCCATCAGCTCTTTGAATTATAAAATCGTCAATTTCGTTATTAGGAAATACAACTTTTCCTTTAAGATTATCGTTGAATTCTGTTTCACCATCTTGGGTAAATTTGTATCTAACCACACAACCTTTCTTGTAAGTAAGATTTTTTTCTCTATTCCTGCAATCATATTTAGGTTTTAAGCCCTGCTCCATCTGTTTTTTTCTTAATTCATTTAATTCATCTTGNGTCATATCGCAATAATANGCCTTNCCAGAGCTCAAAAGAGTGCNTATAGCATCTTTATANANATCAGTTCTCTTNCTTTGATATACAATAGATTCGTTGAAATCAATGTTAAGCCATGCTAATGAATCTAAAATATCCTTTGNAAAGATGTCTTTTGACCTTTCTCTATCCGTATCCTCAATTCTAAGTAAAAACTTCCCATTAGTTTTCTTAGCGATTAGCCAGTTATATAACGCAGTTCTTACGCCACCAATATGTAGGTAGCCGGTCGGACTAGGTGCGAATCTTGTAATTTTCATATAAATCCTTGAAAAAACGTATGAAGACCTGTATTTTGAATCCTCAAAAATTAAATAACAATAATATTATGTTAATCGATGAATATAAAGCACTTACATCAAGAAATGACTTTTACAGTGATAAAGCACAATTAGAAGCAATTGATTTTTTTGAGCAAATATATTCGAATATTTCAGGTGAAAAAAAAATCTCCGGCTCTTTGTTTAACAATGTAGTTCTTAGTGCTTTCAAAAAAGAAAAGTCACCACAAACTTTAGGATTATACCTATGGGGAGGTGTCGGTAGAGGAAAAACTTTTCTAATGGACTTATTCTTTAATAAGCTGCCAATTAAAAATAAAAAAAGAATCCACTTTCATCGATTTATGAATGAAACACATGAATTACTTAAAAATTATAAAAATACAGAAGATCCATTAAAAAAAATAGCAAAGGACATATCNAAAAAAACAAAAGTATTATGTTTTGATGAATTTTTTGTCAATGACATAGGAGATGCGATGATATTAAGTAATCTCTTAAAATANCTTTTTCATTTTAATGTCATAATAATATTCACATCAAATACTGAACCAAAGAATTTATACAAAGATGGTCTGCAAAGAGTTAAGTTTTTACCTGCAATAGAGTTAATAGGAAACTATACTAACATTGTTCATTTNAAAGATGGCCAAGATTATAGACTACTAAAAATTAAATCTTCAAATTTATACTTTACACCATGTTCAGAAGATAATGACCAAGAAATGCAACTATATTTTAATAGTATAGCTCCTGATTGGTTTAATTGGTTTACNAGAAAACCAGTTTTTCAAGGATCATATATTGAGATAAANCATCGTAAAATATCAATAAGATTTATNTCCAANAATACAGTTTGGTTTGACTTCGANAATTTATGNGGTGATGGAAGATCAATTGACGATTATATTGAAATTGCTAAAATCTATGAAAATGTTTTTATATCAAATATCCCTGTGCTTGATGACAATCAAAAAGATTCTGCTAGAAGGTTTATTAATATGATAGATGAATTTTATGATAGAAAAGTTAAAATTATATTATCTGCCGATGCTTTAATTGAAAAATTATGTAAAGTAACAAAACTAGAAAGTGAATTTAAGAGAACTGAAAGTAGAATTAATGAAATGCAGCAAGAAAAATATATTCAAATGGAGCATAGAACATGACAAATAATGTAAAAAATATATCAATNACAGGTGCAGCAGGAAATATTGCNTACTCTGCCCTATTTAGAATTGCGTCAGGAGAGCTTTATGGTAAAGANACAAAAATAAATTTTAAATTAATTGACATAAGTGACTTTGAAAAAAAAATGTTTGGAGTAAAGCTTGAATTATTAGATTGTGCATTCCCACTGTTAAATTCGGTTGAGGTTACTTCTGATTTGAATAAAGGCTTTGGCGATGCTGATTGTATTTTTTTATTTGGAGCAAAGCCTAGAGGAAAAGGTATGGAAAGAAAAGATTTATTAGAATCAAATGCTAATATCTTTTCTATTCAAGGAAAAGCAATTAATGATAATGCAAATAAAAATGTTAAAGTTATTGTGGTAGGTAATCCAGCTAACACCAACGCACTTATACTTTCAAAAAATGCAAGAAATATTAATCCATCACAAATTACATCAATGATGAGATTAGACCATGACAGAGCGAAAGCACTAGTAGCAGAAAAAACAGGCATAGAATGCAGTAACGTTAAAAATAGCTTTGTTTGGGGTAATCATTCATCCACACAAGTACCAGACATAACAAATATAATTAATGCAGCTTCGGGGGAAAGTATATTTGTAGATAGTGATTGGATGATAAATGATTTTATTCCAAGAATACAAAAAAGAGGGGCTGAAATTATTTCATACAGAGGATTATCTTCAGCAGCTTCGGCTGCTAATGCAGCAATAAGCCATATGAAAGATTTATTATTTGGCTCTAAAGATATTTTGAGTGTTGGTCAATATTCAGGTGATAATAAATATGACATAGATACTGACTTATTTTTCTCATTTCCGACAAACTGTTCAGAAGATGGTCATTTAATTAATTATGATTTTGAAATTAAAAATGACCTTCATGAATTTATAAAAGAAACTGAGAGAGAATTAGTAGAAGAAAGAGATGCAATAAAACATTTATTGTAAAAACATATGATTATTAAAGTTATATTAGGTNTAGTAATTTTCCTCATATCTTTTTTTATAATTAAAAAAGTAATTAAAAAATTTGAAGAAAATAAATTAAAGCTTACATTAATTATTCTCTCAATAATTGTATTATTTTTAGTNGTTACTGGNAGAGCTCATTGGTTATATGCATCAATAGTTGCTNTAATACCTCTTGCAAGAAAAATNATGTTTATTTTTAGGTTTATTCCATTATTTAAAAANTTTTACAGCTCCAAGTCAAATAATACNANTAAAGTAAAAAAAATGTCAAAAATAGAAGCAGCTAATATTCTGAATGTTAGTTTAAATGCTTCTAAAGAAGAAATTATTAAAGCTCATAAAAAAGCTATTCAAAAAGCTCATCCTGATAAGGGCGGTAATATAGAGCTGGCTAAAAAAATAAANGAAGCAAAAGATGTTTTAATTGGTTGAACAAAAACAATCTTTATCTTGTTTTATCTCTATAAGATTAGATTCATTGCTAAGAGTATTAGTCATATAAAGTTTTGATAGATATGCAGGTTCTTTTTTCAATAGTATTTTTATTGTTTCAATAATCATTTTAATACTTATAAGACCTACTGTTGGNGCAAANACACCCTCTTCTGCACAAGATTTTCTATCATCATATAAATCTGGAAATATACACTCATAACATGGGTNATTATTATTTGGNAAATAAGTAAATATTTGGCCTGAAAAACTTTCAACAGAACCAGAGATCAGTTTAAGNCTATTAACACAAGATCTATTAATTACTTTTCTTGTAAGAAAATTATCGGTTGCATCAATTACAATGTCTGTTTTTTTTGTAATATTTAAAACATCATTTTCACATTTAATTTGAGTATCATATTTCGAGATTTGTATAGTAGGGTTTATAAGAGATAGTTTTTTGAAAGTAATATCAACTTTTTTCTTTTTTAAATCTTCATTGTTGTAAATGAGCTGTCTTTGTAAATTTGACTTCTCTATAATGTCAAAATCTACTATATTTATATTTCCTATACCGCAAGATGCAGCATACATAGAAAATAGTGAGCCCAATCCCCCAAGGCCAAAAATTGTTACGCTAGAATTGGATAATAATTCTTGCCCGNCTGTGCCTATTTCATCTAAAAAAATATGTTTTGAATAATATAATAAGTTTTCATCGCTTAATTCTTTCATGATTTATTTTTATTAAATTGCTCCATTTGTTCTTTTGTTGCTTCCTTTTGATGCTTATTTTTCCATTCATTGTAAGGCATGCCATAGATATATTCTCTAATTTCATCATATTCTTTATTTATACCCTTTCTTTCGCATTCTGCTTTAAACCATTTAGATAAACAGTTCCTACAAAAATTAGCTAAATTCATTAAGTCTATATTTTGNACTTCCGGATTNTCTTGAAGATGCTTTGTTAANCTTTTAAATACTAATGACTCGATTTCCATTAAATCATCTTTATTGATATCATTCATTTTTAACTCCTATTATTTAAAACTCAATGTTACAAGATTATTTTTCTATAGGCTATGTTTTATGANTAACGACGAAATTACAATNGGTATTTTAGCTGGAGGAAAAGCTAGAAGAATGAACAATGCTGATAAAGGTCTTGTGAAATTTAAAAACAAAAGATTCATTGACCATATACTTGATGAAATAAACAAAGATTTTGTTAATATCATCATTAGTTCAAACCGTAATATTGATGAGTATAATAAATTACAGAAGAATGTTTATAAAGACGAGTTTGAGGGCTACCAAGGCCCTTTAGCTGGCATTTATACGCTTTTAAATAATTGTAAAACCNATATATTGATAACTGTCCCATGCGATGCACCATTTATCAAATGTGATTTTTTTTACAAAATGATGTCTAATTATCAAAAAGTTAATAGTAATCTTTTAATAGCAAAGAATAATAGGCCTCAGCCAGTTTTTATGTTGCTTGATAAGTCTTTATTAGGCTCAATGAAAATATATATGGAGAATAATGGAAGAAAAATTGATGAATGGTATTTCAAAGAAAATTATAAATACATTGAATTTGACGACAGTGTGAAGTATTTTCATAATTTAAATACTCTGGATGATTTAAATGATGGCAAAAAGTAAAATTATTGGTATATCTGGATATAGTGGCTCAGGAAAAACCACAACCATAATTAATTTAATAAAATTTTTTAAAAAATCTGGAATAAAGATTGGTATTGTAAAACATGCTCACCATAACTTTGATGTAGATGTTCCTGGAAAAGATAGCTACAGGTTTCGAGAAAATGGTGCAGATGAAGTTTTCGTTTCTTCTGCTAGGAGAACGGTCCATATAGTAGAAAATATAGATGGGAATGAATTAACATTCAATGAGGTTATTGAAAAGATTCAACGCTCAAAACTAGATTTAGTTATTGTAGAGGGTTATAAGCATGAGAAGTTCAAGAAAATCGAAGTTTATAGAAAAGAAGTAAAAAAACCCATGTTATGCAAGAATGATAAGAATATTATTGCAATCATTTCTAATGATATTTCAAATAATGATGTGCAAATACCCGTTTTTAAGCTAGACGATTACAAATCTATAGCAAATTTCATACTTAAAAATTTATAAATAAAGTAGAATTGTTTCTATTACTATGAATGTGTTACTATTTGTAAAAATAAATCAATTCGAAATGCCAGACAATAAAATTAAAATTATTCACAATTCTGAAGAGGTTGAACTGCCTATTCTCGACTCAACGATTGGACCTAGTGTTATAGATATTCGAGCTCTAGAAGCAAAATTTGGTTATCTTTCACATGATCCTGGCTTTATATCAACTTCAAGCTGTGAAAGTAAAATAACTTTCATTGACGGTAAAGAAGGAAAATTATGGTATCGCGGGTACCCTATTGAGCAACTTGCTGAAAATAGTACTTTTGAAGAAACAGCTTATTTACTTTTAAGTGGTGAGCTACCTAAAAAGAATGAATACGACAAATTTTGTTTCAAATTAAAAGAAAAATACACTGTAGGTCCTGACTATGAAAAAATTATAAAATCATTCAATGTATCTGATCACCCAATGTCTATTTTAATGGCTCTATTAAGTAGAATGGCTGCTGAGTATCATAACGAAATTAATATTAAAAATAATGATTATCAATTAGACTCATCTATTAATCTAGTTGCTAAAGTTCCAATATTATCCTCACTAATACTTAACTTCGTTCTAAAAAAAGATTTACAAAAGCCTGATAGTTCATTATCAGTCGCGCAAAATTTTATAAAAATGTCATTTCCAGAGATGAATGACTCTAGGTTTGAAAAATCTGCTAAAGCTATAGATTTAATTATGCTTCTTCATGCAGATCATGAACAAAACGCGTCGACTTCTACTGTAAGATTGTCAGGCAGTTCTGAGACAAGTCCTTATGCTGCAATTGTTGCCGGTATTTCAACACTTTGGGGTCCTACGCATGGTGGAGCAAATGAAGCAGTAATAAATATGTTAGAGGAAATTAAAAATTCAGGAAATAGTATAGACAGTTATATTGATATGGCCAAAGACAAAGATAACAGTTTTAAATTAATGGGATTTGGACACAGGATATATAAAAACTATGATCCTAGAGCAAAAATTATTCAAAAAATAGTACACGATTATTTAGCTGAAATAAGTGCTGAAGAAAATAAACCGCTTTTGGANATTGCAATGCAACTTGAAAAAATTGCTTTAGAAGATGAATATTTTGTCAAAAGAAAGCTTTACCCTAACGTTGACTTTTATTCAGGAATATTACTCAAAGCCATGGGAATACCACAATCAATGTATACAGTTATCTTTGCATTGTCCAGAACTGTAGGTTGGATGTCACATTGGTTAGAAATGGTTAATGATAAAAATTTTAAAATTGGAAGGCCTAGACAACTATATACAGGTAAGGATTCAAGAAAATACTTAGATATTTCTAGTCGATAGACATTAAAAATTTTTTTACTACTCCGGAAAAATTTTCTTCATCAACTAAAAAAGAATCGTGCCCTTGTATTGAATCAAGAATCTCAAATTGAACATCTATGTTTGATGCCTTCATTCCAAGAAATAAGTCCTCTTGCTGATCAATTGGAAATAAAATATCGGATCTCACCCCAATTATTAAATTTTTCTTAGTTCGTATTTTTGATAAACCAGCTTTGACTGTTCCCCCGTGTTCTGCAACATCAAAGAGGTCCATAGCCCTAGATAAATATAAATAACAATTTGGGTCAAATTCTGATATGAATTTATTTGCATTATGTTGAAGATAACTTTCAACTTCAAACTCTATGTCAAACATTTTATAATCATCTGCTTTTTTAATTCTAGCTCTGTTAAATCTTTCCCTCCATTCATTTGCTGCCCTATAAGACATTAGCCCAAGTTTCCTTGCTAAACGCATGCCATTTAGAGGTTTATTATTTAATTTATATTTTCCATTCTTCCACAAAGGATCATTTCTGATTATCTCTCTTTGTANCGACCTTATTGATATAGTAAAAGGAAGTGTTCTGGCTGCTGTGGATATTAATATTAAATTTTCTAAATTCTCTGGATACATAAGCGCAAATGCTAGAGCAGACATACCTCCCATGGATGGGCCTATAACTGTATGTGCTGAATCTATACCAAGTTCATTTAACAAAAATAACCCAGCTTTTGATATATCCTCTATTGATAAAGTCGGAAAATCTAAGCCATATATTCCTTTTGTATCTGGATTAATAGATGCTGGCGAAGTAGAACCATAACAACTTCCAAGAGAATTAATGCAAATAACGAAATAACGATTTGTATCTATTGGTTTATTTTTNCCAATCATATACTCCCACCAACCAATATCTGGATTTTCAGAAGATGAAGCTGCATGAGATGAAGGTGATAAACCTGTAAACACTAAAATAGCGTTATCTTTATTGATTGATAACTTCCCCCAGGTTTCATATGCTATGTTTACGTTTTTTAATTTCCCACCTTTAAACAGACTAAAGTATGACATTCCAAAATCATTTTTTATTTGGACACTTTTGGCTCCTTTTACTATNTATTCGTTTGACATAAAGAGATGAGTAGACGATATTTACTTTAACACTTTAAAATTATTTAAAATACAATGCTCCAACCACTCTGAAAGTAAATAATTTGTATACCACAAAGATTCACTTTCTGGTTTGTAAAAATATTTACTTATTCTGCTACAAAATTTTAAATTATTATGTTTATTCTTAATTAATTCAACTTGCTTTGAATCCTTAAATACNTTAACTTTTGCATGAATACTCTCATTCTTCCAAGAATTCTTATTGTATGAAAACGACAAAATAATAGTATGTCTTGATATAAAATCAACTTTTACAAATAAATTAAAATCGTAAGATTCCGAACTCAATTCATATATAGTTCCTATATCTTGAAGACACAATTTATCAAGGGGAATAATTGTATTTATTCTTTTATAATTGATATCGTAAATTTTCATTAAAGAATGAAATTTATCACTTGAACGAACTAGACCATACATAAGATAATTCTATCATGATATTACAATATGACTATCGAAAATTAATACGCTGTGGGATTTTATTGAGGTATAACGTTTTCTGCGGTAAGTCCCTTCTCGTTTTCTACAACACTAAATTCTACTTTTTGGCCAACCTTTAGAGTTTTATATCCATCATCGCTTATTGCACTGTAATGAACAAAAACATCATTACCGCCTTCGCGTTCAATAAAACCATAGCCTTTAGAGTTATTAAACCACTTTACCACACCAGCTTCTCTGTCTGACATACTTATTATCTTATTTAATTAATCAAAATAGATTTTAATCTATGTATCTATGAATAGCTTAAAATTCTTATGCATTCATATTACGTATCATATCAGCAATTTCGTTAACTTCAATATCTTTAATTAATTTATTCTTCACTAAAATTTCGTAAATAAATGGATCTTCAAAATTAAGTAATCTTTGAAAAGCTTTTTGNTGTTTATCTTCGATGTTTGAATAATTNTTATTAAGAAAACTTAGTAAAAGTGTATCTAGTTCCTTCGTTCCCCTTCTGCACTTCCAAGTTAATTCTTTAATATGCATAAAATTATGCTGTATTAACAATTAACTTTTTTATTTTTGCAATTTTTTTAGCTGGATTAAGTCCTTTNGGACATGCATCAGTGCAATTCATAATAGTATGGCATCTNTATAACTTAAAGGAATCNGATATGCTTTTTACCCTTTCTTTTTGCTTCTTATCTCTTGAATCAAAAATCCATCTATAAGCCTGAAGAAGTGCAGCCGGCCCTAAATATTTATCNCCATTCCACCAATAACTTGGACAGCTAGTAGAACAACATGCACATAAGATACATTCATCCGATCCATCCAATTGCTCTCTTTCCTCCTTAGATTGAAGTCTTTCTTGACTTTTATCAAGTGGTTCGTCAGCTTGAAGCCATGGTTGAACAGATTTGTATTGTTTATAAAAATTTGTTAAATCGGTAACTAAGTCTTTCACCACTTTCATATGGGGTAATGGATATATTTTAATTTCGTCTCCATAATCAGCTATACCTTTTGTGCAAGCTAAAGCGTTTTTTCCATCTATATTCATGGAACATGATCCACATATTCCTTCCCTACAAGATCTTCTAAATGTTATTGTTGAATCTATATTATTTTTAATATATATCAAAGCATCTAGTAACATTGGGCCAAAGTTGGTCGTATCTAGAATATATTTATCAACTCTTGGATTTTCACTTTTATCTGGATTATATCTATAAACAAGAATAGTTTTAAGCANAGGGGTTTCTGAAAAGTTATCCTTAAAAACTTTTCCCTCTTTTACTATGGAATTAACTGGTAATGTAAATTTAGCCATTAATAAACTCTCCTTTTTGGTGGAACAGATTCAACCTCATCGGTCATGGTTTCTAAATTAACTTTTCGATAAGATACAGAAANATCATTACCATCAAGCTTGACGAGAGAATGTTTTAACCATTCCGCATCATCTCTTTCAGGAAAATCATCTCTAGCATGTGCGCCTCTAGATTCAGTTCTATTTAACGCTGAGGCAACAGTAATCAATCCTTGACTTAAAAGGTTTTCTAACTCTAAAGTTTCTACAAGTTCTGTGTTCCATAACAATGATTTATCATTAATTTTTATGTCTTGGAATGAATCACTTAGGTCTTTTACTTTATCAAAACCCGTATTTAACGTATCCCCTGTTCTAAATACTGCAGCGTAAGTTTGCATTGCTTTTTGAAGTTCAGCTCTAATTTCAAAAGGATTATTTTCTCCTTCAGAATGTAATAAATTATCAAGTTTGTTAATAATTTTATCAACTGTTTGTTTTTTTGGCTCTTTAGCTTTAGAGTCTTTTTTTATTATGTTAGCAGCTCTCTTAGCTGCAGCTCTACCAAATACAATAAGATCTAGCAAAGAATTTGAACCTAGTCTATTNGCTCCATGGACAGAAACACATGCGGCTTCTCCGATTGCCATTAATCCTGGGACNACACTTTGATCATTTAAATCTTTTGGAGATACAACTTCACCATGATAATTAGTTGGAATACCCCCCATATTATAATGAACAGTTGGTAAAACTGGAATTGGTGATTTTGCTACATCGACGCCAGCAAAAATTTTTGCTGATTCCGCAATACCAGGCAATCTTTCGTTTATTGTTTCCTTACCCAAATGCTCTAAATGAAGGAAAATATGATCTTTGTCTTTTCCAACACCCCTTCCTTCATTGATTTCAATTGTCATTGACCTACTTACTACATCCCGAGATGCTAAATCTTTAGCATTTGGCGCATACCTCTCCATAAATCTTTCACCTTCTGAATTTGTTAGATAGCCNCCTTCTCCTCTAACTCCCTCGGTGATCAAACATCCTGCACCGTATATTCCAGTTGGGTGAAATTGTATAAATTCCATATCTTGCAATGGAATACCTGCTCTTTGAGCCATTCCACCTCCATCGCCAGTACAAGTATGAGCAGAGGTAGCTGAAAAATAAGCTCTTCCGTAACCACCAGTAGCTAATAAAGTCACTTGACCCTTGAAAAGATGAAGCTTCCCAGTTGCGAGCTCAATTGCCATCACTCCNAGGCACTCTCCGTTTTCCATTAAAAGGTCTATAGCAAAATATTCAATAAAAAATTCCGCATCATACTTCAATGATTGTTGNTATAGTGTATGTAATATGGCATGTCCAGTTCTATCTGCTGCCGCACATGTTCTTTGAGCTATGCCTTCACCAAAATTTGTAGTCATACCGCCGAACGGTCTTTGGTAAATTTTACCAGTCTCTGTTCGTGAGAATGGGACCCCATAATGTTCTAATTCAATTACAGACGGTATAGCTTCTTTGCACATGTATTCTATAGCATCTTGATCACCAAGCCAGTCAGACCCCTTGATTGTGTCATACATGTGCCATCGCCAGTCATCCTCACCCATATTTGCTAGAGCTGCACTCATGCCACCTTGAGCTGCAACAGTATGGCTTCTGGTAGGAAACACTTTAGTTATACACGCTGTCTTTAAACCCTCTGCAGCCATACCTAAGGTCGCCCTCAGCCCAGACCCACCAGCTCCGACGACGATAACATCGTATTCATGTTCTATTACTTGATACTTATTCTTCATAATTAACGTAAACTTATAATATTGTTAAAAAATTTTATATATTGCATATATACCCGCAAACGCTAGCAGCCAAAATAAAATAATATTTATATATATAATCTTATTTCTAAGACTACCATCAGAAACGTAGTCTTCAATTATCATTTGAAAACCTAGCCTGAAGTGACTTGCAGTTGAAAATAACAATAAGCAAGTCAAAATACCATTTAATGGATTTTGTAGCCATAATAACAATGTATTAGATGAAAATATATCTAATGTAGCGATGCTAAACATCATCCATAAAAGTAATGGAAGCATGATAACTGCATTAACTCTCTGCCAGATCCAGTGTGATTTACCATGAATAATCATATATATATCAATATGTTAAAAACTAAAGTTAATAAAAATGCTATCATTAGAACCGTATACGAAGATAATTTAGGTTTTTCAAAGCCATATCCTAAATCCCAAACCATGTGTCTTACCCCGTTTGTCATATGATAGAAAATCGTAAGTGAAGCAAGGGCAACTATAATTTTACCTATAAAGTTATTGAAATAAGCGAGTAATATATTAAACATCTCAACATTAAATGCTAAAACTAACAAAATAAAAACAAATGAAATATAGACAAAACCTAAAATAACACCACTTAATCTATGGGATATTGATAAAATGGCGGTTAATGGTAATCTGTATATTTGTAAATGTGGCGAGAGTGGTTTCTTAATGTCCAATTCAGTTCCCCTTATTCTATAATTGTACTATGGATACTAATTTTATCGATAAATTAAAAACAAATAAATCGTTATTTGATGAAAATAAAGCATTATACATTGATGATCCTTTATTAGAAAACGCTGCTTTAAAAGAGAATAACGTTTTCTCACCGCTAATATCAAAAGCTATTATAGAAATTAGCGGACCAGATGCAAGAACATTCTTAAACTCCCAACTTACAACAGATATTACAAAAAATATCAATAATCAAGTTACTATTTCAGGCTATTGCAACCCAAAAGGCAGATTACTATCGATTTTTTATATTTTTGAAAGAGAAAATATATTTTATATATATACGTTAGCCAATAATACTGAATCAATAATCAATAAGCTTAACTTTTATAAATTAAGAGCTAATTGTGAGATAAAAATATTAGAAGGGCTAATTATTGGTTCACATGAAGTAAACAAATCAATGCATGATAATAAACATAGTGATAAGAATTTGATCGAATTCATTATTGGATCGTTAAACTATCATTTGGTAACCAAAACAACGCATATTAATTACTTTATTGAAAACTTTACTTGTATTGGTGAGTTAACATGGGCTCAATTAGAGTATAGGAATAATCAAGTATTTATAAATGACCATTTTTGTGAACAGTTTACACCTCAAATGATCTCATTAGATAAAATGAATGGGGTGTCATTTGATAAAGGATGCTATCCTGGGCAAGAAATTGTTGCTAGAACTCACTACTTAGGAGAATCATCAAAAGAATTATACAGCTTTAGATTAAAAAATAATTATGTAGACGAAAAAAAAGAAATTAGCCTATTAGACATTACAAATTACAATGATAAAAATTATTCCATAATATCAATTTCTAGAGAAAACTCATCTACGTTATCAGGGTTTTTAGTGAAAAGGAAAAAATACGATGAATGTATTCATATACATGACGAAAAAGTTTACGAGATAAAAGGCATATAATATGACAAAATATTTTATCTTACTCATCATTATTGCAGCAATAATTTTAGCTTATTTACTTTATAAATCTGATAAAAAGGAATTAGCTATTGCCATAACTATTTTATTAATAATTTTTATGGTACTTATTATTCTTGCTTTTATGGGTATATAATTATCTCATTAGAGGAAATAGCAAAACATCTCTAATAGAAGATGAATTAGTAAATAGCATAATTAGCCTATCAATACCTATACCCTCTCCTGCTGTCGGGGGCATGCCATACTCTAAAGCTTCAATAAATTCTTCATCATAATGCATTGCCTCAAGGTCACCTTTATCTTTTAGAGCAATCTGTTTTTCAAACCTTCTTTTTTGATCCTCAGGATCATTAAGTTCTGAAAAACCATTCGCAATTTCTTTTCCAGCAATAAACAGTTCAAACCTATCTGTCATTTCTTTATTATTATCATTAAGTCTTGCAAGTGGAGAAACTTCAACAGGGTGATTAGTAATAAAAGTTGGATTAATTAATTTTGCCTCCACAGTTTTTTCAAAAAGTTCAAAATGTAATTCCCCTAAACTGCTACCATCATTGTATGGAATTTTTATATTTGAAAATATTTTTTTTAAACTGTCTTTATTGTTAAGGTCATTTTCTGTTATATCTTCATTATATTTTAAGATAGAATCTTTCATATCTAAAACGTCAAAAGACTTCGAGAAATCAATTTCATTTCCTTGATAATTTATAATATGCGAGTTAGAAAGTTCCATTGCTATGAATTTTAGAAGCTCTTGNGTAAACTTCATCAGATCCTCAAAAGTAGCATATGACTGATAAAACTCAATCATTGAAAACTCTGGATTATGCTTAGAGGAAACTCCCTCATTTCTAAAATTTCTATTAAGTTCAAAAATTTTCTCGAAACCACCGACAATCAGTTTTTTTAAGAAAAGCTCTGGTGCAATCCTCATATAAAGATCCATATCTAAAGTATTATGATGTGTGGTAAATGGCCTTGCTTTAGCGCCGCCTGGGATTTTATGCATCATGGGAGTTTCAACCTCAATATAATTATTTTTTTCAAAATAGTCTCTAATTAACTTAATAATTTTTGATCTTTTTATAAATATATCTCTTGTTTCTTCATTACATATAAGATCGAGATATCTTTTTCTATATTTTATTTCTTGATCAGCTAATCCATAAAAATTTTCTGGTATAGGCCTAAGAGACTTAGTGACTATTTCAAAACTTTCACAATTTAATGTAATTTCTTTTGTTTTTGTTAAAAAAATATTTCCACTTATTGAAATAACATCACCAATATCAGATATTTTGAACTCAGAAAAATGATTTTGATCTAATTTAGTTTTATCTACAAAAAACTGAAGTTTACCTGACATGTCCTTAATATGNGCAAAATTGGATTTACCCATCATTCGTTTTGATGACATTCTTCCTAGAACCGATACTTTAATATTTGAATTGTCAATTAAACTCTCATCGTTAATGACATCTTTACATTGATGTGTTCTTGCATAATTATTCTTGTAAGGATTTCTACTTTCTTTAATCCTTTCTAGCTTTTCTTTTCTATGCTTAATTAATCGATGTTCTTCTTCTTTATTATCCATTTTTAGATTCCATTTTTAAATATGCTTCAATAAAAGGATTAATGTTTCCATCTAGNACTGATTGGGTATTTGTTAACTCATAATTTGTTCTTAAGTCTTTAATCCTACTTTGATCTAAGACATANGATCTAATTTGGCTACCCCAACCAATATCTGCTTTACCNCCTTCTATATTTTTCTTTTGATTATACTGCTTTTCAAGTTCTAAAGCATAAAGTTTTGCTTTTAATTGCTTTAATGCAGTCTCCTTATTTTTATGTTGCGATCTGCTATTCTGACATTGTGTTACAAAACCAGTAGGTAAATGAGTTAGCCTTACAGCAGATTCAGTCTTGTTGACGTGTTGCCCTCCAGCCCCGCTCGCTCTATAAACATCTACTCTTAAATCTTTTGTCTCTATAATAATATCAATGTTATTATCTATTTCCGGACTAGCAAATACTGATGCAAATGATGTATGTCTTCTATTTCCTGAATCAAAAGGAGATTTCCTCACCAATCTATGAACACCAGTCTCAGATTTAATCCAGCCATAAGCATATTCACCATTCACTTTTATTGTACAACTCTTGATACCCGCCACTTCACCTGGGCTTATCGAGATAATTTCTGTTTTATAGCTCTGACTTTCAGACCATTTTAAATACATTCTCATAAGCATTTCAGCCCAATCTTGGGCTTCAGTTCCACCTGATCCTGACTGAATATCTATATATGCATTTAAAAAATCTTCGTCATTTTTAAAAACCTGCCTTATAGAAGTTTCGTTAAGAACTTTATTTATTTCTTTGATTTCAGATTTTATAAAACTTAAAAATTCATTATCATGCTCTACCTCTTGTAAACTAATATAGTCTGAAAGTGTACTTATCTTTTCAAATAAATTATCTAGTAATTTAATTTCTTTTTCTAATTTTGTTTTTTTGATTGATAAGTTTTTAGATTTGTTTACATCTGACCAGACTCTTTCATCATTAAGTTCATTATTAACTTTACTTAATTCTNCTTGCAAAAACTCAGGATCAAAGTAACCCCCTGACTTCATCATATTTAATTTTGATGTCAGATAATTCAGATTTGAAGTCTATTTTATAAGTTTTATCATTCATCTAGTATTACCCTCTCCTAAAACAATATATTTTTGATTAGTTAAGCCATCTAATCCAACAGGTCCTCGTGCGTGTAGTTTATTAGTNCTAATTCCTATCTCAGCACCAAGACCATATTCAAAGCCATCTGCAAACCTGGTGGAGGCATTTACCATTACTGAGCTTGAATTTACATTTCGTAAAAATTTTTCTGATTGGTCTTTATTTGAAGAAACAATGCTATCAGTATGACCTGATCCATATGCTTCTATATGATTAATTGCCTCATCTATTGACTGAACAATCTTTATAGAAAGTATTGGACTTAGATATTCTGTCTTCCAATCTTCTTCGTTTGCTTTTAAAATCTTTTGATTATATTTTACTGTTTTACTGCAACCTCGGACTTCTACATTTTTTTCAAACAAACTAGAGATTACTTTTGGTATAAAATTATCTGCGATTTTTTGTGACACAAGTAATGTTTCCATTGCGTTACATACGCCATATCTCTGAGTTTTTGAATTCATAGCTATATCATGTGCCATATCTAGATCTGCATATTCATCAATATAAACATGGCAAATGCCATCTAAATGCTTCAACACAGGTATTTTAGATATTTTACTTACTAGCTCAATTAAACCTTTGCCTCCTCTTGGTATTACGACGTCTATATATTCATCATATGTAAGAAGTTCGTTGACCAAATCTCTATTANNATCCTCAATGAGTGATGCACAATTTTCGGGTAGTTTATTTTCCACTAATGCATTTTTAAGACACTTTGATAAAACCATATTAGTATTAATTGACTCTGAGCCGCCTCTTAAAATCACAGAATTTCCTGATTTTAAGCATAACACTGCAGCATCTATTGTGACATTAGGTCTAGACTCATAAATCATNCATATTACACCTAAAGGCATTGACATTTGACCAACCGAAATTCCACTTTTCATTTTTTTTAGATTTTTAACACACCCTATTGGATCTTCAAGCCCTATAACACTTTTTACGCTCTCAATAATACCATCGATTCTTTCATCGTTTAAAGTTAACCTATCGACAAATGCATCATCTTTAGATTTTAATAAATCAATATCTTTTTTATTTGCAACTATTATTTCACTTCTTAAAAGATCAATATTTTTTAATATACTTTGCAGTGTATTATTTTTTAACTCTGACGAAGCAATACTTATCTCTTTAAAAGATTGCTTTGTTAATTGGCATAATTCTTTAATACTTTGGGAAGACATAGATTTATTATATTAATTAAGTTTAAGAATAGAAAGCTTATTTTTACTAATTGCAATACACAAATCTTTTAAAGAGAGCCAAGTATCACCTTTGACTAAATTCTTAGATTGCATATCTAATCTAATAAACATACTTATATACATTTCAATCATTTTAATGCTAAATTTANTTAAAGCCATTCTTGTTATTTCCTTCTGCTCATAAGGCCAAATATTTTTAACAATTTCATCTATACTTGCACCTTGTTCAATTTTGTTTATGTGCCTTGTATATTCGTGAAATTTTCTAATAAATACCCATATAATTACGCTTATAGATATTTTATTTGATTTAAGAAAGTTAATAGAATTTAAAATATTAACGTAGTCAGCCTTTATACAGTAATCAAATAGTAAAAAACTTGAGTACTGGCTGTCACTAGAAAATAATTTATTCAAATTCTGATCATTAATATTTATATCGATCTCATCAATTAAGGATAATTTTTCTATAATTTGAGCAGCAGAAAAAAGATTATTAGAATTTTTATCACATATGTATTTTAAAAATTTACTATCTAAGTTAAGTCCACATTCCTTTTGATATGTATATAACTCATTATATATATCTTTTTCATTTGGCTTAAAGATTCTAATTAAAGTCATATCGTTACTTGCTGAATTTAACCATTTACTTTTAATTTCGTTGGATTTTAGTTCTGGAAGAATAATGATAATAAATTTATCATTAAGTACATTTGACTGAAGAATAGATTGAAGAAAATCTTTTATTTTTTTTTCTAAAGAACACAATAATCTTATTATAATTACTTTTCTTTCTTCAAATAATGATTGATTTTCAAAGATATAGTGTAATTCCTCAAGATTTGTGTCCTTATCTATATATATTGTTTCTTTAGCTGCAAAACCTTGGTTGATGGCTTTTTTATTAAGAAATCTTACAACTTTATTTTCTAAGAAATTATCTTGACTTGAAACTACATGTTTTTGTATAGATTTATCTTTCAGTTGGTTTTCTAATTTATTATAATAAATAATCATGAGATTATCTTAATGCCTAAGAAAAAGTATGACAAATAATAAATTACAAAAAATTGCTGTTATTGGGACAGGGATTATGGGTATGCCAGTGGCATCAAACCTTGCCAAAAGTGGTCACAAGATATTCATATATGCGAGGAGACCTAAAAGTATTAAGAAGAAACTACATCGCAATATGGCTCTATGTAATACTAAGGAACAACTATTTAAATCTTCCAATATTTTAATTTTGAATGTGTCTAACACAGATGATGTTGAAGAAATCTTAATTGGCAAAGATGGTTTATACAAATATGAGAAACATCCTAAGCTTATAATCGATATGAGTACAATTTGCCCCATAAAAACAAAGCAAATATCGCAGAAACTAAAGAAAAAAAATATATATATGTTCGATTGCCCTGTATCAGGTGGAGAAACTGGTGCAATAAATAGAAAGCTATCAATTATGGTAGGTGGAGAATTTAAAAATTACTATAAAATCTCAAATATTTTAAATAAAATCGCAAAAAAATTAACCTACATAGGTGAAACTGGATCAGGTCAACTTACAAAAATATGCAATCAAATTGTTGTTGCGCAAACAATACATGCAATTGGTGAAGCTTTTATTTTAGCTGATGCTTTTAAAGTTAACAAAAATAAAGTGCGCGAAGCATTACTAGGTGGTTTTGCAAATAGTAAAATTTTAGAAANTCATGGACAAAGAATGATTAATAAACAATATAAGGCAGGCTTTACAACAAAACTACATCTAAAAGATTTGAAGATAGCAAAAGATATTTCCAAAAATAAAAAATTAAAACTTCAAGCACTAGAAAAAACATTAAAAATCATGAAGAAGAATAACAAATCAAACGCTAATAAGGATTCATCATCTTACTATCTTACCTTAAAGAAAGAGACATGAGGATTATCGCAAAAAGTTTTATTTATGCATTAATATCAATAAAAGATCAAAAAAGGCAAATTTTACCGCTAATTATTTTTTTATTNCTAATAGATATTATTTTTGTTATTACTAATTTTATCCCAATTTTATTTATAGAAATTTTATTATATATTTATTTATCTGCCCCACTAACAGTAACGATTTGTAGAAATTTAATTAACAAAACTTCATCTGAGAATGAGCTTTATTTTAATTTATTTGCCTCTGATTATTTAAAGTTATATATAAAAAAATTTCTAATACTTTTTTTACTTTTGTTTAGCATATATTTTGTGGTCGCTATAGTTATTTCGCCTTTTCTGAGTAATATTATCGAAACAAGTTCTATATTATATATTGGGTGGTTTTTCATTCTTATGTTGACTTATTTTTATTTAAGACTTTTTTTAGTTTTAGCCGCTGCTTCTATCAATATTGATCTAAATTTTATTGAATCTTTTAAACAAACAGGACCATTCTCTATACAAACTTTTTTTCAATTCTTATGTTTATTTGTACCATACTTAATTACAGCTTTTTCAATTGCTTATGTTTTTCAAGATCCCAAAAACTTTTTTATACTTTCAATACTTACCTGTATTCTTCAGATTTTTGGAACAATAGTTCACTCTGCTTTTTTGGGGCTTAAGTATGATGAATTAGTTAAGAGAAAGTAAGTGTGAAAGAATGTTTATTTTTAGATTCTCGTCTACTTCCTCAGTAATGATTTTTTCCTCATTTACAGAGCTTGTAATAGCTGATGATGAAAATTTATGGTCTTTAAAAAAACTCACATCTTTAGACAAAATTTGATTACCCTCTTTATCGTATATAACCAGTCTTGCTGATGATATTATTCTATATTCATTTACTTTAGCTTTTGATGTGGTGCTAATGGTTATTTTTTCCCTCTTAAAATTTAAAATTTCAATTAAGTAATTATATTTATCACTTGAAACATTGACGTCAGCATTGAGAAGGAATTGTTTAAATTCAGTTATAGACGACTCTTTAATATGAAANACATTTGAACTTGTATTTTCAAATATGGTTTCAAGACCACCCAACTTGTAAGAACAACTTGTGGAAAATATAATAATTAGGAACAAAAAATTTAATTTTTTCATCGCTATATAACTATACTTAAAATTTTATTTTGAATATATATAACTTTTTTTATCTTTCTATCAGCGATAATAGCTTTTATTTTTTCTCTATGAAAAACTATCTTTTCAAGTTCTTCCTGAGATATATCACTTTTTACTTCTACTTTATCCTTTACCTTACCATTAATTTGNATAACAATCATTGTATTATCATAATTTAGATAATTTTCATCGAACCTTGGCCACTGCTGTACATCAATATTTTCATTGTATAAATCTTTGAAGATTTGTTTACATATATGTGGGCAAACGGGGTATAGCATTATGAGAAGTTTCATAAAATATTCATTTAGAATAACTGCATTAATANTTCTTTTTTTGATGTTTATTGATAGTTTATTTAAATACTCCATGCATGATGATACAACAGTATTTAAACTATCTTCATCTTTATAATCTTTTGTAATCTTTCTAATTTGCTGATTACAAAATATCAAAAAATTATTTTCTAAGTCTTTTTGTATTGTCGGCTTTTTATAATTATTAATTTCAACAGANGTTTGCCATAGTCTATTTAAAAACCTATGTGATCCTTCTACAGCAGTATCAGACCACTCTAATGAATTATTAATAGGTGCAGAAAAAATAATAAAGTGTCGTACCGTGTCTGCGCCATACTTATTAATNAGTAATTTAGGGTCCACAGTATTACCTTTTGATTTTGACATTTTGCTTCCGTCTTTTAGTACCATTCCTTGAGTGATAAGCTTTTTGAATGGTTCTTTATTTGTTAAAATATCGTATTTATTCATAAGTTTATTAAAAAACCTTGCATAGAGTAAATGTAAGACAGCATGTTCAACACCTCCTATATATAAATCCACAGGCATCCAATTTTTTGCTTCATTTGAGATCATTGTTTCGTTATTAGATGTTGGGTATTTAGCTTGGTACCAACTGGACTCAAAAAAAGTATCGAGAGTATCTGTTTCCCTTATAGCCTTCATATTTGTTTCAGAACATTTTGTGTATTTCCAAGTAGGATGATTTTCCAAAGGATTTCCTTTGCCTTCAAAACTAACATCAACAGGAAGTGTTACTGGAAGTTGATCTAAAGGTACAGTCAAAATTTCCCCATCCTCTCGATATATTACAGGTATAGGACAGCCCCAGTATCGCTGCCTCGATACACCCCAATCTCTGAGTTTATATTTATAACAACTTTTACCAAGAGAATTATCAAGAAAAAATTNATTTAATTTTTTTATTGCATCATCGCTTGATAAATCATCGAAATTTTCAGAATTGATTAAAATTCCTTTTTGAATAACTGGTAAATTCTCTTTTTCTTTACAAGAGATAACTTTTTTAATATTCAAAGAAAATTTCTTTGCAAATAAATAATCTCTTTCATCGTGAGCGGGTACACCCATAATAGCTCCAGTNCCGTAATCCATTAAAATATAATTACAGCACCAAATAGGAATTTTTTCTTTAGTAATAGGATGGTATGCATAAAAACCAGAAAATATTCCATTAATAGAATTTTNTGTAATAGATTCATTTTTCAAAAAATTATCCTTAGATTTACAAAAATTTTGAATTTCAATATCTAATTTTGAGACAAATGGATGGGATAGAGAAATACCTATATATGANACACCAAATATTGTATCTGCCCTTGTGGTGAAAATATCAATATCCCCTAAATCTGTATTAATTAATATTTCAGAGCCCAATGATTTTCCTATCCAATTTTTTTGCATAGTAATTACATTGTCAGGCCAATTATCCTTTAATAAAGTTAAATCTTCTAATAGGTCGTCTGCAAATTCTGTAATTTTTAGAAACCACTGATTAATTTCTTTTTGCTCAACAATAGCTCCTGATCTCCACCCCCTGCCTTCGATAACCTGTTCATTGGCAAGTACCGTCATGTCAACTGGGTCCCAATTTACTATAGATTTTTTTCTGTAAATTAAACCATCTTCAAAAAGCTTTATAAAAAACCATTGTTCCCACTTAAAATACTCTTCCGAACAAGTGGTAATTTCTTTTGACCAATCGTAGCTAAAGCCTAAGGATTTAAGTTGATATCTCATATTTTTAATATTTTCATATGTCCAATCAGATGGATTAATTCCTTTCTCTAAAGCAGCGTTTTCAGCGGGCAAACCAAATGAATCCCAGCCAATCGGATGTAATACATTTTTGCCAGTCAATCTATGGAATCTTGAAAAAACATCACCTATTGTATAATTTCTAACATGGCCCATGTGTAAGTCTCCGCTTGGATAAGGAAACATGCATAAACAGTAATATTTTTCATTAGAGTTGTTTAGGTCAACTTTATAAGTCTCATTGCTTTCCCACTCACTCTGTATATTTTTTTCTATTTCTTGAAAATTATATTTATCTTGCATACCAATTTTTTGACTAATTTGTTAATATATTATTCTACATAAGAATTAAAATAATGATGAATAAGTATAAAACCTTCTCATGGGATAGTCGAAATTTTTTAATTAACTTCTTTAAAAAAGAAGAGATATCAGGCTTTCTTCTATTAATATTTGCTATCTTGGCAGTAATTATTGTAAATAGTCCATTAGAAAGCTTCTATTACCAACTCAAAACTTTGCCTTTACCAATTAATATTGGAGAGATAAATCTTAATAAAACAACTGAACATTGGGTAAATGACGGTTTAATGGCAATATTTTTCTTTTTAATAGGTTTAGAGCTAAAAAGAGAAATTATGGAAGGCGAGCTTTCAAGCTTTTCAAAAATGCTCGTACCAGGGATTGCAGCGGTTGGTGGAATGGTTTTACCTGCTGCTGTGTACATATATCTAAATTATAATAATCCAGAAAATCTCTCAGGATGGGCAATTCCAACAGCAACGGATATAGCATTTTCTCTAGCAGTTTTATTAGTTATAGGAAAAAAAGTTCCTATAAGTCTTAAAATATTTTTATTGTCCTTAGCAATAATAGATGACCTAGGTGCTATTCTAATTATAGCTTTTTTCTATTCGTCAAATATTGAAATGGCTTATTTACTTTATGCTTTTTTCACTTTTATAACGCTTATTATAGTTAACTTGTCTGGTAATCATAATAAGCTTATTTATTTTATTTTAGGAATTCTTTTGTGGTACTTTTTTTTAAAATCAGGAATTCATGCAACAATTGCGGGAGTCCTTCTTGCAGCAACTATACCAAACGTTATGAATAGCAATTGGAAATCAATGTTAAAAGAGCTTGAGCATTCCTTGCATAATTTTGTTGGGTTATTTATTCTTCCGGTTTTTGCATTTTTTAATAGTGATATAAGTTTTGANAGCTTTTCATTAGANAGTATATTTAATCCTATTAGTTTAGGTATAATTTTAGGTTTAATTATAGGAAAGCCAATTGGCATTACACTTTTTACTTATATCTCTATAAAGTTAAAGATATTCAAGCTTCCAGAAAATGTTAATATGGTTGACATATTAGGTTTATCATTTTTATGCGGAATTGGTTTTACTATGAGTTTATTCATTAATGGATTAGCATTCAGTACAAATGAACTAATCGAATCTAGTAAGCTTGGTATATTTATTGGTTCTATAATTTCAGCTATTGCAGGCTATAAAATACTGCATGTAAAATATAGTAAATGAATAATAATTTTCCAAAAGGATTTTTAATATTTACATGCTTAATAATAATATTTTCTGCAATGAAATTTGCTCAACAATTAGTTGTGCCTTTTTTATTAGCTATCTTTATTTCTTTTATTTGTGCTCCACCGCTCAATTATTTGAATTCAAAGAGAATACCGCCTGTGATGAGTGTCTCGATTATTATCATTTTTTTAATTTCATTTAGTTTACTAATAACCTACATAATTGGTAATTCTATTAATAATCTCGGCAAATCACTACCACACTACAAAGTAAAATTTGAAAATCAAATACAGTCATTAAATGAATTTTTTAGCTCAAATGGAATAGAGTTAAATGTTTCATTATTAAATCAATACGTTGACCCATCAACCATAATGCAGTTTTTTGCAAATTCAATAAGTGCATTTGGNAANGTTCTTACTAATTATTTTATTATATTACTTATTGTTGCTTTCACACTCTTAGAAATTTCATTACTTTCTCAAAAAGTAACGGCAATACTTAATAGTAAAAAGAAGATTAAAGATTTTGAATTTCTTGGGGATAAAATCAATAAGTATTTAGCAATAAAAACAATTGTAAGCGCTATAACAGGTTTAGTTATTTTTATATCATTAAGTATATTAAAAATAGATTATGCAATACTCTGGGGCATCATTGCATTCTTCTTTAATTTTATTCCTAATATAGGTTCAATATTGGCTGCCATACCTGCGGTATTATTATCCTTTTTACAATTTGATATATCCATTATGCTTTTAGTAGTGTTAATTTACGGAATTGTAAACATTGTTATGGGAAATATAATAGAACCTAGGTATCTTGGAAAAGAATTAGGTTTATCTACATTGGTTGTTTTTATATCATTAATATTCTGGGGATGGCTACTTGGTCCTGTAGGGATGATTTTATCAATTCCACTAACAATCATAGCGAAAATAATTCTTGAAAATAATGAAAGTACAAGATGGGTGGCTATTCTTCTAAGTAGAAAAATTTCTTAAAGTTTTATATTTTTATTGATAAGCTCAGTGAACTTTAAAACTTTCTGAAAACATTCCTGATACTCGCTTTCAGCCTTGGAATCGTGTACGATACCTCCCCCTGCAGAGAATTTTAATTTACCACGTGATAAATGCATGGTTCTGATACAAATATTAGTATCTAAATTACCTTTGTCATCAAAATAACCAATTGAACCACAATAAATTTTTCTACTCTCATTTTCAAGATTTTTAATTATTTCCATAGCCTTTATTTTAGGAGCTCCAGTTATTGACCCACCTGGAAAACATCCTTCAAAAAGTTCAAAAGAGTTAATGCCATCATCTAATTTTCCAATAATTGTACTTACAAGATGGTGAACTGACTCATAAGTCTCTAAATCGCAAAATTTTGTTACCTTGACCGAGTTAGGCTTGCAATTCTTACTTAGATCATTTCGTAATAAATCTACTATCATTAAATTTTCAGCTCTATTTTTTTCGTCATTAATTAATAAATTTTTATTTTGTTCATCTGACTCACTGTTATGTCCTCTTTTTATCGTGCCTTTAATAGGTTTTGTTTCAACATTACCATTCTCTATTTTAAGAAATCTTTCTGGAGAGGATGAAATAATATAATCATTGTCGTTTTTAATAAAAGCTGAAAATGGAGCAGGATTAATCTTTCTTATTTCTTTATAAATATCATATTCAGATCCTTCATATTTAGATTCAAATAATTGTGAATAATTGATTTGATAGCAATCACCTTTTTTAATATGATTTTTAATAGCATTAAAATTTTTAAAATACTTTTCNTTACTTATTTTATTTTCTATTGAACTAAANATATATTTATNAATATCTTTTATAGAAANTTCGAAATTTGAGACATATTCATCAACAAACTTACANACTGCNTTGTCAGTATCATCATAAGTTANAAANGCATGCTTATGNTGGTGATCAACCTGAATAAACCACGAAAATATACCTAAAATTATATCAGGATATAAATTATTAACTTCATCATAAGAATTTAAGAAAGATTCGTAACCAAAATATCCAGCCATAATACGACATTTACCATTACTATTTTTTTTTAGCACCTCATTTCTATATAACATATTTATAGAATTTTTAGGAAAATCTATAAACCTTTTTTCATCAGTTGGATATTTTATAGTAATATTTTTATTCGTTGAACTGAATTCAATGTACGGCATAGAGCAAATGATATCTTTTCCTTTCCCACAACTGTCAAGAAAAACTATTTGCTTGTTATTTTGTAAAAAATCTACATATTTTGTAGAGTCGTCGTAATATTTTATATCTTTTCTAGCCATCTATTTATTTAAAAAATTTCTAATTACTAAATATGCTGTAAAATTATCTTTAATTAACTTAGATTTTTTTATAGGATAGTTAGCTTCTAACATATTGCTAGATGAATAGAATATATATTTTTTTTTCTTGCAAAGCTCTTTTAATAAAAACTCTCCTTGTCCAGTACCAAAAATCTTGACAGTATCGTTTTTTTTGACATGTTGTTTTACTAGACTATCAATATTTTCAATAATATCATTTTTAATTGCCTTAACAATTCTATTTGATAGTCCAAAATTCTTTTGATTTAAATCTAAACCAAATTGTCTTAATAATCTTTTTCTACAATTATCTAAAGAATTTGATCTACCATCACAATTTTTGGATAAAACATCACAACCTAACAAATCTTTTGATAACAAAAAAACATCAGAGCTCCTAGCATAAAACTCATTCAATAAATGAATTTTTTTTTTATTAACATTAATGTTATCAAGGAGCATAGATAACGGAGTTCTTTCAACGCCAAAGTATAATAAAGTACCCATATTTATTCTTTCAAAATCGCTGCTACCAATTTTTATAAAGGTTTTATTTGGTATTATATCAGTTGTAGTGCTTCCAAGATCTATTGCAATATCGTATTTATATTTTTTAATCAAAAAAGATCTATAAGGCACCCAATTAGATGATGCAAAAGTTAGGGGATTGTTTATTACATATTTGAAATTTTCATATTTATTTTTATTTGAATAAAATTTTAGATTTTTTCCTAGCAATTTATGACATATCCTAGCAAGTGATTTTATTGCAACACTTCTATTATCAAAGTTATCGCAAGACTCTGCAGTAAAAGTTACAAGATGAAAAAGGTCATATTTATGTATAGACGCTAAACAATATGATATGGTTTCTTTAATTTGTGAAAAGCTTTCCCATATAGGCAAATAAAACTTATTCGAGTATATAAAATTCAAATTCTCATCAAGGACTACAATTTTAGTATTAGCCCCACCAATATCCCAACCTACGTAAACTTTTTTACTACTTAGAGATTTATTTCGCATACTTTATGGTCATTTATATTAAATTTATTTTGTAAATTATAAAGATATTCTAATGGATTTACTGGTAATGATTCAATTAAACCAAAAAAAGAAGTCGTAAGTCGTGGGTTTACATCAATAATTTTTATAGTATGAGAATTAACTAAAATAAAATCAAAACCAAAAACGCCCTTTTTTATGTTAAACTCTTTTATTATTGATTCAGTTATTTTATTTACCTTAGATAATAAATTATTATGTTTACCAATAATTATTTTTTCAGTAATTATGTTATTATTTTTTTGTTTAGCAACAATTTCATTTATTGACAGAACATAACTTTTTTTACTATTAACTAAAATATTTGCACTACAAATTGGTTTATCATGAAACTTCTGAAATATAAATTTTTTACTATAGTTTTTATTTAATTTACAAATTTGATTAACATCACCAACGCTTGTATTACAGCTACCGTAACCATCAATGGGTTTTGTAATTATTTTTTCTGAAGGAACATTAAGAGGATTTTCGTATACAGGTTCAATAAACGAATATTTAGAACAAAGTTTATTGTAAAGTTTAAGCTTATTACTACTATACTTCACAAAATCTTCTGACAAATAATTAGTAAAATCAACCTTAAATTTTTTTAATAGGTTATATAGGCAATAATTTTCTTCTGGTGCAATCACTACAACTTCATCAAACCGAAAACTAAATAACTTACTTGCTTCAATATATTCAACATTCTTGTTTTTAAAATATTTATATTTATTGTTGATAGGAATAAACACCCTAAACAATTTTGGGTATTTTAAGTAAAAATTTAATAAAAAATTTACCATAAAACATGCTTCGTTTATGATATATTCATCAGCACTAACGTCGTTATTTAAAAAAAATTCATAAACTAGTATATTTTTCATGTTAAATTACATTCCTGCTATAGATATAAAAAATAATGTTATAGTTACTGGCATTAAGGGTAATAGGTCACTTTATAAAAGTATATCAAAGAAGTACAAATTAAATCATGATTTAATTAAATTTTTAGAACACATATTTAAGAAAAAAAGATATAAACACATATATATAGCTGATTTAAACGCTATACATAATCAAAGTAAAGTAAATTTTTCATCTATATGTAAAGCATTAAAAAAATTTCCAAATACAACATTTATTATTGATAGCGGTTCAAAGAAATTTTCCGATCTGCGTAAATATGCTATGTATAAAAATTATATTCCAATTTTATCTTCTGAGTCCTATCAAAATTATTCTATTTTATTTAAAAGAAAGTATACAAGGTTTATTTTTTCTGTCGATAAAAAGAAAAATATTATCCTGGGCAAAAAAAGAAAATATTATAAAAACATAAGGTGTTTATCATTAATTATGATGAACATCGATAGAATTGGTTCAAACAAAGGTATAGAAATTGAATATTTAAATAAGGTTAAAAATTCTAATAATTATAATAATTTTATAGTAGCTGGTGGTTTTAAAAAGAGTGACGAGACTGTTTTAAAGAAATTAAATATTGGAGAGGTCATATGCTTATCAGAAGTTCTAAGAAATCTTTAATATCTTCGAAATTTGGACAATAACTTCATCTTTTACTTTATTAATATTTTGATTTGCATCAATTTTACATACCTTTCTGGAGTTTTTTTTACATATGTATTTATATCCCTTATGAACATCTAAAAAAAATTTTTTATTCATCTTTTCGAATCTATCGAGTTTTCTATTTTTTATTCTAGCTAAAGCAATCTTTGGATCTATATCAAAATACAGACACTTGTCTATACTAATATTTGAACAAAATATTTTATCAAGTATTTCTATTGTATTTTTACTAATTTTTCTCCCATAACCTTGATACGCATATGAAGCATAAATGTATCTATCAGAAATAACATTTACTCCTTTTAATAAATTTTTTTGAATAACTGAATGAATGTGTTGTGCTCTATCAGCAAACATAAGCAATAGCTCTGTGTCGTCACATATTTTGTTTTTATCTGAAAGAAGAATACTTCGTATTTTTTTTCCAACATCGGTTCCTCCTGGCTCTCTAGTGATTACATATTTAATTTTTTTATTATTTAAATATTTTTCAGTATGTCTTAACATGGTTGACTTACCAGATCCTTCAATGCCTTCAAAACATATAAATTTTCCTTTCATTAATCTTTTCCTCTTTGATACTTATTTACATATTCTAAATGTTGTTCATAGGTTTCAGAAAACATATGTTCACCTCGATTATTTGATACAAAGTATAGGTTTTTTGTCCTCAGGGGATTACTTGCAGCTATAATTGATTCTAACCCTGGCGAACAAATAGGTGTTATAGGCAAACCATTTATTCTATAAGTATTATATAAATTCTTTTCTGATAAATCTTTCTTTTTAATATTTCCATCAAAATCTTTAATACCATAGATTACGGTAGGATCAGACTGTAACCTCATTTTTTGATTTAATCTATTAATAAAAACCCCAGAGATCATCCTTTTTTCTGCATGATTAGAAGTTTCTTTTTCAATAATAGAGGCAAGAATTAACATCTCATACATATTTTTATACGGTAACCCACTTGATCTTTTATTCCAATATTTAGAGAGAACATCATGCATCTTATTAGAGCATTTATATAATATATCTATATCTTGTGAATTGTTAGAAAATAAATATGTATCAGGGAAACAAAGACCCTCTGGATTTTCATTATAAAAATTTGAGAAATTTTTAAATATTTCTGATTGATTAAAATTTGTTTTTAGTAACGATGAATTATTCGATATTTCTGTTAAAATATCATTAAAAGTACTACCTTCAATGAATGAAACTTTAACTTGTATAGTTTTTCCAGATGAAATTTTCTTGAAGATATCATTTTCGGTTTTGGTCATATAAAAATTATACTCACCAGTTTTAAACGATTTTTTAGAATTTAAAAAATTAAAAATTGCAAACCTTAAACTAGATGATATCAGGCCTTTTTCGTGTAGTATTTTAATAATTTGATTTTTAGAAAGACCTTTTTCAATAATAAATTTATCTTCTTTTGTGTGATTACTAGTCTCTTCTTTATAGAACCCATTTAGATAGCTTACAAAAAATAGAAAAGAAAATATTACTATAATATAAAGATTTTTATATTTTGATACTTTCATACTGTTACAGATCTAGAATTAAATTTAAGACTTTGTCATAAAAAGAATTATTACTCATTTTAATACTATCAATTTGCTTTATCGGCCATATTCCTCTTATAGAATTACAAAAAAAAGCTCCATTACATTCTTTTAAAAAATTTTTATTGATTTTTTTTTCTCTAATTGAAATTTTATTTTTTTTAAGTTTATTAATGATAATTTTTTTCATTACACCCTCTATACCATATTGATCACACTTAGGTGTATATACTGTATTACCTTTTAAACAAAAGAAATTTGAAGAGACACCCTCAATAACATTATTTGATTGATCCATTGCTAATAATTCTGGAATATTTTTTTTTAAATTTTTTGATAATATAATGCTGTCTAATTTATTTGAATGCTTAATACCATATGAAAACTGATTCGAAAAAAAATTGTGTTTTATGGTTTTTGTATGTATGCCATTTTTGAATTCTAAAATATCAGTAGGTATTTTAGATGTTTGCAAGATAATATTTGGAGTAAATTCATTTTTATTGTAACTATAGCCCCTTTTTTTTGCGTTACCTCTTGTAATAATTATATTTAATATACAGTTTTTTTTATTTTTAATAATTTTTTTAATATCTCTTTCTAAATATTTGTATTTATTAATATTTATTTCTAAAAACTTACACCCTTTAAAAAGTCTTGATAGATGTTCATTTAAATATTGTGGCTTATACTCTTTTACTAGAATTGTTTCAAAAACACTGTCGCCATACATAAACCCTCTGTCATAAATAGATATTTGGTTTTTTCTTTTTCCATTAACAAGGGGCATTAAGATTTTTTAAAAACTAGAGTTCCATTAGTTCCGCCAAATCCAAAAGAATTTGATAAAGCGTAATTAATCACTTTTTCTCTAGCTGTCTTTGGAACATAGTCTAAATCACATTCCGGATCTGGATTATTTAAGTTAATTGTAGGGGGGATAATATTATATTTAAGCGCAAGTATTGTAAAAATTGCCTCAACACCTCCTGCTGCTCCAAGTAAATGGCCTGTCATTGACTTAGTAGAACTTATTGCGACTTTATATGCATGTTCAGCGAATGATTTCTTTATTGCATCTGTCTCAGCTTTATCTCCAGCGGGAGTTGATGTGCCGTGCGCATTAACATAATCAACATCTTCAGAATTAATGTTTGCGTCCTTTTTTGCATAATTCATACATTCAGCTGCACCTAAGCCTCCAGCGGCAGGTTGTGTCATATGATAAGCATCGCTATTTATTCCATATCCTGCAATCTCACAATATATATTTGCTCCTCTCTTCTTAGCATGTTCTTCCTCTTCGATAACTACGACGCCAGCTCCGTCTCCCAATACAAAACCATCCCTTTCAATATCCCAAGGTTTGCTTGCCATTTCTGGATTATCATTATGCGAAGCGCAAAGTGCTTTAGCTGAGGCAAATCCGCCAATACCTAATGGAGATGTTGCCATTTCGGCTCCACCAGCAATCATACAATCAACATAACCATGCTTAATTAATCTAGCAGCTTCACCTATGCTATGAGTTCCTGTTGCACAAGCAGATACGAGTGATAAGTTAGGACCTTTAATACCATATTTTATTGATAAGTTTCCTGATACCATATTAATTATACTGCTTGGTACAAAAAAAGGTGAAATACGTCTTGGCCCGTTTTTCATAAATACTTCGTAATTTTTTTCAATATATGGCAATCCGCCAATGCCAGATCCAATAGAAACGCCAACTAGGTTTGAATTATTTTCATTTATCTCAATACCAGAATCTTCAATTGCCATTATTCCAGCAGCAAGGCCATAATGAATAAATTTATCCATTTTCTTTTGCTCCTTAGAATCAATAAAATCATCCACATTGAAATCTAAAACAGGTCCAGAAATTTGCACAGAAAAATTTGAAGCATCAAACGCCTCGATTCTCTTAATTCCAGAAAAGCCATTAGTGATATTTTCCCAAGCGCTTTTAACAGTTGATCCAACTGGGGAAACAATTCCTAGTCCAGTTACAACTACTTTTCTTTGTCCTTGAGCCATATAAAATGATAATTAAAAGATATGTTTTACTTCGAATTTGAATTTACGTAATCGTTGGCTTGTTTTACGGTTGTAATTTTTTCAGCTTCTTCATCAGGTATTTCGCAATCAAATTCTTCTTCAAGAGCCATAACCAATTCTACCGTATCAAGTGAATCAGCCCCAAGATCATCAACAAATGATGCATTATCAGTTACCTGGTCTTCGTTTACGCCAAGTTGTTCCATTATTACTTTTTTAACTCTTTCTTCATTTGTAGCCATTATTTTTCCTCGTAGAATCGTTATGAAATTTTACATATTCTATTAAATATAGATAAGATTATCCAGTAGTGATTTAAGGCATAAATAGACCGCCATTAACATGTATTGTTTCACCTGTAATGTAAGAAGATTTATCGGATACTAAGAATAGTACAGCATTTGAAATGTCATCTGGCTTTCCAAGCTTTTTCATAGGCACTTTAGTTAAAATAGCGTCTTTTTGATTATCATTTAAATTATCTGTCATATCTGTACTTATAAATCCTGGTGAAATACAATTTACATTAATATTTCTCGATGCTACTTCGATTGCAAGTGATTTGGAAAAGCCTATGATAGCAGACTTACTTGCAACATAATTAGTTTGACCAGGGTTTCCAGTGTGCCCGACGACAGACGTTATAAAAACGATCTTACCATATTTACTTTTTATCATTTGCTTAATGAAAGTTTGAGTTACCTTAAAAGTCAGATTTAAATTAGTTTCAATTACACTCTGCCACTTATCTTCTGACATTTTTATAAAAAGAGTATCTGAGGTAATCCCAGCATTATTTATTAAAATGTCAGGTCCTTTATTGTACAAAGATAAAATTTCGTTAAATAAATCCTCTAGAGTATTAGGGTCATTGTTTAAAATTAGACCTTTGCCATCAGCCTTTAAGTCCAAAATTAATTGATTAATCTTGCTTACGCTATCTTTACTAGTGCCTGTTCCAATAACAATATATTCTTTGGAAAGTGTTTTTAAAATATTTTGTCCAATTCCTCTTGAGGCGCCTGTAATTAAAGCTATCTTTTTATCCATCAGTTTATTTCCTCAAAAACTCTATCTAAACCTTTAGAATCTGAAATATTGAACGACTGAATTGAATTATCAATTCTTTTATTTAGCGAATTTAATATATTTCCTGGACCAAGTTCAATAAGAGTATTTACACCCTGCTGCTCCATGTACTCAATGGTATTAACCCATTGAACAGATGAGTATAGTTGCCTAACTAATGAATCTTTAATATTGCCCTCGCTTTTCTCGCACATTACATCTACATTATTTACAACTGGTATTTGAGGTTCTTTAAATTTAAATCCTTGAAGAAATTTATCAAAGTCTACTGCTGATTCTTTCATCAGAATTGAATGAGCTGCAATACTTACAGGTAACTCTAAAACTTTTTTTGCCCCTGCTTTTGTAGCCGCCTCCGATATTTTTTTAGAACTTTCTTCAGCTCCAGAAATAACTATTTGGGTTGGTGCATTAATATTAGCAATACTCACATCATTATAAGGTTCTACTATCTTGCTAATATCGTCAACACTTAGTCCAATAATTGCAAACATTTTTCCATGCGGCGCTTTTTTCATTAACTTAGCTCTTTCACTTACAAGCTTAATTCCATCTTTAAATGTAAAAACAGATGCAGCCAAAAGCGCTGTGTATTCTCCAAAACTATGACCAGCAAAAAAAATTGGGTTTTCTCCCCCCTCCTCTTTCCATATTTTCCAAATAGAGTAACCAGCGCAGAACATTATAGGCTGTGTATTTTCTGTATCATTAATTTTTTCAACGGGCCCTTTTTTAATTATTTTAAGGAGGTTTGTTGATAAAATATCAGATGCTTCCTCAAATGTCTGACTGACGATGGGATATTTTGAAATAAACTCTTCAAGCATTCCTACTTTTTGAGAGCCTTGTCCCGGAAATAATATACCTAAGCTCATTTTACATTGACCATATTTGAAACTATAATAAATTGATAATTTAACTATATATATTTAATTTATACATTTTACAAGACTTATTTTATGTCAAAAGAAGATCATATAGAAATGGAAGGCAAGGTTATAGATACACTTCCAAATACAATGTTTAGAGTAGAGCTAGAAAATGGTCACATCGTAACTGCACACATATCAGGTAAAATGAGAAAAAACTATATTAGAATTCTTACTGGCGATAAAGTGACTGTCGCATTAACACCCTATGATCTAACCAAGGGTAGGATAACTTTCAGAGATAGATAAATTATTGCATGTCATGGGTTCAGCACATTACTGTAGCATCAATTGTACAGAAAGAAGATAAATTTCTTTTTGTTGAAGAGTATGTAAAAAAAAAATTAGTTATAAATCAGCCAGCTGGACATCTAGAAGAAAACGAATCCCTTCAAGAAGCTTGCATAAGAGAGACCTTGGAAGAAACTGGTTATCTAGTTGAAGCTCTTTATTTAGTTGGGATTTATCATGAATACTCATCTGCAAATAGAGATATGTGGTTAAGATTTTGTTTTGCTTGCAAGGTGATTAAAAAAGTTGAGAATTATAAAATTGACGAC